>JANODE010000113.1:0-41444 GCA_031412525.1 Akkermansiaceae bacterium | reverse complement strand
GTGTCAACTGGCCGATTGACTAGTGGTCGAGCAAGCTCTAAGCGAGGCGACTTCCTTCCCCCTCAGAATGCGCCATTCAGCTTGCGGCCGACCCAGAAAATACCGAGCAGGGTGACAAGCGCGGCGATGGTGCCCCAGTGGGACCAGAGTGGAATGCGGTTTTCGAGCGGGCGGGGTTCCGGCAGTGCGGTGATTTCCTTGATGAGTTCGGCAAGCTGGGAGGGCTGGATGACGCGGCCTTTGGAAACCTTGGCCATCTCCTCAAGCACTTCGGGGCGCGCGGGCTGACCAACTTTTTCGATCTCCACGCCTTGAGCGAGGATGGTGGTTTCGACGGGTTTGTCCTCAGCTCCTGTGGCAGCGGCGCGAATCTTCCATGCTCCTGGAAGATCGACCTTGAAACGGCCGCTGAAGGCTCCCCAGGCGGTGTCGTTTCGCTGGAGTTCAATGCGCTGGGTGCGGCCGTTAGGAGAGGTGAGGTCAACGGCGACGGTGCCTTCCTTGAGCGGTGCGCCGTTGGGGTCGAACGCGTTCGCATTGAGGGTGACGGTGGCTCCGGGTTCGGGGCGCTCCGGGCTGAAAAAAAGCCGCACGCGTTGGCCGGCAGCCATGTTCCGCTGATAGGACATCCAGCGGGCCACCTGACCCCAGAACCGGTAGTGATAGAGATCCTCCACGCCGCGCCGCCAGCGCCAGGCGGAGTCGATGCCCATGAAAAGGACTTTGCCGCTGCCCGCGGCCTTGGTGACGAGCAGTGGGACAGGGCCGAATTTCCCCCGGCGGTTGCCGTGGACGGCGAGGACCTCGGTGCCGCCCTTGGCCTTGATGACGGGGGCGTGCCAGTAGAATCCGGGGAGGCGTCGCCAGATCTCCGGGTTCTCCTCCTCGTTGTTGCCGAGCATGGTGAGAAGCGAGGTGCGGCCTTCGGTGGTCAGATTGAGCGGCGAGGGGATGGATTCCGGCATGCCGTTCTTGTGGGCGTCATCGAGGATGACGGGAATGAGATCGGATAGGTCGGTGTCGAGCAGGGTGAACTGGTTGCCCTGCGAGCCGGGGAGGAAAACGACGCCGGACGCCTGGTTTTCCACGAGGCCGCGGATGAGGGTGCATTGCTCCTTGGTGAGCTGGCCGGGTCCGACGCCGACATCGCCGATGAAAACAACGTCGAACTTTGCGAGTTCTTCGATCTTTGAAGGGAACTCCTTGATGTAGTCCTTGCCTTCGCCGGGGCCGAGTTCGGGCTGCATGAGCAAGCAGGAAAGTTCGACGCCGGGGTCGCGGGAAAGGGCGTTTCTCAAAAAACGGTATTCCCAGCGTGGCAGGCTTTCGATGACGAGCACACGGACTTTTTCCGGCTTCCCGGAGATGTTGAACTTGCGGGCGTTGTTCGTCGCAACGAGTTCGCCATCGGCGACGGGGATGGAGAGTTCAAGCGTGGAGGAGCCTTCCTTTTCGAGACGCCAGAGGATTGAGTCGTAGGTTTCGACGTTCGGCGGGATGACGATGTCCTTGGTGCGCTCACGGCCGGATTCGTCGCGAAGACGGACGATGGTGCGCACCTGGCGGTCCAGCGAGGAGCGGATGGTGAAGGGGATCTGCACGTTTTCCCCGACGATGCCGTAAGTGGGCGCGGAAACAGATAGAATGTCGAGGTCCGGCAGGCGGACGTTGCTGCCCACGGGGATCGGGAAAAGCGGCACGCCGCGGAGGCGCATCTTTTGCGCGGCGGCGACGGGCGGCTGGCCAAGGTTGTAGTCGCCATCGCTGAGCAGGACCACGGCGCGGAGGTTGGTTTCCTTGTCGAGGAGTTCTGATAGGGGCGCTTCGAGATCAGTGCCGGAAAGGGCTGATGGCTGGAAATTGAGTAGCGAGGTGCCGGCGTCGGCCGGGGTGGCGAACGGTGTGGAGGAAACGATGTTCGCGCCGTTGGCTTCGAGCGGTTTCCAGAGGTCCGAGGTGAGGGCTTTTTTCACCCAATCGGCGCGTGAGATGACCTCGGATTTTTCTGATAGGACGGGCGGCAGCGTGGCGTCGATGGTGGTCATCGACCTGGAATCGTCCCACAGAATGGCGATTTTCGGCTTCGTGTCAGGATGGATGGTGGTGAGCCATTCGGGCTGCCAAAGCAGGATGACGACACCGAGCGCGGCGAGAAACCGCAGGCACTCCAGCAACGCCGTGCGCCGTGGATGCGGGCTTCGTTTCCATGAAACGACCGCCAACGCGCCGATCAGGATCAAGGCGATGATGCCGATCCAAAGGGTGAGGGGAGTGGGTGAGAGGTGGAGCAAGGGAAAGGATAGGTCTGATAGGTCACATGGGACCTATCGCAGTTAAATCAGGCAATGGCTTTTGTCGGGAGAACCTGCGGATGCGTTTTTTTGGGAAGGCAGAGGATGGCTTCGGAGATGAAAAAGAGCAGGACGGCGATGAGGAAAGCGCGCCAGACGTCGCGGGAGAGCGAGGGGTCGTTGGCTTGGCCCGCCTGATCGAGCAGGGTGTAGCTAGTGCCGGCGAGGGCGGTGTCGAGGGACTCACGGGAAAGGACTTCAGGGGCGTCCTCCTGAGCCGGGCGATTGACGGCTAACAAACGTTCGCCGAGGCGGAAAATGCCGGATTGATAGGCGGCGTTGGCGGGATCGGGCGAACCGTAGTCATCCAATCGCGTGCGGGTTTCTCCGGCGAGGAGCTGGGTGGCGTCGCTGCCGACGGTGGTGAGATAGGAGGCGTCGAAACGGTCGGCACCGGCGGCGATGATGCGTTGGAGAGTGGGGAGGAGCACGTCCGCGTCGCCAAGGTTGGACCAGGTGTAATCGGGCGTGGTGCCGAGGAACCAAGCGGTGCCGTGATCGACAATGCGGCGGGTGATGAACGGTTCCTCATCCTCCCACCGCGCGAGTGGCGAGGCGTCGCCTTGCGGAATCTGGCGGCGGATGGCGCGAAGCCGTTCTGCAGGGATGGGCGTACCGTCGATGCCGTCGCGGAGTGGTCCGTCGCTGTGGTTCCAGTCCTTGAGGATGAAAAATTTCCCGGCGGGAGCGTCGGTGGGATCGGACCATTTGAGATCTGCGAAGGAGTTTTCCGACGGGATGCCGGGCGGCAGGAAAAGAACGTGGCCGCCGGAGGTTAGAAATCGGCTGACAGCTTCGTAGGCCGGGCCGGTGGGCAGTGGCGCGGCCCAGATGATGGCGGCGACGTCTCCGGTGGGGAGAGCGGCGACCTGCCCGGGATCGATGCGGCTGACGCTTTGGTTTCCGAAACCGGGAGGCGCGGCGGCGAGTGCCAGATAGTCGGCGGCCTCTCCGGCGGGGGCGACGACGACGGTTTTGATAGGCCGCGCCGGGCCATAGGCGAAGAAGGTGGCGTTGTCGCTGGGGTTTCCATCAGCGGGGATGGTGAGCCAGCCGTAGCCGGTTGCGCTGTCGGGCGGAATGGCGATGCGCTTTTGAAAACGCAGCGACTGGGTGGGGAGCGAAAGGCTTTCCGTGGTGCGGGTGCCGTTGAGGTGGGTGGTGAGAGGAACGTTCGCCGTGCCGCGGGATTCCTCGGCGCGGAGGATTTCCAGATCGAGCAGGATTTCGTCGCCAGCGCGCCGGGCGCTGAGGAGGCGGATGTTGGTGTTAGGGGCGGCGGTTCCGGTGAGCGAGAGAACGCGGACGGCGGGTTTCTGCGGGAGCGAGGCCAGGCTGGCGCGGGCGGTGGCCCAGCGTTCGTCATCGGGGTGCCAGTTGGACGATTGAAGATCGGAGGCGAGCCAGATTTCCGATCGTCCGGAAGTTTCCATCAGGAATTCGGCGGCGCGGTTGAGCAGGGTCGGGAAATCCGCCGCGGTGTCGGTGGGAGCAGTGGCGGAAAGCTCGGTGAGGGTGTCGGGCGAGGGGACTTCCTGCGGTTTCCTGCTGGCGCTATCGATGAGCACAAGGCGCGGCGAACCGAGGTTGGCCATGGCGTCGCGGACTTTTTCAATGACGATCTGGCGGCGCGGGTTGAGGCCGTCGCCGGGTTTTGATTCCATCGAGGCCGAACGGTCCAACAGGAGGACGACGGTATCGATCGAGCCACCGCCCCAGCCGATCAGGCCGGAAACGATGGGACGCGCCCCGGCGAATGCGAGTGCGGCGATGCCGAGTGCCCGGCACGTTAGAATGAGGATGTGACGGAGCTTTTTCTTGCCGCGGGATTCGCGGGTGGCCTTGAGCAGGAACTGCATCGCCGCCCACTGGATGGTCTTGTGGCGGCGGCGGTTGAGAAGGTGAATCGCGACGGGAACCGCGGCGGCGAGCAGGCCCCAGAGCAACAGCGGATTGAGAAAAAGCATGGTTGAGGGCTAATGCTTGGACTTTGGAAGGCGTGCGGTCAGGAACTCGCGCAAAAGCGGCTCCAGCGGGGTGTCGGTCGGAATGAGCTGATAGTCGGCGGAGGCGTCGTGGCACTTGGCGCGGACGGCGGTGAGGAAATCGCGGAGCGCGGCCTTGTATTCGTCGGCGATGAGATTGGGCTCGGCGACGATCGAGGTGTTGTCCTCCAGATCGACGAAGCGGTGCGGGCGGTCAAATTCGAAGCCGATTTCCATCGGGTCCATCAGGTGGAAAACTGAGATGTCGTGTTTCCGGTAGCGAAGATGCTGGAGTGCGTCGCCGAGGGCGGCGGTGTCGGTAAAGAGATCGGATAGAATCACGACAAACGCGCGCTGGCTGATTTTCTCCGCGATGGTGTGCAGTGCGGCGAGCAAACCGGTTTCGCCGGTGGGCTGGATTTTCCCAAGCGTGGAAAAGAAGCGTTCAAGATGCGCGGCACGGCGGCTGGGTGGGACCTCCAGATGGAGTTGGTCGGTGCAGATCGAGAGGCCGGCGGCGTCGCCCTGATTCACTAACAGATAAGCGAGCGACGCGGCGATGCGGCGGGCAACCTGGATTTTTGCCTCGCCCTTTCCGGCGAAATTCATGGAACCAGAGGCATCGACGACAAAGTAGGCACGGAGGTTTGTGTCCGCTTCGAATTCCTTGATGTAAAATCGGTCCGACCGCGCGAAAGCCTTCCAGTCGAGACGTCGGGTGTCGTCGCCCGGCACATATTTCCGATACTCGGCAAATTCCACCGACGATCCGCGGTGGGGTGAGCGGTGTTTGCCAGCTACATTGCCCATCATCGGTGCTCGCGATTCGATAGGAAGCGAGCCGAGGCGCGAAAGCAGCGTGTTATCGATGAAATCGTATTTCATTCGTCGCGCATTTCCTTGATCAGCCGCTCGACGATCTTCTTGGAAGTCATCCCTTGGGACTCCGCCGAGAAATTCGTGATCACGCGGTGGGTGAGTACGGAGGAGGCGACAGCTTCGAGGTCTTCGAGGGACGCCATATAAGAACCACGCAGCGCGGCGCGGGATTTCGCACCGAGGATCAAATACTGCACGGCGCGCGGTCCAGCGCCCCAGCCGACGGTGTCCTTGATCCACTGCGGGGACTCCGGTTCGCCCGGGCGGGTCTTGCGGACGATTTTCACCGCATAGTCGTAAATATGCTCCGGAACGGGCACCCGGCGGACAAGCTGTTGGTAAGCGATGACTTTTTCCCCATCGAGCAAGTGATTCAGCACCTGGCGCGCGGTGCCGGTGGTGGCGCGGGCGATTTCCTTCTCCTCGGCCGCCGATGGATAATCCACTTCGATCAGGAACATGAATCGGTCGAGCTGCGCTTCCGGCAGCGGGTAGGTGCCTTCCTGCTCGATTGGATTCTGGGTCGCCAGCACGAAAAACGGCGGCTGCAGCGTGTAGGTGTGGCCGAGCACGGTCACCTTGTTTTCCTGCATCGCCTCCAGCATGGCGGACTGGGTTTTCGCCGGAGCGCGGTTGATTTCGTCCGCCAGCACGATATTCGCAAACACCGGCCCCTTGATGAATTCAAACTCGCGCCGGCCCCCCACGCCGGACTCCTGGATGATGTCCGTCCCAGTAATATCCGCCGGCATCAGGTCGGGCGTGAACTGGATCCGGTTGAACGATAGGTCGAACGTCTGCGCCACCGAGGAAACCAACAGCGTCTTCGCCAGCCCCGGCACCCCCATCAGCAGCGCGTGGCCACGGGCAAAAAGGCAGATCGCGAGCTGCTCGATCACCTCGTCCTGACCGATGATCGCCTTGGCCAGTTCGGCGCGGAAAGCTTGGAAGGTTTTCCCGAGCTCGTCGATCGCGGCGACATCATCGGGGGGGAGTTGATTGGCGAAGTCTGGGACGGATTCCATGGATGATTGGTAAGTGGTGGCGAAACTAAGATGCCTCCTTGGTTTGTCCAGAAGGGAAGTCGGATTAAGATTCGGCCCCCGGAGGATGTTGCAAAACAAAGGATTCCCAGCTCCTTCAGTCATGCCCCGGATTTCCCGAAAAACCCGCGTAAAATTTCCATTTACGGCTTGCCAGCCCTCCGCGGTCTGCTAAACCACCCGCCCCGCGGAGTCTCCAGAGCAGTCTGGAGGCCCTTTGCGTTCACGCGAAATTCACGCACATCATGGCACGTATCCTAGGTATTGAAATCCCCAATGAGAAGCGCATCGAAGCTTCTCTGCCCTATATGTTTGGCATCGGCCGCCCAACGGCGGCGAAGATCCTTGAACACGCAGGGATCGACCCAAACATCCGCACCGGGCAGCTCAGCGAGGATCAACTCGTCCGCATTTCCCAGGTCATCCAGGCTGAGAACATCATGGTGGAAGGTGACCTTCGCCGTGAGCGCCAATCCCAGCTCAAGCGCCTCACTTCCATCAACTGCTACCGTGGCATCCGCCACAAGCGTGGTTTGCCGGTCCGTGGCCAACGCACCCGCACCAACGCCCGCACCCGTAAGGGCAAGAAGAAGACCGTGGGCGTTAAGAAGTAATTTTTTGTCATCATGCCTGAAGAAACCACACCAAAATCCGCCGAACCAAAGGCGGTTGAGCCCGTAGCAGCTCCATCACCCGCCACCCCATCCGCTCCAGCACCTGAAGCGGCCGCCATCGAAGGCGCGCCGAAAAAGGAAGCCAAGCGCGACATCTTCGCCGAAATCGGCGGAGGTGAAGAGGAAATCAAGATTCACAAAGCCAAAGGCTCGAAGAACGTCATCCGTGGCGTTGTTCACGTGACCGCCACCTTTAACAACACCCTCGTCAGCGTCACGGATGCGAACGGCAATGCCATCGGATGGTCCAGTGCCGGCAAGATGGGATTCAAGGGTTCCCGCAAGAGCACGGCCTACGCCGCTCAGGTGGTTTCACAAGACGCCTGCCGCCAGGCCATGGGACACGGTCTCAAGGAAGTGGACGTCCGCGTGAAGGGCCCGGGTTCCGGCCGCGAGTCCGCGGTACGCGCCGTGCAGGGTCTTGGTTTGGAAATCCTTTCCATCCGCGACGTGACCCCGATTCCCCACAACGGTTGCCGCCCTAAAAAGGCCCGCCGCGTCTAATCTAACCTTTTTAGAAATTCTTATATGGCACGTTATACAGGTCCACGCGCAAAGATCAGCCGCCGCTTCGGTGTCTCCCTCTTTGGCCCATCCAAGGCATTCGAACGCCGCAACTTCCCACCCGGCCAGCACGGTGTTCGTGCCGGACGCAAAAAGAAGAGTGAATACTCCGTCGCCCTCGGCGAAAAACAAAAGCTTCGTTTCCAATACGGTGTGCTCGAAAAGCAGTTCCGCGGTTACTACGAAGAAGCCGCCCGCCGTCGCGGCGTGACCGGTGTGATCCTTCTCCAGCTTCTGGAAACCCGTCTCGACAACGTGGTTTACCGCGCTGGTTTCGGCAACACCCGCCAGTCCGCCCGTCAGATTGTCAACCACGGCCATATCCTCGTGAACGGCCGCACTGTTGACATCGCCTCCTTCCAAGTGAAGCCCGGTGACGTGATCAAGGTGGGTGCAAAACCTTCCTCGCAACAGCTCTCCACCCGCATGACTGACCTCACGCAGGCATCGCCCGGCGTCGATTGGCTGGACGTGAACAAGGACAAGCTCGAAGCTACGGTCTCCCGTGTTCCAGAGCGCTCCGACATCGATCCACTCGTCAATGAGCAGCTCATCGTCGAGCTTTACTCCCGCTGATTTCGGATCATTCCGAAAGAAGTTTTCAAAAATGTCCGGACCACAAGTCCGGGCGTTTTTTTTGTGATAACATGGAGCGGCGGAATCCGTCCACCATGTCCATGAGGTGACCATGAATCACGGATTACCTCCTCGCATTGGCCTTTTCGTGGGTAGGGCGGACGGATTCCTCCTCTCCTTGAGTTTCCAATCCTACAAGGCAGTGCGCTTTATTCCTCGCCAGGCACGGGAAGCATCCTTGGCTTCACTTGGCCTGACACCGGGGCTGCGGCTGTCTCTGGCAGAGACAACATGAACGACCACTGATAGGTTTTGTTAGCTGGAAGCTGATATTGCGGCAGAGCAGTCGCACCCCATGAGTTCGTTCCACCGAGCCCGGACTGGCGGTGCTGGAGATTGAGGGTGAAATAGTCCCGCTCGGGGATTTCGCCCTGATGCATGGCCAGCGTGATGTCCGAAGCGGCGCACGGATAGACGCTCATTTCCAACAGGTTCTCGCCGGTGGAATCCACCCGCAGGCTGCTACCGCCGGCTGGGCTGGCTAGAGTGGCCCAGCGGACTCCTGTCCGGTTACCGGATTCCTGAGGGTCGATGTAGCTGTGGAACGTAGAGGGAACAAACCCCTGATGAATGGTGGTCCACGCGCCGGATTTCCGATCGATGTAATTTTCATGTGGCCCGAGCCCGTACCACTGCCAGAGAGGTGCGCGGTTAGGGATTCGGCACTGGTAGCCGATCCTCGGGATCATCGGCAGATCCCTGGCCGCGCGGAATTCGGTGTCGATCAGGATCTGTCCTCCACCGGTGATCCGGTAGCGGGCGGTCGCCGTGCTCCCGGCGGCGGGAATGGCAAGCTCCGACGTGACGATCACGTCATTGCCCTCCTGAGTGGCCGTAACCGCCGTGGCCTTGGCCCGTGTCCCGGCGTATTGCCAGACTTTCAGTTTATGATCGAGATCCGCGCCCTCGTCGTTGTTGGTCGGTGGCCGCCAGAAGTTGAGTTCTAGTGGAGAGATCAACCACTCTTGTTCTTTGGATTTCACCGAGGTGAGAATCCCGCGTGTCCTGTCGATCACGGTCGTTAGATCCTTGGCCCGTACGGTGATGCCTGATGCATCTTCAGTGAAAGTGGCTGCTGAATCCGATGTGAGAGGTGCCGGTGGCGTTCGTTTGCCCCACGGCAGCGGAAACTCGTCCCACGCGATCGGCATCCCGGCCGGATGCCACGCGGTCGCTTCGGTCAGGTCATAGCGGACGCGGAAAAAGTATTCACTCGTCGGTATTGGCGCATGACCGGTGGCAACCTCAATCATGGCGGTCTGGCTGTCGTCGATTTCCGGTAGGGCCAGTTTTCCTTCGGCAACCGCAACTCCGTCTTGAATCAACTTCCATGAACCGGCGACCGGATTCAGGCGGCTGAAAAAGTTTTCGTTTTTCACCTCGATCATCACATTCGGCGTGCCGACATCGATGGCGGTGGTTTGAATATTCTGATAGATCTTCCTGACTTCCTCAAACTGGGGAGAAGGAGTTAGATCTGCCATCACGAGGCCGTTGCAGCAAAACGAGCGATCCGTAGGACGATCATTAAAATCGCCGCCATAGGCGAAAAATTCCTCGGTCTTCGGCTTTTGAGCATCCTTGGTGAACTCCAGTAAAACCTCGGCATCTGCGGCGCTTGTCGCCAGCCCGGAGGCATCCAGGGCGCGCTTGTAAACCGCAGCGCGGCGAATCGAACCATTGAAACGGCGGGCGGTTTCTTCAGTATCGATCCCCACTCCCAGCTCAAACGGGTTTGGACTAACTTCCGCCGTGCATTCCTTCGTTGCGACCTGGACGCCATCGATGAAAATCGTCAAGGCCTTGCCGTCATAAGTCCCGGCGTAGCTGTGGAATTTCGACGCCGCGTCGGCGGGAAGCTTTGCGGAGACGTTGTGCCACTGGCCTGAGGAATAAATGAAAAATTCCAGACTTTCTCCGCTGTCGGTGATCTTCAGCGAATACGAGGTGTCACCTTTGGCGATCAATGGTTGCCCGCCCAGGCTAAGTCCGATGTTGTTGAGGCGGGCCTCGGCGACAAGGGTGAACGGTGCGGATAGATCAAGCTCCCCGGATGATTCTAACACCGCGCTGCCGTTGAAGAGACCTTCATCCGTGGACAGCGAACCGAGCAATCTGACTTTGTGGGAGTTCCCGGAGCGGTCTTCGACATCGCTGATAGAATGCTTCATCGATTGGATCCCCTGATCCTTCCAATCCCAGATGAACCCGCCCTGCAGCAGACGTTCCTTGCGGAAAAGAGCCCAGTAATCACTTAGGTTTCCGGAGGAATTACCCATCGCATGATTGTATTCGCACTGGATGAGCGGCCGCTGTGTCTCCAGCGGTTTCTTCTCCTCAGAACGGGCGTATTTTTCGCAAGCGGCAATGGTATCATACATCGGCGCGTAGAGATCGGCATGTGGCTGGTGGGCTGCTTGTTCGTAATGCACCGGGCGCGATGGATCGCGTTGTTTGATCCATTTCGAACACTTCACGAAATTCTCGCCATCGCCCGCTTCATTGCCCATCGACCACATGATGATGCACGGATGATTCTTGTCGCGTTCCACCAGGTTTTTGATCCGGTCGAGATGCGCCTCGAACCACGTCGGGTCCTTGGCCAGCGACTGCTCCTTGTAGCCCATGCCGTGGGACTCGATGTTCGCCTCGGCGACGACGTAGAATCCAAGTTCGTCGCAAAGTTCCAGCAGCGCCGGATCATTCGGATAGTGGGCGGTGCGGACTGCATTGATGTTGGCGCGTTTCATCTGCAGCAGGTCCTGGCGGATGTCTTCTGTGGTGCAATAGTGGCCGGTGACGGGGTTGTGATCGTGACGATTCACGCCCTTGATCAGGATCGGCTGGCCGTTGACGAGTAGCTGCCCATCCTTGATTTCAGAGCGGCGGAAACCGGTTTTGCCTGCATGGTGGGCGATCTCGCGGCCACCGGCATCGGTTAGTTTGATCTGATAGGAATAGAGATCCGGGACTTCGGCCGACCAGGCCCTCACATCGGGAATCCGGTCGATGGTGACGGAGGCTTCGGCGTCCTTTCCGGCTGGAATCTTCATCGTCACGGTCGGAGCGGTGATGGTGGTTCCATCAGTGGAGGAGAGTGTTAGGGTGACGGTCGCATTGGATTCGGTATTCCCGTGATTGGTCAATTTCGGCGTGAAACTCAGAGTGCCGGTTTTGTAATCATCCGCGAGTCCGGCATTGAGGTGGAAATCACTGAGATTGAGGGCAGCCGTGGAGTAGAGATAGACGTCGCGAAAGATGCCGGACATGCGGAACATGTCCTGATCCTCAAGGTAGGAACCGTCGGAATACTGATAGACTTCCGTGGCGAGGACATTTTCGCCATCCTTCAGATAGGTCGTGATGTCGAATTCCGCCGGCGTGCGGGAGTCTTCGGAATAGCCGACTTTTTTCCCGTTGATCCAAAGATAGAATGCCGAGTCCACTCCGCCAAACACGATGGCAGTGCGACGACATTTCCACGACTCCGGCAACGTGAACTTGTGGCGGTAGGAGCCGACCTGATTGCGGTTCTCTATCGGGAAATTCGTGAAATGCCGCGGCGGCTCGCCCATCACGGCTGGCGGATTTTTCGCGAACGGATAGGTGATGTTCGTGTAAAGTGGTTGGCCATAGCCGTGCATCTGCCAGTTCGATGGCACCGGGATTTCCCTCCATGTGGAGTCGTCGAAGGTCGGTGCTTCGAACCCGGCTGGCTTGCCGGAGGGATTGCCGGTGTGGTGGAATTTCCAGTTGCCGTTGAGCATCTGGCACCATGGAGATTCCAGTCGCGCCTTGGACGCAGCGCCCTCCTTGGTGGGGAAGGGCATGGAAGTGGCGTGCGGCGCTTCCTTGTTGATGCGGAAAACCGCCTGGTTTTCCCACTCCGGTTGTTGGGCGAATGCCGATGCGGCAAACGCGAGGGCAATGAATTGGGTTTTCATGATGATCGGTTATTTGAAATGGGTCGATGCGCGGCGGAGGCGGTCCATGATGGCGACACCGAGGCCGGTCTCGCTAACAGGTTCGGCGATGATGGCGTCGAGGCCCGCCTCATCCAGCAGACGCATCACGAAAAACAAACGGATCGCCGCTTCAGCAAGTTTTCCACTGCCTGGGCTGAGCGACTCGACCTGCTCCCAATCATGCAGAGCAACGTATGGACTGTCGTCCTCGCCGCGGTAGCTTAACAAGCCGTAACGTTTGCCTTCCTCTGGTGTGAAATCCTCGGGCTTTTCCAACAGATAGAGCGGTGTCAGCGGCGCGTAATGGCTGTGCAGTTGTCCAGGAGCCTGTGGAGCCCCCTGGGAGACGACCTGGACTTTTTCCACCCTGCCGAATTCCTGCAATTGCTCCTTGGTGACCGGTCCCGCACGGTGCAGGCGGAACACCGGTTTTTTCCCCTCCCGTGGCTCGATGGAAATGATGGTGCTCTCCAGGCCTTCCGCGCAGGCCCCGGCATCCACGATCAGGGGGATTCGCCCCTCCAGTTCCTTCATCACGGCGGATGCGGAAGTCGGGGAAATCCGTCCAAAGCGATTCGCACTCGGCGCGGCGATCGGACCACCGAACTCTTTACCAACCGCTCGGAGAACCGGATGTGCGCTCTGCCGGACCGCAACGGTAGGTAGTCCGCTCGTCACCAGATCGGGCACGTCAGCGTGCTTTGGCAAAATAAGCGTGAGCGGTCCCGGCCAGAATGCGGCGATGAGCTTGTTCACCGTTTCCTCGATCTCCGGAGGCACGATGGCCACGTTTTTCAAATCCCCGCGCGAAGCGATGTGGACGATCAGCGGATCGAACGACGGCCGCTCCTTGGCCGCGAACACTTTGGCAACTGCGGCGGGATTCAACGCGTCCGCAGCGAGGCCATAGACCGTCTCCGTCGGGAGGGCGACGATTTCACCATCGCGCAGCAAGGCACAAGCCTCGCTCACGGCTTCTTTCATATCGTCATCGTCAGCTTGCAGGATTCGGGTCTCGGACACGTGGAAGTTTGTGCAGACCCTGCAGCAGCTGGCGAATCCAGAATTTCCAAAATCGTTATCCCGAATCTCAGGTGCGTGATTCCAGCCACTCCCGCCACCCGCCGAATTGGGTGATCTCTTCCGCCCCGACACTGGCGCGTGGTTCGGCGATGAAACCGGAAACCTCCTCGCCGCTATTCAGCAGCACCTTGCCGATGCCGAGCGGTGCTGGGATTTTTGAAACGAAATCGCCGAAATCCGCGGGCGAAAGTTCCCAGATCTCCACCGCGATCGCAGCGCCCTCCGCCTCGTCCCGGACTAATGCCGGACGCGCTGGAATTTTGCCTATCGCAGGCATCGCATACATTCGGTAAACCGGGGCCGTTTGCGTCCGCTCGCGAAGCACTGCCTTTCTATCAGCGAGCTGCCAGTGCAGGGCGAGGCCTTCCATGTGGGCACCGCAGACGAGAACCGGAATGCTGATTTTCGCGGCAACATTCGATGCCGATTCCTCCCCGCAGAATTGCCCCGCCATTCCTAACAAGGCTGCATCCCAGCCCGCAGGTGCGGCCAGGGTGACTCCCCACGGCGCGCGGCCGGACCTCGCCCGTCCCACCGGCATTGCCACGGCGGATAGATCGAGCAGGTTCATGAAATTCGTATATCTCCCGAGCACTGAATTCGTGACGATCGGATCTGCCAGGTTTTCCGCCACGGTGTAAAGGCGCGGCGTGGTCGGCAGCAGCAGCACGTCGATTTGCTCCCAGACGCCCTCGGCCTCCCGGGCGAACTCGCGCAGCTTGTATTGCGCCCTGAAGGTGGCAACGGCATCCCAGCCTTTTGACGATTCTAGGATTTTTTTCGTCACGGGAAACACCGCGTCGGGATGTTTTTCCACAAAATCCCCAACCGCTGCCCACCGCTCCGCCACCCATGGACCTTCGTATAACAGTTTGGCGGCTTCTGTGAAGGGTGTTAGGTCAATCTCGACTGCAACACCGCCGATCGCTTCCATCCGTTTGCGCGCCTCGGCGAATAATCCCGGCGTATCTGGATCTCCCGCAAAATCCAGTTCGTGCGGCACTCCGAATCGGAACGTCTGCTCAAACGCCTGCGAGTCACCGACCTCGCGGGCGAACGGATCCGCCGCATCGAAAACGCTCACTACTTCCGCCACCAGCGCAGCGTCTGCCGTGTCGTTTGCGAAAACGGAAACACAATCCAACGAGCGGCACGCGGGGACCATTCCACGGTTGCTGAGCAGGCCACGCGTCGGTTTCCAGCCGATCAGTTCCTGAAATGCCGCCGGTACGCGGCCTGAGCCGGCGGTGTCAGTTCCTAACGAAAATGCGCAAAATCCCGCTGCGACCGCTGTGGCGCTGCCGGAGCTCGAGCCACCTGGTAGATATTCCGCAGCGAATGCGTTCCGAGGGATTCCATAGGGCGAACGCGTTCCGACAAGCCCGGTGGCGAATTGATCCAGGTTTCCCTTGCCGATAGGTATGGCGCCCGCCTCGCGCAAGAGCCTCACCACTTCGGCGTCTTTTTCCGGCAGATAGGAATACGTCGGGCAGGCTGCCGTCGTTGGCCAACCGCCGACGTCAATATTGTCCTTCGCCACGAAGGGAATTCCCCACAAAGGCAGATTGCGGGGCATGGCTTCCACTGCCGCCGCCAGTGCTAACAACTCTGCTTCATCGGGCAGATGGATGAAAATTGCAGGATCGTTCCATTCATGGATTCTCCGCCAGATCTCTCCGATCACGGTGGAGGGTGTGACGCCTGTTGCGTATCGCTGACTAAGTTCGCTGATTTTCATGATTCTATCAATTTTGGCATTACAACCACCAGAGCTTGTCCGGCCCTCACGCTGGCACCTTCGGCAACGAGCACTTCGACGACTTCCACCAGCTCGTCCGCTTCGAGGGATACCTCCATTTTCATCGCTTCAAGAATCAACGCCGTGCCACCGGAAGCGATGCTCATACCCGCAGTGACCTCGATTTTCCAGACACTTCCCGTCACCGGACTGTCCATGGTGAAACAACCGTCCGGGATCACCACTTCATCGATTTCAACCTCCGTTTCCGTCGGTGCGTCCATCGTCAACCCGGCTTCCTCCCAGCGTTTCCTCTCCGCTTCGAATGCAGCGCGCTGCTTGTTTTGAAAGGCTTCGATTTCTCCCGAGTGATCCGATAGAAATGCCTCGTAATCGGAAAACCGGAACACCTTCTCCTCGATCTCCAGCTTGTGCCGGCCGCGTGGGACGTCCTCGCGCAGGCGCATCAACTCCCCAGCGCTGACCGGATAGAAACGCAGTTGGTCGAAAAATCGCAACAGCCACGGGTTCTCAAAATCTGCCGTTTTCCGCCAACGATTCCACACGGGGATCGTCCGCCCGGTGAACTGATAGCCGCCCGGCCCTTCCATCCCGTAAATGCACAAATATGCACCTCCGATGCCCACCGCGTTCTCTGGGGTCCACGTTCGCGCCGGGTTGTATTTCGTCGTCACCATCCGGTGGCGGGGATCAAGCGGCGTGGCAACGGGTGCGCCTAGATAGACATCACCGAGACCCATGACCAGATAGGAAGCGCTGAAGAAAATTTGATAGACGTCCGCGATGGAAGACAGCCCGTTGATCCGGCGGATGAATTCCAGATTGCTCGGACACCACGGCGCGTCCGGCCGCACGCTTTGCATGTAGCGGCCGATGGCTTCAAGCGTGCTTGGATCCTCCCAACTCAGCGGTAGATGGACAATTCGTGTTGGAACTTCGATCTGCTCGAGCGGCGGCATCGAGGTGATGCCCTCACGGATTTTCTCCCATAAATCACAACGCCCGATCACGCCGGGATCAAAATGGACCTGTAACGATCGGATGCCGGGCGTCAGGTCGATGATGCCACTGATCGACTGTCCCTTCAACCACTCGTGGACAACATGGACTTTGAAGCGCAGTTTCAAATCCAGATGATGCGGGCCGAATTCGATCAGGAAGTAGCGATCGCCAGCCCGTCTAACGACCACCCTGTCATCGCCCTCGCCGAACGAGTCAATGAAACACGAACCGCGTTCGTTCTCCACAGGATCGGCTAGTTCACTGCGTTTTCCAGCGATGAATTCGCTGACTTCGATCTGCCGGTCGCGCGCCCAAGCCTCATCCACCGGGACAAATTCGATGAGGTCGCCTGGACGGAGTTGGCCCAGCTTCCATAACTCTGCGTCTACGACGACGACCGGGCAGACGAAGCCTCCGAGACTCGGACCATCGGGACCAAGGATGACCGGCATGTCACCAGTGAAATCCACTGCGCCGATTGCGTAGGCGTTGTCATGTAAGTTAGAAGGATGGAGTCCCGCTTCCCCGCCATCGGTGCGTGCCCATTTCGGCTTTGGCCCTATCAGCCGGACGCCGGTTCTTGCGGAGTTGTAGTGGACTTCCCATTTCGTCGAGAAAAACGTGTCGATGTCTTCATCGAGGAAAAAGTCGGGTGCACCGTGAGGCCCGTAGAGCACGCCGATTTTCCACGAGTGGTTTATGGAGAAGGAACGTTCTTGTCCTTTCTCCATGAAGACAGGAGTGACCTCACTCCGTATTCCCAGCACATCCCCCGGCAATAATGCCCTCCCGAACGGCCCTCCGAATTTCCCTAACGTAAATGTCGAACAACTCCCCAGATACTCTGGCGAATCAATTCCGCCTGACACGGCAAAATAAGCACGCGCTCCTGCGCCTTCGAACCTTCCGATCTTCAGAACATCACCTGCCGCCATCTCGAGGCACTCATTCATCGCCACCGGCGCGCCATTTTTCAACATCAACGCGGGCGCTCCCACCACCGCTATGGTCGTCGCGGAGTTGAAGCGCAATGTTGGCCCGGTCATCGTGATTTCCAAACCGGCGGTGCCTTCGGGGTTTCCCAGCAATGTGTTGGCGAGACGAAGTGATAGTGAATCAAACGGCCCGCACGGTGGCACGCCGACCTCCCAATAACCGACACGGCCTGGCCAATCCTGCACCGTGGTCATCGTTCCCGCCGACACGACGTCGATCGTGTTAGGCGTATAGATGAACTCCGCCATGTCACGCATCGCCACGCCGCCTTTGAGGTAAGGGGCCCAGCGGGTGATGGCGCGCAGGTAGCGCAGATTCGTTTCGATGCCTGAGATCCTCGTTTCAACCAGCGCTTTACCAATGTCGGCGACAGCGGCATCCCGGTTCTCCGCATGCACCATCACTTTTGCTAACAGCGGATCATAGAATGGACTGATTTCCGTGCCCGGTTCGACCCAGCCATCGCAACGCGTCCACTCGGGGAAACTTGCTTCAGTAAGGAGCCCGCAGCTCGGGCGGAAGTTGTGATTCGGATCCTCGGCATAGACCCGCGCCTGGATCGCGCAGCCTTGTGGGATCGGCGCACCGCCAGGCATTTCCCACGAATTATCGAGCGCAAGTCGCGTCATCCATTCGACGATGTCGAGTCCTGTGACCATTTCCGTGATGCCGTGCTCGACTTGCAGTCGGGTATTCACTTCGAGGAAAAAGAAATCATCCCTGTCCGCGTCATAGATGAATTCCACGGTGCCCGCCGAGCGGTAGTTCACGCTTTCGCCCAGCTTTACCGCGGCTGCGTGAAGGGCGGCACGCGTTTGATCAGATAGGCCGGGTGCCGGAGTTTCTTCGAAGACTTTCTGGTTACGCCGTTGCACAGAGCAATCGCGCTCGCCAAGTGCCAATACCCGTCCCTTGCCGTCGCCGAAAATCTGCACCTCCACGTGACGGCCACGCTGGATGAAACGCTCGATGAACACGCTGCCGGAGCCGAAACTCCGTTCGCTCAGCCGCACCACGCTTTCAAACTCACGCCGCAGTTCCTCCTCATCGCGGCAGACCTTCATGCCGATCCCACCGCCGCCGGCGGTGCTTTTCAACATGACCGGATAGCCGATTCCCATCGCGGCGACGATTGCCTCCTCCACATTCTCCAGTAGGTCGGTCCCTGGAACCAACGGAACTCCCGCGTCACCTGCTAGACGCCGAGCCTCGTGTTTCAAGCCGAAGGCAATGATCTGCTCAGGGGTCGGCCCCATCCACTTGACGCCGGCGTCCTCGCACATGCGGGCGAATTCCGTATTCTCGCTTAGCAATCCATAGCCGGGAAATACCGCGCTCGCACCAGAGTTTATGGCGATTTCCAAAAGCTTCTCCTTAAGCAGATAACTATCAGAAACCGGGCCGGGACCGAGCAGGTAGGCTTCATCCGCCAAATCGACGTGGGGTGCTCCGGAGTCCGGCTCCGAATAAACCGCGATGCTTTGATAACCCAGCTTCTTGAACGTGCGAATGGCACGGGCGGCGATCTCGCCTCTGTTAGCAATGAGGATTTTCATGAAATTGGAGCGCGGAATCCATTCCGCACGTGAGTTAAAAAATAAGCACCTCCACCGGCGTCGGATTCCAGCCGTTGCAAGGATTGTTGAGCTGCGGGCAATTTGAAATGAGACAGACCACATCCATCTCCGCGCGCATCTCGACATACCTGCCCGGAGCGGAGATTCCGTCGGCAAAAGTGAGTCCGCCGTCGGGCGACACCGGCACGTTCATGAAAAAATTGATGTTGCACGTGATGTCGCGCTTGCTCAGTTCCATGTTCCATTCCTGTGCTCCCCGGATGAAACTGTCGCGGCAGGCATGCATGCATTCCTTGTCGTGGGAATAACGCATGGTGTTCGACTCGCGGGAGCATGCCCCTCCCAGCGTGTCGTGCCGACCACAAGTGTCGGCTGTGATGGTGAGCAGCACGTTTCCCTCCGTGCTCATCAACTTCGTGCCTGTCGTTAGATAAAGCGCCGACTGTTCCTGGATGGTACGGTCCGCGCTGTAGCGCTCGGTCGGATCGGCAGCGTTGAAGAAGAGCGTGTCCGCCGCCTGGTTTCCTTCGAGGTCGAGGATGCGCAGCGTCTGGCCTTTTTTGATTTCATGGACCCACCAGTCGCCCGCGGGAATGACTTCGCGGAACACGGCGGTGTCGGGTTGGAGTGGACTAACAGTCATCAGGAGCGGAGGGAGTGATAGATTTCATTGTTTTCCCAGGCCCGCTGGTTTTCCGGGCGTACCGTGAGAGACGGGTCATCGCTTGCGGGCGGCTTGCCGGAGAAAACTTCAAGCTTCACGTGGCGGTGGCGGTAGGTCGGGTCCGGGTCGAGCGGGTGCTGGCAGGTGTTGAGCACGACCAGCGTGTCGATCTCGAGACGCAGCTCGATGGAGTCGCCGGGTACCGAGTTCTGCGGGACGAATGTCAGGATTCCCGCGTCGTCGGAAACCACCTTACTGAAGAAGTTGAGGTTCGGGACGAGATCCTTTTTCCCGAGTCCCCATTTGGCGAGTTCGATCAGGAAACAATCGCGCCCATTGCGGTTCCAGTCGTTCCGCGCTTGCTGATAGTTATTCGCGCCATATTTGGCGAGCACGCGCGCGGCATCGGAATGACCGCAGACAGTGTCATGCCATCCGATGCTGTCATGGGTGATCGAGGCTAACAAACGCCCCATGTCCGAATGCAGGCAATACGGCGCACGCAGATAGAAAATGTGCTGGCCCTTGAGCGTGTCCGGCATGTTGTAGCGTTCGGTGCGCTCGAGGGCATTATAAAGCAGCATGCCTACGTTTGCGCCGCCGTCGATGTCAGTCAGGCGCAGGCGCTTTCCACGGGAGATCACGGCAGACCACATGCCGGCACCGTGGAGTGTTTTTTCAAAAAGTGGTTTCATGCGCGTTTCGCGTGAAGCGGCGGAATCAGGTGGGGGGTGAGTGTCATGTGGGCGGTCTTCACGCCTTTGCAGGTTACCAGTTTGTTAGTGATGTTGCGCAAGGTGCGTGCCGGGCCTTGCATGAGAATGACTTCGAGCACGTGTTCTTCCTCCAGCAGGATATGTTGCGAGGAAATCACCTCGGCGATGTGTTCCCGAAAGATGCGGGAAAGGTCGCGCAGCAGGGAGCTTTTCGACTCGTCATAAACCAGTGTAAGCGTGCCGGCCATGATTTCGGTGCCGATTTTTCCGAGGTGCTGGGCGGCGTGCTGATGGATCATTTCAGATACCGCCTGGGACCGATTGTCGAAACCGCGCTGCTGGACCAGCCGGTCGAGGGCTTGATAGGCCGCATCCGGCATGGAAACGGTGATCCGCCTCACCCCTTCGGTGGTGTCTTCTCGTGGCATTAGTGCTCTCGGTGTAGCAGGCCGGATGCCGGGTATGAGGAAAATTATTCTTCTTCATACTTTTTGAATCGCTGGTAATGCCAGAGCTCAGGGCAATGGCACGGCGCGGGCTCGGAAGAATCGGGGGGCAATGTCGGGTTGATTGCCCGGACCGATGATGGTGGTCGGTGGATTGCCTGCGATCTCACCTTCCACGCCCGTGCCGGTGGGAAAGGCGCCGTGATCGGATGTGGCGACGGTAGCCCAATCCATGAGGTCGGCGCTGGTTTCAACTGTCAGCCTCCAGCCAGCAGCGGTTGGATCCCTTCGGACAAAATAGCGATACTCCGTCCCGGACAGGCCCAAGGTGGGCAACGGCGCGTCCAAGGGAGAGGTGGGATCACCGCCGAACAGGTATTCAAGGACGTTCTGGATTCCGTCGCCATCGGGATCCTGATCCGGCTCGCGCATCTGCGTGGGCGGGGGATTTGCCCATCCTGCAATCCATGTGTCGAAGGTTGGAGCAGGTGAGGGGTTGTAAAGTGCGGCGACTTCGGCCTGGCTCAAGGCCCGCCGGTAAATCCGGAGATCATCTAACTGGCCATTCCACGAATTGCCGCCACGGGTGGTGTCGCCAACACGCATGAGGCCGGGTGTGATGCCACCCGCCCCGGTGTTAAAAGTGGTAAAACTCGTGCCGTCGTCGTAATAAACGCGGGTGAGCCAAATCGCGTTTTCCGGATAGTTCACCATGGTGATGAGGTGCCATTGGCCGTTGTTCAACGGCGAGGCGCTGACGTTGATGGTGCTGCCGTATTGGTTGCCGATGATGCCTTGGAGGTTGCTGCCGGTGTTGGTCATCCAAAGACGGTATTGGGTGTCGTAAGGTTCCACGTTGCGGTCCTTTCCCAGAATGGTGTTATATCCGCTGGAGGCGGTGCTGCGGACCCATACGGAGATGGTGAATGGATCGCCTCTTGGATTGAAATCGAGGTCATTCTGATTCCCCGGGGAAAAACGTGCGATGGCGTCACTTGGATTGTTAGGGCCATAAGCACCGCCAAAACGCCCGTCGGTCACCCAGTGCGCTCCGGCGACGTCGGTGGTGTGATTGTTTCCTGATGCCGCTGCATCCCACACGCGATTGCCGCCGCCTTCATCGAAAGTGTAATGCAGGATGAGGTCGGGATCGGTCACAAAACCTCCTATGGGCGCGGCATCGAGGGTGATCGCGCGGCTGGCGGTGCCCGAGGTGTCGGCGACTCGGACAGTGAATACCGCTCGTGCCGGTGTGGTGGGTGTCCCCGTGATTTGTCCGGATGTTGATAGATCAAGGCCGGGTGGAAGGCTGCCGGTGGTAATGCTCCAGTTCCGAGTGGAAACGCCGCCTGTGGCCGCGAGCGTCCGCTGATAGGGCTGGCCGACTGTCGCAGCGGGTAGGCTGGTGGTGGCAACGGCGAGGAGAGGATTGATCGTAACCTGCGCAGGCAGGGTGGTCACCTCATTCACGGCGTTGTAAATGGTCACGGTATACGCGCCGGAGTCCACTGCGGAAACACTAGGAATTTCGAAGGTCGGGCTGTCTGCGCCGACTGCAGCCATTCCACGCCGCCATTGATAGGTGAACGGACCGGTCCCGCTGACGGCGACGGTAAAACCGAGGCTGTTCCCGACCGCAAGAGTGATGTCCGATGGCCCGCTGATCACGCCTGGGGGCTGTGGTGTGGGTGCTGATGGAGCGGGCAGTGGAAATCCGGTGGCATCGCGGCCGTCTAGCTGTCGAAGATAGGCTAACAGATCCTCGCGATCAGCTGAGGGAAGGCCTTGCACAAGGCGGTGCGGCTGGGTTTTGGCTAGATCGGCGGCATTGGAAACCAACAAGGCATTGACTTGGAGGTCACCATTTCCGCGGAGGATTTCGATGGTGTTGTTCGCGCCGGCGACGAGGTTGGCATCTAACGTGAGCCAGCGCCAACCGCTCGTTTGCCATCCGTTGTCAGGATGCTGCCGTTGAACCGTGAGCGTTTGCTGCACCCCGTTCACCCGAACCAGCGCGGTGCCGCCGTTGTATTGACGGACATATCGCATGGAAAGACGTGCGGGTCCGCCAGCCAGCCCGCCATCGACATTGATGAAACGCAGGCCCGGAGGTGTGGCTGCGCCGGGTTCCTCACCAATGAATGCGGAATTTCCTCTGAATGCACCCCGATAGAAGCCCCCACCGCCTTGAACGGGATTCTCGATGAACGCTCCGACGGCGTTCGGGTTGACGGTGGTTAGAAATTGTGCGGCAACGCCTTGAAACAAGGTGCCGCCCGCGTATGAGAACACGTCGCCGAGGGTTTCCGCCTGGCCGTGATGGAGGTAGGCGCGGGTTGCGTGCAGACCGTGAAGGGTTGGTGTGTCGATGCCGGTGAGTGGCTGCCCAAGGCGTGATCCACTGATTGTGGAAATCGTGCCGACGTTGGTGAGCGTGCTGTTGGTGAACGCGTCACCGCTGTGGCAGGAGGCGCAGTTCTGAGCCTGAAATACGGCTTGGCCGCGCACGGCGGCGGCGGTGAGCGTGCCGTTCGTGTCGCGCCAAGGACTGCGAGGCATGTGCGAGGGTGTGAGGGATGTGACGTAAGCCGCTAGCGCGTCGAGATCCGTGCTGAGGCCGGTTTTTCCGCTTGCGGGGGAAGGATGTTGTGCTGCGAACTGCTGGGGAGTTAGACCAAGAAAGCCGGTCCCGCCGAACGGGCCGCGGATGTCGTGCTCGAAGTCCTGGATTTCATCGAAATTGCCCGACCAGTGGACCGCACCGTGTCCCATTCCGCTGCGACCGCGCAGGTCGGTCGTGCGGCGCAGACCTTCGCCGCGGCCTCTGAAATCCCACACGCGTCCGTCGTGCCCGCCATCGACGTGGCATGACGCGCAACTGATGTAGCTGTCCGCGCTCATCCGTGGATCGGCGGCGTTATAGAAGATTTGTTTGCCCAGCAACACGGGTGCGGTCAGAAGCTCGTTTGCCACCGCGGCTGTTGTCGAAACCAGCGGCAGCGTAGTGCGGTTTTCAACGAGCAATGGCGCGGCATTGAGCACGGTTACGCTGCGGCCCATGAAATTCTGCGTGAAGATCCGCTGGCTCGCTGGATCGATCAGGACTCCCTGCGGTGCAAGCCCGGTGCCGACATCCAGCGTGATCACGGCGGGCGAGGTCAGCGTGGAACCGGCGGTGTTGTCGTTGTCCACCGGCGTGATGCCGAACGCGTCAATGCCGACGACGCGGTTGTTCCCTTGCAGCGTGACAAGCAGCGTGTCTCCGAGCGGCGTGTAGGCCAGTGCGCTGGGGCTGTCGCTGTTGTCGAAATCGCGGCGAGTGTGGCGGATCTCGTTGTTCGCCGTTAGATCGAGGAAGGAAACCACCGAGCGCACGGTGGTTTCGTGGGTGAGATCGCCGGTTCCGAAAAAGGATCCGCGCAGGACATTGTCCTGTTTCGAAGCGATGGCGGCCCGTGTGCCGTCCGGCGAAATGGCGATGCCTGCGAGGTAGTTTGGTACGCCGGAGGCACGATCCCCGCCATCGATGGTGTTCGCGGAGGAAAGGCGGAAAATCCATGTTAGATCGAGGTTGGGCGACGCTCCGGCGAACTCGCCTATCTCCGCTTCCAACTCGGGCGAGATGAATCGCGTGACAAAAACACGGCTGCCATTCGCGCTGATCGCGATGGCGTGCGGGGTGGGAAACGTGCTGCGGATTGTCGGAGCCGCGTTCGGATTCGCCGCGCTGTAGCGATGAAGATGCCCGGAGCCATGAAGCGTGACGAAAAGCGCCTGCCCGTCCGGTGATGCCGCGATACCGAAGGGTGCTGCGCCATAGGCCAGAGTGATCGTCGTGTGTGCGCTTCCATCCGGATTCAGAACGCGGATTTCATCGGTGCCGTGACACGTCACCCAATAGCGGCCGTTCGCATCGCGGGCGATGCTTCGCGGATTCTGTCCGACCGCGTGTTCCGCCACTTTCGAACCGGTAGCCGCATCCAGCACACTGACGCTGTTAGCGTCCGGATTCACCGTCCACAATCGCCGACCTGATGGATCATCACCCGCCGCCATCGTGGAGCTCTGCGTTGGCCGGGGAGCAGGAGGCGGTGTGATCACTAACAATCTCAACGAGTCCGTGACGATGTTTCCATTCGCATCGCGCACCTGAGCCAACACCCGGGGGCGGCTGGGCGTGGTGTAGGCATGACTGGCGGTCGCCGCCGTGTTCCACGCTGACCAACTGCCATCGAAGTTGAAACGAAACTCGAGAGGCCCGGCACCCGAGGCCTCCGCGGTGATGGTCACTTCCGCGCCCGGTGCGGGATGATAGACATTCGCCGTCAGGCTGGTGAAAACAGGCAGGGTCGTGGCATTGATGCCGCCGCCCGTTGAGAACCGGAATGAATACGGCTCGATGTGGTTTCCCGCCGCATCGACGAAGCCAATCTGATTGGAGGGATCCGAGAGGAAATCCACTTGATAGGTTGTGTCGGCGGCAAGTCCGGCATCCGGTGTGAATGTCAGGTTTCCCGAGAAATCGTGGATCAGGAATCCTGCCACCGCTGATCCGAGAGTGTCGCCCGCCAGGAGTGGGCGCACGGTGAAATCGATCCCATTTCTCGGCCCGCCATTTCGTGGATGTTCGTGGAGCAGGAAACTCAGCGGCGCATGGCGTGGGTAGTTTGTGCGGTTCGCTTGCGGGATGTGGTAACTGACGCGCGGTGGTGTTGTGTCCGGCGCTTGCTGGTGAATCCAGATGCCCATCCCCTGGTTGTAGTTAGGGATAGGATAGCCACCGGTGAGCCACAGGTTGCCGAGAGGCAGGGAAATTTGGGACGTGTTAACGCCGGTGAGGGATCCATTGGGCAAGGCCGGCGCACCGGGTGGCCGCGGTGGGTTTGCTTCATTCAGGGTGAGCACGATCGGATTCGCGTCGCCTGCTAGAAAGCGGGGCATATCGATCTTGCGGTTGTGAATGAAAGCGAAATTATCCTGATAGACCGGGTAGGATGCGTTGGTGAAATCCGAAATCGTCATGCTTGCCACGGTACGGATGTCCACGTTCACTCCAGGTAGGGTCGTCGAGGTGATGTCCGTGCCCATCAGGATGTTTGTGGTCGAGCCGATGACAAAGAGTCCAGTGCCGTCGCTGAAAAGATTCGGCCAGTAGCCTTGAAAGCCGCCGGCGAGCGAACCAACAAGGGTTGGCGTCACCGCATCGTTCGCGGGATCGGCGTCGTCCATGTTCTGGTAATTCAACCGATAGACGACCACGCCGTCACTTGCCGCGCCGCCGCTGCGTGCCATGATCAGGAGGTCGCCGAAAAACATCGGATGCCAGTCGCCGCCCCCGTACGGACCCACATGATCGAAGGTGCTGAGCAATCGGTTTTCGACGATACCGTTCTGCCCCGCGACCGAGCGGCTGATGCGGATGTCCGAGTCGTCCGTGCCATACCACAGCATCGTGGCGTTCCACGGTCCGGCCTGGGAGCTCCGGTTATACCACAGCGGCAGGTTGATCAGTCCGGGGATTCCGTTAGTGGTGCCCCTTTCGACGAGTCCGCCGAAGCCATTCACACGGATGGGATCGGGTAACATGAGATTGCCGGACTGTGCCGTGCCATGTGCGTTCCAGCCGTAATTGCCGAAAATCCATGAGTTGTTAGGATACTGTGCAGCGGGCAGTTCGAAATCCGAGGGAAACCGGCGCACCGGGTTCATGGGGTTTGCGATGTCGTAAACGCGCATTTGCCAGTCCGATCCGGGCCGCGAGCCTGGTTGTTCCGCGCCGACGATGATCCAGCCGTTGAGGTAGTTGATGGAAGTCGTCCGCCCGATCGGCTCCGAGCCGTTCGTCACCGGGTGGCTCAGCAGGGTGCCCGGTGCCTCGGCGCGGGGGAGGTTCTGGAAACCGGGGGTCGTCACCTGTGGCCGCGCGGGGAGAACGGCGAGCAGGAAGGTTAGGGCGATCAGGATGAAGTTTTTCACGGCGGATCAATTTTGAAAGTTGGCAACGTGAGACGAGAATTTCGCCCATTGCCGAATTGCGGATTATCATGAAAATGGGAATTTCCATAGTCGTTTGTGCGGCAATGGGGTGGTAACTGGGCAGGGGTGGGGAGATTGCTCTTGTGGCTGAGTGCCATCTTTCGTCTCTTCACGGCCATCCGTTCATGAACGCCAAATCCTTGTCAATCTGTCTGACCGCCGTTGCCGTTGCCGCGTTGAGCAATGGCTGCTTGGTGAAGAGAACCGTGACCGTCAACGGTGGAGCCCGGCAGGAAGGCTATGCGATCAAGCGCCCGCTGAAGGAAGCGATCCAAAATTCCCAGTGATCGGGCCGATGCGTCTCAAGCTCACCATTGCCTACGACGGCCGCCCTTACAGCGGTTGGCAGTCCCAGGCTGGGGGCAACACCGTGCAGGACATCATCCAGGCCGCGATGACGGAAGTAGCGAAAAAACCGGTTAGATTGCATGGTTCCGGGCGCACGGATACCGGCGTTCACGCGTTGGCGCAAATCGCCCATTTCGACGCGCCGCCGGAAGTCTCGATGAATCCATTCAACTGGGTGCCGGCACTCAACTGCAAGTTGCCTGCGACGATCCGCATCATGGCATGCGACGAGGTGCCTTCGGATTTCCACAGTCGTTTTTCAGCGATCGGGAAAATCTATCATTATGATCTGTGCACCGATCCCATCCTCCCACCCCTCAAGGCGGGGCTCGCGTGGCACATTCCGCGGCAACTCGATGCGGATGTCTTGTGGGACGCGCTCGTGCTGTTCATCGGTCGACATGATTTCCATGCATTTGCCGCCTATCGGGGAAATGAAACGCCGGACATCGATTGGTGCCGGACGATCGAATCGGTGGAGCTAACGACCTTGCAGGATGGCTATCAGATCAGCTACAAGGGTGATGGTTTCCTCTACAAAATGGTCCGCTTGCTAACAGGCGGTGCCGTCCACGCCGCGCAGGGGCGCATCCGGCTGGATGATTTTGCTGCGCTGCTAGACCAGCCGGCCGGTCTTCCGTTAGGGAAATCTCCGCTTTGTGCGCCCGCAGACGGGTTGTTTCTCGAGCAGGTGGTTTATGCGTAGCGGAGCTCTGTCTTTGTGACGAAATTGCCACGAGATCGGATGTGTTTGTGACGGGGGGTTATCGTTTCATGTTGGTGAAGTTTTTCAGAATTTCAGTAACTCATGAAAATCGAGATCGTCACCGATACCTTCGCCCCTGATGTGAATGGAGTGGCCATGACCCTCGGGCGGCTGTGCGACGGGATGAAAAGGAGGGGGCACCGAGTGCACGTCATCCACACCGGCGAGTTCGCGAAGCAGGGGGAAACGGTATCCGCCTCGCTGCCGCTGCCTGGATACAAGGAGGTGCGGGTCGGCTTGCCGGAGCCGTTCAAGTTGCGCGCGCGGTGGATCAAGAAACGCCCGGACGCGATCTACGTGGCCACTGAGAGTCCGTTAGGGAAGTCCGCGCTGAAAGCGGCGAACGCGCTTGGGATTCCAGTGGCTACAGGGTTTCACACAAACTTCCACCAATACATGGAGCAGTATCGTCTCGGCGGTCTGCAGCCGGTGGCGATGGCCTATCTGAAAAAATTCCATCAGCGCGCCGACTGCACGCTCACTCCATCGCGCGACGTGATGGACAAGCTGGTGGCCGAGGGATTCGACAAGGTGAAACTGCTAGGTCGTGGCGTGGACACGGATTTGTATGCTCCCGCAAAGCGTAGCGAAAGCCTTCGTTTGGAATGGGGCGCACGTCCGGGCACGCCAGTCGCGATGATGGTGGGCCGGGTGGCGGCAGAGAAGAATTTCGACCTGGCGATGTCCACTTTCGAGCAAATGCGTCAGGCCGTGCCGGACGTGCAATGCGTGGTTGTGGGAGATGGCCCGCTTCGCGAACGACTGGCGGAGAAGTACCGCTGGGTGCATTTCGTGGGTGTGAAGCTGGGAGAAGAACTTGCGCGGTACTATGCCTCGGCGGACGTACTGGTCTTCCCGAGCGAAACCGAGACGTTTGGAAATGTCCTGCTAGAAGGCATGGCAAGTGGTCTGGTCACGGTGAGTTATGATTACGCCGCGGCGGCGCTGCATGTGAAATCCGGCGTGAACGGCTTCAAGGCGGTCAAAGGAGATGCAGCGGAATTCGTGAAACTGGCAGTGTCCGGACTCGCCCTCCGGCCGCACCACGGCATGCGCCAGTCAGCCCGCGAGGTGGCGGAAACGCTGGGCTGGGATCAGGTGGTGAGGGAGTTTGAATTCCATTTGGAATCGATTTCTCTGGGTCGGCGTTCGAAAAGCTCCTCCTATCACAAGGTTGGAAAACGGCCGAAGTTTTCATGCCGCACGGTCATTCTATCAGACATTCACCTCGGTACGCCGGACAGCAAGGCAAACGAGGTGGTCGAGTTCCTAAAACACATCCGCTGCCAAAAGCTGATCCTCAACGGCGACATCATCGACGGCTGGGCACTGCGGCGCGGTGGAAAATGGAGCGGACGTCACAGCCGCTTCATCCGCAAGGTTCTCAAAATGATGGAACGTGATGACACGGATGTTATCTATCTGCGAGGAAATCACGACGATATTCTCGAACGTTTCCTGCCTTTGGCGTTTGGCCGGCTGAAGGTGCTGAAGGAGCACATCCATACCACTGCGGCCGGGCGGCGGTATTTGGTCATCCACGGCGATGGTTTCGACAGCGTATCCACCAACCACCGCTGGCTCGCTTCGCTAGGGGCGGTGGGATATGATTTCCTGCTGAAAGTGAACCGGTTTTACAACCACTGGCGCGCGTGGCGCGGGAAGGAATATTTTTCCCTCAGCAAGCAGGTGAAGGCAAAGGTGAAGTCCGCGGTGAGCTTTGTGGATCGATATGAACAACTGCTGCAGGACCTCGCCCGGTTGCGGAAATGTGATGGCATCATCTGCGGCCACATCCACACGCCTGAGGACAAACAGGTCGGGGAGATTCACTATCTGAACTCCGGCGACTGGGTGGAGAGTCTAACCGCAATCATCGAGCACCACGACGGACAGATGGAACTCGTGAGTTACGAAAATTTTCTAGACGGATTGCTAGATCGACTTCCCGATGAGGGTAAAAACGAAGGTCACGTGGAAATCCCTCTGGCCGCGGGTCGGGCGTAAGAAGGGGACCGTTATTTGGCCGCAATGATTTTGAGAACGTCCTCCGCTTGTTTATCGGTGGCAGCGGCTAGGTCACGCCATACGAGTTTACCGTCTTTGAAAAGGAACGCCTGACGTTTTGAAAATCCCACCGCGTTCGGCACGCCGAAGGCTCCAACGACAGTGCCATCAGAATCTGCCAGAAGATCGAATGGCAATTTGTATTTGTCTTTGAAAGCCTTTTGGGCGGGCACCTTGTCCATGCTTACGCCGAGGATTTTCACGCCTTTTTCGGTAAGTGCCACGTAGGAGTCGCGGAGGCTGCACGCTTGTTTGGTGCATCCCGGGGTGTCGGCCTTCGGATAGAAATAAACGAGCAAATAGCCGGATTCTCCAATTTCCGAAATTTTCAACGATTGATCGTCTTGATTTTTTTGGGCGACGGCTGGCAATGCGGCCCCGACTTCCAATGGCTCGGCCATCACAGTACTGGCGAAAATCCCTGCGGAGACGGCGGTGAAAATCCGGGCAATGCTTTTCATGTCCAGGAACCTTACACGATCCGGGGATTGCGCAACCCTTCGTTCTCGGAAATCGCTGGATTTTCGGTATTTCCCCAGCCTTTGTCCCATAAAAAAGTGGCAATTTGTGTCTTGAACGCCGCCCCAGATCGTAACCATTGTGTGTGTAGGACATGCCGAAATCCGGAATTGAACCAGAAGTCATCTACGAGGGAATACCAGCCTCTCCGGGGATTGCCATCGCTCCGGTTCATGTGGTGGCACGGGGATTTACGGCTCCTGAAGTTTACGAAATCGCCGAGGAAGAGGTGCCCCGCGAGCAGGAGCGCTTCAAACAGGCGATCGATATCACCAAGCGCCAATTGGTCGAACTGCAAAGCCGACTTGAGGATCTGGCAGGCGACAACGAGAGCGGGATTTTTGAAGCTCACGTAATGATTCTGGAGGACAAATCCGTCGTTGATCGTGTGCACAATGCGATCGCGCGCCGCCAGCAGAACGCCGAGTATGCTTTCTATGCGGTTATGCAGAATTTCCTCGAGGCCATGCGCCGCATCCCCGATCCCTATCTGAGGGAGCGCACCGCGGACATTGAGGATGTGGCACAGCGGGTCTTGCGAAATTTCAGTGAAGACGGGGACACTCGGCCTCAGGGGCCGGACGATCTCCACATCCTGGTGGCCTATGATTTGGCTCCATCAGATACCGCCTCGATGAACCGCAGGCATGTGCTCGGATTTGCCACCGAACAGGGGAGTGTGAACTCACATACCGCAATCTTGGCGCGCGCTTTCGGCATTCCCGCGGTGGTCGGGCTTGAGGGCGCGGTGATCGATGTGATCGCCCTCGCCCCTGCGATTCTCGACGGCTACACCGGGAAACTCATCCTGCATCCGACCGCCGAAACTCTGGAGCGCTACAAGAGCCTCAGCGATGTCAAAGCCAAGGTTCGCAACTCGCTCGAGGCGATGCGCGGTGCCGCCACTGCCACGGCGGACGGCAGGGAACTCACGGTTTCCGCCAACATCGAGCTGGTAGACGACCTCCCACTGGTGAAACACAGCGGAGCAAAAGGCATTGGCCTCTATCGGACTGAGTTCCTGCTGCTCAACGGCGAGGAAATGCCGGATGAAAATCGCCAGACCGAGGTTTACACGCGAGTCACTGCGGAAATGAGGCCGCACACCGTCATCATCCGCACGCTCGATGCGGGTGGTGATAAACTGCCCGTCGAGCCCCTAACCGATCCCGAGCCGAATCCGTTCCTCGGCTGGCGCGGGATTCGTGTCTCATTGGCGCGCCCGGCGATGTTCCGCGAACAAATCCGCGCGGTGCTCCGGGCCAGCGCTTTTGGCAAGGTAGCTCTGATGTTCCCGATGATTTCCGGTCTGTCTGAAGTCTGGCGTGGCAAGGAAATGGTCAGGCGCTGCATGGACGAGCTCGACAAAGAGGGCATTGCCTTCGATCACGAGCTGCCGGTCGGCATCATGATCGAGGTTCCCGCCGCCGCGATCTGCGCGGATTTGTTAGCTCCTGAGGTGGATTTCTTTTCCATCGGCACCAACGACCTCAACCAGTACACCGTCGCCGCGGACCGCGTGAATCCGCATGTGGCGGAACTCTATCGGCCCACTCACCCGGCGGTCATCCGCCTGATCAAACGCACCATCGACGCTGCCACCGACAACGGCATCTGGACGGGCATCTGCGGTGAAATGGCAGGTGACATCCGCCTTACGCCGTTGCTCATCGGTCTGGGCGTGGAGGAACTATCAGTCGGGCCGCAGCAAGTCCCGCGCGTCGGACATGCAATCCGATCGCTGAGTTACGCCGAATGCGCGGCGATGTCTGACGAGGCACTGCGGCACACCCGCAGTCAGGGAATTCTCGACATGTCGATGGCACTTGCCCGCAAGCATTACGGAAATTTACTTGATTGATCCTGCCGCAGGAGGCTGACGCAGACCGCATGCTCAGCCTGCGAAGATGGCATTAGGCGGTTTCACAATTCGGGATATGGTCCGGACATGACTTCGCACCTCAATCTGAACTTCCGCCGCGCCAGCGATCGTGGCCACGCCGGACACGGCTGGTTGGACAGTTGGCACACTTTCTCCTTCGCGGATTATTATGATCCCGCGCACATGGGATTTCGTTCGCTGCGCGTGATCAATGACGACCGCATCGCCCCGATGGGCGGCTTTCCGACCCACCCTCACCGTGATATGGAAATTTTCTCCTATTTGCTCGCAGGCAGCCTCGCCCACGAAGACTCGATGGGGAACAAGCGCGTGCTCAAGCCGGGTGAAATTCAGCTCATGCGGGCCGGCACCGGTGTTCGCCACTCGGAGTACAACCCATCGTCCACCGAGCATGCTCATTTGCTCCAGATCTGGATCACCCCGGACACCCGCGGCCTCAAGCCCGCCTACACCGAGTGGACCCCCGCTGAAGGCCGTGAAACTGATCCAAAAACCCTCGTGATTTCCGCGGACGGTCGTGAAGGTTCTGCCACGATCGCCCAGGACGCTTCGATCTATCTGCTCAAGCCGCGGGCTGGCTCCGTCGTCGGGCACGACCTCCAGCCTGGCCGCGGTCTCTGGCTTCACGTCGCCAAGGGTGGCTTCACCCTTGATGGCACCCGGCTTGAAGCGGGTGACGCCGTTTCGCTTGAAGAACCTGCACTGGTCGAAATCACCACTGATCAGGATCACTCCGAAGCCATTCTTTTTGATCTCAAATAATACCAACCTCAACTAACAAACTATCCTAACAATATTATGAAACCAAGTCATCTCGCCATCGTCCTCGCAGCTCCCGTGTTTTTCGTTTCCTGCGAAAATCCGGCTGATAAAACCACCAAAGCCAAAGTTTCCGAGTCGGTTGAAAAAACCGGAGTCGTCGCAGCTGGCGGCATGAAGTATGTCTTCACCCCACAATCCCAAGTGAACTTTGTGGGATCGAAAATCACTGGTAGCCACAGTGGCGGTTTCAAAACCTTCACTGGCTATTTCACCATCAAGGACGGTGCTCCTGTTGGAAACGATCACAAGGTGGTGATCGACATGAAGTCGACGTTCTCCGACGACGAAAAACTCACGGGTCACCTCAAGAGCCCTGATTTTTTCGATGTGGAAAAGTTCCCGCAGTCCACTTTCGACGTCACCGAGGTCGCCAAGACTTCTGATACCGCCTACACTGTTTCCGGAAATTTCACGCTTCATGGCAAAACGAAGAATATCAGTTTCCCCGCCACCGTCAGCCAGACTGGCGACACCGTGAAGATCGATTCGAAGTTCAACATCAACCGCAAGGATTTCGATATCGTTTACGCTGGAAAGGCGGATGACCTGATCCGTGACGAAGTCGTCATCGAACTGAAGCTGGAAGCCAAGCCCGAAGCTTGATGCGAACTAACAGAAAACATCATGTCAGATCCACTTTTCCAACCGCTCAAGGCCGGCGCATTCACCCTTCCGAATCGTGTCGTCATGGCCCCGCTGACGCGAACCCGTGCGTCCTCCGGCCGCGTGCCGAATGCGATCATGGCCGAATATTACACCCAGCGTGCCGGGTTCGGCCTTATTCTATCAGAGGCCACTTCGATCTCCCCGCAGGGCGTCGGTTATCCCAACACTCCCGGCATCTGGTCCGATGAGCAGGTGGCAGGATGGAAGCTCGTGACAAAATCCGTGCACGATGCGGGCGGCCAGATCCTGCTTCAGCTCTGGCACGTCGGCCGCATTTCGGATCCCGTCTATCTGGACGGCGAGCTGCCGGTCGGTCCGAGTGCGATCGCCGCGGAGGGACATGTCAGCCTGATCCGGCCGCTGAAAAATTTCGTCACCCCGCGAGCCCTCGAATTGAAGGAAATCCAGGGCATCATCGAGGCCTACCGCCACGCTGCGGAAAATGCCAAGGCTGCCGGATTTGACGGCGTCGAGATCCATGGTGCTAACGGTTACCTGTTGGACCAGTTTCTCCAGGATTCGTCGAATCATCGGGCAGACCAGTACGGTGGATCGATTGAAAACCGTGCCCGCCTCATGTTGGAAGTCACCGATGCCGTTATTTCAGTCTGGGGTGCCGATCGGGTCGGCATGCACCTCGCTCCCCGCGGTGACGCGCATGGTGTGGGCGACTCCAACATCTCAGCGGTGTTCCACCACGTCGCTGGCGAACTGGGCAAACGCGGTATCGCGTTCATCTGCGCCCGCGAGTCCTTCGACGAGCCTGCGCTGGGGCCGTCGTTAAAGAAAGCGTTCGGCGGTGTTTACATCGCCAATGAAAGTTTCACTGCGGATTTCGCACGTGAAGTGATTCTATCAGGACAGGCGGATGCAGTGGCATGGGGCAAGGCGGCCATTGCCAATCCGGATCTAGTAGAAAGATTCCGAACCGGTGCTCCGCTGAACGATCCCGATCCATCTACTTTCTATGCAGACGGCCCGGCCGGCTACATCGACTATCCTTCTCTCCAAAACGCAAACGCCTGATCCATCATGAAACATCCAAGACTCCTCGCCTTCAGTGGTAGCCTGCGCGCTGCTTCGTACAACCAGAAACTTGTCACTCTCGCTGCCGATGCGGCCCGCGAAGCGGGAGCTGACGTCACCCTGATATCACTCCGGGATTTCCGCATGCCTTTGTTCGACGAAGACCTCGAAGCCGCCGAAGGAATGCCCGAAGCCGCACAAAAGCTGAAAGCCCTGTTTGCCTCCCACGATGGCCTGATCATCGCTTCACCGGAATACAACAGCACCATCACGGCGGCGCTGAAAAACGCGATCGATTGGGTGTCCCGCGCGACTTCTGAAGATGAAAACCCCCTGTCGGCCCTCAGCGGCAAGACCGCGGTGATTCTATCAGCCTCGCCGGGCGGCTACGGCGGCGCCCGTAGTCTGGTGCAGCTCCGTCCGTTTTTGGAAAACATCCACATCACGGTGCTCCCGGATCAAGTGTCGGTTCCAAAAGCTTATGAAGCATTTACCGAAGATGGCCAACTGGTTGATCCCACACTTGCGGCTTCGGTCAAAGAACTCGGGGTGAAGCTGGTCGCCAGTTTTGCCTGACTTTTCCAAACTGTTGGAGAAATTCCCATCGCGCGGAGTGTGCCAGCGGCGCATGCTCCGCGCATGACTGATTCGAAAGACGGGACACATCTCAAGTCCATCGGCTACCTGTTGTGGATCTTCGGTTTCACAGGAGCCCACCGCTTTTATTTCGGTAAACCCATCAGCGGGGCGATCTGGTTTTTCACCGCAGGATTGTTAGGTGTTGGCTGGCTCATCGACCTCTTCCTGATACCCGGCATGTATCGCCAGGCGAACCGCCGATTCGCTCCTGGCTCCTACGACTACTCGCTGGCGTGGATACTTCAGACTTTCGTCGGGATTTTTGGGATCCACCGCTTCTACATGGGCAAGATCGGCACCGGTATCCTCTGGCTTCTAACGGCCGGATTGCTTGGAATCGGATGGCTCTACGACTTCTGCACGCTCAACCGCCAGGTGGACGAACTCAACCGGCGCTAAATCAGCATCGCCAGCAGCTCTGCGGGATTCTCAGCGATTTGCCCTGCACCGGCGGCCAGCAGGCGTTCGCGATCCTGAAATCCCCAACTCACCGCGATCGCTTTCATTCCGGCATTGCGAGCGGTTTCGAGATCCATCGTCGAGTCGCCGATCACTGTGCAATCAGCGGGGAGCATGCCTATCAGGTTTGCGATTTCCAGGGCTCCGGTGGGATCCGGTTTGTGAGGGATGCCGGGAAGCTGTCCGAGGACCACCTTGAAGTCGATGCCGGGAAAAATTTGGGCGACGATCGCCGATGTGAACGGATGCGGTTTGTTGGATAGAACGGCGAGAGGGATCAAGCCTGACTGGAGGGTTTCCAACAGTTCCGGAATGCCATTGTAGGGAATGGTCCCGTCTGGCCATGTGACATCGTAGTCGGCCTTGAATGCGGTTTCCAAACGGTCCAAGACCTTTTCGTCCGCATCCTCCGGAGCCGCGCGGGTGACGAGGATTCTCGCGCCGTTTCCGATGAAGCCACGGACCGCTGCCAGCGGATGGGTGGGCATTGACGATGCGACAAGAGCACGATTTAAGGAATCCGCGATGCCCCGCAGCGAGTCCACCAGTGTGCCATCGAGATCAAATATCAGCGCCTTTCTCACGCCGCAACGATTGCGTGGTGTAGTCTGATAGGAAAGCGCTTAAAATCCGATTAGACTCACCAACTCGGTATCGCTGAAATCATCAAGATGATCGACTGCAGCGATGAGCGTTTCTGTTTCAGCGATTTCCTGAATGTTGGCAGCCTGCGGTGAGTCGCTGACCATCCCTGTCGAAGAGGAAACCTCGGGAGGGCTGAAAAGTCCAAGTGCAGAAATCGCGATTGCTGCCGTTGCAGCGGCGAGACCCGCGAGCGGTGCGGGCGAAAACAAGCGGCTCCACCAGGGCCTTGCCTCTTCGGTTAGGCGTGCCGCGCGGACGACATCATCACAAAAGCGAGCGCTCGCGGTCTTGGGAGGCGCTTGATCGAGCAGCTTCCAAACGGCGTCGGATTCCCAGGAGTCGTCGGGAGGCGTGGTGTTGCGATTCATAACTGGTGGAGGTTATACGCCCGGAGAAACCCAGCTCCCATGGAAAAGTTGCGTTTCTTCATGAAAAATTAAGGTTTTCAAACACCCCGCTTGTCGCCCCAGAGACGGATGTGAAGGCGGTCGGAAAAACGGAACCCCTGGTCGCGGCAAACCTCTGCGAGCCATGGCGCATGCCGGTCCAACTCCATGCATGTCCGGCCTTCCGGCATCAGCAAGACGCGCTGGCGGGGAATCTGACAGGATTCGCAGAGAGTCAGGATTTCGCCGAGATTTGCCGGTTCCGCGACGACGAACTTGAACCACGCTTTGGGCGATCGTGCGAAAAATCCGAGCGCTTCTGCATTCAGCCTCAACGATTCAGGCATTCCTGCGTTGGTGAGTTTTGGCGAGACGTTGAATTGATTCACCGCTTCATGAAACAGAGGCGAGGGGATTTTCGTGCCGTTGGTTTCCACCTCGAATTGATGCTCCGGCTGACGCTCGCGAATACGCCCGATGACATCGAGAAACTCATCCTGCTGGAGCAATGGCTCGCCGCCCGTGATCACCGTGCGCGGGCAATGGTAAGCGAGGATTCGTTCTGCCGCGTCCGCTGGAGTGATTTCGAAAGTCACATCCGCTTTTTTAAATTTCGCATAACCCGGAACCGCATCCTTCTCGTGCGGCCATGGTGTCTTTTCGAAATTCCACGTGTGGTCCGTGTCGCACCAGATGCAGTGAAGGTTGCAGCGGGACGCCCGGATGAAAACAGCGGGTGCACCGACCGAGACGCCTTCGCCTTGGATCGTGTGGAAAATTTCCGGGCCGTCGCCTAACTTCGCGAGTTTCATGGACGGCCAAGTGAAATCATGGATGAACTCGGATGGACATGAATTTTTCCGCTGCTACCCTCCGCGCATGAGCATTATCACGGGCCGCGGGGATTTGGGGGAGACGGATTTAATGTTTTCCAAACGCATCCCGAAAACCTCCCGGCGGGTCGAGGCGCTGGGTTCGGTCGATGAACTCAACGCCGCTCTCGGTCTGGCCCGTGCCGCAGAAGGTCACGCAGAGATCGTCACGATTATTGACGGCATTCAGTCCCGGCTTGTCGGCCTCATGGGCCAGCTTGCCACGCTTCCCGAGGACGAAGAGAAGTATTTGGAGAAGAAATACGCCTACCTGGGCCCGGCCGACCTCGAATGGGTGACCGCCACCGCGCATGAGTATGAAGCCCGGGGGGTCCGTTTTACCGGCTGGGCACGCCCAGGTGCCGAGGGATCGATGGCGCGTGCGGGCTTGGATTATTCAAGGGCAGTGGCTCGCCGGGCTGAGCGCGCCGTGTTGGTGCTCCACGAATCAGGCGAGCCCGTGCCGGAGGTCGTGCGATTGTTTTTCAACCGCCTGTCCGACCTGCTATGGATCCTTGCGCGGGCAGATGATCATTGATCCAAGCGGTTGACTTCGAAACTTTTCAAAAAGGGATTGCCAACGCTGAGTGGAGTTCCTAGCGTCCCGCCCTCCAAGGGCAGGTGTCAGAGTGGTCGAATGAGCACGCTTGGAAAGCGTGTGTAGCAGCAATGTTACCGAGGGTTCGAATCCCTCCCTGTCCGCCAGCTTGCCAAGAATCCCTTGGTATGACTGAATCCCTTATGGAATCAAGGAAAGGGAAGGCAAAAATGGGACACGACGACGGGGCACAAACCCCTTCGAACCCAATGCCAAAACACCCCCACATACTCAAAAGGGATGGTCGCTACTACTACCGCAGGCGCATTCCTGCTGACCTTGTTGAAGCCAAATGCTATGGCGAGGCCAAGGAGAAGAAACGAGCCTTGAAAACTGGCGACCTCGCCACGGCAAACCGTCTCGCAATGACAGTTGCTCTGGAATTGGATTCGGAGTTTGACGCCAAGCGGCGGGAAATCGGGCAGGCATCGCCATTTGCAAAGTCTGCAAATCCAATCGACTTCCCGGCCAAGCGGAGACTTTCAGACCTTTCAGATATTGAACGCCGCGATTTCTTTATTCGGACGTTCATCACCAACGAAAAGCGTGAATCCGCCGTGCGCTCTTTTGAATCGGATTCGGTCACTCGCGAAACGAAGCTGGAAGTTGCGCGGGAGGACTTGGCTGCGATTGGAGGATCAGGCCCCTACCGGGATATTGATTGGCTTTGCGTCGCACGGAAGGCGCTGGAAGCGGACGGGATTTCAATCGACGGCACCCTTGATGACGCATCCTTGCAGAGCATCGCCGACATGCTGCGTCGAGCGACTTTGGAGAACGCATGGCGCACGGAACGAGCGATCAGCGGCTGTCCCTTTGATTCCCGCGATTCGTATTTTGACGCCTTCCACGCTGACAGCCCGATGCCAACGCCAGCAAAGGCCCGCAAGACCATTGGCGACTTGCGCCGGGAATTCATAGCCGATGCCGCAGAGAGGGCAAAAGCGGGCAAACTAGCACCTTCCACGATCAAATGGATGGAGCAAAGCGCCAAGGTTATGGCTGAATTCTTTGGTGAAGAGACCGACTTGTCTTCAATCACGAAAAAGGAAGCTGCCCGGCTGGTAGCCTTCCTGCCGACAATACCCAAGAATGCTGCGAAGCGACACAGAGGCGTTTCCGTCGTCATTGCGGCAGAGCGTGAAGGGAAACTCACTCCCAAGCAGGTGATTCAGCCCAAAACTGTTAGTTACTACTTTGAAGGGGTTTCTAGCATCTTCAAACTTGCGGTGGAATGGGACTGGTTGAATGAGAATCCGTTTCTCGGTCGATCCATCCGGGACCGTATTCCCAAGGTCGTGCGGCGACATCGGCAGACCATGACGCCCGATGAGATGACCAAGGCATTTTCATCCCCGGATTTCCTCTCTCAAAGGATGGGGACGAAGGGCAAGCTGGAAGCCCGTTTCTGGTTACCGCTACTTTGCCTCTTCCTTGGCACGAGGGCGAACGAAGTCGCCGGAATGCTCGTTTCCGACGTGAAGGAAATCAATGGGATCGCCTTCCTGAATTTGCGGGAATCAGAGGGGCACCGATTGAAAACCGAAACCAGTGCAAGAGCCGTGCCTTTGCATCAGTCGCTTGTAGAATTGGGCTTTCTCGAATTCGTCTCCGAACGACGGGAATGCGATCCCAATGGCCATTTGTTTACGGGATTGAAGCGAAATAAAAACGGCAGCATGGCCGATGGCGTTTGTAAATGGTGGGCACGCCAAATGACTAACATTCTTGGCGCTTCTCCCGATGACGGTCCTACGGGAGCGAGGGGGATTCACAGCTTGCGTCATTCATGGGTGGCAGCGGCCCGCGTTGCAAATGTGGAAGAATCCACTTGGAAGCGGCTTGGCGGCTGGTCACTACCCGATGCCTCTGACAGTTACGGCGGGCACGATATTTTGCCGTTCCTGAAAACGGCAATCGACAAGATCGAATTCCCAAAGGTCAATTTCTCAGCACTCTTCCCGCCAAAGGTCAATCAATAGCCTGCTTCCCGCAGCAGGTCCGAAGCCTTCACACCAAGAGCAGCAGCGACGCGGTGAAGCGTTTCGACGTTCGGCGAGCGTTCGCCCCGTTCAAAAAGGCCGATGTAGGTTCGGTGATGGTCTGACAGTTCCGCGAACCTTTCCTGCGAAAGCCCTAAAGCCTCCCGCCTGCGGCGGACAACGCGGCCAAGTTCGCAGGCAATTTTTCGAGGGTTTCCGGGTGAGACGTTCAACCCCCATCTTGTAGGCGAGTGCTGCTTTTTGATCGACAGACAGAAAGCCGCAGCTTAAGCCGTTGGCATGTATGGCTCATATCTGCGAAATACTTGGCTCTTAATGCTTTCCCTTCTTGCGGTGGGGCTGGTTGCCACCTCCCAAGCGGAAAACGAGAAAATCCCGGAACTGAAGACACTGAGCGGCAAGAGCTACCGCGACGCGGTGGTGACAAAAGTAACACCCAGCGAAATCAGGATCATCCATGAAAGCGGCACCGCTAGGATTCTCCTGAAAGACTTGCCAGGGGATTTGAAGGCCAAGTTTGGGTATGACCCGGTCAAAGCCGAAGAGTTCAAAAAACAGGACGACGCAAGATTGGCTCAGAACGAAGCCGCTGCCGCCAAACAGGAAGCCGCCGCGAACCAAGCCGCATTGCATCAGAAAAAATTAAAAACAGCGGAGCGGCGCACTTTTCGGGTTACTCAAGTGACTAAAACCCCAAATGGACTCTTGGCTAACTATTATTCTGAGGGAGGGGTTGCAAGCTCGCCCATGGGCAGCTTCTTTGGACGCTCAGGCTCCGTTACGATAGAACCCTCAACAGGAGCCCTCGTTTTCCTCAGTGGTAAAATTCCTCCCGGCATTGTCGATGATGCGATCATTGAAGCCACTGTCGTTGAAGCTGGAATTCACGAATTCATAACAACTGCGGGATCTACCTCCACCGTGAAGAAGCTTGAGGTGCTAGAGATGAAATTGCGGTGAGATTCTTTTTCTCTCACGCCGGAGAAGCCCCCAAGCATGTCACCGACTCAACTTCGACAGTGGTTATTTCAAAACAGCAAAGAGGACCAGTGGTGGCTTTGCCTTGATGGCGTTACCGAAGAACTCCCCGTCTCTCTCTTCGAAATTCAACGACTCATCGGGACCGGAGAATATGCGCGGGCACAGGTGTTGCACACCTCCCAAGCAGAAATCGCGAATCCGCTTTGGATTGATGTAGCGGTGCCTGCGACGTTGCTATGGCTTCTTGTTGGTCAAGAGGAAAAGTGAGTCTTTTACCATAACTTTTGATATCAGTTTGGCGTGTTAGTTTAGTTTTTTGAAAAGTTGGGCACAGGGTTCTGATTCAAGAATGGGTCCTTAAACTCGTC
>JANODE010000112.1:0-17492 GCA_031412525.1 Akkermansiaceae bacterium | reverse complement strand
CCTCTATTTGACCGCGCCGAACAGCCAAAACGAAGCACCCGTCAGCGCTGCTGTGAATAAAGACGAAATGCTTGGAACCTGCCGCATTGCCGCAAAGGGAGAAAAGGAAATGAATGCGGTGGTGGTGCCGGTGCCGCTTGCGCTCATGCTTGCCCAGGAAAGCAAGGACCCGATTGCCCGCACGCTGACCTTTCGCTACAAAAAGGACTTTCATCCTAACAATACGATGGCCTATCTCGCCGCCTGCACTTTTTATGCGGCGCTCACCGGCAAATCGCCGGAGGGTCTGAAGTTCAACACAGTCTCAGAGAAGAAAAAGCAGAATATTCATGGCGAAGCCATTGCTGCCGGCAACAAGGACGAGGAGGTTTCGACGAGGCTCGATCCGGACGGAGGACCGCTTGAAACAGTTTTCACGGATGAAGTGCGTCTATTTCTGCAGAAGACAGCCTGGGAAGCCGTTCAGAAGTATAAAAGCGGGCAGTTTTAAAATTCTCATTCGCCACCATCCCTCAAATTCATGCGCAGGCTCCTCCAAACGGTCTCGTCATTGTTCATGCTGACCACCGCTCTTTCAACTGCCTTCACCCGGAAAGCAAATTCCTAGCAATCCTGTTTTATGACTCAAATCACCAAGTTCATCACCCTCGGCACAGTCATCATCACTCTTGTGAGTTCAATAGCCCACGCGGAGCCAAAAGCCATCGCGCCCAAACCACCTCTCGGCTGGAACAGCTACGACAGCTACGGCGTTTACCTCCACGAGAAGGCCGCCATGGAAAACCTGGAGGCCATGGCGCAGAAATTAGAACCATTCGGATACGAGTATTTCGTGATCGATAACGGTTGGTTCGGCGAATACAAGCTCAAGCCGGGCACGCTCTATCCTCTTGAAAAGCACGCCAGCGACGTGAGAATCAACGAGCATGGCCATGTGATTCCCTCAAAAACTTACTTTCCTGGCGGATTCAAACCCATCATCGAGCGCTGCCATGAACTCGGCCTGAAATTCGGAATCCACATGATGCGGGGGATTCCACGCAAGGCCTATGAAATGAACCTACCCATCAAAGGCACCTCGTTTACAGCCCGTAACGTTGCCGATACCGACCCAAAGAACAACTGCACTTGGTGCACTTACAACTACGGTGTGGACATGTCCAAGCCAGGCGCGCAAAAGTGGTATGATGGATTGGTCCAGCACCTCGCAGATATGGGAGTGGACATGATTAAATACGACGACATCGTGCCGTATCCTGCCGAGGTGGAGGCGGTGGCAGAGGCGATCAAGAAGACCGGGAAGCCGATTCTTTTAAGTCTATCACCCGGCAACAACGCCCCGGTGGAAGCTATCAAGAGCTTCCAAAAGGCTCAGATGCTGCGCGTCACCAAGGACGTGTGGGATCACGCTCATTACATCGACGATTGCTTCGATGCGTGGGCCAAGTGGACGGGCAAGGAATCTGAAAACTTCTGGATCGATATGGATATGATTCCCTTCGGCCAATTGCTCATGATGTCTCCCAAGAAGGAAATGGAGCTCGATGGCGGTGAAACTTCCGTGCGTCTCGCAGGCCATGGATACCGCAGGTGGCAGCAGTTTTCTCAGGATCAAATGTTCACCTTTATCACCCTTCGGGCTCTATCCGCATCGCCGCTGATGGTCGGTGGCGATCTTCCAACCATGGACGGCTTCTCACTGCGCCTTCTCACCGATCCCGACATGCTGGCCTGCAATCAGAATGGAGTGATGGGGAAACCCGTCTCGCGGAACGACGGCATCGAGGTTTGGAAAACCCCGGAAAAAGGTAAAAGCAACAAAGGATGGGTGGGTGTTTTTAACCGCACGGATCGCATGAAAACCTTCAGCCTCACACCTGCAAGCATCGGATTGCCAGTAGACGCCACGGTTTACAGTATCTGGAAAGGTCGCAAAGAACACAGCGTCACCGCTGCTTCCCCCATTGATATCGACGTTAGCCCCGATGGCGTGATTTTTTTCCGCTACGAATAGGGTTCAAAGAACACTCATCATGAAACGACTTCTCATCCTCGCGCTCTGTTGCATTTCAAACTTCAGCTCCGCCGCATCCAAGCCAAACGTGGTCTACATCATCGCCGATGACCTCGGCTACGGTGACTTGAGCGTTTACGGCCAGACTCATTTCCAAACCCCTAACATCGATGCCCTCGCGAAAAGGGGAATGCTCTTCAGACAGCATTACACCGGGGCACCCGTCTGTGCACCTGCCCGTGGCGCGCTGATGACCGGCCTCCACACCGGACACGGCGCCGTGCGGGGAAATTATGAAGTGCGTCCGGAAGGCCAGCATCCGATGCCTGCCGACACCTTCACCATGGCGCAAATGTTCAAGAACGCCGGATATGCAACCGGAGCTTTCGGGAAGTGGGGACTGGGAGCACCCGGCTCAGCCAGCGAGCCCCTCAAAATGGGATTTGATCGCTTCTACGGCTTCAATTGCCAGCGCATGGCCCACCACTACTACCCGTATTTCCTCTGGAACGACAACCAGCGCGAGATGCTCTGGGGGAACTTCGGCATGGAAACCCAAGAGTATGCCCCGGACTTGATTCAGGAACACGCCCTCCGCTTTGTAGAGACAAACAAAGACCGGCCGTTTTTCCTCTACTACGCGCTGATTCAGCCCCATGCGGAAATGCTTGCTCCGGAAAAATACATGGTGAAGTACCGCGGCAAGTTCCCGCCCGAAAAGCCCTTCAAAGGCGTGGATAGTGGCCCGGAGTTCCGTTCGTATGCGTATGGCTCCCAAGCCGAACCTCGTGCGGCATTCGCGGCGATGGTGGAGACGCTGGACGAAGACGTCGGCGAGCTCATGGCGAAACTCGAAAAACTGGGACTCGCCGACAACACGTTGGTGATCTTCACCTCGGACAACGGCCCCCACCAGGAAGCCGGCCACGATCCGGATTTCTTCAACTCCAACGGCGGCCTGCGCGGCTACAAGCGTGATCTCTACGAAGGTGGCATCCGCGTGCCGATGATCGCCGCATGGCCGGGAAAAATCGCTGCCGCTTCTACGACCGATCATATCTCTGGATTCCAGGATGTGCTTCCCACCATGGCACAAGTGACCGGACAGCCTACACCCGAAGGCATCGATGGCGTATCGTTTCTGCCCACGCTTTTGCAAGAAGGCACACAGCGCCCGCACGACTACCTCTACTGGGAGTTTCACGAGAGGGAAGGCCGTGTCGCCATCCGAAAGGGAAACTGGAAGGGCGTCCGCTACGGCGTGGCGACAGATCCCAATTCCCCCCTTGAGCTGTATGACATCTCCAAGGATCCCAGTGAGAAAAGCAACGTCGCGGCACAAAACGCCGATGTGGTCCGCGAGTTGGATGCCCTGCTCAAAGGAGCGCGCACCGTTTCACCCGTCGCCAAATTCAACTTCCCCAAAGGGCCATGGTCACCCGATCCGGACCAGTGATAGCCCTCTCTGGCTGTTGAATCCGCCAGTCAGTTCCTCTTTTTCCCCGCCTCCGGTCCGGCCACCCGCTCTTTCACCGGTCTGCACCTCACAAGCAAATTCCCAGCAATCCATGAAAAGCGTTATACTCCTTCTACTCATTGTTGGGCTACCGGCCAGTTTATGGGGTGGTACCGTCGGTATCTTTTATGATACGGCCGCGCCGCAGCAATCCTTTGCCGCAGGGGATGTTAAGTCGGCTCTGGAGGCAAAAGGCTTTACGGTTGAGATGAAGTCGCTCTCTGCACTCGGCACACCGTATGGGAATAGAAAGGTAATCATCGCGCTTAACGCTGACACTGCGGTGACCAGCCTTCTTACCGCACAGAGCGGAACTGTCCCGACCGGACTTGGTGAACAGGCGTATGGTCTGCGGACGACGGCGGTTCCGAGTTTATCCTATTGGGTGCTCGGCGGTGACGCGACCGGAGCCATGTACGGCGGGTTCCAGATCGCTGAAAATATAAAAATCAATGGTTTCGTTGGCACGTATCATTCGCAAGAATCCCCGACCATTTTAAAGCGTGGGATAAAACTCAATCTTCCGTGGGATAAAAACAGTGGCACCTACGGAAAGTCTGACAGGGGGTCATTCGATGGAACTTCTGCTCAGCTTGCGATTAAAGATGTGTGGGACATGACGTTCTGGACGGGTTGGTTCGATGAGATGGCCCGGAACCGTTACAACACCGTCTCGCTTTGGTCCTGCAACCCGTTTTCCTCGCTGGTGAAAGTGCCTGGCTATGAGGATTGTTCAATTCAGAACGTGACTTATTATGATGGCACGGTGAAGGCGATGACCATGGATCAGAAAATTAAATTCTGGCAGGACGTCATGGCCTGTGCCCAGGCCCGAGGTTTTGATTTTCTACTGATTAATTGGAATGTTTTTACCTATGGCGCCACCGGAAAGTATGGGATTAAAGATGAAGCAGAAAATCCCAAAACCATCGATTATATGTATAAGGCAATGATCCAACTGCTTGAGACCTACCCCGACTTGGACGGATTCGGGGTGACTAACGGTGAGAATGGCTCGACCGAGGAATATCTGTGGGATACGTGCGGAAAGGCGATGTATGATCATGCCAGAGTAAATACGTCAAGAAATTTGAGATTTATACATCGTCTTCATTACGGAGACTACTCCGCTATGATGACGCTGTTTTCTCCGCTTATCAAACTTGATAATGTAATGTTTGATACTTCCGTGAAGCATTCTCAGGCGCACATGTACTCGACGACTACTCCAACCAATTTCTCCAAGCAATATAAGACAATTGGAGATAGTGGTTTGAAAACGTGGCTTACCGTTCGCAACGATGACTTTTACTATCTTACCTGGGGAGATACAAATTTTGCCCGCGCCTATGTGAAGGGCATGCTTGCAGTGGGCAATGGCAATATTTTCAGGGGCTTCTATATGGGGTGCGACGGGTATAATCCGACTCGGACTTTCTTCTCTAAAAACAGTGCCATGAACGGCCAACTTGAAGTGATCAGGCAACAATACATGATGATGCTTTGGGGGCGCCTTAGCTACAACCCGGCAACCACTGACGATGTTTTTGTGAATTACCTGCGACTTAAATATCCTTCGGTTAACGCCAATGATTTATTTACTGCATGGGGTAGGGGATCACGTGGGATTCAACGTGCGACTGAGCTTATTAGTGGAAGCAGTTATTTTGATTTTCACTGGTATCCAGAAGCCTGTCAGCGCGGCAGAAATAGCAGTAGGCCATTTGTAACGATTGCCGATTTTATTGGAGACAAGCCGGCGTTAGGGTCGGCGGTAGCCAGTATATCCGATAGCGCTTCAGATAATTTGCGCGGGAAAAAGAGTTCCTATGCAGTCGCTGATGAGATGCAGGCAGATGCCAACTCGGCTCTATCCATCGTGAATGGAATGAATCCGGGAAGTAATGCCGAACTGGATGTTGCCATAAACAATATCAAAGCAATGTCATTGTTGTCGCTATACTACGCCAATAAAATTCGCGGGGCGACCGATTCTGCGGCTGGTATCAACGACAAAGCAAAGGAATCCATGCTCGCGGCACATGGTTGGTGGAGGAAGTATGTGAACTTGATGGATACGGTGTATACTCCGATGGATATGCAGCGGACTGAGGACATTGATAGCTGGCATGCTCATGACGCTGCCGTTTGGAAAGAATACACGGACATAGACGCACCTGTCACCGTTGTTAAACCTGGCGATGTGGCTCTTATCGGTCGTTGGGCGCGAGGTGCGTCGCGTGCCATAGAGGTTGGTAGTAAGCGTGCGCTTGTCGTCATGCTTTACGGAGAAGGTTCGAACAACATTTCTGCCTCTTCGGTTACTTATGGCGGTCAAGCGATGACAAAGGTGGTCGAAAAATCTTTTTCAACTGGAACATCCTCTTATACGGGGGCTTTTGTTCTTAATGAAGCCGGGATGGAGGCGGCAACGTCTGGAACAATAGACGTTACATGGAGTGGGGCACCTTCTGTTGGGTCAGAGATCACAAGCGCCTTTTTTTCGAATGCGGATCAGAGCTCACTCACAGGAGCGTTTGCTTCGCACGGGCTTGTGGAAGAAACCATCACCACCTCTGCTTTGGCCAACAAAGCGGGTGACATGGTCATTGTAGGCGGGACCGGCGCGAATGATGCTAGCTACACCATCAATCATGCATTCCGTCGTGGAATACCCGAAACAAGCGCAAGTTTTGGCGATATCACATCTGCCTACAAGACTGCCACTGGCGTTTCCGAGACACCCAGTCTTACCATGTCCTCAAGCAGGCGCCAGACGATTGTTGGTTTTGTCTTAAAGAAGGCGGGGGTCCCTTGAACACTAATCACGTCAGTTTGGTCGGAGGATTCGATGTGGGGTCACGAGTTGCCCCAGGTGACGATCTGGATAACGACAACCTCATGAATTCTCTAGAGAATCTGTTCGCAACGCGCCCGGAAAGGTTTGGTGAGGGAGTCGAGGCCGTGGGGCAGAGCGGCAATTCCTATCAACCACTCGGCATCAAGACTATTTCTAAAGCCATCACAGCAACCACATCACCTGCTGCAAAATGAAATTTCTCCTTCGCCTAACGACACTGCTCTCCTTCTGCCTCGTCTTCGCGGCCACGGCAGCTGAGCGACGCAATGTGCTCTTCCTCATTTCGGATGACCTCAACAACTACCTCGGTTGCTATGGCGATCCGCGTGCGAAGACCCCTAACATCGATAAGTTGGCAGCCCGCGGGGTCAAGTTTGAGCGATCCTATTGCACCTTCCCGCTCTGCGGGTCGAGTCGGAATTCCCTGCTGACGGGTCTTTATCCAAACAGCACCGGAATCCACACGAATTCGCAAATATTCCGCCAGAGCATTCCCGCGCAACACAGCCTCTCCCAAGTCTTCCGGCTGGAAGGATACTTTTCGGCTCGGATTGGGAAAATGTATCATTTCAATGTCCCGAACTCCATCGGCACAGACGGGCATGACGATCCTGCTTCCTGGGAACTGGAGTTGAATCCAGCCGGGGTGGATCGGATGGAGGAAATGCCGAAGATCACCACCCTAACACCCGGGCAATTTGGCGCCACCTTGAGTTGGTATGCCTCGCCCCAGAGCGATGAGCATCATACGGATGCGCTCATGGCGGCCGATGCCGCGTGGGTGCTGGAACGCTGCGCGAAACAGAAACAGCGTCCGTTCTTTCTCGCAGTGGGTTTCTTCCGGCCCCACACGCCGTATGTCTCGCCCAAGACGCCTTACTTCGACCTCTACCCGGAAGCGGACATGCCCGTAGTGCAAGGCGTGAAAGAAGACCAGGCCGACATCCCGGCCGCCGCGCTGGGGAGATATACAAGGGAGCAGGACAAGCTGACCGACGACCTGCGTCGCCAGGCGCTGCAAGGATATTATGCCAGCATCAGTTTTATGGACGCCCAGGTTGGGCATGTGGTGGATGCGTTGGATCGATTGGGGTTGGCAGAGAACACCATCATTGTCTTCACCAGTGATCATGGCTATCACATGGGAGAACATGGCTTGTGGCAGAAACAAAGTTTGTTCGAAGGCAGTTCCCGAGTGCCGCTGTTGATCGTGGCTCCGGGCGTGACACAGCAGGGCACGGTGGCCAAATCTCCCGTTAGTCATTTGGATTTGTTTCCCACGCTCACCGAACTGGCGGGCCTCAAGGCCCCTGCCAACATCCAAGGGCAAAGCCTGGTGCCCATGCTGAAGGACACGTCTGTTAAAGGTCGGGGCTGGGCGCTAACGCAAGTTCAGCGGGGTGGAAATTTCAATCGACAAGGAGCCTCGCCCGCGCAGGCGGACAAGGGAAAGGGGTTCTTCGGTTACAGCCTGCGCACCGCACGGTATCGCTACAGCGAATGGGATGGAGGAGCCGCCGGACGTGAACTCTATGATCACGACGTCGATCCCAAAGAAATCACCAACCTCGCAGAGAAACCTGAGCACGCAGCCACCGTGGCTGATTTATCGCAGCAGGTCCGGGCCGCAGTGAAGACCACCTTTCCCGCCAACGGCAAAACACCCGAGGTCAAGGAAGGCCTCTGGGCACCAAATCTAGCGGACTGAACTTCAACCATGAATCACTCCAATCCCCTTTTTCCCGCTTCTGGTCTGGCCACCCACACTTTCAACGGTCTTCAATCAAAAGAGAATTTCTAGTAGAATCCATACCAATGAACCGAACAATTTCAATAGTCATCCTGATGCTTGTCTCGTTGCAGGCGCTTCATGCCGCAGAGCGTCTCAATGTCCTGCTCATCATGGCCGATGACTTGCGCGACTACGGCGGAGCTTTTACGCGCGAAGCCATCAAGACACCGAACCTCGACCGACTCCGCCAGCATGGCACCACGTTTGAGCGGGCGTATGTGCAATATCCTGTGTGCAACCCCAGCCGCGCCTCGATGATGACCGGACTGCGCGCCGAGCAAACCGGCATTGTCGGCAATGACATTTCCCTCCGTGACAAGAACCCTGACATCGTAACGCTTCCCCAATTGCACAAAGATTCCGGATGGCAGTCGCACGCTTTCGGAAAACTCTTCCACCTCGGCGGCGATAGCCCAGAGTCCAAACAGGCCTGGATGGATGCGGGTAAGTCCTGGCAGAGCGCGCAGGCCTTTGAAGGCACGGAGCTGGGCAGGAAAATGCTCGAAGGCCGCAATGTCACCGCTGGCACCCTCCCTTGGTGCGCGTGGGGGGCCGCCGAGGGCAATGATGACGACCAACCCGACGGGCAGACCGCCGCTGCCACCGTGGCGATGATCGAAAAATTGGGCGATACTCCCTGGTTCATCGGTTGTGGTTTCATGAAGCCGCATGATCCTTTCATTGCTCCGAAGAAGTATTTTGATCTCTATCCGCTAGACTCCCTGAAACTCTGGCGTGATCCCGCTGACATGACCCCAGTGCGAAAGGAGTCGGTGGGTTTCGCATCTTTGGGCAAAGCATTTGCAAAATTCACCGATAAGGAATGGCGCGAGCTGTTCCGGGCTTACTGTGCCGGCACCAGTTTCATGGACGCCCAGCTCGGACGAGTGCTTGATGTGCTCGATCAAAACAAGCTCTGGGATAAAACGATCGTCATCTTTGTTGGCGACCATGGATACCACACCGGCGAGCGCCAGTGGTGGAACAAGGACACTCTTTTCGAACGATCATGCCGCGCTCCACTTATCATCGCCGCGCCCGGAATGAAGGGTGGCCAAGTCAGCCGTTCGCTTGTCGAGTTTGTGGACCTTTACCCAACGGTGGCAGACTATTGCGCCCTCAAGATTCCCCATGCCGTAGCTGGAAAGAGCTTGCGGATAGTTTTGGAAAAACCGGATGCCGTCTTGAAAGAGAGTGCCTTCACACTGGTCTCCCGAGGGCCCAAACTCTATGGTCAAAGCCTGCGCAACTCCCGTTGGAGGTTCATCCGCTGGAGCGATGGTCAGACCGAACTCTACGATCACGACCACGACCCCGAGGAAATCCATAATGTTGCCGAGAAACATGCTGATGTTGTCAAGAAACTCACCGCTGAGATCCAAACAATTGGAGAACCCGAATCATGAACTACCACCTAGCAACACTCTGCGCTATCTTGCTCACGCCGCTGGCTGCGCTGCATGCCGCCGCACCTACGAATCAACCTAACATCCTATGGATCATTGCCGAGGATATGTCGCCGCATTTTGGATGCTACGGCGAGAAGACGATTCAGACGCCCAACGTGGACAAGCTGGCGGCCAGGGGTGTGCTGTTTGAAAATGCTTTTGTCACCGCGCCGATTTGCTCGCCATCACGTTCCGCGCTGATCACCGGGATGTATCAGACGAGCATCGGCGCACATCATCATCGCAGTGGTGTCGGCGTTGAGAAGATCATGCTGCCAGCCGATGTGAAGCCCATTCCGCAGTTGTTTCAAAAAGCCGGCTACCACACTTCCAACGGCAGCTACCCGGAGATGGAAAAAGGCAAAACGGACTACAACTTCGAGTATGACGCGGGTATCTACGACGGCACGGATTGGAAGACACGTAAGGCGGACCAGCCGTTCTTCGCGCAGATCCAGCTCAAGGGCGGCAAAATGCGCGATGGGGAAAAGAACCTCGCCGCAACACGCAAACAGCTCGGCAATGCCACCCCCACGGACTCTTTGCCGCTTCCGCCTTACTATCCCAGAACCCCGGCCATTCTTGATGACTGGGCCGCGACGCTCGATGCCGTGCGCATCACCGACCAGCAAGTGGGTGAAATCGTCGACCGTTTGCGCACGGAGGGCCTCCTCGATCAGACCATCATCCTCTTCATCACGGACCACGGCGTGAGCCACGGACGCGGAAAGCAATTCCTTTATGATGAAGGCACGCACATCCCCTTCATCGTCAGTGGCCCCGGGCTACCTGAAGGCCAGCGACGGAAGGACCTCATCGAGCACATCGACATGGCGGCCATGTCACTCGCACTCGCAGGCATTCCGTTGCCAAAAAACATGCAAGCCCGGGATGTTCTCGCGCCGGACTATCAGCCACGCGAAGCCACCTACGCAGCACGCGACCGTGCCGATGAAACCGTCGATCACATCCGCAGCGTCCGCACCGAGCGTTGGAAATACATCCGCAATTTCCTGCCACAACGCCCTTACCTCCAGCCCAACGCCTACAAGGATCGCAAGCCCTGCCTGATTGCACTGCGGGCCGCCGAGGCTGCGGGTCAACTGGACGATGTGCAACGCCTGCTATTCGCCAAAACGCGCCCTCCCGAAGAACTCTACGACCTCGCCACAGATCCCTGGGAAGTGAAAAACCTCGCCGCCGACCCTGTGCGAGCCAAGACATTGCTAGACCTGCGAGGTCAACTCGACCGCTGGATCGAGGAAACGAACGACCAAGGCCGCACACCCGAGAGCGAGACCCGCTACGACTCAGACATGGCTGTCTATCAGGGCCTCAAACCCAAGTCCGAAGTCCTCAAGAATATCGCGCTGATGAAACAGTGGGCCAAGGAAGGCAAATAGCATTGCTTGGAAATTGTATCCGCCCCATCCCTGATCAAAGAGCATGTTGTTAACCCCACCACGCCCGCATCAACCCCCTTTCCCCGCCTCTGGTCTGGCCACCCGCTCTTTCAACGGCCTTCACCCAGAAGCAAATTCCTAGCAATTCCGACGTAGCCTCGGTTTAAAAACTTATCCCACCCCACCATGAGAAAAATGAACCTCCTAAAAATTTTCTGCTGGTTTCTTCTTTTTGCCAATCCGCTTTTAGCATTTGATTGGAAAACAGACGTTAACTCGGTTGGATTTACTTCAGAAAGTCATCCGATTGATGCCAATATAATCAGGAAGGACACTACGAACAAAGTAGTCAGCTCCATCCAAAATGGATCATGGATCTATTTTAAGAACTTTGACTTTGGCACGGGGGTAGCCTATTTGTGGTTGGAAGCAGCGGCAACTCGGGCGGGTGGGCAAGTCGAATTACGCATAGGTAGCTCTACCGGCCCCTTGATTGGTACGGTGGATATCAATAGGAGCACCGGTAGTTCGAGTGTTTATAAACCATTCAGTGCCAAAACAACAGGCCCGGTCAGTGGTGTCCATGATCTCTATTTGAGCTTTGTGGGCGGCGGGGCTGATCTACTCAACATCCGTAATTTCCGGTTTCAACGCCTTGCACCGGACTATAAGCCGACCGAAAGCTTTTCGGACTGGGTAAAGCCTGTGGTTCCACTTGGGCTGTTTGATGCAGCTTCCTTTAATACCGAAAGCAATCCAGTTGATCCTAATACGATTCGAAAGGAAGGACGCGAAATTGGTTTTATTAGGAACGGAAGCTGGGTCTGTTATAATAATTGGGATTTTGGCGCAGGAGCTAAATATTTTGAGGTAACGCCTGGCTCATGGGGAGGAGGATCAGGCGGTACGCTTGAGGTTCGCCTTGGCAGTGCGACCGGCACCTTGGTTGGAACTGCCAGCATCTCCGCTCCCTTTAGTAGAAATGAGATCACTTTATCCCAGACGGTCTCCGGAGTCAAAGACCTATACCTTAGGTTCGTTGGTGGTCGCGGCTATCTTTACAACATCAAAAACTTTCGTTTTTCGAGTTTGCCGATGTCGGGAGCTGGTTCCAAATCATTCGGACGCGACGTTGATGCGAGACTATTTGACCAAGAGTCCCACCCGGGGAGTGCGCCGGTTGTCGTTGAAAATGGTATTCTAAGTTCCTTGTCAAATGGCTCATGGGTTTCCTATAGTAGCTTTGATTTTGGAATTAATTCAGACTTGATTAGTATCGATGCGGCGACCGCTGGCCGTGGTGGTGCCGTAGAGGTACGGGTTGGCTCGGAGAGTGGTCCTCTTGTCGCTACCGTGGACGTTACCTTTACAGGGAGTTCGACAAATTTTCGTACCTATACGGCGGCTCTTACACAAAGATTAAGTGGCACTCAAAACCTCAATTTCAAATTTATCGATACTTACAATACCGGTGCATACCTGTTCGCCCTCAAAAGTTTTGCCGCGGGTAGCCAAACTCCGAAACCGACAGTCAATGATGAGGGGACGCTCTTGGTTTACGACGCCGTTCCAGGTTTGGACCCTTCGCCCTATTATACTTATTCGGTGCAAAAAGTCGACGCACTCAACGCGCCGCTGAAGCAGAATGCTACGAATTGGGAACAGCCATTTGCGTGGTTTTCTGAGTGCAAGACTGGAGGGATGCCGTTTTCGAATTCATACTATTCAAACGAAATTGGCGGCTGGTCGCATACTTATTGCAATTTCGAATTGGGTAAAAACACTCCGGTTGTCGTTAAGATCACCCGCAAGACCGTCACGGGCGCACCCTCAGGACCCATCTTCATGGCAAACGTCCATCCTGCCCACAAGGTCATCTCCTGCGAAATTATTAATGGGGATGTCTATGTCACGATGAAAGAGCCTGCATTGGTGACCGTTGATATCGATGGTCAAATGGATGCTCGCGACGCGCCTCGGATCGATCCCGCTGAATTGGCGTCCTCCAAGCCCTTTGCCAACAAAGCCAATGGCTCTCACGCCGTTTCCATATTCGCCAATCCAGTCCTTATGGACAAGCCGGTGATTGGAGCCCCCGGCGTTAGATACATCAACCCTGGCGATCCTTTGCCTGCGTATAATGATCCAACTTGGACGACGCTCTATTTTGGCAAAGGTGTCCACCAGTTTTCACGCAATCCAGATGGTACTCCTGGAATTTGGAAAAACGGAGATGCTTATATTCTCATGAGTAACAAGATTTGCTATATTCCAGGTGACGCGATGATTTACGGGAACTTCGACGGAAATGCGGAGAATTCCACCAAAGAAAGGGTGCGCATGTACGGCTACGGAACGATCAACTGCTCCCAAATGCCCCACTATAATGATTCATATTGGGATGAACCTGCGCAGGCTGGCACAATCTACAATGATCGTGGTATTTCAATGTATACTGCTGTTTCATGCCGCTTCGAAGGAATTACACTCGTTGACCCGGCCAACCACGGAGTTGCCAACGAGCGTGGATACGGAAACGTTCGAAGTTGGATGAAACAAATTTCTTGGCGTGCCAATTCGGATATGGGTGGCCTGCAGGGGGTGGTCGAAAATTGTTTTTTCCGTCTTCAAGACGACGGACCCTATGTTTCTAGCACAGATTTTCGTCGTAATACTCTTTGGATGGATTGTAATGGAGCTCAAGTCAGAGGCGACTTCATTGCTGAGGGAACGCACGATGCAGGACATCAGACAGTTGTTGAGGATTGCGATTACATCTACATGCGTTCCAATTGGGGTGGTGCCCTCTTTGGGTTAGGAAATGTATGGCGGCAAGGGACCTATCCAGACGGAACTAAAAATACAGCACAACACGTGGTCTTTCGTAATTTACGGGCGACGGATCCTCGTCCAAGTAAAAGACTTTTCGAGATAGGAACTGAAGAAAATACTTTTGGTTTGGCTGGCATCCGCTTTGAAAATATCGAGTATCGCCATCCTTATACTTGGGAGACCAGGAAAGACGATAAAGACATCATTAAAGGTACCGCTACTGTGACGATGAACCATTTGTATTTTGATCGTGTTTTTATTAATGGTCGAAAGATGGATGCTGCAATGCTCGCCGACCCGACTGCTTTCATCTCTAGTTCGGTTTTGGACATGATTTTCGTGCCGACTCGTGTGGATTCTTCCACGGCCCCCGTGGTCACCGTTTCAGCATCCGCCGCGAGTGCGTCTGAGCCTGCGACAAACGGCGAATTTACCTTCACCCGCGCTGGTGACGCCGGTGAGGCTCTCACGGTAAACTTCATGGTCAGCGGCACCGCCACCAGTGGCGCGGATTATCAGCCTATTGGTACTTCGGTGAACTTCGCAGCCGGCCAGACCAGCACTAAGAAGATCGTAACCATTCTTGATGACAATGTATTAGAGAATATCGAATCGGTGGTTTTGACCTTGACCAGTGGCACAGGCTACACCCTCGGCTCGATCAATAGTGCCGCAGTGTATATCTCGGACAACGATACCATCGTGACGGTTTCGGCGACTGCAGCGAACGCGGCCGAGCCGGCGAGCAACGGCACTTTCACCTTCACCCGCACTGGCAACACCAGCTTGGCTTTGACGGTCGACTTCACTGTCGGCGGCACCGCCACCATCGGCTCGGATTATCAAAGTCTTGGAACTTCGGTGACCATCGAGCCGGGTCAGACTACGGCCATCAAGACCTTGACCGTTATAGACGATAACATCGTCGAGCCTGTCGAAACCGTGGTCCTTACCTTAGCCAGTGGCGCGGGTTTCAGCCTTGGTTCGTCTGCTCGCGGCACGGTGAACATCTCTGACAATGATGTCAGTGTGGTTACCTTTCAACAGGACAGCGACTCGGACGGTTTGGTGATCCTAGAGTTCGAGAATCCGCGCGGGACTAGAATTGGTGTTCAAGGTGGAAAGGTCTGGACCCCGGTCACTGTTCCGTCCGCATACAGCGGTAGTGGTGCGCTTCAGGCTCTTCCCAATACTGGGATTACAAATAATATCTCAGCCCTAGCCAATAGTCCCCGTTTGGATTTCCGGGTGAATTTCACCAAGACCGGTATGCATTACATCTGGCTGCGCGGCGTGGGGGCAAGCAGCAGTGACAATTCTGTGACAATCGGTCTCAATGGCATGGCAACAGCAGACGGGGAGAATCTGTCCACCGCGACGGGTGCTTCCTACGGGTGGACGAACACAGATAGTAATGGCGTAGTCCGGACCATCAATGTTCCCAGCGTGGGCATGCACATGCTTAACGTGTGGATGCGCGAGGACGGTGTGGTGGTGGACAAGCTAATACTGACGGTGAATTCAGCCTATGCCCGCCCAACCGGTACTGGTCCAGCAGAGAGCCCGGCGAGTCTTAGCTATCATAATTGGTCGAGGGGCTACGGCCTAACGGAAGGCAGCGCCTTGGCCACAGCGATTCCAGCGGGTGATGGTGCGCCGAATCTTATAAAATATGCACTCGGTCTGAACCCCATAGCGGTGGTGGGGGCTAATCCCGTGAATTTTGAGCAAACCTTTGTGGACGGCAGGGCTTATCTCAAGTTGAGCGTGAACCGCGATCCAATGGCAAGTAGCATTCAGATCGAAGGATTAAGCGCCAGTACATTGGCTGATTTGTCTGCATGGAGCACGGGTAATACGGTGATAGAAACTGACACTCCCTCGGTGTTTGCCGTGCGGGATAGCGTGCCGATCGGAACAGGCGGCATGCGCTTTTTGCGCCTACGCTTCACTCAGCAGTAACGAGGCAGCGCTTAATGAAGGAGATCCCCCCCTTTTTTGCGCCTCCGGTCCGGCCACCCACGCTTTCTACCGCCTTCACCTCAAAAGCAAATTCCCAGCAGTCAACCAAATGAAGGACAATAAGCACATCCATCACTGCCCGGCCGGTCTTTGCGGGCGCTCCACCGGTTATCACTCTAAAGAGTGATTACAAAGCATTCATTAAGGACCAACCTTTTTTGAGTTCGAGGCAGTTCCAACCCAAGTTTTCCAGTATTCCTGTCCACCCACTTTTTTCCTGCCTCCGGTCCGGCGACCCGCTCTTCTGGGGCGGGCATAACGCGATGCCCCCTCAACGGCCTTCACCCCAAAAGCAAATTCCCTCATGCGAAAATTCGTCAGCATCACCTGTTCCATTATCGCACTTGCGTCACAAGTCAATGGTGCGAGCCTCAAGCTCGACACGAACCTGCTTTCCGGGAATTTTGACTCGGAAAGTGCCCCGGATAATCCTAGCGAAATCCGATCCGAAAACGATCAGATCGCTTGGATCAACAATAAATCTTGGGTAGTTTGCAAGAATTTCGACTTCGGCACAGGTGCCACTTATTTCGGGATTGAAGGATCGTCGCTGTATCAGGGTGGGGAGATTGAATTGCGGACCGGATCGGAAAGCGGCCCGCTGATTGGCACGGTGAATATTACGAGCACCGGAGAGTGGTTCAATTTTCAACAGTTCGGGACAGCGGTGTCCCCGTCCACCAAAGGCGTGCATGATGTTTACCTGAAATTCAGCGGGGGCGGTGGGAGCCTTTCCAATACGCGGACCTTCGCGTTTCAATCCATTGCGCCAGGGCTCAAGCAGGTGGGCAGTTTGTTGGGTGCGGCGAACTAAAAAAATCAACCCAGACATGCCCATTCAATCCCAAGTTCATCTCAGAGCGAGGCAACTGTGGGTTGCCGTCGCCTTTTGTTGCGCGCTATGGGCAGGACTCACGGTGCCAGCGAAAGCGCAAATACCCGCGGCTGAGGGCACGATCGACTCTCAAACGGTTCAAGCCACGGCAGATGCGTTCAATCGTGGGACGAACGCGTTTGAGAATCGCGAGTGGGCAACAGCCATCGCCGAGATGGAGAACCTGATTTCGATTTGTGAGTCCTACCCGGATAAGAAAGCGATGGAATCACAGAAAGAGCGGCTTGCTCCCGTCTATTACACGGTTGGGGCGGCGGCATTCAATCTCCCGGATTACCCGAAGGCGATTTCGGCTTTCGAACGCTACGTGACTCAGTTCCCAAAGTCCGAGAAGACACCGTTCGCGCGACTTGCAATCGCAAGGGCCTCGTTCATGAACAAGGACTTCGACAAGGCGGCGCAACTGTTCGCAGAGTTGGAGAAATTTCCATCCATGCGGGAGCAATCGCTGGCAATTCAGGCCCAGTGCTTCAAGGAAACCGGCAAAACCGAGGAAATGGTCGCGGTGGTGGAGAGATTGATCGCCGACGGCATCACGACGACACCCCGGGCCGAAGCCGCGCTGATGCTGGCGCAAGCGCGGGCGAAGGCGGGAGAGTTCGACAAGCTCTTGCCCTTGCTTGACCAGCTCATCGCACGGAAGCAGTTTGTCGAAAACGTGGTGGAGCTCAATGCGCTCATCGTGGAATCAGGGGACGCGCAGGCGGGGA
>JANODE010000111.1:0-3427 GCA_031412525.1 Akkermansiaceae bacterium | reverse complement strand
GCCGACATGATTTTCGCGATCTTATACCAAGGGTAGCCCGCGAGCCATTCATCAGCGCCTTCACCCGTTAGGACGACTTTCTGGCCGTTCGCATGCACCCGCCGGGCCAGCATCAGCAAGGCCGCGCAGGAGGTGTCAATGACCGGTGCCTCGGCCGCCTGAATGAGCTGGGGATACATTTCCAGGGCATCGTCTGCCCGGAAATCCTGCACGATCGGCGGCTTGGTCCCGATGTGTTTCGCGGATTGGTTCGCCCCGCTGAGTTCATCGAGCGCGGGATCATCCACGCGGACCGTGTAGGTGTTGATTGCGGGACCTTTGAGCTTGCAGGCCATCGCCACGATCATGCTGGAATCCAGCCCGCCTGATAGATAAGCTCCCACCGGCACATCCGCCCGCAGCCGCCGCTCCACCGCTTTGAGCAGGAGGTCTTCAAACTCATCCGCGAGCTTGTGCGGGTCGGTTTCGTGATTCTCGTCACCTTCATTCGGGAAATCCATGGTCCAGTAAGTCCGCTCATCCATGACCCTTTCATCCGAGGCGGGGGAAATCTGTAAATAATGTCCCTGCGTGAGCAATTTCACCCCTTCGAAACAAGTCACCGGCCCGGGCATCGCGGCGAAGCTGAAAATCTGGTCGATTCCTAGCAGATCCGCTTTTGGAGTCACCATGCCAGAGGCGAGCAAACCCTTGATTTCCGACGCAAAGAGCAGCCAGTCACCCTGTCTCGTCCAATAAAGCGGGCTGATCCCAAAGCGGTCCCGACCCAGTGTCAACTGGTGCCTTTGCACGTCATACAACGCGATGGCGAACTGCCCGCGCAGCCGCTCGAACATGCCTTCCTGAAATTCCTCCCACAGGTGCGGAATGATTTCCGTATCGCAGTGAGTGTGGAGCCGGTGCCCGCGCGCCGCCAGTTCCGCCCGCTTTTCCGGGTGATCAAAAAGCTCACCGTTGAAAATCGCGAAAACGCTTTCGTCCTCGTTGCACACCGGTTGTTGGCCATCCGCAAGTCCCACGACACTCAGCCGCCGCGAGGCGAGCGAGATCCCCGGCCGCCGCAAGAAACCCTCCTCATCCGGACCGCGATGGACCAGCGCACGGGACATCCGTTCCACCACTCCCTCGGGCACCGCACGCCTTCCGGCCAAGTCCATCACGCCTGCTATTCCACACATGGCCCTCTGTACTAAGTCAGGCAATTGGTTTGGCAAACGCTATCTCGATTTAATTGCCATCGACCAGCAGGCCCTTAAAATGGCCAAAATGAAGCCGAATCGACACCCCGTTTCGCCGAAAAAGTTTTTGACTTCACCAGAATCAGCACCGAAAACATCGAACGCGTCGGGATTTCGAAAAATCAATCGTTCCCGGACATGTCTCTGACGAAGCACACCTGCCTCTATCAGCCAGAACCCGCCACCGCTTCATCCACCAGAATCCGACCCTCGATCATGTCCCGCCTTCCGCTCCCGACTCCTTCCGAATCAGTGCCTATCCCACCAAAACCGAGAGAATTCGGCCGGGAGGACATCGCCATCATCGGGATCGGTTGCCGGTTTCCGGGCGGAGTGAATGATGCGGAATCGTTCTGGAAATTACTTGAAGAAGGCCGCGACGCTGTTTCCGAAGTTCCTGCGGATCGTTGGAACGTCGAGAGATTCTACGATGCGGAACCTGGTCTGGCGGGCAAATCCATCGCCAAGCGCGGAGGATTCCTCGATCAGATTGATTTATTTGATCCTCAGTTTTTCGGCATTTCCCCCCGCGAAGCTCCCTACATCGATCCGCAGCAACGGCTCCTACTCGAAACTGCATGGGAAGCGATCGAGGACGCCGGCCAGGTGCTCGACTTTGAAAAGGGCACGGACATCGGCGTCTTCATGGGGGTTTCCCACAATGACTATCAGAACATCCAGGGCGGCGGCACCGATCGCAAGGGCATCAGCTCCCACTCGCCAACCGGCAGCGCACACAGCATTGCCGCAAACCGGATATCCTACTGCTTCAATCTATCAGGTCCCAGCCTGTCAATGGACACCGCGTGCTCCTCCGCGCTAACAGCCGTCCATCTTGCATGCGAGTCGCTGCGTGCCGGACGTTGCAAGATGGCGATGGCAGGCGGCGTGACGGTCATCATCACGCCGGACGGCTTCATCGGGTTTTCCCAAGCGGGCATGCTTTCGCCGGACGGAAAGTGCAAGGCCTTCGCCGCAGAGGCGAATGGCTTCGTCCGTGGCGAAGGAGCGGGGATCGTGCTGTTAAAGCCACTCACGCAAGCCATCGCCGATGGCGACCCGATCCAGGGCGTGATCCTCGGCTCCGCACTGAACCAGGACGGTCATACGAACGGAATTTCCCTGCCAAGCACCGAGGCGCAGACGCAGCTGGTCCGCGACGCATGCGCCGATGCAGGAATCGCCCCGGCGGATGTCGATTTTGTCGAAGCACACGGAACCGGCACCGCGGTGGGCGATCCCATCGAGGCGATTGCTCTAGCAGATGCTCTCTGCGGTGAGCGTGAAACCGCACTGCCCATCGGCTCGGTGAAAACCAACCTCGGTCACTTGGAAACCGCGGCAGGTGTCGTCGGCCTGATCAAGGGAATGTTGGTTCTGAAATACGGCCAAATCCCACCGAGCCTGCATTTTGAAAATCCGAGCCCGCACATCGACATGCCAGGGTTGAAACTGCGCGTGCCGACCTCATTGGAAAATTTTTTTGGATCGACCGGCCGCCGCATCGCGGGCGTCAATTCATTCGGCTTCGGTGGTGCGAATGCCCACGTCATTCTAGCAGAGCCTCCTGCCGTCGCGTCCAAGGGTGCGGAAAATTTCCCGATGAACCGCTCATGGCCGCTGGTGATTTCCGCGCGGTCCGAGGATGCGTTGAAAGCAACCGCCGCTCGATTGGGAGACTGGATCGAAGCTCACGAACTCGGAAATGGAACTTCACCGGTTCTGCCGAAACTCACCTATACGCTTGGCGCCCGCCGCAATCATCACGCGCACCGCCTAACGGTTGTTGCGAGTTCCTCTACCGAACTAACGGAAGAATTGCGGGAGTTCGCTGCCGGATCAACGGTCGGCAAGGGTCGCGCATCATTTACCCCGCGTCCGGAATTCTCGCCCCGCATTGGTTTCATCATGAGCGGCCAAGGCCCGCAATGGTGGGGCATGGGCCGCGAGCTGATGCGCAACGAGCCGGTGTTCCGTGAAGTGATGGAAGCGTGCGAAGTGGCCATGCGCCCCCATGCGGCGTTCTCCCTGCTAGAAGAACTCGGCCGCGATGAAGCGGACTCGAGAATGCAGCAAACCGAAATCGCCCAACCGGCAATTTTCGCCATGCAGCTTGCCCTCGTGGCGCTTTGGAAATCACTCGGCGTTGAGCCCGCCGCCGTCGCCGGCCACAGCGTCGGCGAAGTGGC
>JANODE010000110.1:0-41999 GCA_031412525.1 Akkermansiaceae bacterium | reverse complement strand
TTGTAGAGGTCGATGTAGTTGGTGACAGAAGTGCCGTCCGGATTCACGCGGGTGATGGCGCGGTCGAAGACGTGGAGGTTCTTTGTGGGGTCAGGCGATGTGGGGTCGGGGCGCGGGACTTCGAGGATGTCGCAGAGTTCGGAGAGGAACATCTGATAGTTCGCGCGCTCGGCGGCACCGGAGTTTTTCCAACGGGAAATGAAGGCGTCGATGGCATCCGGCGGCATGGCGCGGAGTCTAGCGGATGAAGGCGGTGCGGGAAGATGATTTTCCGGAGCCGCGAAAGGAAGATTTTCCTGTTCCCCTCCTCGCGGCTGAAGCTTGGCGGAGATTTTTGACGGGCCGACGTTGGAAATCCGTCTTGGCGAGCGGCGCGGGGGATGGTTGAGTCTGCGGCGATGAATGCGCTTCCAACCTGTGTGCTGGGTTTTGTGCTGCTGGCGATGCCGGCGGTGAGGGCCGACCTCGTGGCTGATCTAACGCCCAAGGCCGAGGCGGGGGATTTGGTTTCCCAAGTGGAGTTGGCGAAGATTTACGAACAAGGCACCGGTGCGACGAAGAGCGTGAAGGAGGCTGCAAAGTGGTATGTGAAGGCGGCGGAGCAGGGGAATCTGGAAGCACAACTCGCGCTCGGAGCGATTTATTTCCGGGGTCAGGGCATCCCGAAAGATAGCCGTGAGGCAGCGAAATGGCTCCTGATGGCGGCGACGCAGGGCAATGTCGGCGCGCAATGTCAGATGGCGAGGCTCCACATGATGGGTGCTGGCGTGCCGAAGGATGACATCGAGGCATACAAATGGGCCTACCTCGCCGCGGGCCAAGGTGATCTCTCGGCGAAAAAAGTCATCATGATCCTGGAACTGCGCATGAGCCCGGAGGAAATTTTACAAGCGAAGGAGCACGACAAAACCGTGGAGGAACTGAAGAAGCTCGACTTGCCGGAAGCTGAACAAGTGCCGCCGCTGGAGCCGATCGCCCCCGAGACGCTGGAACCGGCCGCAAACTGATTCGTAAAAACGGATCAGGGCGTGACGCTGACGTTGCTGAAGGTGGAGGTGCTGAGCTGGGAATTGTTGCCGCTGCTGACGGCGAGGCCGACGTAGCAATTTTTCGGCAATGAGAGTTCCACGGGTTTTCCGAGCTGCTCCCAGTCCTGGCCGTCACTGCTTTTGAACGCAGTAATGATGTCACCTTTACGGATAAGGCGCAGCCAGATGCGCGTGGGAAATTTGTTATTCCGGAAAATGGCGGAGGTGGTGCCGCCGGTTTTAGTCCGGTGCAGGCTGCTGTAATCGCCGTCCTTGTCCGCGCCGATGAAGGCCTGGCGGGAGTTTGGGGCGAGGGATTCGCGGATCATGATGCCGACGAGGGAGGATTTTCCGACGTTGTCGAGCTTGATGACGCGGGCGCTGATCCGGCCATCGCCGGTGAGGGTTTGCCAGCCGAAGTTACCGGCGTCCTGGGTCTTGGCCAAGGCACCTGAGCCGGTGAGGGTGAAGCGGCCAGAGGCGTAACGGGCTCCGCCGAGCAAGTTTTTTTCGCCCAGGCGATCAACACTCCATGGCAGGGGTAGTCTGTTTTCGAGGATTTCGATCTGCAGGGTGGATTCCCCAAATGCGCCGGCCGAGTCAGTGGCGCGGACAGTGAAGCGATGGAGGCCCTTGCTGTTGGCGGGTGGGGTACCGCCGAGGGTGCCATTGCTGGAAACAATGAGCCAGGCTGGGCCGGACGTTTTGGAATAGTTCAGCGTGTCGCCAGCATCGGGATCAGTCGCTTCGCCGCCGAGTGTTTGCCCGAAATAGGACTCGTTTTCGGATCCGCTGGGGAAATCGGTGGGATTCGATTTGAAAACAGGTGCGTCGTTGGTGTTGGCGACGGTGATCAGCAGGGAGGCGGTGGCGAAGGCGTTGGACGGGTCGGTAACCTTGACGGAGAAGGTGTTGAGTCCGACGTTTCCATTCAGTGGAGTGCCGTAGAGTTCTCCGGCTGGGGAGATGCTGAGCCAGGATGGGCCGGAGAGTTTTGAGTAAATGAGGGTGTCGCCGGGATTCGCATCGGTGGCAGCAAGTTCGCCGGAAATGGCGCTGTCTTCGGTGGCGGATGCGACGATGGGATTGCTGCCGAAGGCCGGAGCGACGTTTCCAGGGACCTCTCCGACCGGGGTGACAGTGATGGAAATGGTCGCTGGGGCGGAATTCAATGCCCTGTCGCTGGTCCGGAAGCTGAATTGGTCGCTGCCGTTGAAATCGGCACTCGGGTTGTAAGTCAGGTTCGGGGGTGTTCCAATGAGTTCACCGTGGGAAGGGCCGGCAACGATGGCGAAGGCGAGTGTCGCGTTTTCCGGATCGCTGCCGGTGATCACGATGGGAAGAGGGGTGTCTTCCGGGGTGGCGACGGATTTGGAAACCGCGAATGGAGCATCGTTTACCGCGGTGACGGTGATGGAAACCGAGGCAGCGGTGGAGTCGAGGCTGCCATCGCGGGTCTTGAAGGTGAAACTGTCGTTTCCATTGGAGTCAGACTGTGGAGTGTAAATGAGATTCGGTGGAGTGCCGCTGAGGGTTCCTTTGGACGGGCTTGTGATGATGGAGTAGGTGAGGGGATCTCCATTGGGATCGCTGCCGGAAAGAAGAATGGCAACCGGGATGTCCTCAGCGGTGGTGGTGGACCCGGCCGTGGCTGTGGGTGCCTGGTTGGCGACAATGCCTTGATATTCCAAGACGCGCAATTCGGCAACGCTGGTAAAGTTGCCTCCGCTGATCTCGCTCAGACTGCGCAGGCGGATAAATTGGCCACGTTTCGCGCTGAAGAGGATTTCCTTTTCCGTGCTGGAGTCGGCGAATGTCCCGCTGGCCACAGGGCTGCCCCAGTTGACGCCATCCATGCTGACGTAAAATTCAAACTGAGCGATGTTTCCGACCGCATAGTTATCCTGCCTGGGAAGGTAGCGGAATCCGCTGAGGTAGCGAGCGGTCCCCATGTTGATTTGGAGATCGTGAGGCTGCGATGTGATGTTCGAGGACCAGCGGGTGTGCCAGAAGGTAGAAGGATCCCCGTCAAATGCGGCCGACGCGGCAAAAGCGGGGGTTTCTTCGCTATCGACGGATTTCAGGGTCCAGCCGACCTGCGAGACATAATCCGGCGTGGGGGCAGGGAGTTGGTAGGAAATTTCCGCGGAGGCAGGGCTTTTCTGGCCTTCCTGATTGTAGGCGGCGACTACGAAATAGTAGGTGCTGCCCGCGTTCAGTCCGGTGACGGTCGCTGAAGGAGTTTTTCCCACATTGACGGTGGCGGTGTAAATGCCAGCCGAGGTTCCATAGCTCAGCTCATAGCTTGAGATGTCCGTCTCAGGATTGGTATCCCACTGGAGATTTATGGCGGGAGCCGCAAGGCCTTCCGCATGAACGAGGAAAAATGTGATCGCTGCGGCGAGGACGGTAAGACGGGAGAAGATGCGTCGCCCTCCTTCGGGGATGGGCTCCCGGGCAGGACGTTCGGTTGGGAAAGAGCGACCCGCATGCGGAGCTCCGCCCGTTTTGGCCCCGAGGGCCAAGCGGCTGGTGATCATGGCTGGTTGTAAGGGTGAGGATGCGGAAGCAATCCTTTCCGCCTGGGTCTCAGAAGTGGGACGCTTCCGAGAGGCGAACGATCCGATTCGGGAAACCACCTGAACCCGTGAGAGGAGATCCCACTGGAACTGGTGATTCGGGACTGGTCCCGATCCGGGCCACCTGAAGAGCGAAGGGACTCACTCGTCAGGAAGAATTTTTGGTCGATTCAGGTGAGACGGGTGAGGTCGTTTGAACCAGGTTGGTTGTTGAGCAGCAGTTTCTTTTCAAGATCCCGTGATAATACTCGTAGAAAATCTTTCCGGAAATCTAAAAAATACAGCGAATTAAACAAGAATTATCTCATATTTTTTTGAACATTACCGACCAGACGGTGTCATCAGCATAGCGAGGTGGTTGACCGCTTGCTGCTAGTCCGGTCTCGATCGCGGAAACAGGATCTCGACATTCCTATTCAAGTCTCTCTCCGTCATAGCTTTGTAACGATGTTGAATGATCCGGAAGGGTCGGCCACCGAATTTTTCGTCACGCTGAGCGGAATCTCGGTCTCGAGGGTTGTTAGGTGCGGAAGGCCGAGATTTGCCCGGTTTTGCGGCGCGCTGTCGTCAAATTCGAGCGAGCGTGCTGATTTTTTTAAAACCGGGAATAGCGTTGACACTAACGGATCAATCATGCAAAAATCAGCCGTCGAAACTAGCTAACCGTGATGTTTACCTCCCCCCGATCCTTTGAAAAATGGGCATGGATTGCCTGCCTCGGCCCCATCATCAATCTGGGATCCATTGCCGACGGTCAGAATTTCACCATGCAGGTCACCAATTCTGACCCGCTGGGTTTGAGAAGCATCATCCCGGGCAGCGAGGCGCTCGATTTTGGGGTGACCAATGGAATCAAAGGCGACTTCCGGTATGGGCTCGCGGCAACTGCGACGTACGATTCAAATTTTTTCATCACGGCGGACGACGAAAAAAGCGAGTTCAGCACCACGCTGATGCCTTATTTGAACTACCGCTCGGACCCTGAAGGCGGTGCGCGGGTATCCATCAATGCCAATTACACTCCCATGATGAGGGGCTACTGGCATAATTCCGATCTCAATGGTGTGGATCAAACCGGTGACGTCTCCTTGCGAATCGAGGGCTCCAAAACCCTGATCAAAGCATTCGCACTTTATACACAAGTTTCGGGTGCGGACCGCCTGACCGGCACTTTTGTCACGGGCACCCTTTTGAACACGGGAGTTCAGGCGACCTATCAGGTAGCTCCACGGACCATGCTAATGGGAAATTTGTCCGCGGCCATGTCGGATTACGATACAACCGGCAGCGTGGGCTCCGATATTTACACGACTGAAATCGGCTCCTACTGGTCTTACACCGAGCGTCTCAGCTTTGGTCCCGCCGTCCGCTACCTGATTACGGATTCGGACAATATCGGGACGCGCGACGCCTATTCGCTCTCTCTTCAGGGTCAGTATCTCCTAGGAGAGAGGATCCGAATCATGGGGTCACTCGGTCTCGAATACGCTTCAAATTCGGGTGAGGACGAGGAAAGCACCATCGGCCCCACAGGCTATTTGATGGCGCGCTATGAATTCAATGAAAGGTGGTCTTGGTCCAATGACATCCGGTATGCCGTGGTGCCATCACCCTCTGAGACAGGCTACATCGTCAACAATCTCTCCGCCTCCAGCGTTCTGAACCGCAATTTCACGCGGGGGTCCGTGCAGGTCGGACTCGACTACAACCTTTCACTGTACGAAAGCGTGGGTCTCGTGACCGGAAATGTTTCTGATGAAAACAACATCAGCGTATTTCTCGGCTACCAGAGAAATTTCTTCTCCGATCGGATGGCCTTTAACTCAAAGGTCGGCTACTCGGTCAATGATGGTGGAATCTCCTGGTCGCAGTTCCAATGGCTCACCGGACTGTCCGTCTCATTTTGATGAAGGTCGGGCGGAAGAAGATGAGAGTGTGGATGGAGTGGGACTGAAAATTGGTGGAGCTGGCAAGCTGGCTGCTGCACAGCGAAACCAGAACGAAGCTGAATTCGAATGATCACCACGAAGATTTGAAGTAAGATCTTACCTTGTTGAACGATTGAACGCGAGTAAGTTACAAAAAATAGAAAGGCGATGTGCCGTTATTCGGGCAGGTCAATCGTGCTGGATGCACGGGCATTACGTGATTACGTGATTGTGATCGCGACCGTCCATGAAAAGATAACTTCGTTGCCGACCACGATGCAACCGCTTCACCTTCCCACTCGGTCACCAGGACTGCTCCCCCCCCTCTGGAATGAATCTACCGGCTTATCACTCTCTCATTCTCGGTGATCCAGTGTGTCATAAAATGAGGCGCCCGTCGTCGAACGATGCCGGGTTGATGTCGAAAAATTCACCGGTCCGGTCTGATTGCTGAGTCAAACAAAGTGTAATTTCATTAACTTTTCTGTATATTATTGATAACCAATAGACAACTGAAACCAACGCTCCCTCGTTCGGAATTATCCTTGAAAATCCTGCCAAACGCCGCTAAAACGCTTGCGTTCCGTGTGAAACGCTTATGACAAGCGACGATCCTGGTAGAAATTTACAACGAAATGAACCGAATGATTTACCCCTTGACCGCATTACCTGAAATTGGTTTTAGTGCTGAATAGCTCTAATCGACCAAGGGCGGCAGCGTTCCAATCCAAGTCCAAGAGAGTCAATCATTTCGAAGCAAAAACCCACACTTCAAATTTCATGAAATTTTCCTAATTCCTCTTCTCTGTTTGATTACCCCCCACCCCCCACCCCCCAAATGACAACTGCTGTCGAAGCAAAAGATGCACCTAGAAAGGTTCCCACTTTCAGGAAGACATCCCCATCCCGCAAGGCCAGTGTGCCTGTTTTCCGCGACCGTCCTCGCGAATCCGATCCAATCGAGGGTTTCCCGTTGGATCATTCACCCGAAATCTCCCGGGTCCACCACGGCTGGAAGCGCGCCTTGGATCTAACCTGCATTTTCATCAGCCTTCCGGTCACTCTTCCAGTGATGATCCTGATCGTCCTGTGGGTGAGGATGATCTCAAAAGGTCCTGCCCTTTTCCGCCAGGAACGGATCGGGCGAAATGGCAAACCCTTCGTGCTCTATAAATTCCGGAGCATGAAGATGAACGCCGGAACAAGCCGCCACGAACGCTATCTGCGGCACTTGGTGAAATCTGACACCCCGATGATGAAGTTGGATCTTCTTTGTGATTCCCGCCTGATTTTCGGTGGTTGTTTCCTGAGAGCTGCGGGTCTCGATGAACTTCCGCAACTTCTCAACGTGATGCGCGGCGAGATGAGTCTGGTGGGGCCTCGTCCCTGCTTGCCCCAGGAGTATGGATATTTTTCTGAAAGACAAAGGGAGCGGTTTAGTGTCCTTCCCGGCCTAACAGGCAGCTGGCAGGTCAATGGGAAAAACCAGACCACTTTCAGCGAGATGAATGTCATGGATATCCGTTACGCCCGCGAAGCATCGCTGAAGCTTGACCTTTCCATTATGATGCGCACGCCGACCGCACTTTTCCTGCAAATGTGCCTGGCGTTCCAACACGATCGGCAAGCCAGGCAGTCTTCGGTCTTTGTTGAATCCGGTCACAAAACGGAACCCGACTGCGGATCACGGAGGCTGAGCTAACTGCGATGAACCAGCCCATCGCCATCGGGATCATCGGGTATGGCTATTGGGGACCCAATCTGGCGCGCAACTTTCACGCGCTTCCTTTCGTGCGATTGAAGTCCGTCTGTGACTTGAATCCGGGCCGCCTGCAACACATGCGGAAACTCTATCCGGACGCGGTTGCGCATACGGACTACGAGGAGATGATCTCAGACGGGGAACTGGATGCAGTCGTGATCGCGACACCTCTGAAAACCCATCACCCGATCGCTAAGGCCAGCCTGGTGGCAGGGAAGCACGTTTTGATAGAAAAACCGATGGCCGGTTCGTCGGAAGAATGTGAGGAGCTCGTCGCTCTAGCCGCCCGCGCAGAGGTGACCTTGATGGCCGGCCACACCTATCTCTATTCGGAACCGGTCAGGAAAATCGCGGAAATCATCCGCAGCGGCGACATCGGCGACTTGCGCTATGTGAACTGCCAACGGCTCAATCTAGGGCTTTTCAAGCAGGACATCAATGTTGCATGGGATCTGGCACCCCATGACATTTCCATCATTCTTCATGTCATGGGCGAATCGCCGCTGGTGGTGAACTGCCAGGGCAACGCCCACATCAATCCGGAAATTGAAGACGTTACCAACCTTTCCCTCACTTTTCGGAACAAACGTTTCGCCACCGTGCAAAGCAGTTGGCTGGAGCCGAGGAAAGTCCGCCAGATGACATTTGTCGGAACCCGCAAGATGATTGTATATGACGACTTGCAGCCCTTGGAGAAGATCCGGATTTATGATGTCAGGGTCGAGTGTCCGCCGCACTACGACAGCTTTGCCGAGTTTCATTATTCCTATCATTACGGCGACTGTTATATCCCCCACCTTGAGCAGAAAGAACCTCTCAACGTGATGTGCCGCCATTTCATCGAATGCATCCGCAACGGTGAGCGACCTGCCACCTGCGGGTTGAAAGGCCTCGAAGTCGTCCGGATTCTCGAAGCGAGCACGGAATCACTCAACGCCCAGGGGGGGGCTGTGCCTTTCGCCGGTCCCCGCATCCTTTGTTTGCCCGCTGGGAAACAGCGCCTGTCAGAAGCGGGTTGATCGTTCGATCTTATTCATATGACCGGGGAAACCTACAGCAGCACCCGCGTTGCATCGGATGTGACACTCGGTCGAAACGTCCAGATACATGGTCTGGTCAATTTATACGGATGCGAAATCGGCGACGACACGAGAATCGGATGTTTTGTGGAAATCCAAAAAGGCGCGAAGGTGGGCGCGAGCTGCAAGATTTCCAGCCATACCTTTATCTGCGAGGGTGTCACCGTGGAGGACCGGGTATTCATCGGCCATGGCGTCGTTTTCACCAACGATCGATTTCCTCGTGCGACCGGATCGGCCGGACTGATGCAAACCGAGGCAGACTGGCAGTGCCTGGGCACCTTGGTGAAGCAAGGCGCGTCGATCGGCTCTGGCTCCACCATTTTGGGAGGAATCACCGTTGGGGAGAATGCAATGATTGGCGCCGGCAGCGTGGTGACCAAGGACGTTCAGGCAAATACCACGGTTGTGGGAAATCCGGCACGCGTTCTGCAAAAATCGAGTTCCGGCATCTCATGAAAGTTCCATTTTCCGATCTCAGAACGCACCACGCTCCCTTGAAGGAAGAGCTGTGCCGGGCTTTCGGAAAAGTGATTGATTCAGGCGTGTTTACCGGGGGGGCATTTGTCAGGCAGTTTGAAACTGACTTCGCCAGCTACACCGGGTCCCGCCATGTGGTAGGTGTGGGCAGCGGAACCGATGCCCTCTGGATGGCATTGACTGCGCTGGGCATCGGGCCCGGCGATGAGGTCATCACCGTGCCGATGAGTTTCATCGCGACTGCCGAAGCCATCAGCCTCACCGGGGCAAAACCCGTCTTTGTCGATATCGATCCCATCACCTACACCATGGACCCCGAGCAGCTTCCCAAGGTGCTTACCCCGAGAACCAAGGCGATCGTTCCAGTGCAGCTTTTCGGCCAATCCGCCCATATGGCCCCCATCATCGAGTTCGCCAAAGCACATGGTCTCCGGGTGGTCGAAGACGCCGCCCAGAGCCATGGAGCCGAATATGCGGGATGTAAGGTGGGGTCCCTCGGTGACGTGGGATGTTTCAGTTTCTACCCGGCGAAAAACCTTGGCGCGGTCGGTGAAGCCGGCGCGGTCATCACCCAGGACGAGACGATCGCTGAAAAAATCCGCTTTCTCAGGGATCATGGCCAATCCCGCAAAAACCACCATTTGGTGATCGGAGGGAATGGCAGGATGGATGAAATCCAAGCGGCAGCGCTCAGCATCAAGCTGCCTTATCTCGATGCGGAGAACGATTCACGCCGCAATCTTGCGCAGCACTACCAACGCAGCCTCTCGGGCATCGACGGGATTGGCCTGCCTGCCATCGGTCATGATCGAAGCCATGTCTTTCATATCTACGCCATCCGATCGAATGATAGAAATCGGCTGATAGAAGTGCTCGATGAGCAGGGGATCGGCTACGGCATCCACTACCCCACGCCCATTCATCTCCAACCAGCATATCAGATGCTCGGTTTCAAACGGGGCGCTTTTCCCGTGTCCGAGCGATGCGCCGATTCCTTCATCTCGTTGCCGATTTTCCCGGAACTTTCCTCTGACCAGATCGAATATGTCGCCGCTGCGGTGACCGGCGCTTGCGCGTCATGTCTCGTCGCCTGATCCGCAGGGCCTTTTCACAAGCTAATTGATTCCATAATCACTCCCCCCTCAAGTTGATGCAAAAATCTGATCAAACATCCTCCAAAGGATCCTTCGGCGTCCAGGATATCATTTACATCCTGTTCAAGCACAAGTGGAAGATCCTGCTGCTTTCTTTTCTTGGATTCGCCGCCTCGGCCGCAGTCTATGTGAACCGCAAGCCTCTCTATCAGACCGAGGCGAAGCTCCTGCTGAAATACGTGATCGTCCGGGAAAACGTGGACACTGCGATGTCACAGTTGAGCGCGGCTGGTGGGATGCCGCCCTATGTGATGAATACGGAAATCGAGATTCTTAGAAGCGTGGATCTCTCACTCGCCGTGGCGCAGGCTGTGGGTGTGGATCGGGTCCTTCCGGAATCCAACGGCCAGGCGACCCTCGCGGATGCGGCCGGGACCATCCTCGCAAACCTGGAAGTGGGCATTCTGCCGGGAAACAATGTGATCAGCCTCGTTTACAGCCACGCAGACCGCGAAATGTCCACGGTCATCCTGAAGGAGTTCATCAAACAGTATTTCGCCAAACATTTGGCGATCCACCGCCGGGCCGCCGAGCATGACGCGGTGGCAAAAGAAGTGGACGAGGCAAGAATCCGACTACGGGAAACTGAAAGCAAGCTGGACAAACTCAAAACGGATTCCGGCATCACTTCGTTGGCCGAGGCGACCAACACGCTCTCCAGCCAGCGCTCAAAAACTCAGGAAGACCTCATGAAGGCCAAAGCCGAACTCGCAGAGGCCGAAGCCCGTATGAAGGCGCTGGACCAACCCTCCGGTGTAGACCCCGAGATGGCAAAACCGAATTCTGCTGAGCCGGAAAAAGCAGTGGCCGAAGTCAAACAAGTGCCTCCGCAGATCATCGCCGAATATAAATCCGCTCTCGAAATCCTGACCTTCCTCCAAAAGCGCGATCTCGAATTGCGGCTGAAGTTCAAGCCGGGTAACCGTCTGATCGCCCTCAACCAACAGCAGGTGAGTGACAACGAGGCAAAGCGCCGCGCGATTGTTGCGAGGTATCCGCAACTCACCACTGATGCCTCCCTGGTGGCCAAGGATTCCTCCGACCCCCAGTCCGGACTTCTCGAAGCGCAGGCCAGTCTGGCAGCGATCAAAGCGAGGGTCGCCGTCTATGGCGAACACCTCGAGGAAATCAAAAAGCAGTTCAACGAACAATACGCAATCGGTGCGGAAATCGATGTGTTGGAACGTAAGAAACAAATGGAGGATGCCGAGTACCGCTCCTCAGACCTCAAGCTCAAGAACGTTCTGATGGACGGCAAGCTCGATCCATCGCAAATGCCTAACATCACTCCGGTCCAACAGCCGTCGGACCCCATCAAGACCTACGACAAGATCACCCAGAAGATCGTGCTCGGGCTGGCGGGCGGCGGGATGGCAATTGGTCTTGGACTCGCATTCCTGATCGAGCTTCTGTTTGATCGCAGGGTCAAGCGGCCATTCGAAATCCAGACCCGCCTGCAGCTTCCGCTGCTTCTGTCCATTCCCTACATACGGGCGAAAGAGCGCGGTGGGCTGCTTCTATCACATGACTCCGGTGCCCCGCGCATCGCTGGGGAAACCAACGGCGAACCGGCACTTCCCGCGCTGCGAAAAGAAGACCCGACCATCGAGCTTTCCCAACGGAAGGCGAACCATTTCATTCTCCCGTATTCGGAAACCATCCGCGACCGGATCATTTTCAACTTCGAGGTGAACAATGTGACCCACAAGCCGAAGCTCGTGGCGGTCGCGGGTCTCTCGGAAGGAGCTGGCTCATCCACCATCGCGGCAGGCCTGGCCAAATCCTTTTCCGAAATCAACGGAGCCAAGGTTTTGTTGGTCGATCTCAGTTCCTATCATCCAGAGGACAATCCGATGTTCGGTGAGATCCCGCGGCATTCGCTCAGCGGTGCCCTGCAACTGGCCCGCAACACCAAGTTCAAGGAAAACAGGCAGAACCTTTACTATGCGAGTGCGAACGCCCGCCGGGATGAAACGGGACTGACCACATTCTCGCCGCTTCATTTGTACGAACTCATGCCGCACCTCCAGGCCAGCCAGTATGACTACATCATCTTCGACATGCCGCCGATTGACCAAACTAGCCGCACCCTCACCATGGCTGGCCTGATGGACAAGGTCCTGCTCGTGCTGGACGCGGAGAACACCAGCCGTGATGCCTTGAAATGGGGCTATTCCGAACTGGTCAAAGGCAAGGCGGACGTTTCGTGCATCTTCAACAAGACCCGTAGCCACGCTCCCGGCTGGCTGATGGGAGACAATTGATGCGGGTTCCATTTCACGGCTATCAACCTGATAGGAAAACAAAGGACCTAGGACACATGCCCCAACAAGTGCTCAACCCCGATTTCCACGCCATGGCAAGTGGATCTCATGGGATGTTGGCACGGACCTATTACAAACTGAAGCCATTCATCCCGAAAAGCATCCGCTGGGTGATGCGCCGGAGCCGCACGTCTAGAATCATGCGCCAGAATGCCCACCTCTGGCCGATCAATGATTCCGCATGTGGCAAGCCGCCGGGCTGGAGGGGATGGCCGTATGGCAAGCAGTTCGCACTGGTTTTCACTCACGACGTCGAATCTGCGGAAGGAGTTGGAAAAGTAAGAAGGCTGGCGGAACTGGAGAAGTGTTTCGGTTTCTGTTCTTCTTTCAATTTCATCCCGGAAGGCCCCTATGAAGATCCGGCTTCGCTCCGTGACTGGCTGGTGAAAAACGGTTTCGAAGTCGGTGTGCATGACCTCAATCACGACGGCCAGCTCTACGAATCCCGGGAATCCTTCATTGAAAAAGCGAAACAGATTAATGATTACCTTTCAAAGTGGGGAGCCGTCGGCTTCCGCTCGGGCTTCATGCTCCGACAATTGGAATGGCTGCACGACCTCAACATCCTCTATGACGCTTCCACGTTCGACACCGACCCTTTTGAACCCCAGCCCGATGGCTCCGCCACTATCTTTCCATTCCATGTAAAGCCAGTGGGTGAGAGCAAGCGGCCCGGCTATATCGAGCTGTCATACACCCTCGCACAGGATTCCACGCTTTTCCTTCTGCTGCGTGAAAGGACTCCGGAAATCTGGAAACGCAAGCTCGACTGGATCAGCCAGCACGGTGGCCTCGCCCTCGTGAACATCCACCCGGACTATATCGATTTCGACGGCAAGACACGCTCCTCCACCTGTTATCCATCCACTCTGCTAGAAGAGTTTCTGGAATTCGTGCGCAACGAATACGAACATCGCTACTGGAACCCGCTCGCGAGGGAACTCGCGTTGTGGTCCCGGGATGAAATATCCCGCATATCAGCTACCGGTCAGAAAGTGCTACCCCCCACACATCCTTAACCCCCCAAGGTCATGATCAGGCTCCGCCACAAATTGTTAATCCATGTCTTCCGTTTGTTAGACCAGTTCGTTCTGGCGACGACGGCGTTCGGCATCATCTATTTCCGCCCGGAAATCCGCATGCAGGGCGTCCAGCCCATCCTCCAAGCCACGTTCCAGATCGGAGATACCCTCGCCATGCTCGTCCTCGCCCTCGGGTGGGTTGGCATTTTCGATTACTTCATCCGTTACAAGTCGGACCGACTCGTCGCCCTCAACACGCAGATCAAGAATCTGGTCAAAGCCACGGGCATGGCTTCCTTCTGGCTCATGATCATCTCCGCCGTCTTCACGGTGAAGAGTTACAATATCTTCAACATTCTAATCTTCTTTGCGATCGTCACCACGGCGGGAATCATCAGCCGACTGATGGTGCGTGTCCTGCTCCTCAGCGCGCGGCGATCCGGATACAACTACCGCTTCCTGCTGGTGATCGGAGCCAACGACCGCGCCTACGAAGTCGCGGAACGCATCAATGCAAAACGCGAGCTCGGTTATAAGATCGTCGGCTTCGTTGCTGAGTCCGAGGAGGTTCGCGAAGGTTGGAAGGGAGGCGACAACAAGAAACTGAAAGTACTCGGCCTGTTGGAGGACCTGAGATCCATCCTCACCCAGGAACGTGTGGATGAAATCATGGTGTGTCTCCCGGTCGAGACGCGATTCAGCGATATCACAATGATCGTCCAGCACGCTCGTGAGCTTGGCGTGGTCGTGCGTCTGATGCCGAATTTCACCGATGGCACGCTTCTGAGAAACATGTATATCGAGGAGTTCGAGGACGAGTATGTCGTCACGCTTTTCCGGGAGCAGCTTCTGATGCAACTGCTGGTCAAGCGGCTGATCGACGCCACCGTATCACTCGCTGTCCTCATCGTCCTGCTGCCGCTGATGTTGCTGGTGGCCCTCCTGATCAAGGTAACCAGTCCGGGTCCTGTGTTTTTCGTGCAGAACCGCGTGGGCATGAACCAGCGCACTTTCCGACTTTATAAATTCCGCTCGATGGTCGCAAACGCGGAAAAACTGAAACTGGAAATGCAGCACCTCAACGAGCGTGACGGTCCGGCATTCAAGATTGAGAACGATCCCCGGACGACGCGCATCGGCCGCTTCATTCGCAAGACGAGCATCGATGAGCTGCCGCAGTTGTTCAACGTGCTGAGCGGCGAGATGAGCCTGGTGGGGCCGCGCCCGCCGCTGCCCGAGGAGGTGAAGCGCTATGAGTGGCTTTTCCGCAAGCGTCTATCCGTCAAGCCGGGAATCACCTGCATCTGGCAGATCAGCGGCCGCAATAATGTCAGCTTCGACCGCTGGATGCAGATGGACCACGAATACATCGAAAACTGGTCACTCTGGCTTGATGTGAAGATTCTTCTGAAAACCATCCCGGCGGTGTTGCTCAGCCGCGGAGCCTCATGATTTCCGCCGCCATGTCCGACCGACGTCCCAAACTTCTAGCAGTGTCTTCCGGTGGTGGCCACTGGGTCCAACTGCTGCGCCTGCGCGCCGCCTTCGAAGGCAGTGACGTGACCTACGCCACCGTTAGCGAGGCCTACCGATCCGACGTCGGTGACGCCACGTTCCGGGTAATTCCTGACGGGAACATCTGGAGCAAAAAGGATCTTCTTGTTTCAGCGATCGGCGTGCTTTGGGTGCTCCTGCGGGTGCGGCCCGATGTGGTCATCACCACGGGAGCGGCGCCGGGATACTTTGCGGTTCGCTTCGGGAAATGGCTTGGCGCACGGGTGGTCTGGGTGGACAGCGTGGCGAATGCCGAAGAACTTTCAAGATCGGGACGCAATGTGGGATCGTTCGTGGATCTCTGGCTGACTCAATGGCCTGAGCTCGCACGTGATGGTGGACCACGCTACATGGGGAACGTACTATGATTCTGGTAACTGTTGGAACCGACCTCCCATTCGACCGGATGGTAAAAGTGATCGACGAGTGGGCGCGGCGGAACGCCCGTCAGGACGTGTTCGCCCAGATCGGCGAGGGCGGATGGGAGCCGGAATACATCCGGTTTTCCAATTTCCTGGAGCCTACGGAATTCACGAAATTTTTCAAAACCGCGAGCGTGATCATCTCGCATGCCGGCATGGGCACGATTCTATCAGCACTGCATCATGGAAAGCCGATCCTCGTGATGCCGAAGCGAGCCAGCCTCGGTGAGCACCGAAGCGAACATCAGGTGGCGACGGCAAAGCGCATGCAGGAACTGGGAAACGTGAACGTCGCATTTGACGAATCCGAACTGCGGGACCGTCTGGATCATTTGGACCAACTCGCGATGCCGCGCCGCATCGGGGACAGCGCGAGCGACAGCCTGGTCAACGGGCTGCGTGATTTCATTCTCAACGGCAAGGCATGAGTAACCGCCAATCAAAAATCGCCGGGTTTGTTTTTTCCATCGTGGATCCGCGGAACTGGCTGCATGGGCTGCGGATGCTCCACTACTACGGATACAGTCATGTTAGAGAGCGGCGTCGGATGACGGTGGGTGGAGGAACCGGGATAGCCCCCAATGTGTCCTTCCGCAACGGCGAGCGAATTTCGATCGGCCGCGAGTGTCATGTGGGTGAGCGCTGTTATTTGTGGGCCGGCGACGGCGTCGGGCGGATCATGATTGGTGATTTTGTCTCGCTGGCTCCGGAAGTTTTCATCACCACTTCCGACTATCAGTTTGTAGCGGGCAGGAATTTCCGCAGCCAGCCTCGCACCGAGCGGGATGTTCGCATCGGGAATGACGTGTGGCTAGGCGCGCGGGTAGTCGTCACCTCCGGCGTCACGATCGGCGATGGCTGCATCGTTGGCGCAGGCGCGGTGGTGACCAAGGACCTGCCACCCGGAGTGATCGCGGTGGGCGTGCCGGCACGCGTGGTGGGCCAAAGAAAATTCGACGAAACAACCAACGAATCATGAAAGCAGACGTCGCCATCATCATTGTTTCCTACAACTCCGAGGATCACATCGGGGATTGCCTGGAGAGCGTTTTCGCCCAGTGCAAGGAGGTGAAACAACAGGTCATCGTGGTGGATAACGACTCCAAGGACGGTACGGTGGAGTTGATTAGAAGCCGCTTTCCGCAGGTGGAGCTGATCCTTCCTGGAAAAAACCTTGGTTTCGCCAAAGGCGTCAATCTGGGGGCAATCCATGCGACTGCCGAGTTCGTGCTGTTGCTCAATCCCGACACCGAAATCCTTAATCACGCAGTGGACGAAGTGGTCAATTTCGCGAGGAACAATCCAGGTCACGGCCTCTACGGTGGCAGGACCTTGCAGCCGGATGGCAGCTTGGAGCCATCGTCCTGCTGGGGCCAGCCGACGCTTTACAGCATGGCGTTGTTTGCGTTCGGACTGACCACGCTTTTTCCCAAGAACCGATGGTTGGATCCGGAATCGCTGGGAAACTGGCAGCGTGACAGCGTGCGGGAAGTGGGGGTGATCACCGGTTGTTTCCTGCTAGCGCCCAAAGCCACCTGGGAGGAGCTGGGTGGCCTAGATGAAAGTTATTTCATGTATGGCGAGGACGTCGATCTGGCGATGCGCGCCCGTAAAGCTGGCTATCGGCCGGTGATTTGCCCCACTGCCGAACTGGTGCATGAAGGCGGGAAATCCTCTGAAACCCCGGTCCACAAAACGCTCCTGCTCTATCGCGGCAAGGCTTCTCTCGTCCGGAGCCACTGGAAAGGTTTGTCGCAACGGCTCGGTCTTTTTCTTCTTCTCGCCGGGACAGGGCTGCGCGCGGTGATCAGCTCGGTGGTATCTGTAGCGCGCAAACCGGAGGCGGCTGGCCGATGGCAGACCTTGTGGAAAAAACGCGACGAGTGGATGCAAGGCTACGGTAATTTGGAAAAAGCCCAGTGAACATTTTCCACTCATGATCAGCGTCGTCATTCCATCCTACAACCGGAAGGATTGTATCCTGAAACTTCTTGAGGACGTCTACGCTCAGGACGGTGCCGAATTTGAAGTCATCGTGGTGGACGACACTTCGCCCGATGACACGGTCGCTGCGATCCGTCGGGAATTCCCGCAGGTCACGTTATTGGTAAATGAAACAAACGGTGGCCCGTGCGTGACCCGCAATCGCGGTGTCCTGGCGGCAAAGGGTGAAATCATCGTCGGCTTCGACAGCGACGTCTCGATCGACGATCGCCGCCTGCTGGCAAAAGTGCGGGACGCTTTTCTGAAATCGCCCGAGGTAACTGGCTTCGCTTTCCGCCTGCTCATGTCGGACGGAGTCACGGATGACAAACCCCGATGGTGGCATCCGGTTGCCTTTGAGAGTGGCAGGAACCGGCCGTTTGAGACCGACTATTTTAGCGGCACTGGATACGCGTTCCGCCGGGGTGAAATGATCGCAGCTGGTCTATACCCGGAGATCCTCTACATGCATTATGAGGAGGTCGAACTCGCCCACAGGATCATCGACGGCGGGGGCACGATCCACTACCGCCCGGACTTCTCGGTTCTGCATCACGCCAACGAGGTCTCCCGGCGCAGCGAGATCCAGGTTTTTTACAAACCACGCAATCAGATCCTGCTGGCTGTTTCCTGCCTGCCTTTCGGAAAAGCCATTGGATACGCCGTTCCCAGGATTTTCTACCAGTTTGCGAAGGCTGTAAAAGGAGGGCATCTGGGCGATTTCCGGAGGGCAATGAAGGACGCTTTGAAAAAAAGTCGGGAGCTTTTTCCCGTCCGCAAGCCACTGAAGCTGCACACTTTGAAAAAAATCGAGCGATTGCGAAAAGCCCTTCCCACTTGACGCCCCGCTCATCGGGAGCAGGTTTCCAAGACCGAATTGCGACGTTTACGGCCATTCGGCGAGGGACTAACTGATTGACACGACACCCAGAAATCCGTAAATTTTTATAATAAACAAACTTTAAAGGATGTTAAACTCAAAATTTTCTTTTGCACGCTGTGGCAAGGCCATTGCGGTCACGGCGCTCGGCAGCCTGCTCTCAATCTCCGCGTGGGGTGCGAGTGCCATTTCCTATCGAGGCATCACATGGACGTTCTCGGCCGATCGGCCTACTGGAACGTTCGTGAACGGCGAGCCATGGGTCGTCGGGCCTGTGACGATCACCAACATCAATCCCAATCCAACCCAAAGTACCAATGGTGTGCAGCACGGATCGATGATCAATCCGGTCCCGGCGAAAAACCAGGGTTTCGACAGCCACCCGTATGTCACCAGTGACATTGTCTACGAACCCGCGAAGAACGTTGCGCGATCATTTCCTTTCAATGTGAATGCCGGAGAAGTCCTCGTCTCATCAATCGGCCAAAACACCTACCCAACCTACCTCAAGACCGTCTGCGCACTCACAGTCCTCAGTGGACCACCCCCGGCAGGCAGCTTCCGTCCCAGTATTTTCGGACCAGACCGCACGGTGAAATTCAACGTGAGCCAGATGAATTGGGGGGTTTTGAAGAACTACCCTCCAGTCGCTGCGACGCCGCCAAAGGCGGAGATTGCTGCAATGGTGCCGCCGCTGCCTTGGTTCGAATGGGCGGGCATTTGGTCCGGAAATAGTCTTCAACCGACTGACAACACGGCGGACGGAGACAAGCAATATGGTCGTGAAACCGCTGCAAAATTTGGTCACGTCGGGCTTTGGCTCAATACCAACCAGCCACTTGCAGATAAACAGCCGATCGCCATCCAAATGGTCCAGAACGGCATCGATATTTACAACTACGTGAAATTCGGCGGCGGTTTTTATCATGATGGCGGCCATAAATGCGGACGAAAGCTACCCCTCGTTGTCGCGGCGATGATGCTAAATGATTCTGAACTGAAGGCGATGGCGTCCAATCCGGATATCTTCCAAGAGGACACTCAGACATTTTACGTGAAGCAAAGTGACGTTGGTCGAGCAATCAACATGGATTATCCTGGCTATGTCACTGCGCCGTACATCCAGAGCGATGTCGGAATCGCCGAATGGGGTATTCGTCACCGTTGGGAGCCGTTTTATGACAACCGGACATGGAATACTGGCTATCGTCACGTCGTGAGTCCGGGAATGATGGGGCCTTGGCTCGCTGCCTACCTTATGGGAGCGCAGTCGGTCTGGAATCATCCTGCGGCTTTCGGCTTCATGGAACGCTACCACGCGCTTTCCGGAGACGGTGGCATCACTGTTTCCCAACGTAATTTCAACAGCCAGATGTATGCCTCCTACAAGAGCGGGACCGTCACTCCACCGGTGCAATATGCCGCCAATCCGGTCATCACTCCTGCCAGCGGGTACTTCGACAGCACTCAAACCGTCACGATCACCTGCAGCACGCCTTCTTCCACCATCCGTTACACGCTGAACGGCGCGACGCCCGGTTCATCGGATCCGGTTTACAGCGGGCCCTTCACCGTGAGCACCACCAAAACGGTCAAAGCCATCGCTTTTGCCAATGGCATGGAACCCAGCAGTGTGATCACCGCGCAGCTTAGCTTTGCCGCATCGCCTCCCTCTTTCAGCCCTCCACCAGGCGGCTTTTCCGATCCACAATCCGTCACTCTGAGCAGTGCAACACAGGGAGCCACCATCCGCTACACCACGGATGGCAGCGATCCAACGACCAACAGCCCTGTTTACACCGGCCCGATCTCGGCTGCTGCGACCACCACGATCAAGGCAATCTCAATCAAGAGTGGAATCGACACCAGTCCCGTCAACACAGGGGTTTACGCGATTGGTGCCTTCCTTGGGTCTCAAGAATGGACGACCATTTCGTTCGATCCGAAGTCCGCGGTCTTCACCTATGGATTTGATATGACGGCATCCGGAAACAACATTGATGCAGTCGTCGGGCTTGCTGGGACCAATCCGGTGCTTGGTTATGATCAACTCGCTTGCGCCGTTCGCTTCAATACCGTGGGCAAAATCGATGCACGTAATGGCGGAGGATACGCGGCGGTAACTGATTTCCCTTATACCGCTGGTAGCGTGTATTCCGTCAAAATGACGGTGAATCCCGCTTCCAAAACTTACAGCGTTTCGGTTTCGGTCAATGGCAGCAGTCCTGTGCTGATCGCCCAAAACTACGCATTCCGAACCGAGCAATCGACCATGACGACCTTTACTTCCATGGCTCTCAATGCCATGAACGGTAGCCAGACGGTGACGAACTACGGATTCGTGCCGGATCGTAGGCCATCGGCACCGCAGGGCCTCCGCGTGGTGAACCCGTGAATTTCCTGACGGATTTCCCGGTTTGCCAGCCAGTTTCATCCCCCCCGAAACATGACTGAAAAAGACAGACCACTTCGAGTCCTCTATACATTTCCACACAAGATCGGAGCCAGCGGTGTCTGTTATGCCGCATGGCAGCACGTGAAAGGCCTCCACGACGCGGGTGCGCAAGTCACCGTTTTCGCTGGCGTTCTGCACAGATCGTTTCCTGCCGGGATTCGGGTTCGGACGACGCTCAGCCGCGGGAAACTGCGGATTCCGTACAAGCTGCTAGGACGTGTCGGATCAACCCGCCTGCACGACTGGATTGTCGCCCGCCGACTGCGGAAAATGGTGGGTCAGTTCGATCTCGTGCATGGTTTTGCGATGGGCTCCCTGGAAACCATGCGCACCGCCAAAGCCATGGGAATTCCCACGGTGCTCGAGCGTTGTAACGCCCACACGCGCTTTGCCTATGAAGTCGTCGCGAAAGAGTGTGCAAAGCTCGGTCTCGAAATGCCCGACGGTCACGCTCATGCATTCAACGCAAGCTACCTCCGCCGCGAAGAGCGCGAATATGACGAGGCGGATTACATTTTCTGCCCATCCGAGTTTGTCGCCCGCACCTTCAAGGACCGTGGTTTTCCATCCGAAAAACTGGAGAGGTTTCGCTATGGCTACGACGAAAGCGCGATCTACCCACCTGCTGAACCGCCTGCCAGCAAGCCGGGTCTAACGGTGGTTTTCGCAGCAGGTTGTGCACCGCGGAAAGGCCTGCACTACGCGCTGGACGCGTGGTTGAAATCCAAGGCCTGCGAGGACGGGAAATTCCTCGTCGTCGGTGATTTCATTCCAGGATACGCGGAGAAACTTTCCGAGCAGCTTTCCCACCCGAGTGTTAGGCTGCTGGGTTTTCGTAAGGACCTGCCGGACATCATCCGCTCAAGCGACGTAATGGTCTTGCCGAGCATCGAAGAGGGAAGCGCACTGGTCACCTATGATGCGCGCGGTGCGGGGTGTGTCTTGCTGGTTTCAGATTCTACCGGGGCAGTTTGCGAGCACGGGAAAAACGCACTCGTCCATCAGACCGGCGATGTGGACACCCTCGCCCAACAGTTCAGCCAGCTCCATGGCGATCGGGCGCTGTTAGCCCAATTGCGCGAGTCCTCACTGGAAACGGCCGGAGAGCTGACCTGGCAGGCCGCCGGACGCGATATGCTGGAAGCCTATCAGCGGATCGTCAGCCGGAAGCCGACCGTGGCCGGAGGCATGGTGGAAAGCCGGCTGCAAGCGTTGATTTCCTGAAACCGGCATTCACACTCACCATTCCCCCGATGCAGAAGAACAACTCCATGATTCATTTCAACCAGCCCTACGCCGCTGAGAAATCGTTCGATTACATGCGCCAGGCCATTGCCAATGCCCACACTTGCGGCGATGGGCCGTTTACCAAAAAATGCCACCAATTTCTTGAAGAGAATCTGGGAGTTCATAAGGCGCTTCTAACAACTTCCTGCACGGATGCGCTGGAAATGAGCGCGCTTCTGCTGGGAATTCGTCCCGGCGATGAGGTGATCCTGCCGTCGTTCACCTTCGTTTCCACCGTAAACGCCTACGTCCTCCACGGAGCGACGCCGGTTTTCTGTGATGTCCGCGCGGATACGCTCAACCTGGACGAAACCCGAATCGAGCGTCTGATCAGCCCGAAGACCAAGGCGATCGTTCCTGTGCATTATGCCGGAGTCGCCTGCGAAATGGATGCAATCATGGAGATTTCCGGGCGGCATGGCGTTCCGGTCGTTGAGGACAACGCGCACGGGTTGTTTGGGAAATACAAAGGCCGCTACATCGGCACCTTTGGCGCGATGGCGACGCAGAGTTTCCACGAGACGAAAAATTTCAACTGCGGCGAAGGCGGCGCGCTGCTCATCAATGATCCGCTCTACGCCGAGCGCGCGGAAATCATTCGCGAGAAGGGCACCAACCGCAGCCGTTTCTTCCGCGGCCAAGTGGACAAATACACGTGGGTGGACATCGGATCGAGCTATCTGCCGTCGGACATGCTCGCCGCCTATCTGTTCGCGCAGTTTGAAACGAGCCGGGATATCCAGGCGATCCGCCAGAAAATCTGGGCCTTCTACGCCGAGCACCTTGCCGAGTGGGCCGCGGAAAATGGCGTGCGTCTGCCAATCATTCCGGAGAACTGCGAGCAGGCCTATCACATGTTCTATCTGCTGCTGCCCTCGTTAGACGATCGGCAGGGGCTGATCGCCCATTTGAAGGCGCTCGGCATCACGAGCCCGTTCCATTACCTGCCGCTCCATCTGTCCGACAAGGGCAAGGAGTTCGGTGGGAAAGCAGGCGATTGTCCAGTCACCGAGGACGTAAGCGACCGGCTCCTCCGTCTGCCGTTTTACAACGATCTATCAGAAGTCGAGCTCGAGCGTGTCATCGCCGGAGTGCTGTCGTTCCAAGTGAAGTAAGAGGGGTGCGGCCCGTCGGAACCTTGAATTGATCGATGAATCCGCTCGCCCTCATCTTCTTCCTTGGTTGCGCCGGGGCCTTGATGGGCGTGTCGCGCAAATGGGCACCGGTGCCGCTGCTGCTAGGCTGCACCTACATGACTTTCGGGCAGGGAATCGATCTCGGCGGAATCTCGCTGCCCGTCTATCGGCTGCTACTGATCGTCGGTGTTTTGCGCACCTTCGCCAAAGGCGAGACGCTTCCCGGCGGGCTGAACGTCATCGACAAGATGATGATCGCCTGGAGCGGCTGGGTGATTTTCGCGAGTTTTTTCCACGACATGTCACGGGCCGGGCCGGTTACCGCCGCAGGTGAGGTCTTCAATGTCGCGCTGCCCTATTTCCTGATCCGGATCTGGTGTACGGACCTGAAGGAAATCGGCGATGTAGTGGTGGTCATCGCGCTGCTGATGGTGCCGATCATGTTGGAAATGGCGTTCGAAAAAGCGACTGGAAAGAATCTTTTTTCAATCTTTGGTAGAGTTCCAGAAAACACCATCATCCGCGAGGGCAAGCTTCGCGCGCAGGGGCCTTTCCTCCATCCAATCCTAGCAGGCACCGTCGGCGCGACCTGCATTCCGTTGTTCATCGGAATCCTCAAGGAACACCGGATGTTTGCCACGATCGGAATCATCTCGGGCGTGGTGATCACCTTTGCTTCTGCTTCCAGTGGTCCGGTAATGAGCCTGCTCGTCGCTACCTTCGCCATGCTGATGTGGCGCTTCAAGGGCTGGGTGAAACCGATGCGTTATGGCGCGGTCCTGATGTACATCGTGCTGATGTTCACGATGAAGAAGCCACCTTATTTCCTGATTTCCAAGATCGATCTATCAGGAGGCAGCACGGGTTGGCACCGCTCTTTCCTCATCCAGCAAACCATCGCTTTTTTTGACGAATGGTGGCTTTTCGGCACCGATCACACTCGCCATTGGATGCCGTTTCAAGGAATCGGAAGCGATCCCAACCATACGGACATCACCAATTATTACATTGGCTTCGGCGTGACCGGCGGCATGCCGGCAATGGTGCTGGTGATCCTGATGATGGCCTGTGCCTTCAAATGGGTCGGGAAGATTCACGACCAGAGGATCGCCAACCATCCGGACCAGAGTTTCATGATCTGGTGTGTCGGTGCGACCCTGTTCGCCCACACCGTGAACAGCCTCTCCGTCGCCTATTTCGATCAGTCGATGCTCTACTTCTGGCTCAGTGTCGCGGTGATCAGCTCGACCTACTCCGTCATCCAACTGAACCCGGACCCGGAGACGGATGATTTGGTGGACGATGAAGATGACGAAGCCTTAAACGACCCAGAAGCCATCAACCGCGCGAACGCCGAATGGCGGAGGAAACTGCGCGAGCGTGCCGCCAGCCATCCCCTGGGGCTGCCTAACAACCATTCCTGATTTTGTCAGTTTTCCCCAACGCCTACCGCCTGTCGAACCGAGTCAGGGATAAAGTCTGCTCGCTGCTTTTTGCAGGAGCCTTCCACCGCTTCGGTAAGCGCTCGGTGATCAGCCTGCCGGTCCGGCTAGGCGGGGAAAAATCGATAGAAATCGGCAGCAAGGTCTATCTTGGCTCCAACTGTTGGATCGAGGTGATGGAATTCGATGCGGCGAAACCGCGGCCGGTGATCTCGATCGGCGACGGCGTGGCAATCTCCGGTTTCTGTACCATCACTGCGGTTTCAAAAGTGAGCATCGGGCGCGGCGTGATGATCGCGCGCTACGTCCATATCTCGGATCACTCGCATCAGTTCGCATCCGCCGAGGTGCCGATCAAGGATCAGGGCATCACGAAAATCGCGCCGGTGACCATCGGCGACGGCGCATGGATCGGCCACGGTGCAGTGATCTGCCCCGGCGTCACGATTGGCAAAAACGCGGTGATCGGCGCAAACTCGGTGGTCCGCGAGGACGTGCCGGACCATTGCGTCGCTGCCGGTGTCCCGGCAAGGATCATCCGCAGGCCCTAACGAAATTTTTCATGTCAGCCCCCTTGGTCTCAGTCATCATCCCGACCTACAACCGCGCGGAGACCGTGCGGCGTTCGATCGACAGCGCGCTCGCGCAGAGTTATCGGCCGCTTGAAGTCATCGTGGTGGACGACGGCTCCACCGACTCGACACGAGAGGTGTTGGAAACCTACGGCGACCGCATCCGTCCGATCTATCAACCTAACGGAGGCCCATCCGTCGCCCGCAACACCGGCGCGGCGGGAGCACAAGGAGAGTTCATCGCGTTTCTTGACTCGGACGATACGTGGAAGCCGGAAAAAATCGCCCGCCAGGTGGCCTTGATGTTAGCGGGTGGCGAAAAAGTTTCCTGCTGCATCTGCAACGCCGCAGTCATCCAAGGCGGCGGGACCGGCATGACAACGTTCCGTGCTTCGAATGTCATGACGGGCATGAGCGAAGGTTTCTGGCTGAATCCGGCATCGCTGCTCGCCACGCGCTTCATCCTCTTCAATCAGGTTGCGATGATCCGTCGCAAAGCGTTTGAAAAAGTCCGTGGCTTCAAGCCTGAGATGCGTCTGCTGGAAGACTACGATCTCGCGTTCCGACTGGCCTTGTTAGGGCCGTGGGCATTTGTAGAGGACGCGCTGGTGGAGAAATACAACGACACGGATGGTATCGGCGTGGTCGCCATGCTGGATCCGGTCGTCCACGCGCGTGCGTGGGAGAGAGTGCTCGAGGGATTTCTCAAGGAACCCACAGGCGAGGATCCGCAAGTCCGGCGTCTTTTGATTTCCGCGCTAGCAGACGTAAAAACTGAAGTCCGCGCGGTGGAAACGCTGCGTGACGCAGGTCCGTTTCCAAGACTGCTAGCCAAGGCACGGCTGTTTCTCATGATGAAACGCCAGTCAGTCCGGCGGCGGCTTCCCGGTTGGCCGCGCGTGCTGGCGGCCGACTCGCTGACACCGGCGAATTCCATTGCCGCATCATCCGCCATCAGGACTGGCAGCGTTTCTGCTTAACAGAATGCACTTGCCATGAAGCTCCATCCGATCCGTTGATCACGCCACGATCCGCCGGAATCATTTTCAGATCAAAGTCAGCTAAACCACACAACACCCCCTAATGAACGAAATTACGATTGAGGCAGGCCGCGCGGAGCGCCAATATTGGCACGATCTTTGGCGTTACCGTGAGCTGTTCTATTTCCTGGCCTGGCGGGATATTCTCGTCCGCTACAAGCAGACGGTGATCGGGATTTCCTGGGCAGTGATCCGTCCGCTGCTGACGATGGGTGTGCTTTCGGTGATTTTCGGTTACTTCGCGAAAATGCCGGCAAACGGCGTTCCCTATCCGCTGCTGGTGTTTTGTGGCATGCTGCCATGGCAGTTTTTCGCAACGGCGTTTTCGGAGAGTGGAAACAGCCTGGTTTCCAACTCGGGCATGATTTCGAAAGTCTATTTCCCACGCTTGGTCGTGCCGGTCAGCAGTGTGATCACGAGCTTCGTCGATTTCCTGATCTCCTCGGTGATTCTCGGCGTGATGATGATTTACTATCACTATTCTTCCTACAATTACACGCCGGATTCGCGCATTCTCCTGTTGCCCATCTTCGTGCTCCTTGCCTTCGCGACTGCCTTTGGATCGGGACTTTGGATCTCCGCATTGATGGTGCGCTATCGGGATTTCCGCTACATCGTGCCGTTTGTGGTGCAGTTTGGACTCTATGTTTCACCGGTGGCCTTCCTCAGCAGCATTGTCCCTGAAAAATGGCGCCTGCTCTATTCGATCAATCCCATGGTCGGGGTGATTGATGGATTCCGTTGGGCGATCCTTGGCAAGGCGGACCTGTATTGGCCCGGCTTCTATATCTCGGTGGGTGTGGTGGTCGTGTTGATCATCACCGGCATCTGGTATTTCCGCAGGACGGAACGCACGTTCGCCGATGTGATCTGAGCGAAGCATCCGCATTGTTAGCCCCCCCCTGTTATACGTCTTCATTTGAAATCTGTTATGAGTGATTCCATCATTTCCGTCGAAAATCTATCAAAGTGTTATCTGATCGGCCGCAATACCGAGCATGGCGACGGACTGCGCCACATCATGGAACGGGCAGTGCGCGCGCCGTTCTCGATCCTGAAAGGCAGATCGAAGGAAAAGCAGTCCAAGACCGAGGAGTTCTGGGCCGTGCGCGACGTGAGCGTGGAAATCAAGCGTGGCGAGATGGTCGGCATCATCGGCCGCAATGGCGCGGGGAAATCCACATTGCTCAAACTTCTGAGCCGCATTACCGAACCGACCAAGGGCAAGATCAGCTTGCGCGGGCGAGTGGCGAGCTTGCTCGAGGTGGGCACCGGTTTCCACCCTGAGCTAACAGGCCGTGAGAACATTTTCCTCAACGGCGCGATCCTCGGAATGAGCCGCGTGGAGATCAAACGCAAGTTCGACGAGATCACCGCGTTCGCCGAGATCGACAAGTTCCTCGACACGCCGGTGAAGCGCTACAGCAGCGGCATGTATGTGCGCCTGGCCTTCGCCGTGGCAGCGCATTTGGAGCCTGAAATCCTGATCGTGGACGAGGTGCTGGCCGTCGGTGACGCGGAGTTCCAGAAAAAATGCATGGGCAAGATGGGTGACGTTTCCACCAAGGAAGGGCGCACCGTGCTGCTCGTCAGCCATCAGATGCCAGCCATCCAGAACCTCTGCACGCGTTGCATCCTGATGGACCGCGGGCAGTTGATTCAGGAAGGAAAAACCGAGGACATCGTGAATGCCTACATGTCGAAAGGCTCCGAACTCGCGAGCGGCGGGCTGGCGGACCGTAAGGACCGCGCCGGGAAAGGCGAGGTCCGCGTCACTTCGATCGAACTGCGGGACGAGTCGGGAAATCAGATGTTGGAAGCGATCGCAGGCAACGACGTGGTCCTCAGCCTCGGTTACAAGGTCGAGGAGGGCAAGAAGCTGGAAAGCTGCATCGTCTGTGTCGAGATCTGCAAGGACCTGAAAAAGTTCTTCGCCCTTTCTTCGGATCTGGTGGACCGCAGGAAACTCCAGCTTTCCGGCGAGGGCCGCATCGATTTCCTAGTGCGCGACTGGCCGCTTTCCGGCGGATCCTATCACGTCAACATCTACATCGAATCGGAAAAGGTCATGCAGGATTACCTCAACGACGCCTCGGTGATCGATACAATCGACGGCGACTACTACGGCACCGGCAAGCTCCACCATGAAGGCTGGCAAGGGACGGCGGTGCTGGTAAAGCACTCGTGGTCCTTGGTTGAAAAGTGAGGTGGCGGTTTTCCCCCGAATCATTCTGTTATGCCCAAGGTCGAGAAGATCATCATCGCCTGTTACAACGGCGATTTCTGGCAGACGAAAATCTGTGTCGCCAGCATCCGCCATTGGTATCCGGAGATCCCGATATTTCTCCTGAAGGACTATCTCAAGGGTGATTTCCCGACCGCTGAGATGGAAGAGAAGCTCAATGTGGGCATCATCGACCTGAAGCGGAAAAAGTTCGGCTGGGGAGTTTCCAAATTCGAGCCTTACTACTTCGACAAGCGGGAACGCGTGCTCATTCTCGACTCTGACATCATCTTCGTCGGCCCGGTGTTAGGCAGGGTGGAGCAGTTCGATGAGGACTTCGTGCTATCCTGTGAGTTTCCAGAAGATCCTCATGCGGAATGGTTCAAGGAAACCTACTACGACCTGAAGAAGCTGCAGGAGACGCTGGATCCTGGCTTCCAATATCCGGGATATGTTTTCAACACCGGCCAGCTCGTGTGTCACACCGGATTGTTCCAGCCTGAAGTGTTTCGCGATTTCGTGGATTACGAGGGCGAAGTTCCCAAGATCAAACACAACAGCGTGCTGGCCTGCGCGGATCAGGGGATCCTGAACTACCTGTTGCCGAAAATGGAGCGCGAAGGGAAGCTGACTATTAAAGCGGACCTTTATCAGATCTGGTCGAAAAGTGATCTGGCGAAATCCTTCGACCTCGATGAAATCAAGAAGGGTGGGGGGTATCCCTACATGATCCACTGGGCGGGCGACCACTCGCGTTGCATCCGGTTTCTCCAGCGGCCGGATCTCCTGTGGTTTTTTCAAGGGCAGTATTACAAGCGGTTGCCGCTGGGTGAAATAAAACGGCGCTGGTTCAATGCCGACCGTCTTGTCACCCACTACTGGAACCGACTTTTGAAGCTCTATGTGAACCCATTCTTTGAAAGACGCTTCGCGAAGCCGAAATCCTGACTGATCCATCACTCCCCAATCGATTCGATTCCCAAAACCGCCGCTGTCCCGGCGGTTTTTGTATTTCTGGACTCAGGGCGAAGTGCACGGTCTTACGTGATCGCGTGCTTACGGTGGAAAACCCTCATGATAAGATGAGCGCCTGCTGGCAGTAGCTCCTGATCGAAAACAGGCTGTCGGCATTTTCACACCCCCCCGTGATGAAGCAGTTCCAGGAATCCACTAAAGATGCGCATTCAGTTCCGGCGATAGTGAGGATTTCCTCCATCGCCAAGGGCTCCTTGGCTGACCCCCGAACGATCCGCGGCTTTGCAGCATCCAGCGTCCGCTTGGGTCTGGATAACAACTTGACGAAAGTCCGGCCTTTGGTGCTCAATCGGGTAGCTTCGCCCGTTGGTGTTGCCACTCCCCCCATCTACCGCGTTTCGCAGATTTACAGTCGCTGTTTTTCGCCCCTTGCCCGCCAAAACCGGGCACGAATCTCCTGCTGATCTGGCACGCTTAACGCACATCCTCCCCATTCCAATGAATTCATTCAAACGTTTCTTCCTCCTCCTGGCATTTCTCCTGGCCGCAGGCTTTAGCATCCAAGCCTCTTCTGCGGACGCGCCTCCCGTGAGGGTCCTGCCTCTAGGTGACTCGATCACGCTTGGCTGCTGCAGCGGCACCTCTACCCAAGGTGGCTACCGCACTCGCCTCTACTCGCTTCTGACAGCGGAAGGATTCAACGTGGATTTTGTCGGCACCCTCAAGGATGGCAACAATCCAGCACTTCCGGATGTCGATCACGAAGGTCAGGGTGGAGCAAGCATCAGCCACCTGCGCACTGGGCTACCAGTGTGGCTGAAGGAGGATCAGGATCCGGACGTTATTCTTTTGCACATTGGCACCAACGATTTTTCGAACAACGCCTCCGTGGCTGCCACGCAAGACGCATTGAAGGGGCTCATTGCGGACTTGGCAACGGCACGGCCCTTTGCGAAAATCATCGTTTCCAGCCTGATCGTCCGCACCGACAGTGGGGTGACCGAGGCTCGGCAAATTGCATACAACCAGTCACTTCCTGGAATCGTCAGCGAACAGGTCGCGATGGGACGCCAGGTTTATTTCCTCGACATGCATGGCGCGGTCGAGCCGGGCGACTTGAATGAGGGAGTGCACCCGAAGATCACAGGTTATGAAAAAATGGCGGACGCCTGGCTGCCCGCCATCCGCGAGGTGATCACCCCGTTCGGAACGTCCAACCCGCCGACCATCGCCCGCGTGGATGCCAGAGATGAACTGACGAAGGTCACAGTGACCTTCAGCAAACCTGTCGAAGACGCAGCAGCCACGGTTTCTAATTACACCCTCAGCGGAGGAGTCAACATCACGGCAGCAGAACTCGACGGTGTTTCAAAGCGCACCATCACTTTGACCACCACCACGCAAGCGGTCGGCACGCTTTACACCCTCACCGTCAGCGGTGTGCGGGACCGCACACCGGAGCACAACCCGATTGCCCTCGGGGCCAGCAAGGATTTTACCTCGCGCACATTGCTGGACGGCAGTTTCGAAGCGAATGGCACGGGTTGGACGAAGGAAGGTAGTAGCCAGGTTTACGATGCGCTGCCCTCGACCCCGGCTACGGATGGCTCCAAGCTATTGGTTTTCAATGGAGTCAACAGCCCGACAGGCGGCGAGGTGTCGCAAACCGTGGTCACCATCCCCGGACAAAATTATAACCTGGGATTTGACGTCGGCGTTTTCAGCGGTGGTTCGCAATCGCTCGAAGTCTCTGTGAAAGGCAACAATTCCCCGGTGCTCGACCAAACGGAAAACCTTTCGGGCAACTCAACGGACAGCACCCTGTGGACCAGCCGGACCTATGGATTTACGGCCAACAGCCTGGCAACGACTGTCAGCTTTCGGGATACCTCCGCCTCCACCCAGAATGCCGACCTTCTTTTGGATGACGTGAGGCTCAATCTTGAAACCACGCCCACCCTTACCGTCGCTTCTACTCCTGCCACCGGCGTCAGCGTGACGGTAAGTCCAAACGATCTCAGCTCGCTCGGAAACGGCACCACCAACTTCACCCGGACTTACAATCAGAACGCAACGGTCAATCTAACTGCTCCCGCCAGTTTCGGCGGCCGGTTCTTCGACCGCTGGGTTAAGGGCTCAGCGAACCACAGCATCAGCGCCGCCACCAGTGTCAATGTGGGAGTGGACAATACGACGATGACCGCTGATTACCGCATTCTGAAAAACGGCAGCTTTGAAATCGGAACTCCTGCCAACTTCGGCAGCCTTCCCGATTGGACACTATCGGGCACTGTCGTCACCTACACCACGGACGGCAGCTACAATGCGACCGACTTTTCCCGTTTCCTGGTTTTTAACGGGGGAGCTGATCCTTCCGGCGGGGCGGTTTTCCAAACTTTCCCCACAACGAACGGCCAAGCTTATCAAGTGATGTTCGACCTGGGTGTTTACGCCATCAATACGAACACGCAACAAATCGAAGTAGAAGTGAGCGGCATCACTTCGACGGTCACCCAAACTGAAACACTGGCGCGCATTTCTGGCGATCCGTCGCTGAAATGGGCGACCCGAACCGTTAATTTTGTGGGTAATGGCAGCCCGGCAACGTTGAAATTTACCGACAAAACCCTCCCGGGGAACGTATCCGGCGCAGACCTTCTGCTCGACAACGTCAAGGTGACCGAAACCCTCGCCAACACGGCACCCGTGGCGGTCAACGATTCCTACACGACTTCCATCAATGTGCCGCTCACCGTCACCGCCGCGGCTGGTGTGCTGGCAAATGATACCGACGCACAAAACAATCCTCTCACCGCCGCCGTGGTGGCCAATCCGGCCAACGGATCAGTGACGCTCAACACCAATGGTGGCTTCACCTACACACCCAACACCGGTTACACCGGCTCGGATTCTTTCACCTACAGGTCGAACGATGGTTCGCTGAATTCCAACGTGGCTACCGTCAGTCTGACAATCACGGCAGTGGCTCCCGGCACCCTGACGAACGGAAGTTTCGAACAAGGCTCGCCCGCCAACCTCGGACCTGCGACCGGCTGGAACTTCAACGCGAATTACCCGACGTCCGGGGCGCCACTCTGCTATGTCCCCGATGGCACCTATCCGGCGGTGGTGCCGGACGGCATTCGTCTGCTGATTTTCAACGCCGGGCCTGACAACTACACGGGAAATGTTTCGCAATCCTTTGCGACTAGCCCCGGCCAGACTTACTCCCTTAATCTCAACGCCGGAGTTTTCACTTCCAATCAGTTGGCGGGCAAGTCGCAGAACCTGCAGATCGTGGTAGCGGGCACGACGACACTTTTCTCGACAGTTAGAACACTCAACTCTGCGAATGGAGTTCCTCAGTTGCAGCCGCTGAGCTACTCGTTCACCGCAGACAGTGCCAGCACCACGCTGACGTTGAGTGATGCCACCGGGGCGTTGGCTCCCTCTCTTTCAAGCCTTTCCGACCTATTGGTCGATCATGTGCGGGTGGCCCTGGCGTCGTCCAACACCGCACCCGTCGCGGTGAACGACGCCTATTCGACCAACCAGAACACTCCGCTGAATGTTTCACTTCCGGGCGTGCTCACGAATGACACGGATGCCCAATCCAACCCGCTAACGGCCATCAAGGTCACCGATCCCACCAATGGAACGGTCTCACTCTCGGCAAACGGCAGTTTCACCTATACGCCCACCAGCGGCTACTCAGGTCCGGACTCCTTCACCTACAAGGCGAATGACGGCACCGCAGACTCGAACACCGCCACCGTTGCCATCACCGTAAACGCCCCGGCGGTTACGATTCTAGCTAATGGAAGTTTCGAGTCGGGTGCGATCATCTTGAGCTCTGGCGCGCCCCAAGACGCTGGAAGTGTTACCGCTCTGGACAACTGGGGTGGCTCCGGCGCGCGCTTCGGATTTGTGCAGATCCCGGAATACCCGGCCACCGATGGACAACGGCTTCTCGTCTTCAATGGCGGATATAATGGCGGCTCGAATACCTTTGATGGTTTCGTCACCCAGTCATTCACGACCACTCCCGGGCTGAGTTACACCATCAGTCTTCAAGTTGGAATCTACGCCGGCGGAGACAACAACAAGGTCCAGCGACTCCAGGTGAAACTCGACGGAACAAGCAACCTCCTTACCCAGCCAGTAGTCCGAACTTCGTCGAACTCTTCAAGCATCGTGCAGTGGGCTCCTGTAAGTTTTTCCTTTATCGCTGACAGCGCAACGACCGTTCTCACCCTGAGTGACAATGGTGCCGGTTTTGCCTCCGTAGGCTCCGATCTTGTGGTGGACAGCGTCCAGGTCACGGCGAATCAAAACAGCCGCACCCTCACGGTCAGCTCATCTCCGTCCAGTGGATTCGCGGTGACAGTGTCGCCTTCCGACCTCGGTGGCAACGGCAACGGAACGACCAGTTTCACCCGCACCTATGCGAATAATGCCGCGGTCACCCTTACCGCTCCTACCATGTCCGGAGCGAATGCCTTCCAGAAATGGCAGAAAAACGGCGTGGACTTCACCACCTCGACCACGGCGAACGTCACGATGGACGCAAACTACACGCTCAATGCAGTTTACGTCGTGAATAACGCTCCCGTCGCGGCTGCGGACTCGTACACCACGAATGAGGACACCCAGTTGGTCGTCGCCACCCCCGGCATCCTCGCCAACGACTCTGACCCGAACTCAGTTCCCATCACCGCCGTCCTCGTGGCCGGCCCGAGCAATGGAATCCTGACGCTCAATCCGAATGGCAGCTTCACCTACGATCCGACACCGAACTACAACGGGGCCGATTCCTTCACCTACCAAGCATCTAACGGAACCCTGACCTCTCCAACCACGACCGTCAGCCTGACTGTGACCTCGGTCAACGATCTTCCGGTCGCGGTCGCACAGTCCGTGCAAACGAATGAGGATGTTCCGCTTCCCATCACCCTCGCCGCCACCGATCCCGATGCTGGCCCACTGACATACATCATTGTGGCCGCCCCACTGCAAGGCACTCTCTCCGGCACCGGGGCCAACCGGACCTACACCCCCGCCGCCAACTACAACGGCGCGGACAGCTTCACCTTCAAGGTGAACGACGGTGTGGTGGATTCGAACACGGTCACGGTTTCGATCAACGTTCTATCAGTAGAAGACATTCCTGTTGCTAATTCCCAAACTTTGACGATGACCGGGGCCACCACCCTCCCCATCACCCTTACGGGAAGTGACCCGGAAGGCAGCCCGGTCACTTACACCCTCGTCACTGGTCCGACCCAGGGGATTCTCACCGGAACCGCTCCGAACCTCTCCTACAAGCCGCTGGAAACCTATGTCGGCTCAGACAGTTTCACCTTCAAGGTGAACGATGGTTTGGCGGACTCATTGGTCGCCACCATTTCCATCACCGTCAATCAGATCCTTCTCAATGGCAGCTTCGAAGACGTTAGCGGCACCTCTCCTAACTTTACGCCTAACAACTGGGTGGTAACCTCATCCAATGCTTCGCCCGCCCGCTATGAGATCCAGACGCCGATACCGCCTGCGAAGCCAACTCCGCAAGATGGCAATCGCCTCGCGGTCTTCAATACCGGCGGCAATACTCCCAATGCGATCTTCACCCAGACATTCGCCACCACCCCTGGGCGGGCATACACCCTCACCTTCGACCTCGGCATCCACACGTTCGACATCGCCTCCCGCCAGCAGGCCATGGGCGTCACTCTCTCCGGCATCACCTCGCCTGCACCAGCCACTCAGACAATCACCCGTGTTGGTAACGGCGGTGGACTCGTCTTCTATGAAACCAAGACGATCGAATTCACAGCAGGCACTGCCAGCACCACGCTGCAACTTCGGGATTTATCTACCGCCGGCAACTCCAGCGCCGTGGACATGCTTCTCGATAAAGTGCGCGTCACGCCGAAAAATACCCGGCTTCTCACAGTTGCTTCATCACCCGTTCCCGCGGTGAATGTCACCGTCAGCCCCGCGGACTTGAACACTGCCTCTAACGGAGTCACCGGATTTACCCGAACCTATCTGGAGAATCAGGTGGTCAGTCTCTCGGTTCCGGCTGCCATCGGTGCGCAGAATTTCCAGAAATGGCGGAGAAATGGCGTCGATTTTGCAGTCACCGCCGCCACCAGCGTTACCTTGGATGCAAATTACACGCTCACGGCCATTTACGTCCCTAACGCGCCACCCGTCGCCACCGCAGATAGTTATTCCACCAACGAGGACGTGGCCCTGGTGGTTCCCGCCTTGACCGGTGTTCTTGCGAACGACACCGATGCTGAGTCTGTCGCATTGACCGCCATCCTCGTTGCGGGTCCCACCAATGGGACTCTCACGCTGAATTCTAACGGTGGATACACCTACACTCCCAATTCGAATTATTTCGGTCCCGACTCGTTCACCTATCGTGCCAGTGACGGGGTTTCTGATTCGGCGATCACCACGGTTTCTCTAACGGTCGACGCGGTGAACGATGCCCCGTCCGGCGTGGCCGACAGCTATTCCACCATTGAAGACACTCCTCTCGTCGTGGCTGCTTCCGGCGTTCTCGGCAACGACACCGACGTTGAAGGTGCCCCCCTCACGGCAATCATCAGCGTGCAAACCGCTAACGGATCTGTTACCCTAAATCTCGACGGAAGTTTCACCTACATCCCGGCTACCAACTATTTTGGGACGGATTCTTTCACCTATCGCGCCAACGACGGCACTGCAAATTCGACCCCGACTACCGTTTCAATCACGGTCACCGCAGTCAATGACGCGCCGACTGGTCTGGCTGACAGCTATTCGACCAACGAAGACATCCCGCTCGTGGTTCCCGCCGCCGGAGTTCTTTCCAATGACACCGATGTGGATTCCGCGCCATTGACGGCAATCCTGGTTGCAGGTCCAAGCAATGGAACCCTTGCGCTGAATCCTGACGGCAGCTTCACTTACACCCCCGCTGCCAACTACTTCGGAGCGGACTCATTTACCTATCAGGCTCGCGACGGTGCATTGAACTCCGCCATCACGACAGTTTCCATTACCGTCAGCGTGGTGAATGATGCCCCAGTCGCCGTGGCCGATAGCTACTCGACGACCGAAGACACCCCGCTGGTGGTAGCTGCAAGTGGCCTTCTCGCTAATGACACCGACGTGGAAGGAAGTGCTCTCACGGCCATCGTCGCCCTGCAACCGGCTAACGGTTCCGTTGCCATCAACCAAGACGGCAGCTTCACTTACACCCCGACTGCCAATTTCTTTGGAGCGGACTCGTTCACCTACCGCGCTAGTGACGGCACCGCGAATTCGGCGGCCACCACCGTTTCCATCACCGTTACTCCGGTAAACGACGCCCCGGTGGGTGTCGCCGACAGCTATTCCACCAATGAGGACACTCCGCTGGTGGTTGCGGCAACCGGGATACTTGCCAATGACACCGATGTCGATGCCGATTCTCTGACTGCAATTCTGGACGTTAGTCCAACTAACGGAACTTTCGCTCTCAATGCGGATGGAAGTTTCACCTATACCCCTCCGGTCAATTATTCTGGAACCGTCTCCTTCACTTACCGTGCCCGTGATGGTGCGCTGAACTCGGCGATCACCACGGTCTCCATCACGGTCAACCCCGTGAACGACGCCCCATCCGCTGTGGCCGACAGCTACTCGACCAACGAAGACACTCCACTCGTGGTCGCCGCCGCCGGCGTGCTCGCCAACGACACCGACCTGGAGAGCAACCCGCTCACTGCCACCATCGACCTGCAAGCCACTAACGGATTGGTTGTCCTGAACTCGAACGGCAGCTTCACCTACACGCCGACCGCCAACTACAACGGTACCGACTCGTTCACCTATCGCGCCAACGACGGCACCGCCGATTCAGCAACGACCACGGTCTCGATCAGTGTAAACGCCGTGAACGACGCCCCAACCGGCGTGGCCGACAGCTATTCGACCAACGAAGACACTCCACTCGCGGTCGCCGCCGCCGGCGTGCTCGCCAACGACACCGACTTGGAGAGCAACCCGCTCACTGCCACCATCGACCTGCAACCCACTAACGGATTGGTTGTCCTGAACTCGAACGGCAGCTTCACCTACACGCCGACCGCCAACTACAACGGTGCCGACTCGTTCACCTATCGCGCCAACGATGGCACGGCAGATTCAGCAACAACCCCGGTCTCTATCACCGTGAACGCGGTGAACGACGCTCCAACTGGCGTGGCCGACAGCTATTCGACCAACGAAGACACGCAACTCGTGGTTGCCGCCGCCGGAGTTCTCTCCAACGACACTGACTTGGAGAACAACCCGCTCACCGCAGTGATCGGCCAGCAACCGGCTAACGGATCCGTAGTCCTCAACGCCGACGGCAGCTTAACCTACACGCCGACCGCCAACTACTTCGGAGCTGACTCATTCACGTATCGCGCCAACGACGGCACAGCAGATTCCGCCCTGACCACCGTCTCCATCACCGTGAATGCCGTGAACGACGCTCCATCCGCCGTGGCCGACAGCTATTCGACCAACGAAGACACGCAACTCGTGGTTGCCGCCGCCGGAGTTCTCTCAAACGACACCGACTTGGAGAACAACCCGCTCACCGCAGTGATCGGCCAGCAACCGGCTAACGGATCCGTAGTCCTCAACGCCAACGGCAGCTTCACCTACACGCCGACCGCCAACTACTTCGGAGCTGACTCATTCACGTATCGCGCCAACGACGGCACGGTAGATTCCGCCGTGACCACCGTCTCCATCACCGTGAACGCCGTGAACGACGCCCCAACTGGCGTGGCCGACAGCTATTCGACCAACGAAGACACGCAACTCGTGGTTGCCGCCGCCGGAGTTCTCTCAAACGACACCGACTTGGAGAACAACCCGCTCACCGCAGTGATCGGCCAGCAACCGGCTAACGGATCTGTAGTCCTCAACGCCAACGGCAGCTTCACCTACACGCCGACCGCCAACTACTTCGGAGCCGACTCATTCACGTATCGCGCCAACGACGGCACGGTAGATTCCGCCGTGACCACCGTCTCCATCACCGTGAACGCCGTGAACGACGCCCCAACTGGCGTGGCCGACAGCTATTCGACCAACGAAGACACGCAACTCGTGGTCGCCGCCGCCGGCGTGCTCACCAACGACACCGATGTCGAAGGTAGCCCCTTGACCGCCGCGGTCGCCCAGCAACCGGCTAACGGCTTGGTCGTCCTCAATGCCAACGGCAGCTTTACCTACACGCCGACCGCCAACTACAACGGAGCCGACTCGTTCACCTATCGTGCCAACGACGGCACCGCCGATTCGGCCCAAACCACGGTCTCTATCACGATCAACGCGGTAAACGACGCCCCAATTGGCGTGGCCGACAGCTATTCGACCAACGAAGACACTCAACTCGTGGTCGCCGCCGCAGGCGTGCTCACCAACGACACCGATGTCGAAGGTAGCCCATTGACCGCCGCGGTCGCCCAGCAACCGGCCAACGGCTTGGTCGTCCTCAATGCCAACGGCAGCTTTACCTACACGCCAACCGCCAACTACAACGGAGCCGACTCGTTCACCTATCGCGCCAATGACGGCACCGCCGATTCAGCAGCGACCACGGTCTCTATCATGGTCAACGCGGTAAACGACGCCCCTACCGGCGTGGCGGACAGCTATTCGACCAACGAAGACACTCAACTCGTGGTCGCCGTCGCCGGCGTGCTCACCAACGACACCGATGTCGAAGGTAGCCCATTGACTGCCGCGGTCGCCCAGCAACCCACTAACGGCTTGGTCGTCCTCAATGCCAACGGCAGCTTTACCTACACGCCAACCGCCAACTACTTCGGAGCCGACTCGTTCACCTATCGCGCCAACGACGGCACCGTCGATTCAGCAACAATCGCCGTATCTATCACGGTCAACTCAGTGAATGACGCACCCGTGGGCAATTCACAGTCGGTTAGCCTGGATGAGGATGCTTCTGCTGCAATCACACTGACCGGCAGCGATCAGGAAGGCAGTCCCCTCACATTCAGCGTCACGATCCAGCCACAAAACGGCATCCTCTCTGGAACCGCTCCAAATCTAACCTACACCCCCTCTCCGAACTACAATGGCTCGGACAGTTTCACCTTCGTGGCCAATGACGGCGCGCTGGATTCAGCCCCAGTGGTAGTTTCCATCTCGATCGCTCCATTGCCAGACAACAGCTTTGGTGAGTGGCTGGCCGGATTCAGTCTCGGCGGAGGACCAAACAGTGATCCTGATAGGGACACCATCAACAATGCGCTCGAGTACGTGATCGGTGGAAATCCCGCCAACCGTGCGGATCAAAATCTGCTTCCCACCATCTCACTTGTCACTGCGGACCCTGACCAGAATTCAGTGAGTGAAAACTATCTTCTCTTTACGTATCGCCGCACTGACTTGGCAAAAGCGGATCCTAACACGATCATCCGTCCGCAGTGGGGCACCGCGCTCACCCCCAACGGATGGACGAATGCTGCGGGAACTCCGGGCGTGGTCATTCTGGAGGAGAACGACGCCGCTGCCGTGGGTATCGATCTGGTGAAGGTGTATATACCGCGCACTCTGGCGGTGAACGGCAAACTGTTCGCCCGACTTGTGGTCAGCATCGATTACACGGTCGTGAACGTGGCTCCGCTGGCTGCGGCCCAGTCGGTTTCAGTCAACGAAGACGGCACCCTCGCGATCATCCTGACCGGGACTGATGCAAACAACGACACTCTGACCTACACGGTCACGGCCAACCCTCTCCACGGCACCTTGAGTGGGGCGGCTCCCAATCTCACCTACACGCCTGCGGCGAACTACAACGGCTCCGATAGTTTCACCTTCAAGGTGAATGACGGCACTGTCGATTCATTGCCGGCGGTTGTCTCCATCACGGTGAATCCCCTCGAGGAGTTTTCCCAGTGGATGGGCAGTTTCAACCTCAGCGCCGGGCCTACGGTCGATTCGGACAGTGACACCGTTAGAAACGTCATCGAATACGTCGTCGGAGGAAATCCAGCGAGTGGCTCTAACGCGAATCTGCTTCCCACGGTTTCCATGGTCACCGCCGATCCTGATGGAAATCTGGTGAACGATAGCTACCTGCTCTTCACCTTCCGCCGCACTGAGCTTGCCAACACGGATCCCAGCTTGGCCATCAAGGTCAAGTGGGGAACCACACTGACAGGTGCGTGGGCCGATTCCGCCGACCTGGCCTCGATTGTCACCCAGGTGACGGACAATGGTGCCGGGCCCAATATTGATATCGTTTCCGTCTATATCCCGCGCTCTCTGGCGGTGAATGGAAAACTCTTCGCCCGTCTTGAGGCCGCGCTGGCGACCCCTTGACGTGCCGGAAATCCCCCCCATCCGCGTGAAAACCTGCCTGCACAAAGAGCCTGATCTGGTATTGTTTGAAAACAGCCGCCCAGAGCGGTTGCACTCGGACGTGCTTGGTTCTCGTCTGATGGAAACTTTTTTGCGTAGGCTGAAATTGTGGTGCCTGAACCGGGCCAGCACCAGGGGGTTCGGGCGGATTGCTGCGAGACTGGCCTGCCTCAACACGAAACCCTATCATCTCCGAGCCCACCTTGCCGACATGACCCGCCGCGGCTTTGTCGACCCAAGCGCTGCTCTATCACATCCGGATATCCGCTTCGGCGATCACGTCTACCTGGGGGTCGGGGTGAACATCGCGCGTTCAGACAACGGGGGTGCTGTCATCCTCGGTGACAAGGTGCAGATCTATGGTAACAGTTTTCTGGAAACAGGTTCCAGTGCCCGGATCTCCATCGGGGCCCGCACCCATATCCAGCCAGGATGCCATCTGCATGCCCATGTATCGAATATCGAGATCGGCGAATGTGTCGAGATTGCCGCCAATTGTGGATTCTTCTCATACGATCATGGAGTTGAGCTTGGCAAGTTGATCATGGAACAACCGTTAGGCAGCAAGGGTGACATTCGGATCGGTGATGGCGCGTGGTTAGGCTACGGCGTCACCGTCCTGCAGGGTGTGAATATCGGCGCAGGCGCGGTCATCGGTGCGGGATCCGTCGTGAGTCGTGACATCCCTGAAAATGCGATTGCCGCGGGGGTTCCGGCCAAAGTCATCAAATACCGCACGGCGGAAACCGCGTGAAAGAACCAAACAATCACATCCAATCAAGCGATCACATTTTATGAAGGTAGTCATTCTAGCAGGCGGTTTTGGAACCCGGATCAGTGAAGAGAGCGCGATCAAGCCGAAGCCGATGATCGAGGTGGGTCACATGCCGATTCTCTGGCACATCATGAGTATTTACAGCCATTACGGCCTTAACGACTTCGTGATCTGCCTCGGCTACAAGGGCCATCTCATCAAGGAGTTTTTTGCGAACTATTTCCTCAACCGGTCCGACGTTCGATTCGATCTGAGAACCAACAAGGTGGAATTCCTCAACAACGCCGCCGAGCCATGGACGGTCACACTGGTCGATACCGGTGAAGGAAGTCTGACCGGCGGGCGCCTCAAGCGCGTGGCGAAGTATCTCGATGATGAGACCTTCTGCATGACCTATGGCGATGGTGTGAGCGATGTGAACATCCCCGAGAGCATCGAATTCCACAAAAAGAACAAAGCGCTCTGCACTCTAACTGC
>JANODE010000109.1:0-27548 GCA_031412525.1 Akkermansiaceae bacterium | reverse complement strand
CAACGCCTATCTCAAAAAACTGATGGAATCCGGCACCGGTCTTGTCACTCTGCATCAAGCCTCCACCGTTCCCACCAACACCGAGTCCGCCTTGCTCGACAACTGGCTCGGAGCTCATCGCAACGGGATGTTCGACCGCACGACTGAACAGGTGACTCTCCAGCCGTTTTCACCTGCACATCCGATCAGCGCAGGCGTCGGTCCTGTAAGCTACACGGACGAATTCTATCCGACGCTTGTTTTCGCGGATGAAAAATCCATCACCCCAATCCTTCGCAGCGAGGTCACTCCGAAATATGGAGATAAGAAAAAACAAGCTGCTGAGCCGCAGACAAATGGGACATTCACGCTCGCTTGGGCGCATGACAAGAACAACGGCAGTGGCCGTGGATTCGGTTTCACCGGTGCGCATTATTTGAAAAGCCTCAACGAACCTGCAATCCGGCAGATGGTTGTCAACGCGATCGCTTGGACTGCGAGAATCGACGTTCCAGCCGGCGGCATCCCTTTGCCTGAACCGATCGTCGGCCGCACGGTTCTTGTGAAAAAAGATGACAATAAAGTCATCGACATGCCATGGGGGCAGCTCCGCTGGTTCACCAGCGCCGAGTTGAAAAACTCACGCACGATGACCACCGGCGTCGCAATCATTCAGCCCGGGAAGTCCAACCCCGTGCATTTCCACCCTAACTGCGATGAAGTCCTGCATGTCATCCGCGGAAAAATCAGCCACACCATGAACGAGGTGACTGCCGAGATGAACGCAGGCGATTCCATCAGCATTCCTCAAGGAGTGCTCCATAACGCGACAAACATCGGAACTGAAGATGCCGTGTTGGGAATTTCTTTTTCATCGGCGTATCGTGAGGCCGTCGGATATTAATCCACCTGAAATCGATCACGTGATGAATGCTCTAACTATTTCCCGCCGTCGTTTCCTTGAAACTTCCCTCCTTGGTGTCTCCGCGCTGCCACTCCCGCGCTCCGCTCGAGCAGCAGATGCTCCGGCCAAAACCCCTGCCAAGCTTACCATGCTGAACGGCACGGCAGGATCGGACTTTGAAACCGCCGCCCGCCGCCACGCCGAGCTCGGACTCAAGTGGCTCGATATCAAGGACAGCCTATGGGGAGAGAACATCAACAACCTCAGCCTCGACAACGCCCGCCGTGCTGCGGACATCGCCAAGGCGCATGGCTTGAAGATATTTTGTTTCTCCACCGCGCTCTGTGAAAGTGAGCTAAACGCCGGTGAGGAGGCCTTCCGCGGGCGGCATTTCAAGACGTTAGACCACGTGCTCAAGCTAGCCGATATCCTCGAGCCGGGTTACATCCGCCTCATCTCTGCGAAACTGAAACCTTACGACGGCCCCGAATCACGGATGAACATCGTCGAGCGCGACTTCCCGTGGACCTTCGGCGTCTATCGGGAAATGGTGGACCGCATCGTTGGCTCGGGTCGCCGCGCGTTGGTCGAAAACGAAGTGAACGGTGTCATTTTCAACCGCCCGGAGGGCATCCTGCGGTTCTTCGAGCGACTCGAACGGCCGGGCAAAGTTCATTACACCTGGGATGCCCAGAACCTCTGGCAAGAGGGTGTTTTCCCAACGATGGAAGTCTATCAGCAGCTCAAGCCGATCATCGGCTGCCTGCATCTCAAAGGCGGACGCACCGAGGGAGATGGCAAGACGCTTGTGCACGCCAGCACGCTTGAGGAGGCCTCCTGGCCGGTCCTCGACATCGTGCGCTCCGCGGTGGCCGATAGCGTCTCTCCCTACCTTTGCATCAACCCCTGCCATGGCAAAAAGCCGCCGGGTTACAACACCTGGGAGATAGCGAAAAGCGACATCGCCTTCCTGCGGAAAATCATTCCCAGCGACTCATGATCCATCGTTTCCTGTCGTTGCTCACGATCCTCGGCACCGAAAGCGCGCTGGCTGAGTCGTTTGACAAGCTCACCTATCATAACGACATCCAGCGCAGCGGTTGGAATTCCCATGAAACAATCCTAACACCCGAGGCCGTGTCACCGGCGGCTTTCGGCCAACTCTGGCAAACGCCTCGGTTTGACATGATAGGAACCCGCGAGCCGCGGCTTTTTGCCACGCCCCTTTATGTGGACAAGCTCGCGTTCTCCACCGGCCCGCATGAGGGCAAGACTCTATCAGTGATCTATGCGCTGACGGATCTCGGGTTCATCTACGCGGTGAATGCCGTGGCGGCAGGCGACACGCCGGCAGGTGCGATCCTGTGGCGCAAGCGCCTATCAGAAGCAAAGCCGGGTGGCATGGGTGCCCTCAGCACACCCACCATCGACTTGAAGCAGCGGCGTCTCTATGCCATCTGTGCGGACGGTAACCAACCCTATCAAGTTCATGCACTCGATCTGGGCAGTGGCGGGTCAATGCCCGGCTGGCCGGTAGCGATCGACGCGACAGCCGTGAACGCCCCTGGAATCAATCGCAACGGCACGACTCGGTTTCCTTCCCAACTCCTGATCCAACGAGGCGCACTCACCCTGAATCCTGACGGATCGCGGCTCTACCTATCCTTCGCCGAGGGCGGCACGTCTCCCGGCTGGATCGTTTCTCTCGATACCCAACAAGCAGCCGTCACCACTGCGTTTTCCGCGACCCCGCGTACGGAAGAAATCCAGGGCGGAATGTGGGCATCAGGGGGACCAACGGTCGATTCCGAGGGCTACGTCCACATCGCGACGGGCTCCAGCGTCCAGGTTTCTATCAAAAAGCTGGGACTGCCCGGGATTTTTGTCGATAGTGATCACAATTGGGGTCAGTCGGTGCTTCGGCTCCGTGACGATGCTCAGAAGGGCTTCGAACTCGCCGGCACCTACACTCCGTTTAATTATGCCCAGGCTCAGGTTACCGACATCGACCTCGGCGCAAGCGGCACCACGGCCATCGATCTCGACCCCGCCACCACTAGCACTCCGAAGCTGCTCGTGCTCGGTGGCAAGCAGGGCAACGTCTATCTGTTGGACCGCGCGAAGATGCCCGGCTCCCTCGTCAATCGGCCACCGATCAGCGACGACTCTGCGACCGATGGTTCACTCCTCCCACCCGGTCCGCAACCACAGTTCGGCAAGCGCGGGCCAATCAATGTGTTCGGGCCATATGCCGACAAGAATGCCATGAACGACCAGGCCCGGAGCCGCACCACGCCAGCTTGGTTTCGCAGCGCCGCCGGGAAAAACTATGTTTTCATCACCGGGAGCGCGAAGACCGGGAAAAAACTGAATTTCAGCACGCCGCCCGGATTGGTTAGGCTCGAAATCATCACGTCACCGGGGAAGCCCGCCTATCTCAAGATCGATCAATTGGAAGAAACCCAGGTCTTTCACAATCCTGGTTCTCCCGTGATCACCAGCAACGGCGGAAAGGGAGCTATCGCATGGGTGCTCGATACCAACGTCGTACGGACGGCTCCCATGCAGGGTCCGGGAGCTTCGCGTCCGGTGCTCTATGCCTTCGATGCGCTGACGTTCAAACTCCTCTGGAAAAGCACTCCTAACGAACTCGCTTCATCGGGCAAGTATAACGAGCCGACCGTCGTGCGCGGCATCGCGATTGTGGGCACTGACCGCATCCAGGCGTTCGGCTTGCAGGGCAGTCCGCCGCGCCCTCAGTTCGCATCTCCGTTCGACCAAGTCACGGAATTGGCCCCGAAGATCGTGCTCGATCCGAAACTGTTGGAGGCTGCAAAAACCACCTTCGAACAACGCTGCGTAGTCTGCCACAAGTCAGGCGCACCCGGCATTCCCACACTCGACATGATCACCCGACTGGATGTCGGGCGCATTGGTGATGCCATGCGCATCGGCCTCATGAAACCTCAAGCCGCCGGCCTAACTGAAGCTCAAGTCAGTGATCTCGCCGTTTACGTCAACTCTCTGGGCCCGCCGCTGGATGAGACTCCGCCTGCTCCTGCCGAAGATCTATCAATCACTGGGCGTGCCCTTTACGTGCGTCATTGCATCACCTGTCACATGCCTGATGGATCCGGAGTTCCAGCGCTCCAGCCAGCCTTGATGGAAAATAAAACCGTTAGCGGCGAACCCGCAGCGTTGATCCATGCGGTGCTGCACGGGGCAGCACCGGCACACGCACTTGCCCCGGTCCTATCAGACACAGAGGCGGCAGACCTACTCACTTACATCCGGCAGGAATTCGGACCGGATGCCTCCGCAGTTCAAGAAAAGGAAATTGCGGATCACGGTCGAGCTGACCCGGAAAGCAGATAAGTCCCTTCTCGACTTGGCGTAGCCAATCACCTCTCTTCATCGCAAATCCAATCCATCGTGCGTCTTCCACTTCTTGCCATTCTCCTTGCGACCGGCGTCAACATCGCGTCCGCCGCTGATAACGAACTTACACCGACCGAGAAAAAAGACGGCTGGGTTCTTCTCTTCGACGGAAAAACCCTCAATGGCTGGCGTCCTTATGCCCAAAAACCGGCGGGCGGCTGGGAAGTCGTGGACGGCACGCTCCACGCCATCGCCAAGGTCAAGGGCACCGAACTCATCACGGAAAAAACATACGAGAATTTCGAGTTTTCGTGGGAATGGAAACTCCCGGTCGCCGGAAACAACGGGGTGAAATACTTCGTTACCGAAAACCGCAAAAGCGCCCCGGGCCATGAGTATCAAATGCTCGACGACAAAGCGCACCCCGATGGCAAAAACGCCATCCGCCAGACGGCTTCATTTTACGCAGTCCTCCCGCCCGCCGCCGACAAGCCCTACCGCGAGCCCGGTGAGTGGAATCAATCGAAGATCATCGTGCAGGGAAACAAGGTCGAGCACTGGCTCAACGGCAAGAATGTCCTCGCCTACGAGACCGGCAGCGGAGCCGTGATGGCCGGCGTTGCCGCCAGCAAATTCGCAAAAGAAGCTGGATTCGGTGAGAAAATCTCGGGCCACCTCATGCTCACCTATCACCAGGACAACTGCTGGTATAAAAACCTCAAAATCCGTGAATTGAAGTAAACGAACGAAGTCCTGTCTGGATTCACTTAAACAAAACGCCCGGCTGCAACATGGCAGACGGGCGTTTTGGTGAAATTTGGGAAATGGACTGGATCAGTCGAGCTTCGGCTTCCCAACGCGGCGAACGGCGCCGAAGCGTTTTTGGAATTTGTCGATGCGTCCCTCGGTGTCGACAAACTGGGCAAGGCCAGTGAAGAACGGATGGGAGTCGGAGGTGATGCCGATCGAGATGAGGCTATGTTCCATACCGTCGATGACTTCCTTCTTTTCAGAAGTCTTGGTCGAGCGGCTGATGAAACGCTTGCCGGTGGTCATGTCAACGAAGACGACCGGATTGTATTTCGGATGAAGGTCCTTTTTCATGAGAATTCGAGTTCCCACCGCGTTTCCGACGCGGCGGGACGCGGAGGGTGGAGAAAAACTCCCGGCTGTCAAGCCAGCAAACGAACGGACATTTTCGCGTAGGTTGAAACTTTGGACTTGCTTAATATGTTTGTTGAGGCGGTATAACCTGCCGTTTTTTTGAGTCGCTTTTGTCACCAAGGCATGTATGGTCACGTCGTTATGGCAATTACTACGAAACGTACCCGATTCTCACGTCGCCTTCCTGATCATGTGACTGATGAGCTCTGTAGTGTCCTTTCTGAAAAGAAGGTGTTTGGTTTCAACGACTTGTTCGAGCGAGTTTTTGCAAATCTAAAAGTCCGCAATGCAGTGAGCGGTGGAGAAGAAATGCTCCGCCTGCGTGCTTATGAAAAGCTCCAGAACCTGGTCACCCGTGGCTTGGTGGAAAAGATTGGCAAGGAATACAAGGGAACCGCCCGCGTTCACGAGGCATCGAGCGCCTATGCAGCCGCCCAGGAAGCGGCAGCACAAGAGGATGCTTGATTCCGAATGAGAATCTCCGACAAAACCCGCGCCCGATGAGGACGCGGGTTTTTTTTCTACCCATCGCTCGCGATGATCTTTAAGACCGTCCTGTCCGCCCACTGACATCATGCCACAAGACTACCTTCCCGTTCTTCTCCAAGTGCTCATCGCGATGGGATTCGCCGTCACGGTCCTGAGCTCGAGCATCATCTTTGGCCGCACCGCGGGAACCAACAAGACGAAGGATAGCGCCTACGAATGCGGCATGCTACCCATCGGCGATGGTTCACCAAGATTTTCGGTGAAGTTCTATCTGGTGGCGATGCTCTTTGTCATTTTCGATATCGAAGTTGTTTTCATGTATCCATGGGCCGTGCAGTTCCGCGATCTGATCAAGGATGGCCCGGACGCACTGGTCAGCATGGCGGGCTTCGCCGGGATCCTGGTGTTCGCCTATGTTTACGCGCTGAAAAAAGGTGCGCTGAACTGGAAATCGTGAGGCAGCGCCGATGATCCATCACGTCGTTTACTTCCAGCTCAAGCCTGAGCTGGACGCGGGGGTGATGGAAGAACTGGTGCGGACCAGCCGCAGTCTTCTGCTGAAGATCCCGGAAGTCCTTAGTGTTAGATCCGGGCGCAATGTGGATCCAGGCTCGCAGTGGCAGTTCTTTTTCTCCATCGAGGTGGACTCGCTCGACAAGCTCCGGGTGACCCTCGACGACCCGTTCTATTTCAAGTTCGTGGAGAAACACATCAGGCCGAATACGGTTAGCCATTTTGCGATGGATTTCGAACTCGATCCATCAAAGAACCTGAAATACTCATGAGTGAATCTCATGATTTTGGCATGAATCAGGCTTGAACGGTTCCCCGACCGCACACAAGTTTCGCCGCCCGACAGCGGTCGGTTATTCTTGTCCCTTTCGAGCAATGGTCTTTCCGATTCAACTCCCCGATGACGCTCCTTTCACGCCAGAGCAGCGCGCCTGGCTCAACGATTTTCTTAGTAAAGCACTCTCTCAGAGCAACGGTCAGCTGGCCCGATCAGGCCCGACCATCCCGGTCACGGTGATTTACGGATCTCAGACCGGAACCGCCGAGGGCCTGGCCAAGAAGCTCGTGAAAACCCTCAAAAAGGGAAATTTCGAACCCGAGCTCCATGACATGGCCGGTTATGATCGGAACCGCCTGCCTCAGGAGAAAAACCTGCTCATCATCACCTCGACTTACGGCGACGGCGAACCGCCCGACACAGCGGCCGATTTGCATGGCTGGCTGATGAGTGCGTCGGCCCCCAGACTTGAGGGCGTCTCCTATTCCGTGCTCGCGCTGGGGGACAGCAGCTACCCGGATTTCTGCAAGTGTGGTATTGAGTTCGACACCCGCCTCTCCGCGTTGGGAGCCAATCGCATTTATTCCCGCGTCGATGTGGATGTCGATCCGGACTCACCATTCGCCGAGTGGTCCGGCGGCATCCTGTCCTCGCTCACTCCGGCGGGGGCTGCGATCCCCGCTAGCTCGGCGGCGGTGCTGGATCAGGAAGACGAGGGCTACTCGAAGTCGAATCCTTATCCATCTTCGGTCGCTGCGAATTTCAATCTGAACGGTCACGGTGACAAGCAAACACACCATGTCGCGCTTTCCCTTGAAGGTTCCGGCTTGGAATACGAGGTCGGCGATGCACTCGGAGTCTATCCGCTCAATCCCGCCGCCGTGGTGGATGAAATCATTGCCAACCTGCCTTTCAAGGCGGGAACCGTTCCAGCTCCTGACGGCGGTGAGGACGTGCCACTTCGAGAGGCATTGATCCGCCATTATGACATCGGTTCGCTGAACAAAACCCTCATCCAGAAGTGGCAGGCGAAAAGCGGTTCCCCCTTCCTTCGCTCGCTCGTCGCAGCGGATGACAAAAAGGCGTGGGACGATTTCTGTTGGGGCCGTGACCTGATTGATCTGGTGGTCGATCATCCGGCGGACTTTTCTGATGGAGAGGAGTTCGTTTCCGTCCTGAAAAAGCTTCAACCACGGCTTTATTCGATCGCCTCCAGCCCGCGGGCGCATCCAGGCGAGGTCCATCTTTGCGTCGGCATCGTCCGCTACGACACGCACGGTCGCAAAAGGGGTGGGATCTGCTCTACCTATCTAGCAGACCGCCTTGGTGGCGGGGAAAAACCCCGAGTTTTCGTGCACACCAACAACGCCTTTCGTTTGCCGGCTGATGGTGGCATTCCGGTCATCATGGTTGGCCCGGGCACTGGCATTGCGCCATTCCGGGCGTTTCTTGAGGAGAGGAAGGCAACGGGCGCTACCGGGAAAAACTGGCTATTTTTCGGTAATCCTCACAGCGCCACGGACTTTCTCTATCAGGACGAACTGGAGTCCTATCAGATGGATGGCACGCTTTCGAAACTCGATCTCGCTTGGTCCCGCGACCAGAAGGAAAAAATCTACGTGCAGAACCTGATGGAGCAACATGGAGCCGAGCTCTGGTCATGGCTCCAGGAGGGAGCCGCATTTTATGTCTGCGGCGATGCTTCCCGGATGGCCAAAGACGTGGATCAAGCGCTGCTCACGATCGTCGGAACGCACGGCAGGCTTTCCCCCGAAGAGGCGACTGCCTTCATTGCGCAGATCAAAAAGGAAAAGCGCTACCTTCGCGACGTCTATTGAGGGGCCGCCAGGCGGGTCGATGAGAAGGTTTTCCAAGAATCGGCACTCGGCAGTCTTCATCCATTTCGTGTGGACTGTCGCAGATCAGTTGGCTCCGTGCACCAATGTTATTCCTAACAATCTAATCAGGTAGTTTGATTTTCTCGCCCAGATGTATTGGGCGGGTATCGAGGAAATTGACATCCAGCCACATCTTCACGCGTGCACCGATTTCGCGCACGTTTGTCTTCATGCCCGCGCGGCTTTCCACATCCTGAGCGTTGAAACCATAGGCCTGCATGCCGTTCGCCTTGGCAATGTAGATCGCACGCTCGTTCTGGAAACGCTGGCTGATCACCACGATCGTACTCACTCCGAATATTTCCTTCGCCCGCACCACGGAGTCGAACGTCCGCAGACCAGCGTAGTCGCAGACGACGCGGTCGGCCGGGATGCCCCGCTCCACAAGGTCCTGTTTCATCTTTTCCGGCTCGTTGTAGTAGCGGCTGCGGTTGTCGCCCGAGACGATCAGCGTTTTGAGCTTGCCTTCTTTCCACAATCTAACCGCCGCATCGATCCTATAGCGGAAATACGGATTCTCATTGCCGTTCACGCGGTCCGTCGTGCCGAAAACCAATCCCACCGCCGTCTCCGGGACCTCGGAAGAATCGTCGAACAACCGTCCGCGCGACGCCCAGATTGCCGTGATGTTCGCGTAGGCCACCACCGCGCCGGCAAGAAGCATGGCCCACAGAATCAGGCGCACTGCCCGCTTGCTCCAGAGCGCCGATCTCGCACTTTTTACCGCTTTCTTCATGAAACCCTCGATGCCGTCGGAACTTCCACCGCCTGCCGTGGCCAATGCAGGAGCGATTTCATGGCATCCGCGAATCCGCCGATCAGCGGTTCCTCCGGCGCGATCACCCGCAGCCGGTTCGCCGACTCCACAAAATGAATCTCGGTGAAACGCCCGGCCAGTTCGCCGTCCACCTGCACCGGCACTTCACGATCGGATTTCACCGTGAACTCCGCGGTTTGGAAATAGGTCGTCGATTCCATCAGGTCGATCCCTCCGGTCGCCAGGCCGCGCAAGGAATCCAGCACCAGCTTGTAGCCGGCTTCCTTGTAAACGAGCACATCCAGCTTCGAATCATGGTTGTTTGCATTGCGGAAAAATTTGAATGGCCCGCCGTAGAGCGCGCCGTTTCCGGCCAGCACCGCGACGCCTTCCTCGCATCGCCCGTCCGGACACATGACCTGGATCTTCGGCGGCTTCTCTCCCAGCACCTTCACCCCAGCCAACAAATAAGCCAGTGGGCCTAACATTTTCTTCGACTCCCACGTGGTTTCCTCGATCACCAGCGCGTCGAATCCCACACCCGCCATCTGCACGAAGGGGGAACCATTCGCTTCAAAAAGATCCACATCCCTCACGAACCCGCGCTCGATCACCAGAAACGCCTTCTCCAGCGAATCGAACGGAATCCCCATCTCGCGCGCGAAAACATTCATCGTCCCCGCCGGCAGCACGCCTAAAATCGTCTTCGAACCCGCCAGTCCGCTCACCACTTCGTTCAGCGTGCCATCCCCGCCGGCGGCGATCACGACCGGCTCGCCATCGCGGGCAAAACGCGCCGCCAGGTCACGGGCCTCGCCGGCATGGCTCGTCGCATACATCGCAAACCGGCTCGCATGCGACATCAGGAAACGCAGCATCCGCTCCCCCTTCTGGCTGCGCGCCTTCGGGTTGAAAATCAGCGGATACCGGTGTGGTTTCTCCATGGCCGATTCTTCACCCATCAGTGCCACCACCGCAACCCGATTTCACCCCAAGGCCTTCATCACCTTGTCCACTGGCAGGCCCATCACGTTGTCAAAACTCCCGTTGATGGCGGAAATAATCCGCTCGCCGTGTTCCTGAATGCCATAAGCGCCGGCTTTGTCCAGTGGGTCCACCCGCAGGAAATATTCGTTGATCGCAACCTCATCGAGATTCATGAAAACAACATCTGTCAGGTCATGGAACAACATCCGCTCGCCTCCCGGATGGATCACACAGACACCGGTGCAGACCTGGTGGGTGCGCCCGGACAGGCGCCGCAACATCGCCCTCGCGTCGTCCAGATCCGTGGGCTTCCCCAGCGGCAAATCATCGATGAAAACCAAGGTATCGGCCGCAATCACGATCGCATCCGGCCTAACACGCGCCACTGCGTCCGCTTTCAGACCGGCGTTCCATTCACAGAGAAGACCCGGTTTCATCGATGCGTCATGGATCTCTTCCGCAGGTGAGACAACGACTTCGAAATCTACCCCAGCCCGGGCTAACAATTCCCGACGGCGCGGGGAAGCAGAGGCGAGAACAATTGTCATGTCCGGAAATGAAATGGGACGAACCCGTTAGATCAAGCTGCGGTTCTGATTCGTTTCCCAACACTCACCGCTCTTCTTCAAGCCCCTGCATTTCCTCACGCATGTGGTCCATCAGCCGCTGCATGTCACTCAGGTGGCGGCGCATGCGGTCTTCCGGCATCATCCGGCCCTGCGGAGAAGCTCCGCGAGTGGGGACGCGATCGTCCTGTTCCACTTTGCGCTCCCGCGCGACTAGAGGATCACCCGCAGGTTGTTTCAGCAGCTCCAACACCGCAGCCGCCGGCATGACAAACGAGCGCGTGCGGTCAGCGCGTGCCATAGTAATGCCGATCACCTGGCCCTTCAGGTCCACCACCGGTCCGCCAATCTGATTGGGTTTCGGCCGCATGTCCGTCTGGATGGCGTGACTGAAGGAATCGCGCACGTCGCTGATAGGACCACCCATGCGTTCCATTTGTTGGAGACGGTCACCGGAAAACTGAGGCAGCTTCGGGCGGTTTCCTAACACCACATCGATGCGCTTTTTCTCATCGCCCATATCCATCAGCAGGGAAACCTTGTCACCCGGCTGCACACCGGTCAGCGCGTTGCGGAGTTCCAACAATCCTGAGATCGGTCGCTCGCCCACTTGCAGGATCACGCCGCCAGGTTTCAGACCCGCTGTTTCCGCTCCGGAACCTTCAGCGATTTCCTTGATCTTCACGCCGGGACCTTCGAAACCCTGAGCGCCGATGACACCGAGAAACGACTGATCCGTATCGCGCAAATTCCGCTCCGGAACGCTGACCACACCGAACGCAGCTGGCCGTCCGTCAGGCTGTGGAGCGATCATGAAACCACCGAGCTGCGGTTGCTCGAACGTCCACTTCACGGGAATGAGCGGGCTGCCTTCGATTTCCAACAGTGCAAGATCCTCGTCCTGATAGACGCCGGCCAACTTGACAGCGCGCAGCTCGCTACCAGCAGCCTCAACCCGCAGATTGCCAGGTGCGCGGGCGACCTCGCTCCATTTCGTTAGGATTTTCAATCCATCGCCGACCACGGTGCCGTAAGCCATCCGCCGCGTGCCAGACCAGATCCGGACGGTGGATTTGGCCGATTCCGTTAGTGCGGGCAGGATGGCATTGTTGAACTCATCCGCCTGTTGGTCGACGGCCTCGCGTTCTTCAGGACGCAGCAGCGGGATATCTTCCTGCGCGTGCAGCGCAGCGGGGACCAGCATTGCAGCGAAAATGTATCCGATGGATTTCATGTCGTGAATTTCAGGTAGGGATGTCAACGTTCTTCGTAAAGGTCGGCCCGGCGACCGAGCGTGATGTCGAGTTCTGCGCTGCGAGTGTCGCGCTTGACCTGTAGCTTGATTTTGTCGCCCGCCTCGCGCTTCGCCAGCAACACCGTGAGCTCGCGGAAATTTCTAACCGGCTCGCCGTCGAGCGTCTGGATCAGATCGCCGATCCGCATCCCCGCCGCCGCCGCGGGTGATTTCGGAGCCACGACGCCTACCACCACACCCCGAGTGCCGCGGCCGTCTTCCGCGCCGATTCCGAGGACAGGCATGTCAGGATTCGCAAACGGATTCATCTGGAGCTGGCCCCAGGCCTCGCCGGCTAACAAGCGGTCCCAGTCCTGCCGGAACCCATCGATGCCGGCATGGTTGTTGTTCGTTAGAGAAACCCCGATGGATGAATTGATTCCGATGATCTTTCCATTGAGGTCAAAAAGCGGCCCTCCCGAGTCACCGCCGATGAGCGTGCAGTCCGTGGTAAGAAAATTGCCCGGGCCCTTCGAAACCACGCGGCCAAATCTAACCGGAGGTGTGCGCGCCGCATCAAAGCCTGCTGAATGGCCGAGGGCGATCACCCAGTCCCCCGCCTGCAGCGGCTTGGACGAACCTGTTCCCACGAAGGGCCACGGACCCGGCCGGTTGATCTTCACCATCGCGATGTCCTTGGAATAATTCGCACCCAGCACTTTTCCCGGCACTTGCCTGCCGTCTGGAAACACCACTGTCAGGTCTTCCACTCCCTGCACCACGTGCGCGGCAGTTAGAATGAGGCCGTCGGCGGTCGTGATCACTCCGGATCCCGATGAACCAGTAGCCTCGGCAAGCAATGCGACCGTCGCGGGCAGGACTCTTTTGGAAACTTCCTCCACTTTGGATTCAAGTTTCGCGAGGTCTGCCAGATCACGGATGGGTTCGCGCGCTTGGGCAACACCAGCTCCGGCGACCAGCCACCAGCCGGCGCAGATGAGGGAGAAAATTGGGATCATCTTCATGGTTTTCATGCATTGAAACGGCACCAGCTCCGGGTTTCGTCTGACAACATTCAGTGATGGATCGCCGGCGCGAGGTCGCTTAGCATCGCCACGAAGATGCCAAAACGCAACCCGCCAGAAACCAATCGTCTCCGCGAAAAATCGCCCGCCGCCCCTCCCTCCCGCGGCCATGGAGCCGTTTCGCTCCTGATCTTCTGGCCCTTTCATTTTCTCAACCTCGTTACCCGTCCACTCTTCGGGCCACTGAAGTTTCTCGCGCGCCTTGTCGGCTATCCCACACTCGTCGGCCTCTACGCGTTTTTAATTCTCGCCATCTTCTATGGCTTCCGCGCGCGCAGCTACGACCTTGCGAAAATCAACGCCATGCCGGAGCGCTCGATCATCCATGACCGCCTCGGCGTGGAAATCGGCCGCATCCATGGAGAGAAACGCTCGGTCGTGCCGCTCCAGCAGGTTTCCGAAAATTTCCGCAAGGCCATCCTCGCCCGCGAAGATGAGCGTTTCTATCAGCACAGCGCCATCGACATCATCGGCATCGGCCGGGCCATCCTGAAAAACCTCAGCGGAAAAAAGGAAGGCGCGTCCACCATCACGCAACAGCTCGCTTCCGACATTTTCCAACTCAAGCGCGCCGAAAACCGCGGCGACACCTTGCGCCAGCTCAACCGCAAGTGCCTCGAAATCGCCATCGCCTTCCGCCTTGAATCAGCACTGCAGAAAGACGACATCCTCGAAGCCTACATCAATCAGATCAACTGGGGCCGCCAGATCAAGGGCATCGGCGAGGCGTCGCGCATCTACTTCGAAAAACATCCCTCCGAGCTCTCGCTCTCCCAATCCGCACTGCTCGCCGGCATCGTCCGCGGACCGGATTCCTTCAATCCCTTCAAGTCGATGGAAGCGGCCACTCGCGAGCGAAACACCACGCTCGAACGCATGGTCACCGCCGGCGTCATCAGTCGCACCGAGGCGGATGCCGCGAAGTTGGAGCCCATCGAGGTGCGGCCCATCGGCCGTCGCGATTCCGAAGAATCCTATGCCATGGACGCCATCCGCCGCGACCTCGAAGAGATTCTGGAAAAGGAAAATCTCGAACTCGGCGGGCTCAATATCACCACCACCATCGACCTTCGCATCCAACAGAAGGGCGAGGAAGCGCTGGATAAAAAACTGCGCGAAATCGAACGCCTCAGCGGGTATCCCCACCAGACGCGCACCGCCTGGCGGGCGCTTCCGGAGCAAGGCCGCAAGGAACCCGAATACATCCAGGGCGCCGCCGTCGTTGTGGAAAACCGCACCGGAGCCATCCTCGCCGTCGTCGGCGGACGCGATGCCGACGAGTCCCGCTTCAACCGCGCCATCCAGGCCCGCCGACAGATTGGGTCGATTTTCAAACCCTTCGTCTATCTGGCTGCCTTCGACGCCGGCCTCCGCCCAAACAGCAGCGTCAGCGATGGACCCATCCAGCGCGGCGAGATCAAGGGCGGCGGCTCCTGGCGGCCCGATAACTCGGACGGACGGTTTGGCGGCATGGAGTCCGTTTCCTACGGCCTCATCCACTCGCGCAACACCATGTCGGTGCGCGTCGGTAACCATGCCGGCCTCGAAAAGGTCGGAGACGTCACCCGCATGGCCGGATTCACCACCGCCATGCCGGAAAACCCCTCATCCTACCTCGGCTCATGGGAAGCCTCGCCCAAAGAAGTCGCCAGCGCCTACACGATCTTTCCTAACGACGGCCTCCGCTATCGACCCTATCTGATATCCGAAATCAAGGACCGCGATGGCAACGTGCTCTACGCCACCCCGCCGCTTCCCTATCAGGCTGCCAACGCCGGCTCCGCCTGGTCCGTTTCGCGCATCCTCAAGGAGGTCACCACCAGCGGCACCGCGGCTTCCGTTTCGCGCCTCGGCTTCGACAAGCCATGCGCCGGCAAGACCGGCACCACCAACGAATTCAAGGACGCCTGGTTCGCCGGTTACACTTCCACTCTAACATGCTGCGTCTGGACCGGCTTCGACACCCCGAAAAAAACCATTCAGGGCGGTTACGGCGGCACCCTCGCCCTGCCCGTCTGGGTGGAGATCATGAAAACCGCCGACCGCCTCGGCTACAAGGCCGGCAAGCTCAACAGCAAGGTCAACCTCGTGGAAATGGAACTCTGCCGACTCTCGGGAAAACGCACCACCGCTGGCTGCCGCGACGATGGCAAGGCCTACACCGACCAGGTCCCCGCCGACATCGCCCTGCCGGAAAACGACCTCTGCCCCATCCATCCAGCCAAGGCCCTGGCGGTCGACGAATCCACCGTCGCCGCCCCGTCCGACTCACCACTCCGCGCCCAACCCGTCGCCCAGGACACCCCACCACTGAGGGCCCTGCCCGTCGAACAAGAGGACATCCCGCCGCTGAAGGCGATCCCGGTGGAATGAGTTGATGTTAGAGGAAGGTGGTTGTGGCGTCTCGCCGCAGAATCTTTCCAGTTCTCACCAGCTCCATCTACTGATAGATGCAGTCACGGCTTCTTCCCCTGATAGAAAACCCTCCACAGCACCAGCCCGTGGGCGGGAGCATTCACCCCCGCAGCCCGGCGGTCGCGCTGGTGGAACATTTCGGAAACTTCTTCCGCCATGAAACGCCCCTCGCCCACCTGCACCAGCGTCCCAACGATCGCGCGGCACATTTTGTAGAGGAATCCCCCGCCCTCGATCACCACCGTCACCTGCGGTCCGCGCTTCCGGATCTCGCAGCGGTTCAGCGTCCTCACTGCATCTTCCAGAACGACTCCCCGGTTGGAAGTGAAGGAACGGAAATCACGCCGCCCGACAAAACACGCCGCCGCCTTGTTCATGGCCGGAAAATCAAGCTCTCGCGGCACATGCCAGGCGCGGTCTTGCAGCAGTGGATTCATCACGGGATGGTTCCAAATCTGATAGCGGTATTGTTTTCCCACGGCATCGAAGCGGGCGTGGAAATCCATCGGCACCCGCACCGCAGAGCGCACGCGGATGTCGTCCGGCAGGCAGGCGTTGATCGCCAGAGCGAATTTCCCAGGCGGCATCCTGAATTCATCGGGCGGCACTTCGCAATGCACCACCATGCCCCATGCGTGCACCCCGGAATCCGTCCGACTCGCACTCTCCACCCGCGGTTCGCTGGCGAACAATCGTGCCAATGCCGCCTCCACCTGATTCTGCACGCCCGTCCCTTCCTTGCGCGATTGCCAGCCGTGATAGGCCGCGCCGTCGTAGGCAAGGGTAAGTTTGAACTTCAGCATTTCCACACCGATTCCAAACCACGATCCGCCCGCCGATGCAACCTTTGGACTGCGGTGAGCATCACCGCTTTGGGCGTGGGCGGCTGCGGTTCCGGGCGGTCGGCTTCGTCAAAAAGGTCGTGTATGCGGGCATTTTTCCTGATGGGCGGGCTGGTTTGAAACGGAGCGCCCCCTCAAAGCGGTGATGCCCACCGCAGTCCAAAGTTCCAGCGCCAACCGATGCCGCCCTGCCGAGATCATTTCCAAGCATCTGCCCATCACCTGAATCGATCTGGCGCGCTTCTTGCTAACCGGGCGGGATGAAGGAAGAGGAACTCGATACCCACCACAAGGCGCTGAAAATCAATCTGGACCCACGGTGGTATGGCACGCTGGCGGAAATTGGTGCGGGCCAAGAGGTGGTCAGGTGGTTTTTCCGCGTGGGCGCGGCGGCGGGCACGGTGGCGAAGAGTATTTCGGCCTACGACATGATCGTTTCCGACGCGATCTACGGAAGCGGCGACCGTTATGTCTCGCGCTCGCGGCTGCAGGCGATGCTCGACCGGGAATTTGCCCTCAATGTGGAACGCCTGAGCGACAAGCGCGGCGACCACACGGCTTTTTTTGCATTCGCGGACACGGTGATCGCGCGGAGTTTCAAGGGCGGCAACGAGTGCCACGGCTGGATGGGCATCAAGTTCCAGTCGCGCCCGCGCGACGAGCCAAGCCAGATCCTCATCCACGTGCGAATGCTCGATACCGAGGCGTCGCTCCAACAGGAAGCGCTCGGCGTGGTGGGGGTGAATCTGTTATACGGCGCGTTTTTCCTCCATCACGAACCGGAATTGTTAGTTGAAAGCCTGTTGGACAAGCTGACGACCGGGCGCATCGAGATCGACGTGATCGAGTTCAAGGGCATCGAGTTCCGCTCAGTGGACAACCGATTAACCAGCCTGAAACTCGTGCAGCTCGGCCTGAGCGGCGCGGCGATGTTTGGCGCGGACGGCCAGGTGTTGCAGCCTTCCGAGGTGCTTTATAAAAAAGCGGTGCTCGTCGAACGCGGCAGTTTCCGGCCACCGACGCATGTGAACTTCGACATGTTGAACTGTGCACTGGAGAAATTCAAAAAGGACCCGGCAGTGGAGGGCAAGGAGGTGCTGCCACTGTTCGAGCTGACCATGCGAAATCTGCTAGCAGGTGGTGACCAGATTGACCGCCGTGATTTCCTTGCCCGTGCCGATCTGTTAGCTGCGTGCGGAATGACGGTGCTGATCTCCGACTATTTCGAATACTACCGTCTCGCCGCCTACCTCTCGTGGCGGACAAAGGAGCGAATCGGCATCGTGATGGGCGCACCGAGCCTGATCGAATTGTTCGAGGAAAAATACTACACACAGCTCCCCGGCGGCATTCTGGAATCGTTCGGGCGTTTGTTCAAAAACGAACTCAAACTCTACGTCTATCCGTTGAAAAACGGCGACGCCGACGAACTGACCACCGTCGAGAACCTCAACGTCGCGCCAGAGCTCAAGAAACTCTACGGCTACCTGGCCGACCGCGGCAGCTTCGTCGCTCTGGATAATTTCAATCCGGACTATCTCAGCATCTTCTCGCGCGACGTCCTGAAAAAGATCGCCGCCGGGGACGACGCCTGGAAGGAAATGGTGCCCGCAGGGGTTTCCGAAGTCGTGATGAAACGGCACTTCTTCGGCTGCAAGGACTAAGCCCTCACGGCGTGCGTGTGACTTTCAGACGATAGAACCGCATGGGGTCGTTCGCTGTTTCCTGAAAGGTGGCGGTTCGGAAATCGTCTGCAGGCAGGTCCGTCCACAGCGTTCCGTTAGGCAGGTTTCCCCATGCATCCAGCAGCGTGGCGGACGATTGGATCAACGTCCCGGCATCGGTGCGCCCCCTGGCGATGGAGAAGGTGAGCTGGCGGGTGGCGGGATCGATGGCGAGTGGCGTGGACGATGTCGTTAGAAGCGGATGCGTGTTCGTGGCGTACTCCTGGAGGTTGGGGATGCCGTCGGCGTCGGGATCAGCGGTCTCCCGGGCATCATCACCGGTTAGGCCGTGACCGGCTGCCCAGTTTTGATAGGTCAGCGGGCGGGTGAAGGTGGAAAGCAGCCGCAGGTAGGCGGCCTGATAGTAGATGCCGGGCTCGGTGACCTGCCATGAGTTTTGCGGATACGAGGTGTTCCAATCGAGGTAGGATTTCTGCGTGGGCTGGCCGTTTGGTGGAATGATCGCCGGGCCGGAGTAGGCCGCATCCGGGGTGAACGTGGGATTCGGACCGCCGGGGAGATAGCCGGGCGGCGGGCCTTTCGCCGAGGTGATGGCATTGTCATACACCGTGCCATGGCCGAACCAGGTGTGATAGATTTCGTTGCAGGATTTTTCCGCGCCGTGATCGTTCATGTGGGTGAGATAGACGAGTCCATTCGGGTTGGTGCCGTGGAGGTAATGGATGAAGCCGGCGGCCGCGTCGCGATAGTTGATCGCATTTGCCGGATCGACCTGATAGGTGCGCTGGGCCTGGAAAATGAGGCCTTGGTGGGCCTTCACGCGGTTGCTGCCCCAGACGTAATCCGCATCCTTAACGTAAGCGCGGTAGGCATCGGTTTTTCCCGTGAACGCGGGCAGGAACTCGCCACCATTCATACTGTCCTGCTTGCGGCTGCGGATCAGGTTTTTCACCGACGTGGTAGCCCCGGCGAGTGAGGTGTATTCCATCAGCGCGTCCTGAGTGGTGGTTTCGAATGGATAGAAATAATACCAGAGCACGGCATGGGCATTGGCATGGTTCGCATCCACGTAGGTCCGATAGACCGTGTTACCGGTGGCGGCATAAAGCTGGATGGCGGCGGTTAGCTTGCGCATTTCAGTGTCGTAAGTGGATCCTTCCGGATTCGCGCTGCTGAAGCCGCTGTTGGAATACACGACGGCTGGATTCGCATTCGCCCACGTCCACGCCAGCTCCGCACGGCTAAGCAGGTCCGCGGATTCGGCGGCTTGCCCGGCATTCGCAAAAACCCGTGCGGCATGGGCAAACACGGAGGCCACACTGAGGGTGGATGAAGTGCTCGCCGCTCCGTAACGGCGGGCGGCGGTGTCCGCACTGGCAGGTGAATTTCCCTCGAAGCCGGTGACGCTTACCTTGCTCAGGACCGATCCGTTAGACTGCTGCATGCGCTTCAGCCAGTCGAGCTCCCATTTGATTTCATCCAGCAGGTCGGGAATGCCGTTGCCGGATTCCGGGATGCCGAAGTCATCGGTCCAGACGGCGGGGTTGTGCTGCCACGCGAACAGCAGGTCGTGAAGGGTGCCGTAGGTGAAATTGACATATTTGTTGTAGTCGCCGGCGTCAAACCAGCCGCCTGATAGATTTTTAGAAAGGCTGGCGTTGCCCGGATCCGTGACGAGGCGGCAGTTTAAATCCTGATTCGGCCCGAGGTGGCTGGGGGCGTCCGTCCAACGTGGGTCGGCATAGGGCACGGTTTTGGCAAAGCCGCTGCGCTGATAGAAAAAGACCCGCGTGGCATGGCGCAGCGGAACCCGGTACACATCATCGCCGATGTCGAACCGATGTGAGCAGACGTTATTAGCCGGATCAAAAATGTAGTAGGAGCCCCAAGTGGTGAGGGCGGTGAAATCGAACCATTTCACGATGTTTCCGGACTGGAGATGGGTCGCACCATTGTTCCAGGATACGGGTGCAGCGGTGAAAACCACCGCATCGGTCTGCCAGCGTCTCACTTCGAACGTCGGCCCCGGAGCATAGGCGAGGGCGGAGTCGTAGCCAATTTGCGGATCGGCCAGAACGGCGATTTTCCGGGCATCCGGGAGGTAGCCGAATTGGTCCAATGCGATAAGCGGCTGGACCGGAGCGGTGGGTGCCGCGACGGATGGAAGGACCAGCAGCAGGAGAATGGCGAAGTGGGTTTTCATCTCATTCAATCAAGTCAGGACGCTTTCTTATCATACGGCAATCGATCCGATGAATGGGAAATTTCAGATTTCCGTCCGAGAATGCGCCGTCGCCAAGCTTGCCGGGTTACGACCGGGCGATCACAATTTGGCCCAGCGCGCGAAATCCCTCATGTCCACCTGGCGTCCCATCCCACCACCCCCGTTCTGGAAGCGCTGGCTTCCCGAGTGGCTGCACGGGCCGGTGAAGCTGGTTTTCCAACTCTCCATCGCCGGGCTGATCCTGTTCGCGGGCTTCGCTTTCTTTTACTTCATGCTGGCCATGCGCTTCGACATGGCTGAAGTGGCGAGGCTGCCGGCGGGCACGACTTTTTACGATCGCAAGGGCGTGGAAATCACCGCGCCGGGAGGGTCCGGGCGGAAACTGGTGACGCGCGGAGACATTCCGGACTTTCTCGTGAAATCGCTGCGCGCCCGGGAGGACGCGAGGTTTTTCGAGCACAGCGGCGTCGATGTCCGCGGGCTGATGCGCGCGACCGTTAGAAACATCAAGGACCGTGATTTCACCCAGGGCGCTTCCACCCTGAGCATGCAGCTCGCGCGGAATTGTTTCAAAATGAAGCAGAAGTCGATGCACCGGAAGTTTCTCGAAATCGCCCTCACCCTTCGCGTTGAGGCAAACTACTCGAAGGACGAAATCCTAACGCACTACCTGAACCGCATCTACTTCGGTGCTGGTGCGGACGGCATCGAGCAGGCGGCGCGCACGTATTTCGGAAAAACCACGCGTGATCTCAGCGAGGGCGAGTGCGCGATGATCGTCGGCATCATCCGCGGGCCGCACATTTTTTCGCCGTTCCGAGATCTCGACGCCGCCATCGAGCAACGCAACCAGACGCTCAGCCGGTTGATCACCATGAAGCTCATCGACGCCGCGCACCGCGACCGCATCATCGCGGAACCGGTGAAACTGGTGAACGAGGAGGAGCGCGAATCACAAACGTCCTACGCGCTCCAAGCCGTCCGCCGCGAGCTCGACCGCATCCTCGATGACGATGACATCCAGCTCGGCGGGCTCAAGGTCCGGACCACGCTCGACGCCGCCTGGCAGAATCGTTTGGAAATCGAGCTCACCCACGCCGTCGAGGATCTCGAAAAGGAAAAAACCTGGAAGCACCCGCGCGAAGCGGATCATGTGAAGGGCACGGAGCCAGCCTACGTGCAATACGCCGCCATCACCACCGAGGTCCGCAGCGGGGCCACGCTCGCGCTGATCGGCGGTCGGAATTACAGTGATTCGCGCTTCGACCGCACCCGCTCCAGCCGCGATCTCGGGTCCGCGTTCGAGCCGTTCGTCGCCGCCGCAGCCGCCGAGCGTGGGAAGCTCGTGCTCCCCGGCAAGCCCGTGCAGACCGGCCGTCAGATCGGCCCGAACGAGGTCGAGCGCCTTGCCAAACGCTGCGGCATCGCGGGTCCTTTTTTGCAAACCGAGGACCTTTTTCGTGGATCCGTCGCCGCTACGCCGCTGGAAATGTCAGTCGGCCTCGCGACGTTGGGAAACAAGGGAAAACGCGCGCGGCCCTATCTGATCGATGAAATACGCGACGCCGCCGGCGAGGTCATTTACAAGGCACAGCCGCAGCTCACCGCCGCGCTCAGCGCCAACGCCGCGAATGATGCCACCAGCGTGCTCGAGCGTTCCGGCGGCACCCGCAATTTCACTGGAGCCACTGGTTCCGAGCGCGACGCGTGGACGCTGCGTCTCGGCCCAAGCGGGGCAACCGCCATTTGGTTAGGCTTCGACAGGCCTACCGCGATTGCTCCAGAGCAGCGGCTGAAGTCATTGCTGGATGAATTTGTGAAGCGGTTGGGAAACAACTGATCACCCCAACGCGACTGCCAGCTTTATTCCCGGACTTTTCAACCTGTGGAAGGTGTGGTATGCCTCGAAAGTTATGGAATGTTTCAACCCACTCCGAATGGCCGTCGGTTTCGCGCTCCTGGTGGCCGGAAGCGGGCGGCTGTTAGCCAATGATGCGTTCGCCGATGCGACCGTGATCGACTCCTCCCAAACCCAGTTTTTCTCCTTCGTGTCTGAAACGGGCACCTCCGAGCCCGGAGAGCCGCCGCACGCGGGAAGTCCGGCGCAGGAGTCCCGGTGGTTCCGCTGGACCGCACCCGCCTCGCAGCCGTGCACGTTCCGGGATATCTTCAACGAGGGCACCGTGCGGCTGGCGGTTTATACGGGAGCCAACCTGGCCACCCTCATCCCGGTGGCGCAGGGAAACGGTGGCGTCGCTTTTCCAGCGGTCGCCGGCACCACCTATCACCTCGTGGTGGATAGTCCGGGTTCCGATGTCGTCAACCTAACCGTGTATCAGCCGGGAGGTGCTGATGAAAGGGCGGACGCCCAGGTGATCAGCGGTGCCCTGCCGCTGCGGGTGGAGGGAAACAATGTGCTCGCCACCGTGGCGCCCGACGACGAGGACTGGCTTCCGCTTTATCCCCCGGTCGCCACCGTGTGGTGGTCGTGGACCCCTACTAACAGCGGAGCAGTTAGGATGGATGCCCGCCGCAGCGTCATCGACGCCAGGCTGACCCTCTATGAAAAATCGCCGGGCGAGACCTTTGTCCGGGTCTCGGCCGGCGTGGACATCGCGGTGCTGCAAGTGACGGCCGGAACCGAATACCTCCTGTGCGTGGATGGCCTGGAGGGAACGGGCAGGATAGATTTCTTGCTTCAGGAAATCCCGTCCGGAGTTCCCCCCAACGACCTGATCGCCAATGCGCGGGATTTGGGAACCGCCACGGTCACCTGCGATGGCGAGTGGATCCACCACGCCACCTCTGAAGTCGGCGCGCCGAACGAAGATTTGGGCCTGCCAGAATTCGGCATCCCCGGTGACAGAACCCTTTGGTGGAAATGGACCTGCCCGGCCAGCGGCACCTATCGGATTTCCCAGCATGGCAGCGACCGGGCCAGCTCGATCATCGTCTACGCCGGCAGCCCGCAGTCAGGAAACTTCGCCGCCAGCTCGAATTTCCCGGAAGGCACGCTGCTCAACGCAACCGTGGGCAAGCTTTACTGGATTCAGTTCAAAACCTTTCCTCCCCACGCCGCGCGGGTGGAAATCAACCTCCACCCTGCAACCCACGAACCCGGATACTTCAAGCACCTCCTCGATCGCGGTTACTTCGATCTGATAGGCCCCGATCGCCATCCTGAGGCCGATCCCGATGGCGATGGTTTCAGCAATGAAATCGAAGTCGCCTGCGGTTCCGACCCCCATCTTGCCCAGCCTGACGATGCGCGCCTGCCCCGGCTCCTACCTCACAATGGCGGATGGAAACTCGAGTGGCAGCGGGACGAAACCTACCTCACCGGAGGACCCGGCCTGCCCATCCTCATCCGGGGCACTGCCTCCGCCAACCTCGCCGGTCCGTGGACCTACCCCGGTGAAACCACCGGCAATACCAGCAACGTCCGATCCATCATGCTCCCCGGCCCGGCCCGCGGCTTTGCAAGGGTGGAACTCGATAATCCCAACTGGCGGATCAATCCCTGATTCGCCCCTATCACCCATGAAACGCCAGCTATCCACCCTCGCCGCCGCAGTTTTCCTCACCGCCCTTCCGAGTGCGCCAATGTCGGCCGCGCCAGTGGATGGGAATTTCACCACGGATTTCATCGACTCGGGTGCGGGCCGGACGAAGATCGAATTCGACCCCGCCGGCCGGCTCTATCTGGCGGAAAAACGCGGCCGCGTGCTGCAATACGCTCCTAACGGATCCGGCGGATTTCTGGCACCCGCAGTCCTGCTCGACATCCAGGCCGATGTGGACTTTGAAAGTGAGGGCGGATTGTTAGGAATGGCGCTGGACCCGGATTTTCCGGTCAACCGCTTTCTCTATCTATTTTACACCACGGACACCGACCAGCGGCTCGTCCGCCACACCTTGAACCCGGCGTTTTCCGCCCTGGAACCCGGTTCCGCCGTCGTGCTGCTGTCCGGCCTGCCCCGTCTAACTGCGATCCACAAGGCGGGCGAGATCGCGATTCATCCGGACGATCCCTATCATGTGGTGATCGCGCTGGGGGACGATGGCCTGCCGTCGCGTGCCCAGAATCTCGATTTCTACGAGGGCAAGATCCTGCGCGTCGATTCCTCAACCGGGCGGGGTGCCGCAGACAACCCTTGGTTCAATGGAAACCCGGACTCGATCCGTTCGCGGCTCTGGGCACGCGGGCTTCGGAATCCTTTCCGCTTCGTCTTCCACCCGCAGCGGGCGGACGTGATCATCGTCTCGGAAAATGGCGACGGCACCGACCGCGTGGCATGGGTGAAAAAGGGCAGCAACGGCGACTGGGGGCCGGCGGGCGACAACGGCGGCTTCCTCAATCCGGCGGACCCGGACTTCCGCGTGATGCACACGACGGCTCCTTCCCTGATCGGGATCGCCATCGCGACCAGCGGTCCCTTCGCGACTAACGGCAACCCGACACTCTATCTCGGAGACTGGTTCCCGGTGCCCTGGGGAGTGCGGCGATTCACGCTGTCCGGGCCGGATCTGAGCGTGATGACCTCCATCCCGGACGGGCTGGGCGGAAACTGGTGGGAACAATCGGTGGTAGCCGTGGACCTCCAGTTCGGACCTGGAGGTCACCTCTATTTCACTGAAACCGGCGGTGGCGATTCGCCGGGCGGCTGGCACAACCTGAGACGATATCGTTTCGCCAGCGGGTCGCCCCCCGTAGCGGGCTTCACCCTGTCGCCCGTTTCGGGTAGCGGCGAGGTTCCGCTGGAAATCGGGTTTTTGGACGGCTCCACCCCCGGCACCCGGCCGATCGCCTCCCGGGTGTGGAACTTCGGCGACGGGCAATCGTCCACTCAACAGAACCCCACCCACATCTATCAATCTCCCGGGCGATTCACCGTCACCCTAACCGTTACCGACACCGCGGGCCTCAGCGCCACGGCGACGAGGGAAATGGTAGCCACGGTGACGACTCCGGTTTCATTGGAGGTTGCTGCCTTTGATGCGCGCAACCTGTCGGCCGTCCCGGCACCCATGGCCCTGCCGGTTTCCATCTATCAGCGTGACGGAGCGACGCCGGTCCCCGTCAGCGGCGGAGCGGGTCCGGAAGGAAACCGGATCACCATTCCCGCGGGCGGAAACTACTCGGGAACCCTCCAGCTTCCCCTGACCGGCGATGGCTTCGTGATGGTCATCGGTGAAGGAAATCCTAACGGACTACAAGCGATGACCCGCGGTTTCTCCATTCCTGCGGGCACTGCGGCGACTATCGAGACGGAGGCGTGGCTCTCGGACACGGTGCTGCGCGGCAGTGTACGGGCGGTATCCGGCAAGCCGGCACCCGTGGACCTGGGCGTGACGGTCGGAGGAAATCCCGTCGCTTTCGGCGGTGGCCGGGATTCCCGCTCCGGCTCCCATCTTCCGGACCTGGGGGTGAAAAACCGCACGTCGGCCGATCTGCTCGGTTACTATTACATCGGACTTCCCACGGCGCTCGGGGGTGGCACTTTCACCGTAACTTTGGCGGAGGACACCGGGAGGGAACGTTTCACCAGCATTCAATCCACGGTCGCGGTGCCCGCTTCACAGGCCGTGGATCGCGACTTGATCCTCGGCGAATGGCGTGGCGGGCCGGGCGACGACCTCTCAGGCATTCCGGTCACGCCTCAAGTGTCTTTCAGCGCGGTGCAGGCGGTGTTTTCCAACCACTGCATCGGCTGCCACAGGGACAACACCACGAACAACGGCGGCCTGAATCTAACCGCTGGTAACAGTTTTGCCCAACTCGTCAACCAACCCAGCCTTTTCGTGCCCGGTCTCAAGCTCGTCGATCCCGGCAACCCGAACCGCAGTTATCTGTTTGAAAAAATCAACCGCGCCACCCCGCAGCAGGGTGCGCGGATGCGGCCGAGCGACGCGATGGCTCCAGCCGACCAGGCGATCGTCCGCGATTGGATCGCGCAACTCGCGCCCACCTGGGAGAGTCACGTGCGTGGGTCGCTGTTAGCCACCCCCGGTGCGCCGGGCACTGGAGTCGGGGAAGATTTCAATGGAGATAGTGTTTCTAACGGCCTGGCGTACTCCGGTTTCCAGCCCGCCACGATCGCGGCATCGGGTGGCACCGCGACTCTGGACAGTCACATCAACCCGAATGTCTCCGGCCTGACGCTGGCCATCCAAGGCTCGGACGGCCTCCAGTCCGGCTCGTGGAAGACCCTGGCCGCCCGGATGCGCGGCGGGAGCACGTGGAGAACCTCGCCCGGAGTCACCGTCCTGGAACCTCAGCCAGGCACCATCCGGATCATTGAAACCACGCCTGGCTTCTCCCGCCGATTCTACCGCACGGCGATGGCCGAGGATTGATCGAACCATGGAAAACCAGTCACGCTAACACTAACGCACCACCCTCGCTGAAGCCCTTGTGGCCGAAGGAGGGGAGGTGGTGGCCGAAGGCGTGGGCGATGGAAAGCCAAAGCCGGTTGTGGGTGACGTTGTCGAATTTCAATGACTGGCCGGTCTTGAATCCAAGTCCGCCGCCGACGAGGACGAAGGGAATGTTGTCGAGCGAGTGGCTGTTACCTTTTCCAAGTTCATTGGTCCAGACGATGGTGGTGTTGTCGAGTAGCGTGCCGTGACCACCGGGCTCGGGAATGGAGTCCAGCTTGCGGGCGAGGTAGGCGAGTTGTTCGCACAGCCAGATGTTGATCTTCACGAGTTTTTCCTGCGCTTCCGCGTTGTTGTCCGGCTCGTGTGACAGGCCGTGGTGATCCTCGTGAATGTCCAGCCAGCGCATGCGGGCCTGGCCGACGCTGTTGGTGAACTGCAGGCTGGCGACGCGGGCCATACCGTTGGCCATGGCATTGACGAGGAGGTCGATCTGCATGGTGCAGATTTTGGGAATGCCATCGTTGTCGAGCGGTACCCCTGCTTCCAGCACGGGCGGGGGGAGGATGAGCTGCTGGGTGCCGGCATTCTGCAGGTCCTGCTCGAGCTCCCTGACAAAAGTGGCATGCTGATCCAACAGGTCGCGCTCGGCAGCATCCACCTGCGAGGCGATATGCCGGAGGTCGGTCCGGACTTCATCGAGAATGCTGCCGAGGTTTTCCCGGTCCTTGCGGGAGCCGTAAAGTTTTTCGAAAAGCGCGTAGGGATCGTTG
>JANODE010000108.1:0-17216 GCA_031412525.1 Akkermansiaceae bacterium | reverse complement strand
CCCCTGAGTTTCTCCCCCTGGAAACATTCCCCCCACCGCCCTTGAGTTTCTTCCCCCGGAGACTCCCTCCCCAGTCCTTGAAGATTTTTCCCCATCACCTTTACACAGCGGTATGCCACGCGGAGTCCTGCGGCTCGTGGTTCACTGCTGGAGTGGCCGAGACGGCCACGGTGATGCCCCATTTCCCCTCCGGGGGATTTCGCGCCCCAGACGCGAGGCCGCACGTGATTCCTTCGGTTCGCCCGGGGGGGTTAGGATTGAAGAACACGCGTGCGGCCAACTCTTTTGCCATCGCCTGCCTTATGCGTCAGGCCTCGCCTTCCGCGAGGCCGTAAGCTGATTTGGGCAAATCCGGAGGATGTTAGATCACTCTTAAGCCGACATACGTCTTCGTCTCTCCCACGAGCCGGGCAAAGGTGTCCGCCAGATGGGCATCGTCCGGTAGCTGCCCCTCCGCTGCCGCAGTTTCCCAGGCGGCCGCGGTCGATGCGATTCCACGGAAACCGATCAATCCGGACGCGCCTTTGATCTCATGACAGATGTTGCGGAACTGTCCCACGTCGTCATGGTCCACCGCCGCGTCGAGACGGTTTCCGAATGACACACAACTTTCGAAATAGTCATCGACGATGCCGGCGAAATCCTCGCCCAGCGCATCCGACATCGATTTGAACTGTTTCTCATCTAACAAAGAACCAGGATCCGGCCTGAGGGGATCAATCGTTGCCATGGAGATAGGTTTTCTTGTCAGCAGGCGCCGGACAAGTAGATTCATGTCATGCCACGCAATGACTCATCGCCCGAGCTGATCGTTGCAGAGGACAACAGCACCGCCCGGGATCTCATTCTCCTCCTTGCAACCCGGCGGGGGATTCGCGCGATGGCAGCTGCCGATGGGGAATCAGCGATGAATCTGGTCGGTCCCGACACCAAGGCCGTGCTGCTCGACCTCCACATGCCGAAGTGGGATGGCTTCCGTTGCCTCGAATTTCTGGCCAGGAATCATCCCACCGTTCCTGCCGTGGTCCTCAGCGCCGCGGATCAAGCGGCGGAAGCGGTCCGCGCGTTGAAACTGGGGGCGTTCGATTACCTGACGAAGCCGTTCGATCCGGAAGAGCTGTTCGCCGTTATTTTCAAGGCCTTCGAACAGCACCGCATGAAGGAGGAAAATGAGACCCTGCGCGATGCCGTCGGTGAGTCCGTGGAATCCGTGGAAATGGTCGCTGAATCGCCGAAAATGGCCGCCCAGCTCCTACGTGCCCGCAAAATCGCGCCCCTCGATTCCAGCGTGCTGCTCACCGGCGAAAGTGGGGTGGGGAAGGGACTGCTCGCACGAATGATCCACTCGATGAGCCCGCGTGCGGCGATGCCATTTGTCACCGTCAGTTGTCCGGCGCTGCCGCGGGAGTTGTTGGAAAGTGAATTGTTCGGCCACGAAAAAGGCGCATTCACCGGCGCGGTGAAACGCCGGATTGGGAAAATCGAATCTGCCGCGGGTGGCACTTTGTTTCTCGATGAAATCGGCGAGCTGCCGATGGACCTGCAACCGAAACTGCTCAACGTCTTGCAGGACCGCGAATTCCAGCGGGTCGGCGGAGAAACCACGCTTAAGGCGGACGTGCGTTTGATCGCCGCCACCAACATCGATTTCGCCGCAAAAATCGCTGCGGGCACCTTCCGCGAGGACCTTTACTATCGGCTCAGCGTCATCCCGCTGGAAGTGCCATCGCTGCGTGACCGCCCGGAGGAAATCGCCCCGCTCACCCGCAAGATCCTGCTGGACATCGCCCGCCGCCGGAAGGCTCCCGTGGTCAGGCTTTCTCCCGAGGCCAAGGCGATTTTCCAAAACTACCGATGGCCCGGCAACATCCGTGAAATGGAAAACGTGCTTGAGCGCTGTTCCGCATTCTGTGACGGAGGCACCATCACTGCGGACGACCTGCCGCGTGAATTTCACCCCGCCGCCGCCTCACCGACCGCGCCCGCCTCCGCCAACGGACTTGCCGGACGGACGCTGGAGGAAATCGAACGTTCCGCCATCCAGCAGACACTTGTTTTGTGTGAGGGAAACAAGGCTGAAACCGCCCGGCGGCTTGGAATCAGCGAGAAATCCGTCTACAACAAGCTGAAATACTACGCCATCGGTTGAGGCATCCACACAGCGGAAACTTTCCTCGAAAATCTCGTTTGATTAAGTGATTTTCACTGTTGCCAAACTGGCGGAAGGCGGTTTAGCTTCCGCCCGCCGCAGGCCGGATGGCAGCAGCAAAAAGCCTCATAGTGTAATGGTAACACCCCGGATTTTGATTCCGTTATTCTAGGTTCGAGCCCTAGTGAGGCTACTTTTTCCCGCGTGGAAATTTGTGGGGATTTTCGTTCAAATCCTCAACGACCCGCGGAACGCTCTGGCACCGTAGTAGGACTGGGCACCGTTGTGGCCGATAAAGATGCGCCCGTAGCGGCGTTCGCCGTAGAGCGCGCCGCCGAGTTTTCTCACGTCGGCTGGCGCTTTTATCCAACTGGACGTTTTCGTGTCGAAATTCCCGAGTTCTTGCAGCGCCCGGTATTCCTCTTCGGTGAGCAGCTCGATGCCCATGGTCGCCGCGAGGTCCATCGCGGTGTTGGCGGGTTTGTGCTCCTTCCGTGAATCGAGACCTTCGCGGTCATAACAGACGCTGGTGCGGCCTTTAGGCGTTTCCGGCGAACAATCCTTGAACAGGAATTCACCTGTTTTCCCATCGTGGCCGACCACATCCGGTTCTCCGCCGGATTCCTCCATCTCATTGAGTGACCAGAGCTTGTCGGGATTGGCTAGCAGCTTTGCGAGAACGTCCGCCCAGACGATGCCGGGATGGCGGTTTCCGTATTTTTCAAAGCGGGCCTGCAAGGTGCCTAGCAGTTCGTCGCGTCCTGCCGGGGATAGCTTCTTTTTTTGCCCGAGACTTTTCATGGTTGTTCGTTTGTTAGCTCGCCAACGGAAACCTGACTTTGAAACAGGCACCGCCAAGTTGGCTTTTTTCGTATTCGACGGTGCCCTGCATGGCGCTGACGAGTTCGTGCACGATGTGCAGGCCGAGGCCGGTGGAGGATTCGCCGGCGGTGGGCTTGGCACTGAGACGGGTGAATTTCTGGAACAAATTGCCGATTTCATCCGCCTGGATACCGGGGCCTTCGTCCTCGATGCGGAACTCACCCGCGGGTCCGTCCGGCTGGACGCCAATAATGACGTTGGCACCTTGCGGCGAGAACTTGATGGCGTTGGAAATGAGATTCTCCAGACAACAGAGCAGCGTGCTCTCATCGCCGAGAACCATCAGGTGATCGGATGGCGTGTGGAAATCGAGGTGGATGTCCTTGCTCCGGAGATGCTGCTCGAAGCTCTTCACCGCCTTCGCCGCATTTTCCTTGAGGCAGACGGGCTTGCTGCGGATTCGTGCCTTGACCGCGTCGAGGTTAGGTGTGGCCAACAGGGTGTTGATGATCTCGAAAGCGCGCTCGGCGGAGTCGATGATGCTTTCGACGAGTTGGTCCTGCTGGTTGCCGAGTGCCGGAGACTTTTCGGCGAGCATCATGGCGGCGAACTGGATGCCATTGAGTGGGTTCTTCAAATCGTGCGCGACGATTTCCAACAGCCGGTTCTTTTCGGCGATGATCTCGTCGAGGCGGCGGCGGGTCTTCTGCAGGTTCGAATGGAGATCGACGCGAGTGAGCAGTTCCGCACCGTTGAAGGGCTTGGTCACGTAATCGACGCCACCGTGCTGGAGGGCTTCGATGACGAAGCTCTTGTCGTCGGCCGCTGATAGAAAAATGATCGGTGTGCCGCACAGTTCGGGATCGGCCTGGAGGATGCGGCAGAGTTCGAAGCCGGTCATGCCGGGCATCATGACGTCGAGCAGGATGAGGTCCGGGCGGACGGATTCGAGCTTGGCGAGTGCTTCGTGGCCGCTGTTCGCAGCGATGATTTCGTGCCCGTGCTTGAGCAGCAGGGTGCCGACGACCTGAATGTTCTTCGGCTCATCATCGACGACGAGGATCAGCGAAGGCGCATCGGTGGGTGGAAGGCGGTCAATCATCTGACGTGCGGAGTTCGGCGATAAGATTTGGAAAACTCCTGAGCAGGCGTCCGGATTCGTTCAGGTCCATGGCCTGCGCGGAGTTTAGCAGTTGCGCCGCATGGTCTGCAAGAAGCGAGCACGAATGTTGTCCGGCCATTTCGGCGAGCTGGGTGGCGAACTTGATGGTGCCTTGGGCGGGCACGAGTTTGACAAGGTCCGGCCACTCGGTCTGGTGGAGGGTTTCGAGTGTGTCGCAGAGTTGCAGCCGTTCGTTGATGGCGGCAGGTGGGGGTTCGGCAGGCGCAATTTCACCCTGCGGCTGCGGGGTGGTCTTCGCGGCGGGGAGAAATTTGAAAAGTTCGAGAAAAAGGGTGGCTCGACTGATGGGCTTGTCGGTGAATCCATCGAACATGGACTTGAGCTCCACCTGGCTGTTGAGCAGGGAAGAGGCGGTGACGGCGATCAGCGGGATGTGCCGCGTGGCCTCGTTTTCACGGAGTTTCGCCAGCGCCTCGCGACCGTCCATGTCCGGCATCCGGATGTCCATGAGCACGACATCCGGGCAAAGTTCGATGCATTTGTCCACGGCTTGTCCGCCGTTTTCCGCCTCGATGAGTTCGTGGTGTGTATTGGCGAGGTAGCTGCGGATCAGGTCGCGGTTCACGGGCTCGTCATCGACGATGAGGATCCGGGACGGCTGGAGCTGGTTGAAATCGACGGGTGCCTGGCTCCCTTCCTGCTCGGCGACGAGATTCTCCTGTGAAAGCCGGCTGAAATGGGTGGGCAGCGAAACCCGGAAAACCGAGCCCTGATCCACCCCGCTCTCCGCGGTGATGGTGCCGCTCATCGCCTCGACCAGCCGGTGGCTGATGCTGAGGCCCAGGCCGGTGCCCTGATAGAGCCGGGATTGGCGAGAATCGACCTGATAGAAGGGGCGGAAGATGTCCTGCAGGAACTCCTCCGGAATGCCGATGCCGGTGTCCGTCACTTCGATGTGCAGCATGACGACGTTGTCATTGGTGACCGCATCCGCGCGAATGACGGCGGTGACGGAGCCGTGGTTGGTGAACTTGATGGCATTCCCTATCAGGTTGACGAGGACCTGGCGCAGCCGCATGGCATCGAATGACAGAAGGGCGGGAACACTCCGGTCCACCTCGACACGGTAGTGAATGCCCTTCTCCAGAGCGCGGAAGGAAAAGAGCGTCTGGAGGTTTTCCGCAAACTTGCTGATGACGACGACCTCACGGTAGAGCGAAAGTTTTCCAGCCTCGATTTTTGATAGGTCGAGGATGTCGTTGATGAGGGAGAGCAGGGCGTTTCCGCTAGAGACGATGGCTGCGGAGAAATGTTTTTGCTGGGGAGTCTCCACGGAATCGTGAAGCAGCTCGCCGAAGCCGAGGATGGCGTTCATCGGCGTGCGGATTTCGTGACTCATCATGGCGAGGAAATCACTCTTCGCACGATCCGCACTCTCGGCTTTTTCCCGCTGCAAACGCTGATGCTCCTCGCGGTCGCGGACACTCAGGAAAAGCATCAGCAGCACCGCGCCGACGAGACCGGCGGCGATGGCCACGCTGCCGGAGATGACGACCGTCCGGTTGGTGCGGGTGAGGCTTTCGGTGAGTTTCAGTTGGCGCTTGTCGAGCAGCAGGAGCTCCTCCTGTTTCATTTCGTCGATGATCTGGCGGAGGCGGTCCATCTGCGCCTTGCCCTCGCCTTTTTTCACGAGTGCGACGGCAGCAGCGAGTCCGCTCGCCCGGCGGGCTTCGATGGCCAGGGCCAAGGTTCTTTTCCGCTGGCTAATGACTTCGCGGATCATGCCAATCCGGAGCTGCTGGGTGGAATTGTCTTTGGTGAGCTGTGAGAGAGCTGCCACGTGGGCGTCCACTTTTCCGAGCGCGGTCTGATAGGGCTCCAGATAGGCTTCCTCGCCCGCGACGATGAACCCGCGCTGGCCGGTTTCCAAATCAAGCACATAACCGAGCGTGTCCTGCAGGGCGATCAACACGTCGCGCGTGTGGTCAACGCGATTGGTGTCCCGGATGTTGTCCCGGGTGTTGAGGGACGAGGTGAGCACTCCGTAAATGATCATTGCCAGAGCGATCAACGCCGGGATCACGTGGCGGAGTTTGACGTTGCGAGGCAGTAATCCCATGGTCGGTTTCCGCGCCGATGGTTTCGATCCCCACCCGCTTGGCAAGGCCTATTTGGCAGGCTTCCCGCGGTGGGATGCTGTCGGCTTGCCACCAACTGGATGCATGCACATGATCCGCCATGCGACTTTTCCAGGATCAGGTTTATCAAAAAAGTGATCGTTTCATCCGCATCGTGCGGTTGGACCGCTATGAGGTGGAATACAAGGAAACCACCGGCAGCGTAAAAGGCGAGGGGACGCAGCAGGTGCTGGTCAAAAAGGAATTTTGCCGCCTGCTGAAAGGCATGACGCTGGTGGTGCCGGAAAAGAAGACGGGTGAAACGCTTTGAAACGGACAAGCCTGGCTCGTGGAGGGTCAGGCTTGCCGGAGATGACGGTCGCCGCAATTACGACTGCGCGGCGGCCATGGCGCGAGCACTCGGGAACAGCACGGAATTTTCCAAATGAATGTGGCGGTGCAGGTCATCCTCAAATTCCTGCAATCCGGCGAACAGAGCGCGGTAGGTATTGCACGCCTCGGCGGGTGGCTGGAAACCGTTCGTTAGATTGCGGATTTTTCCCATCGCCTGTCCCGCGTCGTCGTGCTCAAGGAGCATGCAACTGATCGGCCCGTCCAACGGAATGCTTACCGGCTCGCCATGACTCATCGCGGTGATCGCCGGGAAAAGAATCGTTTCCTCCTTCAGCAGGTGCTGGGACAGTTCGTCCGACAATCCTTGGAAAACTTCAAACACCTCGACCAGAGACGGCGTGTGTCCGCCGTGCACGTGAGCAACCCGGGCCGCCATCGCATGGAGTCGCGGCAACTCGGTGCGCACATATTGATGGTGCGTTTCCACGATGTAGGCAGCCAGGGCCTCGGGCTCCAGCTCGGCCGGATTCCACTCCGGGGCGGATGCATCGCTCGCGGCGGCTTCGAGTTGGTCGATCACTGTATCGAGCGGAACCTGCTTGCGTTCGCAAGCCTCGCGAAGGGTGCGACCGCCTTGGCAGCAAAAGTCGATCCCGAAGACTTGGAAAACCCTGGATTGGGATGGTCTTGCGGCGACGATCTCTCCCACGGTGCGGTCAGCCAGCGGAGTGCCAGCCGGCGATTGGATGTTGGTTGAATGGCTCATGTCGCAGCGATCCTTGTCGGCTTTTTCCAGACTTGCACGTAAATAACGAATAGAATTTCGTGAATAGAGGTGAAGTGGTAGATTTCCTGATCCTGAGGTCAGGTGATCTCACGGGTGCAGGGGATTTCCCTGTGAATCAATCGTCGTCCGGGTCCTTCTTGAAAAACCGTCGGGCGTGCCAGAGTGCCCAGATGAGGGCCCCGAATCCCCACGACCACGCCGCGTATTCGTAGTGGGAAATCATGATGCGCGGCATGAAATCCGCCGTCGCCCGCGTCAGCGCGGCCAGCACGGCGGCGAAGACGATGAGCCGCGCGATCCATGAGCGCTTCGCAAAATCCGCGAGGTGGCCGCTGTGGCCGAACAGCACGCGACTGCCAGCGATCAGACACAGCAGGCCGAAGCCGCCGACAAAGAGCAGGTGATCAAGCGCGACGTGGCGCTGATAGAAAAACATGGGCGCGATCAATCCGGCGATGGCAAGCGGCAGGCACCAGAAACGCAGTGCGTTGGCGAGCGTGCCGGGGGATTCCGGGCTCTTCCAACGGACGCGGGAAAGTGCAAAAACAAACGCTGTGACGCGCAGGATCTGTCCCGCTGCCGGATTCACCCAGACTTCCACATAGAAACCAGCAAGCAGGGCCACCGCAGTGATGGCCATTTGCACAAACGAATAATACTTGTCCGGCTCGGTTTCCGGGTCGCCGAAATTTCCTCCTAACAATCGCGGAAAAAGGAAGATGCCCACGCCCATCACGGGGCCCAGCAGAAATCCCTGATAGAGCAGCAATCCCGCCAGCCGCTGGAATTCCGGACGCACCAGCCATGCCGGATTCAGCCACATCAGCGTGCCTGCGATCCCACACAACAGGCCGGTCCCCGCCAGCAGCATCGCCGGTGGCGGCCAGTCGCGGCGGAGGAAGATCAGCCGGCTGCCAAGTGATAGAATAAAGGTGACTAACAGCGCGAGGAACAAACCGTCGCCTAACAAGGTGTGTCCGCTCAGGTGGGCGGCACCGTTTCCCAGATGCAGCAGGAAAAGCGGGATGAGTTCCCAAGGCTTGAGTTTTGGCGCGGATAGCATGCGCGGTCCGGCGGTTCCCATGAAGCCGATGACGAAGCCGCCGCCGAAGCCCTCGATCATCACCCGCGCGTGGCTGATGCCCGGATAGAACGGCAGATGCCCGCTGTATAAAAGCGGCCACATCATGACACCGGCGATGCTGAAAAGGATGCCACTGAGGAAAAACAAACGGTAGGGTTCGTTGCCCAGCCATACGATCAGCGGCACGGCTGATGGAGCGCGGCGTTTGCGGTGCTTGCAGGCGGGAAAGCTCATGGTGCAGGCAGTTTCCGCAAGGCGGCGATGGTTTCCGCGGCGTCCTTGTTGAGGCCGTTCTGTTGGAATGCGACGACGCCCCCGGCATCGAGCACGCTGATGATGTTGGAGTGCGAAAATTGTCCGCGCCCGTCCTTCTTGTAGTTCACACCAAGCAGGGCGGAGAGCTCGCGCACGTCGTCCTCGCCGCCTCGCAGGAGTGTCCAGTTTTTCAAGGAGAGCGCCTGTTTTTCGCGATAGGCATGGAGCACGGCGGCGGTGTCGCGCTCGACATCGAAACTCACCAGCAGGAAATCCACCTTGCCGCGCAGGTCTTCCGGCAGCTTTCGCTCGATCTCCCTCAGGTTCTCCACGATGACCGGACAAGCGTATTCACAACTGGCGAAAAACATCGCCACCACTTGCGGCCGTCCGTGCAGCACGCTGAGTTTTACCTCACTGCCCACGTCGGATGTCCATTTCGATTCGAGCTGATAGATCGAGGTGTCGGCGACGGGTTTTTCCGCCGCCACCTCGCGGCAGCACGGTGGTTTCTCGTCAGCGGTGAGCAAGCTCGCGAGCAGGGTGAATGTTAGAAGAAAGGTTTTCATGGTGATTTGGCATAACGAAAGCCGAGGTTGTGGACGGTGTAGGAGGCTTTCAAACTGGAGCGGAAACCGAAGCGCATGAACGCGGGGAAGTCGGACGTGTCCTTGGCTCCGATCGAGCCTGCGCCGCAGAAAAGCTCGCGTTCGAGGCCGGTGTCGCCGCGCGCGTCGCCGGTGACGATGGCGGAGTTGAAATCGCTGGTCCATTCCCAGACGAGGCCGTGCAAGTCCTTGATGCCGAGAAAATTGGCGCGGCCCGATCCCGCTGCCGGGAGCTTTGCCGGGGCGGGGGAGGAATACCATTGGCCGACCGCGAGGACGAATTCGGGCTCCTTCTTTCCGTCCTGCCCGGTGAAGCCTGCGCCCGCCACCCATTCCCACTCGGCGGTGGTCGGCAGGCGTCCGCCCATCCAGGCCGCGTAAGCTTTCGCGGCGAACCATGAAACCCAGGTCACCGGCTGGGTGGCGTCGCATCCGGTGCCGAGCTCCGTGTCGCCCGCCCAGTGCTTCAGATAGTTTTCATCGGCAAACAACCGCTTCACCTTCGACCGCCGCCACTGCGGGTTTGCGGTGACGAACTCGAGAAACTCCGCGTTCCCCACCGGCGCTTCAGTGAGATGAAACTCCGCGACCGGGATTTCCTTCGCATCGTTCTCCCCGAGGAAAAGCGGTTTGTAAACGCCTGCCGGTATCCGCACCAGCGGCGAGGCGCTTACGATCGCCACGAGTGACAGGAATGCCAGCAGTTGGAAGATGGGTTTCATTCGGCACGGACCTTGCGGACTTCGTCGGGAGTGATGACATCACCTTCGTTACCCCATGAGTTCCGCACGTAGGTGAGGACCTGGGCGACCTGTTCGTCATTGAGCATCACCGGCGGCATGACGCCGTTGTAGTCGGTGCCATTAACCTTGATAGGACCTGATAGGCCTTTGACGACAGCGCGGATCGAGCGATCCTTGTCGGCCATCAGATAGTCGGATTTCGCAATCGGCGGAAACACTCCGGCCATGCCCTCGCCCGTGAGCAGGTGGCAGGCGAAGCAGGTCTGGGAATAGACGCGCTTGCCTTTTTCCATCAGGATGTCCTTCGAGAGTCCGGCGATTTTCGGATCCGCGCCGATCGCCGCCTTGCGTTGTTTTTCAAGCTCCGCGATTTTCGATTCCTGATTGCCGATCGCGCTGCCGATATAAACCTCGTCCACTTCCTTGCCGGAATAGACCACTTGGTTGGCCGGGCCCTCTACTTTCAACATGCCCAGCGCGCCCTTGTTGAATGCGCGGAACAACGAATGGTCCACTAGGATGTAGGTCCCGGGAACGTCGGTCTTGAATTCAACAATCGCCGAGCCCCCCGCGGGGATGAGTGTCGTTTGCACGTGATGCTGGGTGGGAATCATGCCCCCCTCCTGATAGACCTTGTCGAAGATCTCGCCAATGACGTGGAACGAGGAGATCAGGTTGGGGCCGCCGTTTCCGACAAACAGCCGGACGGTTTCGCCGACCTTGGCCTTGAGCGCCTTGTCGCCGACCAGCGAGCCGACCGAGCCATTGAAAAGCACGTAGGTCGGCTGCTCGTTGAGCGCCTTGGTCTGGTCAAACGGTTGCAGCCCTTCCTCGCCATTGGCTCCCTGCGTGTAGAAATCACCCTGCATCACGTAATACTCGTGATCGACTTTCGGCAGACCGTCCTTGGGCTCTACCAGAATGAGGCCATACATGCCGTTGGCCACGTGCATGCCCACCGGCGCGGTCGCGCAGTGATAGACGTAAAGCCCCGGATTGAGTGCCTTGAAAGAAAACTGCGACTGGTGGCCGGGTGCGGTGAAGGACGATGCCGCGCCGCCACCTGGTCCGGTGACGGCGTGCAGGTCAATGTTGTGCGGCATCTTGCTCGCCGGATTGTTGCCGAGGTGGAATTCGATGAAATCGCCCTCCCGCACCCGGATGAAACTTCCCGGAACATCACCGCCGAAGGTCCAGAACAGATACTCCACACCATCGGCCATGCGTTTGACTTTTTCAATCACCTCCAGGTTCACGATCACCTTGGTTGGCTTTTTGCGCGTGATCGGCGGCGGCACCATCGGAGCGCTGGTTAGAACGGCGTGCTCCTCGCCGGCGACCGTGGGATCGACGATTTTCTGCTGCTTCGTGGTCGGCGCGGCGAGGTGCTCCTCCTGGGCGTGGAGCGGGAGCGCTCCGGCGAGCAGAAGGGTTGCGAGGGCGTTGCGATATTTCGGATAGGACGTTTTCATGGGTTGTTAGGTTGGATCTCTTGAATCAGGAAATTGGGTTAGGTCGATAGCTGGCATACTGCGCGGCTTGCTCCGCCGTCAGCCGGGCGGGATCGAAGCGGGGATCTTTCACGCCGTGGATGCGGCTGAAAATCACGTTCGCCATGTCCTCGGCACAGCGGACGATGTGACCGGCGCGCTCTCCGGCGAACAACTCCGCCACCGATGTGCGGAAGAGTTCCAGCCAGCGCTCGAACAGCGGCCAGCCCATGTCCGTCAGCGGGATGAGCTTCGCGTGGGCGGCGATGGGGTTTCCGCGAAAAGTTCCGGCACGGAAGAGCACACTGTCCCAGAAATCATAGAGCTTCGGCAGGTGGCTTTCCCAATGGACTTGCGCCACGCCGTCGAAAACGTGACTGAGCGCTTCGTCCGCCTGCACCTTGCCGTAGAAATGATCCACCAGGGAGACGATGTCGGGGCGTCCGGCGATATCGGGGAGTCGGGGATCCGTGGTATTCATGGCAGTGTTCCAACTGTCAGAGAGGAGGGGTCACAAATAAAGAAAATACTTTCGTTAATGAGTCAATGGCCTATGATGCCGATGTCGGAGGTCCAATCTCTGATCGACGCGAAAGCACTTTCACCCCATCTTCGGCCCGTGTTCACCTACAGCAAATTGGCTCAAGCCGGCATCGCCGCCGTCAGTTATCTGGCAGCCGTGGCCGGCGAATCGCGACTGGCGGGCAGCGCGGAAATCGCGGAAGCGCGGCAGATTTCGCGGCAGTTGATCGCGAAAATCCTGACCATCCTGTCACGCGCCGGGATCGTGACCGGCACACCCGGACCGAGCGGTGGCTACCGCCTCGCGCGGCCAGCGGCTGAAATCAGCTTGTTCGATGTGGTGAAACTGTTCGAAGACCCCAACGATCGGGTAATGTGTCCATTCGGCCCTAACTGGTGTGGCGTCGGGGCACGCTGCCCGCTGCATGACACGTTGTTGGAAATGCACCAGACAGCGATCGACCGGCTTTCCGGCGAAAGCTTCGCGCAGTTCCATCAGCAGCCTGATCAAGCCGGGCGAACTTCGCACCAGCCACCGGACCAGGTGGTCCGGAGTTTGACCTGATAGAGTTCGCTCAGCCGCGCGGAAGTGAGGATTTTCCGCTTCTGGTCATCGGCAAAAACGCGGCCGTCGCGCAGCAGGATGACGCGCTCGATTTCTGGTGGAATCTCGCCCGGGTGGTGGGTGACCAGCACAAGATCCTTGCCCTGATGGATCAAGGTCCGCAGCGTGGCTGTTAGCGTCATTGCGGCGGCGAAATCAAGCGCGGTGGACGGTTCGTCAAGCACCAGGACTTCCGGCTGATGGACCAGCGCGCGGGCAATCAGGATGCGCCGCCGTTCGCCGGAGGAAAGCGTGCCGAATTCTCGACCGGCGAGACCGGCCACGCCCATCATTTCCATCGCCGCCAGCGCCGCGGATTTTTCCTGTTGGGAAAACCGCATGTCGCGCGTGCGGCCGTAGGCACCGCGGAGGGACGAAAGCACGGCGTCGCCGGCGAATTCATCACCGTCGAAACGCGCCACTTCCTCTGGCATCACCACGCCGATCCGGTGGCGGAGTTCTTCCAGAGACCAAAGCTCCTCGCCAAACAAGCGGCAGCCCGCCGCCGGATCTGCCTCGGGCCGGACCTCGCCGGTGAGGAGCTTGAGAAACGAACTTTTCCCCGCGCCATTCGGGCCTAGGATGGCCACACTTTCACCGTGGTGGAGGGTGAGCGAGAAGTCGCGCAGGGCGAGTGTGTCACCTCTCCACACGCGGGCGTTTCTGATTTCGAAAATCGGCGGAGACACGCGGCTGATCAGGGCTTGATGAAGCGGATTTGGCGAGCGATTTCCAGCGTCGAAGGAGGCACCACACTCCTTTGGTAAGGGCGGATGCGAGGCATTGGAATCGCGTGAAGCTCTCCCCCAGAGACGATCCACTCGCTTCCACGAAAGAAGTGTCGTTATCTTGGCAGCGTCACTTGCAGGACAACGGAATCTTCGAGCGCGGTCAGCGGAGCGCCGTCGCGCGGGAGCAGGATGAACTGGCCTTTCGTGAAGCGCCTGCCGCCGTCGCTTTCGAACTCACCCTCGACGACGGATAGAATCGAGAAACGATCGTCCTGCGGGTTCGTGACGGTTTCACCAGTGTCCACCGATTTTCTGTCTGTCTTGAAATACGCGCAGGTGGCGAGGGTTTCGCCGTTAGGGATGTCCATCGATGGCTCGAAGTCGTCGAAGTCGATGCTGGCGAGGGACTCGGAAACGTGCAGTTCGCGCGGCTTCCCATCGAGGCCGAGGCGGTTCCAATCGAAGACCCGATAGGTGGTGTCGGAGTTCTGTTGGATCTCGTGGATCAGGAATCCGGCACCGATGGCATGCAGCCGGCCGGACGCGATGAAAATGGAATCACCCGCCTGGGGAGTGATCGCATGTACGACATCGGCCACGCTGCCGCCCTCGATGGATTTTTCGAAGTCCGCGCGGGTGACTCCGTTTTTCAGGCCAACGTAGAGTTTCGCTCCGGGCTCGCATTCCGCGATGAACCACATTTCCGTCTTTGGCTCGCCACCGAGGCTGGCTGCCAGATTCGCCGGGGGATGCACTTGGATGGACAGGTCGTCGCGCGCGTCCAGCACCTTGATCAGGATCGGGAATCGCGGGTGGTCGAGAAAGCCCTCGCCGAAGATCTCCTCGCGGTGGTTCGTCCACAAATCGTGCAAAGTGCTGCCCGCGTGCGTTCCTTCATCGACGACGGATTGCTCCTTTTCACGATCCACGATCTCCCACGACTCGCCGAATGGCTGCTCCGGGTCCGGCAAATGGCGGCCGTATGCAGTTTCGAGTTCGCGGCCGCCCCAGACGCGTTCCATGTAGAGCGGAGTGAAAGTGATTGGTTCCATTCCGCAGGTGGATAGTGGCTCTGACAGGTTTTGGCAACTGCCGATGGAGTCTGTCTGAAGGGTTGCATCAAATAGTAATGGAAGAAATTTCAACCACAGATGAACGGGATGGATGCAGATGGAAGAGGGATAAGACTAAAATTTATACTCACTCCCGGTGAAGATTGAATCATCCTCTTTATCTGCGTCCATCCTGCTCATCGGTAGATGATCTTCTGAAAGTGAAGTCGCCCTAAGCCTGCGGTTGACCCGGTCGATTCGTGGAGCAAACTGGATGGGCTTGCCTGACATCGAAACAATACCTCCGGATCCCCCGACGCCTCCGAAGAAGCGGCGAAGGAATATCCGGCGCTGGATCCTGCTGGCGGTGTTTCTCTTCGGCCTTGTCTGGTTGAATGGCCCCGGATTGCGGTGGATCGCGCCGATGGTGGCGTCCCATTTCCTTGATAAGGCCGGGCTGGAGGGGACGTTCAAGCTGGAGGGCAGTCTCACCGGCGGGCTCTCGATTTCGGACCTGCGCCTGGGGGGCGACAAGGATCTGGCGGGCCTTTCAGTGAACAAAGTGGTTCCTCTCTATCAGTTAAGGAAACTGATCCGCGGTGAGATCGACGGGCTAACGATCGATGGCCTGCACGCGGACCTGCGCATCGGACTGAAAAAGGAAAAAGTCGAAAAACCGCCCCTCGATCTCGCAAAACTCGTGCAAACCCTGCGCACCGTTCGGGCGCGCGTTCTTCCCGCTGACATCAATCTCAAAAACATCAGCCTCGCCGCCACCCGTGATGGTAAACCCGCGTTTTCCCTTGCCCCGAGCAATCTCTCCCACCGCCGAGGCAGCTCTGAGATCTCGCTCGAGCTCGGGGCCATCATCGATCCAACAGGAAAAACCTGGCCATCTCAGAAATCCGCGTTGTTCTGGAATGAGGACAACATTTCCATCGCCCGCATCGATCCGCTGCCGGGCGTGAGTATTACTGATTTCATCGTGCGTCTTCCCGCCGGTGGGCTGCCTTCGTTAGATACCCAGCTGCGCGTCGATGAGGCGGTTTTTGCAATCAACAGCTCGCCGGGTTTTGTTTCCGCGAAGATCGACCTGCGCGAAGGAAGACTGCAGATCGAAGAATCCGTGAAGCGACTGGGTGTGGAAATTCCGGCCAGCGCGATGCTGACTTCACTGGCCCTCGATGTGGACGGGATTCTGCCTGATCCTAAGATCGCCACGGGGAGCGCGCGGGTGCTTTTGGAAAACGTGATTTACCAAGACTGGAACGCCGCCGAGGTGAACATCGGTGCTTCGTTACAGTCCGATTTAGCCACCCTGACGTTCAGCGGCAAGGCCCTGGGCACGGACCTAACCATCGTCGCCGGCGCACCGGTCACCCGCTCGGCAACCCAATTCTTGTTAGGAAATGCCACGGGTCGTTTCAACATCGCCAACGTTCCTGCGGTTCTCGCCGATCTGGCGAAACGCACGTCCGCCATTGATCCCAGCGCCCCGGTTCCAGCCTCCTCGCTGGATGGAAATTTCAATCTCGCGCTCAAACAGAACCGCCTGGAAGCCGCCGATGCGGATCTGGTGATCAAACCGGTAGATGCGCAGGCCGCGTCGGCCATTTCCGTCAAAGCACAATGGCAGCCGGACGCTCCAGTCACCGCGGAACTCGCCGTGGACGGACTGAAAGCCACGGCGATCTATCAAATCCAACCCGCCACCTATCAGGCGTCACTCGCGCTCGACGAATTCACCAACACCCGCATCGATCCGTGGCTGGCAATCGTGAAAGTAAAAGCTGGCGGAGTCGCGGATCTCACCGGGACATGGAGCGGCGGAGGCGAAATCAAAACCGGCCGCCACCGCGGGGAGGTCAGTTTCACTCAGGCCTCGTGGACCGGCGGAAACGTGCCACCCATCACCGCCATCGGCGGAGTGGCCTATGACTGGCCTAGCAGATTGGAAACCAAAGGTCTGCGCGTTCAATCCCGTGACCAGACGATCGCACTGGAAGCCGCGCTCGCGGATGACCTGTTAGTCCTCAGACGATTCCTCTGGACCGCCGGGCAAGATGACATCGCCGAAGCAACCGCCAGCCTGCCGGTGCCGAAGGATTTTTCCAAATGGCGGGAAATGCTGGCCAACGACGTGCGCCCTGTCGAAGTGGACATCACCTCCCGCACGCTTTCGTTAGGTCTGCTCAAACAGTGGCTGCCGGCGGCTGAGCAAATCGATCCGCGATCGACAGGTCAGGTCCAGATCAAGATTTCCGGCACCTTCGCCGAGCCAGCGATCGATGCCACGCTGGAAGCCCGCGACCTTCGTTCGCCCGCCCAGCCGAAACTGCCGCCTGCCGACCTGAAGCTGACGTTGAAGGGAGGCGAGGGGAAACTCACCGTCGATGCGATCGCCACTGCTCCCGATTTTCCGGCGGCGACCCTGAAGGCCGGCTTGCCATTTCGCCCGGCAGCGTGGGCGAATGATCCCAAGCTGTTGATGGAGGAGCCGCTCGATGCGCGTGTCGATCTGCCGCGGTTGGATCTATCACGCTTCACTACGCTCGTCCCGGCCGCGGAGCAGATCACCGGGTCCCTTACCGGCAACGTGGTGGCGAAAGGAAGGATCGGCAGTCCCGAACTGGATGGTGAACTGAATCTAGCAGGAGGCGGGGTTCGTTTCAAGGATGCGCGTTTACCCGCCGTCGAAAATCTAACCGCGGCCGTCGATCTGGCATTGGACAAGATCAGCCTGAGATCGCTGAGAACCACCGTCGCAGGTGGAAC
>JANODE010000107.1:0-24246 GCA_031412525.1 Akkermansiaceae bacterium | reverse complement strand
TTCAACCTGCTCGATCAAGCCGTGGGTTCCAAACATCTGATAGGCTCCCGCTCCCGCACCGCCATCAGCCGCCCTTTCACGGTGGTGAAGAAGATGGAATCCGATTTCAACAAGACCGTCGGCGCGAAAATCGAGGAGTTTCAAACGAAGCAAAAGGCCGCCCAACAGAAACTCAGCGACCTCCAGTCCCAGAAATCCCGCGGCTCCGAGCTCTATCTGTCACCCGCGCAGGAAGAGGAGATCAAGAAACTCCGCCAGGAACAGGTTGAGTATTCGAAACTCATCCGCGAGCAGGAAAAGGAACTCCGCCGCCAGAAGGACAAACTCGCCGGAAACATCACCCTGCTTAACGTGGCAGCCATGCCAGCCGCCGTCATCCTGCTGGGTCTCGGCCTTTTTGTGAAACGCCGCTCGGCCACAAGGGCCAGATGATTTGCTGAGAGTGGATGGTTGAGAGTTGAGAGCAAAACTCAAAACTCCGGCGATTCACTCTCCTCTTTCTCTCAACCATCCACTTTCAACTCTCAACTTCTTCCGAAAATGAATAAACGCCAGGTCATTACCCTCTGGATCATCGCCCTCGCTCTAGCAGGAGCGGTCACGGCTGTGAAACTCAGTCAAAACAAATCCCAGCACAGCGCTACCAAACGCAGCGCCGGACAAACGCTCTTTGAAACTTTTCCCGCCAACGACGCTGCAGTCGTTGAGATCCAGGGAGCCGGCAACTCCGTCAGCCTCGCCAAAAAAGACGGCCAATGGGTCGTCGCCCAGCGCGACGATTATCCGGCTAACAGCACATTCGTTAATGACCTCCTCCGCACGCTCGGCGAGCTGAAGGTAACGCTCGGCATGGAAGCCGGCCCATCCTTCGCTCCGCGCTTCGGCATGGACGAGACGTCCCCCGTCGCCGCCGACCGCGGGCTAACAGCCACCTTTAAGGACGCGTCGGGCAAAGAGGTCGCCAAGGTGTCCCTCGGCAAAAATATCGAGACCGGCGCGGACAAATCCCCCATGATGGGCGGCGGCAACGCGGTTGGCCGCTACGTCCGGAATCACGCGGACGAATCCGGCTTCTACGGAGTCAGCGAGATGTTCCCGTCTGTTAGCGCGGAAGCGAACCGCTGGCTGGCAGATGGATTCATCAGCCCGGAAAAAATCAAAGCCATCACGGTTAGCCAGCCGGACAAAGAGGAACCCGCATGGAAGCTCACTCGCGAAACCGAGGAAGCCGAGTTCAAGCTCGAGGGAGCCACCGCCGCCGAAGTGCTCGACACTACCGTCACATCACCGCTCAAAAGCCTCTTCTCATACGCCCGCTTCGAGGATGTGGTGCCGAAAGATCAGATCGCCGGAAAATCCGCTGAGAATGGCAAGCGCACGGTCACCCTCGAGACCTTCGAAGGATTTATCTACACGATCAGCCTCACACCGACCAAAGCCGTGCCTACGCCGCCCGCCGCCGTCGCGGCCACCACCCCGCCTGCAGCCACCGACAATTTCCTTGTCACGGTGAACGTCAAAGCCGAGCTGCCGAAGGAGCGCAAAAAAGAAGAAGGCGAAAAACCGGAAGACGCAAAAACCAAGGACACTGCCTTCACCGACCGGCTCAAAACCCTCACGGAAAAACTTGCCAAGGAAACCGCCCTCGCTGGCCGCACCTTCGAAGTCACCAAGACGACCGTCGAGCCACTGCTCAAGGACCGCGCCGCCCTCATCACCAAGGCCACTCCGCCTCCTGCACCGTCTGCAGATGCCAGCGGAGGAAATGTCCAGCAACTCCCTGGCGGTATGATCGCAAGACCACCGGTCAGCGCGACCACACCGCCCGTCAGCGCTACTACCCCGCCGATCGAAGCTGTCACCCCTCCGATCTCCGTTCCCGCTGAGCAAATCGAAACCATCGAGGAAATCCTGCCCGAAAACACCGAGAAGGAAGAGCCGGAGAAGTAATCCTCCTTCCTATCGAAATGATAAACTAGTTACTTAACTAGATCGTTATTTGCGGTTCCTGGCTGAAACGAGGGAGCTAGTTTCAACGTCTTGCTTAATGAAGGGACATTGCTGCGAGACGCATCAACCACCCTTTTTACCCCCGGCCTGACTTCGGCTTCACCGTCGCTTGACCTGATGGATTCAGGAAAGCCATGATTTCAGCAATGCGCGACATCATTCACCCTGCGGAACGCCTCGTGCAAGCGATGGCACGGATCTATCAATACCGGATGACGACGACGTCCGGCGGCAATCTCTCGATCCGCGATGCGGACGGGTCGATCTGGATCACGCCGGCGCGGGTGGACAAAGGGGCTCTGCGCGTGGAGGACATCGTCCGCGTCTATCCGGACGGCAGCACTGAGGGCCGTCACAAGCCGTCCTCCGAGTTTCCCTTCCACCAGCAAATCTATACCGCGCGGCCGGATCTGGGAGCGATCGTCCATGCGCATCCGGTGGCGCTGGTGGCATTCAGCATCTGCGGCAAGGCGCCCGACACGCGGCTTTTCACCAAGGCCCACGCGGTTTGCGGCACGGTGGGCTTCGCCCCCTACGCGTTGCCGGGAAGCAGTTTGTTAGGCGAGAGGATCGCGAAGGTTTTCGCCGAGGGGCACGACTGTGTGATGCTGGAAAACCATGGCGTCGTGGTGGGTGGCGTGGATTTCGCCGATGCTTTCCGCCGTTTTGAAACGCTGGAGTTTGTCGCGAAGACGGTGGTCAAGGCGAGTGCGCTGGGAGAGGTGGACTACCTCACAGACGGGCAGCTGGCGATTGGCGAAAAGCCCGCACCGGTTTTTGAAGAGTTCGATCCAGGCCCGGCCACCAGCGAGGAACGCATCTTGCGGCGCGAGCTTTGTGAGTTCATCCGCCGCGGCTATCACCAGCGTCTGCTCACCGCCAACGCGGGCAGTTTTTCGGTGCGGGTCGATGAAAGTTCGTTCCTCATCAGCACCGCGCTGATGGACCGTGCAACGATCCAGCCGGACCAGCTCACCCTGATCCGTGACGGCAGGTGCATCCGCGGCACCCGTCCCAGCCGCGCGGGCGACCTTCACCACTTGATCTATCAGAAGCATCCGGACATTCGGGCGATCGTCAACGCGACGCCCGTCAACGCCACCGCCTTCGCGGCCTCGTCAAGCCTCCTCGACACACGCACGATTCCGGAGAGCTACATTTTCCTGCGCGACGTGGCGGTGTTTCCCTTCCAGTGGATTTACGAATCCCCGGAAAAAATTGCCGACGCCATCACCCCGGAGTTCCCCATCGCCCTGATCAAAAACGACTGCGCGCTCGTCATCGGCAGCTCCATACTCGACGCATTCGACCGCCTCGAAGTCCTTGAATCCACTGCCGAAGCGGTAATCCTTAGCCGCTCACTTGGCGAGGTGCGGCCGATGGGGAAAGAAATCATCGACGAGCTGGTCGAGGCTTTTCTTAAATGAACGGACGCATGGAACAAGGAAAGCCGGCCTCAGCAAAACACGTAGGTTTCACTGAAGCCGGCCAAGGGTTGGGGGGAAGTTGATAAAGTCCAGCTCCGCGCAGGTGGTTAGACACCTGGACCGGAAAAAAAACTGATGGAAACAGCAGTTACTTGCCTTGATTATGCGGCACGGTCACCGTCACCGTCTTGACCGCGGATTGATTGCCGGCATCATCAGTGGCGCGGATGCCGATGGTATAAATCCGGCCGCCCTTGTCGTTTCCAGAGCGTTCTGCGCGGAGGAGAACGTTGTGATCATCCACGATTTTCCAATCTGGCGAGGTGTTCCCGTCGCCCTTTCCATTGACGGGTTGATTGCTTCGGACGTAGACGATTTCCCAGGTCGTGGGACCACATGCATCGGTGACCGAGGCCGTCACGCGCACTGGGACTAACTTGTGATTCGGAGGTGACAGCCTGTTCACAGAAGTCGAAGCGGAAGTGATCACGGGAGCTACCGTGTCCTCCACAGTCACAAAAGCGTCCATGATGGTTTCATTGCCAGCACTATCAGTTGCCGTCAAGGTGACCATGTTAGCACCCTCGGGGAGAGCTGCGGTGTAGTTGATTTCCACCGTGGAAGGAGTGGCACTGGCTGGAATGGAATCTGTTTCCACGGGCTTTCCATTCACCGACCACACGGCCTGAATGGCATCCCCATCATAATCGGAGACCGTGGCCGAATAAGTCACCGGACTACCGCATTCTACAGTCGCATCCATCAAGCCGGTAATTTCGGGTGCTGAATTGACACGGACGATTTGACCCCGGATCTCGCCATTGGAGTTTGCCGCAGTATGGATGTTCAAATAGTTCAGCCCGGCTAACAGATTCGTGGTCTGGGGTTGGGTCAGGATGATCGATCCGTAGGCAATCCCGCCTTGGGAAGGAGTTGCGGCAGGAAAGTGGCGACTCGCAAGATCGAACAACACCGGAGCGCTAACGCCAGCGGCTGCAGGTCCGTGAATATGGATGCCAGTGGCGGCACCGGAAAGATTGGTAAATCCTGCTGCTGTTCCGTATCCCACCGCGAAGGTGAGCGTGGAGTTTGCCGTATCGAAAGTGATGCCGCCGGAGATGGAATTTCCCGAACCCGTGCTGGTGAGCACCGCGGGGACTTCATTGGCCGGTCTCAGTCCGACGGCATTATCGCTACCTGCCGGGGATAGATCGAATTCCAAGATGGTCGCACCTGAGAAAGCAAGGGTGGATGCAAATGCCAGGAGGATTGATTTTTGCAGTTTTTGTCCGGAGAACAGCAGAAATTGATTTGGTGTGGTTTTCATATGATTGAGGGTGGTTTTTTCAGCCCGTAGTGGGTGCCTCAATTTAGCAGTGAACGTGACAGTTCATGATAAAGGCCGATTGGCTCGAATTAATGGGGTTTGCGGAAGGTCGATGAGCCATGCTTTTTTCCTGCGATCGATGCCGCAGAACGAACTTTTCCCACAGACACTACTCCAACTAACTTGCTGATCCCCAGTGCCCACGAGTGTCTTCGAGGTCATCCATGCAACCTAGGAAATGCACACCGCCCGAAATGAGGGGAAACGCCGTGCATAAATGACCTCGGACAAAGGGCATCGACCGTCTGGTTTTTGCTCTCGCTAGTCCATAAGTCCTGCAGCATCTTCAGTAATCAATCTGTCCGACTTCATTCTCGCGCACACCGAAACGATTCTCCGCGAATGGGAGTCGTTTGCCCGCACCATTTGGCCCGGGCCAGTGCCCAGCGGGGTTGTTTTGCGCGATCACGCGAAGGACATGCTGGTCGCCGTGGCGTCTGACATGAAGTCATCGCAGACGGAATCCGAACAGGCAGCAAAATCCAAGGACCCCGGTGGCGGCGGACGGCCGAATACCAGTGACAGCAGCGACAAAGTGGACAGCGCGTCGAAAATGCATGCCCTCAGCCGCCTCGCCTCCGGTTTTGAATTACGCGAGTTGGTGGTGGAATATCGGGCGCTGCGGGCCAGCGTCATCCATCTTTGGGTTCCCACCTTGAAGGAAACGGGACCGGAAAAGATGCAGCAAATCATCCGTTTCAACGAGGCGATTGACCAGTTGCTCGCGGAATCGATCGCAACATTTGCCCATCAGGTGGACGTCTCCCGTGAGTGTTTCCTGGGTATCCTCGGCCACGACCTCCGGACGCCACTTTGCTCCGCCACTCTCCTTTCCTATTTACTCGCAGAATCGACCACACTGGATCCGCGGTCACAGCAAATGGCCATCACCTTGCGTTCCAGCCTTGATGCAATGAACCACCTGGTGCGGGACATCCTCGACTTCACCGGGTCCCGGTTAGGTGCGAAGATGGAGGTGCATCCAATTCCCATGGATCTGCTGCCACTCTGCCATGAAGTGCTGGGGGAATCGCGCATCATCCATTCCACGCGGAATTTTGATTTCGCCTCCTCACAGCCGGAAATCAACGGCCGATGGGATCGCAGCCGATTGCGCCAGTTGCTAACCAATTTGATGGGAAACGCCGTGCAACATGGCTGCCCCACCTCACCGATCACCGTCACCGCCACCCTTTCCGGTGCGGAAGTCGTGCTCGCTGTCCACAACTTCGGCCCACCGATCCCAGAAGATTTTCTCGGAGTCATCTTCGAACCCATGAAACGCCAACAGTCATCGCAGGCAGCGGATCATCCTTTCTCCGCCGGTAGCATCGGATTAGGCCTCTACATTGCGCGCGAAGTATCATTCGCTCATGACGGCACGATCAATGTCGCTTCCGCCGATAATGAAACAACCTTCACCGTCCGGTTGCCTCTTGAGTGTGCGAAAGCAGATGGCCCCGATGTGGTTCCAGACCGGGAATGATCCGTCATCACGTCAGTTCGCGTTCGCCCGCTCGCGGACTTATTTTTTTTCGGGCTCGGTTTTCGCAGCCGCTTCGGCCTTCGCCGGGACGTAGATGAGGCCACCGCCATTGATGCAATAGCGCTTGTCGGTGGGGGTGTTGAATCCTTCCCCTTCAAAGACGTGGCCAAGATGGCCGTCGCATTTCGCACAGGTCACTTCGATGCGGGTCATGCCCATGCTGACGTCCTTTTTGATGGAAACGTTCTCCGCTTTGGCAGGATCGTAAAAAGAGGGCCAGCCGCAGCCGGAATCGAATTTCTGCTCGGAAGTAAAAAGCAGCGCATTGCAGCCCGCGCAGTGATAGCTGCCTTTTCCCTGATGCTTGAACTCCTTGTAAACGGCTCCGTTCGCGCGCTCGGTTCCGGCTTGGCGGAGAATTGAGTATTGCTCGGGCGTGAGCTGCTTTTTCCACTCTGCGTCGGTCTTCTCGACCTTTCCAGTGGGCTCGGCGGGAATTTCAGTGCGGACTTCCATGGCTGGCTTGTCTTTATCCCCAGCAGAGCAGGAAGCAAGGGCGAGGGTGAAAATAAGAAACGAAATCCGGTGTGTGGTGATCATGATGGGAGTGAAGCGTGTTCTGAATGCCAGAGCATCCACGCTCCATTCTATTCCCAACTTTCGTTCCGCGTAATCAGGCGAGTTGCTCGTGAAGCACTGCGACGGCGTAGTCGCGATTCATGCGGGCGATGTGATCGACGCTGATTTCCTTCGGACACGCGGCCTCGCACTCGTATTGGTTCGTGCAGTTTCCGAATCCCTCCGAATCCATCTGCCGGACCATGGCGAGCACCCGCTTGTGGCGCTCCGGCTGGCCTTGGGGAAGGTGACCGAGGTGGGAAACTTTCGCTGAAACGAACAGCATCGCGGAGGAATTTTTACAGGCGGCCACACACGCACCGCAACCAATGCACGCCGCTGCATCGAAGGCGGAATCGGCCTGCTCTTTCGGAATCGGTACGGAATTCGCGTCAACGCTGGAGCCTGTCCGGACATCGACATATCCGCCAGCCGCGACGATGCGGTCGAAGGCCCCACGGTCGACGATCAAGTCACGAATCACAGGAAATGGATTTGCGCGGAACGGCTCGATCCAGATGGTGTCACCCTCCTTGAATTTCCGCATGTGAACCTGGCAGGTGGTGATGCCCCGTTCCTTGCTGTGCGGAATGCCGTTGATGGTGAGCGAGCAGGTACCGCAGATGCCCTCGCGGCAATCGTGGTCAAAATGGATCGGCTCAGTGCCTTTTTCGATCAGGCCTCCGTTGACGATATCGAGCATTTCGAGGAACGACGCCTCGGCAGGGATGCCCTTTGCATCGTAGGTTTCGATCTTGCCCTTGGCTTTCGGCCCGGACTGCCGCCATACTTTGAGTGTCAGGTTCATGGGAAATGCGCTGCGTTTTGAGAGAGAAACCACCGCGTTTGCAGGTCGTTTCGGGTGATGCGGCCAGAGTAGGACTGATTGTGATCCGGGCTAGGAGAAAAATTGGGATTTGTGAACGATTCCTCTGATTTTCCGCGCACCGATTGAGTCGCGCGAAACGTGATGGAAAATTTCTTGAAATTACGAAAAACCAGTTGACGGAAAATCGCAAGCCTGCTTATTTTTCGCCCGTCGCGAGACACGGCGGTCCGATTGAACGTCCCTTTGGGTTTTTGGGTTTTTCCCGGGGATAATCGATCGGGCCGCTTTTTTTTCAGGCTGTTACCTCCGTCTTCGCATCGCCCGCAGCGAGCTTCGGATCCTTGTAGGTGGATTGCACGTAAACCTCGCGCAAAAGCTTGTGCTCGATCTGGCAGGGACTGCTGGCCATGAGGTCGGCTCCCTTGTTGTTCTTCGGGAAAGCGATTACCTCGCGGATGCTGTCCTCGCCAGCGACTAACATGGCGATACGGTCGAGGCCGAGGGCGAGACCACCGTGTGGCGGTGCGCCGAAACGGAACGCGTCCAACAGGTGGCCGAACTTGATCTGCTGCTCCTCGGGACCCACTCCTAACACGCTGAACATCTTGGACTGGAGATCCTTTTCATGAATCCGGATCGAGCCACCGCCGAGTTCGTAGCCGTTGAGCACGACGTCGTAAGCGACGGCCCTAACATTTGCGTAGTCGCCGGCGTCAAGTTTATCAATGTCTTCTGGATGAGGGCGGGTGAACGGATGGTGGACGGCAGCCCAGTGACCGGTTTCCTCGTCGTGCGCGAGCAGCGGGAAATCGACGACCCAGAGGAAGTTGAATTTTGTCGGGTCGTTGTTGAGGTCCATCATCACGGCACATTCCGAGCGGACGCGGCCGAGGATCGTGCTGACGCTTTCACGCGAGCCGGCGGCGAAGAACACGATGTCGCCCTCTGCTAGATCGAGCTTGGAAACGACAGCTTCCTTTTCGGAATCGGTGAAGATCTTCCAGAGCGGGCTCTTGTATTCGCCGTTCTCCAGCTTGACGAACGCGAGGTTCTTAACGGGCAGACCAGCTTGCACGGCAATCTCGTTGAGGCGGTTCATCTGGCCGGTGGTGATGCCGGCGAAGCCCTTGGCATTGATCGCCCTAACAACGCCGCCGCCGTCGAGCGTGCCGCGGAAGATCTTGAACTCGGTGGCCGCGAAGACGTCGCCGAGATCGGTGATCTTCATGTCGAAGCGGGTGTCCGGTTTGTCGGAGCCGTAGATGTCCTCCGCCTCACGATAGGTCATGCGCGGGAACGGGCTCGGCACATCGATGCCGAGGCCGGACTTGAACATCGAAGCTAACAATCCTTCGACCAGCTTGATGATGTCTTCCTGGGTGACGAAGCTCGCTTCGATGTCGATCTGCGTGAACTCCGGCTGCCGATCCGCGCGGAGATCCTCGTCGCGGAAGCAGCGGGCGATTTGGAAATACTTCTCCAATCCGGCCACCATCAGGAGCTGCTTGTATTGCTGCGGAGCCTGCGGGAGCGCGTAGAAACGACCGGGGTTGAGACGTGACGGCACGAGGAAATCGCGCGCGCCTTCTGGTGTCGGGTTCGAAAGGATCGGCGTTTCGATTTCGAAAAATCCGGACTCGTCGAGATAGCGGCGGGCGGCGGAAGTGATCACGCTCCGCTGGCGGATGTTCTTGCTCATGCGCGCGCGACGCAGGTCGAGATAGCGGTATTTCATCCGCAGGTCTTCGTTAGAGAGTTCCTTGTCGAGTTGGAACGGAAGCACGTCCGCCTTATTGACGATGATGAGTTCGGTCGCGACGATTTCGATGCTGCCGGTCTCTAACTTGTCGTTGGTGGTATCAACGTCATCGGTTTTCAAACGAGCCTCGACGGTGCCGGTGATCTGCACCACGTCCTCGACGCGGAGCTTGTGGGAAAGGTCGGTGGCCTCCTGCGAAACCTCACCGCGGAACACGCATTGGGTCACGCCCTCGCGGTCGCGCAAGTCGATGAAGATCACGCCGCCCTGGTCACGTGCGGAATTGACCCAACCGATGAGCTGGACGGTTTGACCGATGTGGGATTCGCGGAGTTCGTTGCAATGATGAGTGCGCATGTTGGAGATATTTAAGAGGTTTTTTAACCGCAGATGAACGCAGATGAACGCAGATGGACGTTGATAAGAGGAAGAAATCAGGGTGTCTTGCGGCGGATGAAATTCTGAGAGGTGGCGACTACCCGGCGGAATTCGAGTTTGGAGTTTTTGAAATTTAGGATCAGACCCACGGGAAGCCCTGTGATTCTGAGGTAGTTGAGCATTTGGCCGATCTCGTGGTCGGTAATGCGCTCGATGACTTTAGCATCCACGATCACCATTTCGAACACGATCAAGTCTGGAATGTATTCCGAAACCTTGACCCCACGATAAAGGATTGGATATCGAGCCTGCTGCGAAAACGGTATATTTCTATACCCGAACTCCACAGCCAAAGAATTCTCATAAGGCTTCTCATGGAAACCATGACCGATTTCGTTCAAAACATCGAACGCAGACCCGATAAAAGCATCGGTCTCTTTCTTATATGAAAAATCTGCGTCCATCTGTGTTCATCTGCGGTTCAATTTTCTTCTTCTATCAAGCCAGAAGCGGCCCATCCGGTTGGAGCAGGCGGTCGGTTAGCCAGTCGATGGCGGTTTCGGCGTTGCCGGATTCCTCGGTGCGGCTGGCGAGGATCTTGAGTTTGAGCTCGGGATACTCTGCACCGACGACGAGGGCGAAGCGGGCGCCGGATTTCTCGGCGCTCTGGAATTGTTTGGCGACTTTCGGGCAGCCCATCGGCAGGTCGGCGGAGATGCCGTTGCGGCGGAGACTGGTGACGAGTTGCAGCGACTCGGCGCGCTTTGTATCATCGGCGACGACGACGTAAATGTCGCAGGCGGCGGCGTTGCGCTGGAGCCAGACTTCCATCTGCATGGCGGTGTGCGTCGTTTCCTCGATGAGGTTGCGGATGACGTAGTCGCCCATCGCGAATCCGGTGGCGGGCATGTCAGTCGCGCCGTCGGAGATGGTGGAAATGAGCGTGTCGTAGCGACCGCCGCCGGCGACGGCGCGCATGGATTTTTTCGCATCGAAGACCTCGAACACCACTCCGGTGTAGTAGGCAAGGCCGCGGACGATGGAGAGATCGAGTTCGACGAAATCCGCAAAGCCGCGGGCTGCCAGATCCTCGCGGATGGAGAGGTAGGCGGCGGAGGCGTTGGCGGGATCGGCGATGAAGGCGCGGACACCTTCCGGAGTGAGCGAAAAGGCGGCAAGTTTCTGCTCCAGCACTTCGGGTTTTTCGCGCTCGATCTTGTCGATGATGCCGAGGAAATCCGGGATGCTTTTTTCAGAAATGCCATTCGCTTCGGCGAAATCGATCCACGCCTTGCGGTCGGAAATGCGGACGACAAAATCGCCCTCCACGAAGCCGAACGCCAACATCGTCTCGATCGCGAGGGCAATCAGCTCGGCATCGGCGGCCGGTCCAGCCTCGCCGAGGATGTCCACGTTGAACTGGTGGAACTCACGTCCCCTGCCCTTCTGCGGTTTTTCGTAACGAAAACACTGGCCGATTTCGAACCACTTGAGCGGCTTCGGGAAATCCCGCTGATGTTGCGCGACGATCCGCGCCAGCGAGGCGGTCACCTCCGGACGCAGCGTCACATCGCGCCCGCCCTGGTCCTCGAAGCGGAAAAGCTGCGACGAAAGCTCACCGCCGGATTTTTTCAAATAGAGCCCGGTGTCCTCCAGGATGGGTGTTTCGTATTCGACGTAGCCGCAACGGCGGGCGACCGAACGCCACGTATCGAACAAATAATTGCGGACCGCGCATTCACGGGGAGTGAAGTCGCGGAAACCGGGAAGTGCTTGAAAAATAGGTCCTGCCATGGGCGGGCGGCGAGGATGCACGCGGTTTCCAGCATTTCAAGGTTCTATTCCGACCTCGCTTTTTCGCGCTCTGCCGTGTTTCTTTTGCCCACCCTAAGGCACCTCCCTCATGATCGTAATCCCGGCAACACACGATGACCTAACCGACTTGTGTGGTCTGTTGGAAATCCTGTTTGCGCAGGAAGCGGAGTTCCGGCCGGATGCGGAATTGCAACGATCGGGACTGCTGGCCGTTTTGGAAAATCCGGACGTCGGACGGGTGCTGGTCCTGAAAGATGAAGGGATGGTGATCGGGATGGTCGCCTTGTTGTTTCTGCCCTCGACAGCGCTGGGCGGCAGAGTGGCGTTTCTTGAGGACATGATCGTCCACCCGGAAGAGCGTGGCGGAGGAGCGGGAGGCAAACTGCTTTCTGCGGCCATCGAATGCGCGAAGGAATGCGGCTGTCTGCGGGTCACTCTGCTAACCGATGGCACCAATGAAGCAGCGCAGCGGTTTTATGCGCGGCACGGTTTTTCCACCTCCGGGATGATGACGATGAGGCTTCTGCTAGGCTGAAATTCAGGTGCCTATTCCCGCAGGCGTTTCACCACTGCGGGATCCGGTAGCGAGCAGGTGTCGTTTTTCCCCATGAACCGGTAGCGGTTGCGGGCAACCCAGCGGTAGGCCATGTCGCGAAGGGGTTTCGGGATGAAACGGGCGAGCGAGAGAATCCGCCACCAGCCGCCGAAGATGCGGGTGAGTTCGATCGGCCCGTCGCTATGAGTGAAAATCTTCCCGTCCGACTCGCGGAGCAACACCATGGTGCCTCCCTCCTTCGAAGCGTGGTGGCTGAAGCCCATTTTTCGTGCAATCTCGCCTTGGAGAGGAGCAAAGGACACCTTTCCAAGCTTGTCGAAACGGACCACCTGTCGCACGGACTTCGAGCAAAACGCGCAATCGCCATCGAAAAACAGCAGCCAACCCATGCCGGGAAAGTAAGGCGCAGGTGAAAAATTTCCAGAAGGATTGTTTCGAATGCTTGCCAAGCAGAGGGGATTCATTAGAGTGTTCAAATGTTCAGCGAAACAGCTCTGACGGAAACGGATCGGGAACCGACCGGCTCGCGCATCCAGGACATGCCTTATGACCAACGGCCGCGCGAGAAACTGGCGATGCTTGGGCCGGGTGCGTTAGGAAATGACGAGCTGATGGCCTTGTTCATTTCCACCGGGATGAAGGGGCTGAGCGCGATCCAGATCGGCAGAAATTTGATTCAGAAATACGGCAGCATGGGCGCACTTGGCGGATTGTCCGTTTCACAACTGGCGAAGGAAAAGGGCCTTGGCTTGGCGAAAGCTTCAAAACTCGCCGCTGCCTTCGAGCTCGGATCGCGCGTCGCCCGCGAGCAGCTCCAAAGCCGTCCGCTCGATACGCCGCAGTTGATCTACGAATATTTCGGTCCGCAGATGGGCCACTTGGCGAAGGAGCAGGTCGTGGTGGCCGTGCTGGACACGCGGCTGCGTCACATTGGAACGGAGATCGTCTCAATGGGATCCGTGAACGAGTCCACCGCCCATCCGCGGGAGATTTTCCGGCCAGTCATTACTCGCGGTGGCTTCAGTTTCATCCTCATCCACAACCATCCATCCGGCGATCCCAGCCCAAGTCGGGCGGACGAACAAGTGACCCGGAAATTGGTAGAAGCCGCGAAATTCATGCAGATCGAGATGCTTGACCACTTGATCATCGGTCGGTCGGCGGAGGGGCGACTGCCGTATTTTTCCTTCCGCGAGGCGGGATTGGTGCCCTGAGTTGCTTTTCAAAAAGACGGGGGATAAATTCGCCGGACTCCTCGCATGTATCGATTCCACCTGGCCCGGAACATCCGATCCTTCTTTTTTCTGCTGATCGTCTCAGCAGGTTTGGGATTGTGCGGACTTCTGTGGTGGGCCAATCAAACGGGCCTTCCGGAAGGCTGGCGGGCGGTCATCGAGCGCGAAATCAGCAAACAAGGTGCCCACATCAAGATCGGCGGGCTGAGCTACATTCCCCTGCGTGGCGTCGTGGCGACGGACGTGAGGGTGTTTTCCGATCCGGAACACCTGCAGGCGCTCTCAAGGTTGGAGCGAGTCACTCTGGATTTCGACAAAACGAGGCTCGCTCGTGGCGTTTTCCACCTGACGAAAATCGATCTTGTGGATGCCGAACTCAGCATGCCGGTGGACCCGAAGAATCCCCGTTCCGAAACACTGGCCATCTCGGACGTGAACGGCACCATTTTCATGCCCGGCAACCGCCGCCTCGAAGTGCGGGATGCGAGAGGGAAAATCGCTGGAATCGAGGTGAATCTGGATGCACAGATGATTGGCTATCAACAGGATGGCCCGAAGCCGCCTGATGAGTCGAACGTCGGCAAACGCCGCGCGTTGGTGGCCAAAATCATCAACGAACTGAAGCTCTGGAAATTCGACAAAAAGTCCCCACCGAAGATCGACATTAACGTCGAAGGCGATGCCAACCAGCGCTCATCCATCATCGCCAAGCTCTCATTCAGCGCCCGCGGAATGGAAAAAAATTACCATGTGCTGGATGAGGTGAACATCGAAGCGGAATTGGCGGGTGATTTGCTGACGATTTCCACGCTGCGCGCCACCGACTCACGCGGCACCCTCGATGGCCACATCGATTACAATATCGACGCGAAGGAAGGGCGTTTCGACATCGCATCGTCACTCGAAGTGCCTGCCCTGCTGAAAGCGTGGGCCGGGATGCCGGCCGTGAAAGAGGTCGATATTCGGGGTCGGCAAGCCCTTGAGGCTGAGGGAAATTTCACACTGGATGATAACAATTCCCCGCAGATCCGCATGACGGGTCATGTCCGCTGCGAGGCCATCAAGCTGCGCGGCATGCTCTTCGATGTGGTGGAGAGCTCGTTTTCCTGGCGCGATCAGCAGTTGTTCCTGCGCGACGCCCGTCTGCTCAGACCGGATGGCGAAGCCCATGGCAAGGCGATGATCCAGTTGCCCATCGTCCGCTTTGAGCTGTTCACGACGCTACCGATTCCGGTTTATCGGCCGTTTTTTCTCGAACCGCATCCGATGGTCGCCGTGCTGAGGGATTTTTCCGAACGTAAGGGAGCGGCGGTGAACGTCCATCTCGATGGCAGCTTTGACACGGCGGACAAAACCGCGTGGGCCTTCACCGGGAAAGGAAACGCCCAAAACATCAATTACCGGGGCGTGCCGGTGAACCACGCGGAATGCAAACTTTCGCTCAACCACCATGAACTCGATTTCTACGACGGCGCAGTGACCTTCAATTACGAAAACTACTCCCTGCGCGAAGCCTTCAACGGCCCGAAACAGGGCACGACAAAAATTGACAGGATCCGTTACGACGCCGGGGAAAAACTGGTCGAGGTGGAAGGCGTAAACGGCGAATTCTGGGCAGCCCCGATGGTGCGGTTTTTCGCTCCAAAAGTGGCGGATTCACTTGAGCAATACCGATTCCACCGCCCGCCTCAGCTGAAGGGGAATGGCGTGGTGGACGTCACGCCGAGGGGACGAACCGTGCTGGATGTTTCATTCAGTTCGGAAAATGCCGCCGACTACGTTTTCCTCGGAGAAAACCTCGTGCTGGACCGACCGCGGGCAAAGGTGGCCATCCGCGGCGAGCGTGTGCAGATCGACGATTTGGAAGTCTCCGGATTTGGTGGCCCGGTCGCCGCGCGGTTTGACTACGTCGGCAAAGGAAAACTGGAGGGCGAGCTGAATTGGACAAAACTCTCACTTTCGGAGCTGACCTCCACTTACGGCTTTGAAATGAAGGGCGGCGGCAATGTCACCGGGCGAATCAATTTTTCGCTAACCGACGGAAAGGTGGAGACCATGGAAGGGGAAGGCCTGATGGCTGTGGAACAGGCGGAGCTTTTTTCCGTCCCCATGTTTGGCCCCCTCACCTCCCTCGTGAGTGGCGCGCTCAACGATAGCAAGGCTGGATCGCAACAGGCAAAAAGCGCGTTTTTCACTTTCAATATCGATAAGGGAGTGCTCAGCAGCAACGACTTCCAGACCTCCACGACCTCGCTAAACTTCACTGGCGATGGCATTGTGGATCTCAACGACCGGACCGTGGACATGACCATGAGGATGAACGCCCGAGGATTGTTAGGGTTGATCACGTTGCCGCTGCGCCCGTTCTACGGCTTGTTCCAGTTCCGCGGCACCGGTCCGCTGAAAGATACCAAATGGGAAAACGTGCGGTTCACTTCGCCGCCTGCCGACCAGAGCCAGCTTCTGCTAGCACCGCCGCGCGCGAGGGTCGTGGCGGAATAACAACTATTTGCCAATTTTCAAGACACGCCTTGCACCTTCCCCGAAGAAGTGTCACTAATCTCCCCACATGGCGAATCATGAAGGTTCGCCGGAAACTGAAATCAAAACAGCCATGTCCAATCCATTCTCCACCCCCAACAGCCTGGACCCGGAAGCCGGATTCACCCAGAACCCATCCGTCGCCCAAGCCGCTAACGATCTTCGTGCCGCCGCTGGCGAAAAGGCCCGTGAATTCGTGCAAACCGCCGAAGTGAAGGCCTCAGCCCTCAAGGAACGTGCAGTCGAGACGGCCCAGCAATTCCGCGAGACCGCCACCGAAAAAGCGACTCAATTCAAGGCCACTGCGACCGAAAAGGCGACCCAGTTCAAGGCAGCTGCCACCGATAAGGCCCAACACCTGAAGGAATCCGCCAACGAGCAATGGCAGGACACTCGCGTGAAGGCTAAGGAAATCCACGTCACCGCCGAAGACTACATCCGCCAGAATCCGTCCAAATGCGTGCTTAGCGCGCTGGGAATCGGATTCCTGATTGGTCTCATCGTTCGCCGATGAATTCCATTGCCAGCCGCGTCCGGTGAGTTCCCCCGTAGTTTCATGAATCCGTCATCTGACGCAGATCCGACGCTGTCCGGCGAGTCCCGGCGCGTTGAAGAAAATCCATCCGAAGGCTTCCCGTCGAATTGGCGGGAGGCCCTCATGGCCTTGATCGCTTCCCGCGTGGCCCTGATTCAGCTGGAGTCAAAAGACGCCGGCCGGGAAAAAGCGCGCAGTGCCATTTTCCTAATCGCCGCCGGTTGTGCGGCCTTCTTTGCGTGGGCCTTGCTGATGGCCGGGCTGGTCGCCATTTTATCAGACGCCATCGGCAAACCATGGTCGTGGGTGGCCGTGGGCTTTGCCATGTTGCATTTGCTGGCAGGTGTGATGCTGGCGCGCCTAGGAAAACCTTCGGGAGCACCCGCCTTCCCTGTCACCCGCGCTGAATTTCAGAAAGACCGCGAATGGATCGAAAACTTCAAACAAACTCGGAAATCCAACGATTGATCCGCCTCAGCGAGGCTTCACGCTCCTGCTTGGGAGATGAGGCACTCTCGATTTCGCAGCGGTTCGACATTCCAGCCCGATTGCGAACTTCACTCAAAGCGCATCCCACCGGGTGGCTGCTGGGGTCGCTGGCGTCCGGTCTCGCCGCCAGCTTCCTGTTTCGAGGAGGAAAACCCGCGAAGGCAGAAAAACGCCGCGGATTGCCCGCTGCTTTGCTCGGTCTCACCTTGACCGCCGCCCGCCCTTTGGCAAAAGTCTGGCTCGCCAACCAAGTGAAACAACATCTCGCCAGCAGGTTCGCCTCCAACGCACCAAGACAACCGGCCGAGTTCAATCATCCTTCACCCAATTCCATCTGAAACCCTCCTTATGTCTGAACAGCATGTTGTTCTGGATCACGTCGATCAATATCTCCAGCTCGGCCGTGACTATGATTGCTCCGACCTTCACCTGCCAACTGCCTACCCGCCCGCTTGGAGACGCTTCGGCCAGCTTGCTCCCATTTGGCCAGACCACCAGCCGCTGGCTCCTGAAGACACGGCCCGTCTGGCGCGTTCATTTCTCGGAGATGCCGAATGGAATCGCCTTCAGGATCATGGCGACATCGATTTCGCCTACTCCACCACCAATGGCCGCTACCGGGCCTCCGTCGTAAAGCAGCGTCTCGGCTACGACATGGTTTTCCGGATCATCAACAGCAAGATCAAGTCCATCGAGGACATCGGCCTCCCGCTCGAGCACATTCTTCCGCTGACCCGTTATCAGAACGGCCTCGTGTTGGTCACTGGCTCGGTGGGATCCGGAAAATCCACCACCCTCGCCGCGCTTGTCGATTTCATCAACCGCGACCGCGAGGACCACATTCTTACGCTTGAGGATCCGATCGAATACGTTTTCGAATCCAAAGGCTGCCACGTCAACCAGCGTGAAGTCCACACCCACACCGAATCTTTCGCCAAGGCGCTCCGCGGCGCCCTGCGGGAGGATCCGGACGTCATCATGGTCGGAGAAATGCGCGACCTTGAGACCATTCAGCTCGCCCTCACTGCTGCGGAAACGGGCCACTTGGTGCTCGGCACCCTGCACACCGGCAACGCCCCGCGGACGCTGGACCGGGTGCTCGACGTGTTCCCCACCGACCAGCGCGACCAGATCCGCATCATGGTTTCCGAATCGCTCCGCGGCATCCTTTCCCAACAGCTCGTGCCACGCGCGGATGGGAACGGACGTGTGCTCGCCCTTGAACTCCTGGTCAACACTCCCGCCGTTTCCAACTGTATTCGTGAAGGCAAGACCTTCATGCTTCCCGGCGTCATGCAGACCGGTAAAAACGTCGGCATGATCACCATGGATGAGTCGCTGCGGCGCCTGTATGTCCAAGGCATCATTTCGCGCGATGACCTGCTGTTCCGTTCGGACGACAAGAACCAGATGAAGGCATTCCTGGAATCCTGAGGCCACCAGTCGTTTCCTCCATCTCCTCCAAAACTCATCTCCTTTTCATTTCCGCAATGGCCAAGATCGACACCCTCTTTCGCTACCTCATCGCCACCAAGGGCTCCGACCTTCATCTATCCGAAGGCCAGCACCCGAAAATCCGCGTCCACGGGGCGGTCACCGAGATTCCCGACCAGGAAGTGCTCGAAGGTGAAACGTTCAAAGCCCTGCTCGCAGAAATTTGCGACCCGGCTGCATTCGAACGATACCTGAAATCCGGCGACCTCGACTTCGCCTACGAAATGGACTTGGACTCCCGTTTCCGTTGCAACTACCTCAAACAACAGAACGGTCTCGGCGCGGTTTTCCGGCTGATTCCCACCGAAATCGCCTCGCTTGAGAGCCTCGGCGTGCCGAACGTCGTGAAGGAATTCGGCCACATGCGCTCCGGCCTCGTGCTCGTTACCGGTCCGACCGGCTCCGGCAAATCCACGACGCTCGCCGCCCTGCTGGACTACATCAACATCAATTTCAACCGGCACATCATCACCGTTGAGGAGCCCATCGAGTTCGTCCACCGCAACAAGCGCTCCATCATCACCCAGCGCGAGGTTCCGATCCAGACGCCGTCCTTCGCCGATGGCCTGCGCGCCGCCCTGCGTGAGGATTCGGACATCGTTCTCGTCGGAGAAATGCGCGACTTGGAAACGATTTCCCTCGCCCTGACCGCGGCGGAAACCGGACTTCTCGTCTTCGGCACTCTCCACACGAACAACGCCCGCAAGACGGTTGACCGGATCATCGACGTTTTCCCGTCGGACCAGCAATCCCAGGTCCGCACCATGCTTGCCGCCTCGCTCCGCGGCGTGGTCGCCCAGCTTTTGTGCAAGCGCGTGGACAAACCCGGCCGGACCGCCGTGCATGAAATCATGTTCGCCACCCCTGCCGTCGCCGCCATCATCCGCGAAGGTGCCACCCAGAAGCTCTACGACGTCATCACCGGCGGAAAAAACGAAGGCATGCAGTTCATGGACGAGTCCATCTGGTCAAAGCTCCGCGAAGGCATGATCTCACCGGAAGAGGCCTACATGAAGTCCATCGACAAGACCCGCTTCAAGCGCTTCCTCCCGGAAAACCAATCCCACTTGGGAGACGCTTCCGGAGAGAGTCCGATGACTCATTAAGCCACTCGTCCACCCATGATTCTCCCGGATTTCACCACGCCGGAAAAGCTGGCGAACGACATCGGCACCGTCACCTGGGACTACCTGCGACCGCATTACGAGCGGAGTGCGTTGTTTTTCGTGGATCCTGGTTTAAGCCTCCAGGAAGTCGGCGAGGCCATGGCGGATAACCGCCGCGACCAAGTCGAAAAATGGCTGAAAACCGGTGATCTGGTGAAAATCGGCGCCCTCCACGCCGCCCAGTGGGAACACCCTGCGGAGGTGCTTTTTGAGGTGCTGGTGGTTTCCCCGTTCGTGCTGTTTCGGCACACTGCCAGTTGAAATTTCAGCCAGTGGACAAGCCGCACTTCGCGGCTACGGTCGTGGAAATTCAAGCTTATGGGGATCTTCAAGTTCATCGTATTCGGCATTCCGTTCTTTTCCTTCGTCTGGTGGATCTGGGCGGACCGTCGGCTCAAGGCCATGAAGGTGCCGGGCACTTGGCGCATCGCATTCGGTCTCCTGGTCACGACGCTGTTAGCGGGATTCTGTTGGATTCTGCTCGCGCGGAACGAGGGAATCTCCTTGCCCATTCCCCCGGCCATGTATGCGCTCGTTCTGTTATGGGGAATCATTTTCCTCCCTCTCACAGGCCTGCCAATGATGTTGGGATGGGCGGTTCTAACGCTTGGAAAAAAAATCCTGAAGCGCCAGCAGCCCGCAAACAACGCCCCGCTGTCCACCGATCCCATTCCCGGAGCCATCACACGGCGCAAGCTGCTAGGCACCGCAGCGGTCGCCCTGCCGGTCCTCGCCACTTTTGCCGCCACCGGAATCTGCCTGCCTCGTTTGCGTCAGTTCCGCATCCGTGAACTGACGGTTTCCCTATCCGATCTTCCGGACGCACTCGACGGCCTCCGCATCGCCCAGATTTCGGACACCCACGTCGGAAAATTCACGCGCGGTCCCATGCTGCGGGAAATCACCGACGCGACGAATCGCCTCGACGTCGATCTCGTCCTCCTCACCGGCGACCTGATCGACAACTCACTCAGAGATCTCCCCGCCGCGCTGGAAATGGTCAAAGGCATGACCGCGCGTTCCGGCCTCTTCATGGTGGAGGGCAATCATGACCTTTTCGACGACCCGGGAGAGTTTGTCCGCGCCGTTCGAGAGAGTGGAATTCCCCTCCTGCGAAACGAAGCGGCCACCGTGCAGGTCCGTGGTCATCCCGTGCAGATCATGGGAATCAGCTGGGATCGACAGGTCGCCGACATGGTGGAAAAAGTCGAATCCGTTGCAAAACTGCGGGACCCCGTCGCGTTTCCCATGCTCTTGGCCCATCATCCGCATGCGTTTGATGCCGCCGCCAAGCATGACATCCCGCTCACATTGGCTGGCCACACCCACGGCGGGCAATTGATGGTCAGCGACGATCTGGGAGCCGGACCGCTCATGTTCAAATACTGGTCCGGTCTCTATCAGAAGGGACGTCACGCGCTGGTCGTGAGCAACGGTGCCGGAAACTGGTTTCCACTCCGGACCTACGCGCCCGCCGAGATCGTCCACATCACTCTGAGAAAAGCGTGATTTGCCCGGAAAGAGAAATGGAACCGCAATGGGAGCGCAGCGGAGATGGACGAACTGAATGATCAAATTTACTTCGTCAAATAAACACAGATTCACGCAGATAACGAAAGAGTTGGATGGGTTGCCTCACTCATCAGAGGATGAGCGCTCGATTTTTCATCACTCTCTTAAATCAATGTTTATCTGTGTTCATCTGCGGTTCATTTTCTTCTTTAGGATTAGCGACGCTCATTCCCGCGATGAGCCATCACACCGCAGCGGCCGAATGCACACCGGCATCTCGCATGGCATCTGCTATCCAGTAGTCGCCACGCTGCCTTCCGCGACTCTCAGATGTTCTCCCGCTTTCTCAAACAACACACCGGTCCCCTCACCCGGGATCTGGTGCAGGAACCGGGGAATTTCGGCTTGGGAAAAATCCCCTCGCGCCTGAAACCCAGCAGCACCACCACCTCCATCTGCGGCTACTGCGCCACCGGATGCCAGTTGAAGCTCCATCTCGATGAAAACGGCGAGGCCATCAATCTAAGCCCCCAGGCCGGCTACCCCGTGAATCTCGGCATGGCCTGTCCGAAAGGCTGGCAGGCGCTCGATCCGCTTGATTCCCCGGACCGCGCCACCGTCCCGCTGCTGCGCGATGCATCGGGAAAACTCGTCCCCACCGATTGGGCCACCGCGCTCGACACCTTCACCACGCGGCTCAAGTCCATCCAGGCAGAGCACGGCCGGGAATCCGTCGCATTTCTATCAACCGGGCAGATTCCCTTCGAGGAAATGGCGTTCCTCGGCTGCCTTTTCAAGTTCGGCATGGGCTTCCTGCATTGCGATGCGAACACCCGCCAGTGCATGGCCACCGCCGTCACGGCTTACAAGCAGTCGTTCGGCTTCGACGCGCCGCCTGCCTGTTATTCGGACTTCGAGGAGTCCGATGTGATCGTCCTGATAGGTGCCAACCTCTGCATCGCCCACCCCATCCTCTGGCAGCGCGTGATGCGGAACCCGCGCAAGCCGCAGATCATCGTCATCGATCCCCGCGCCACGGAAACAGCACAGGCCGCCAGCCAGCACATCGCCCTAACACCCAAGGGCGATCTGCCCCTTCTCTACGCCCTCGCCCACTGCATCCTCCGTGATGGACGGGTCGACGCCGCTTCCATTTCACGCACCGAGGGCATCGCGGAGTTCACGGAATTCGTCAAAGACTACTCCCCCGCCGCCATGGCTGATAGAACGGGCCAGTCAGTGGAAACCATCGAAGCCCTCGCTCTCGCCGTTTCCGATCCCGCCAAGCGCGTTTCCTGGTGGTGGACCATGGGGGTGAACCAATCCCACGAAGGCGTTAGAACCGCGCAGGCCATCATCAACCTCTGCCTCATCACCGGCAACATCGGCAAGCCCGGCACCGGTCCCAGCTCCATCACCGGCCAATGCAACGCGATGGGCTCGCGGCTTTTCTCCAATACCACCTCGCTCGTCGGCGGTCACGATTTTGCCGATCCCGCTCACCGTGAAAAAGTCGCCGCCGGCCTCGGCATCCCCGTGGAAACCATTCCCAGCGAGCCCTCGCTCGCCTATGACCAGATCCTCGCCGCTGCGGAATCCGGCGAAATCAAAGGACTCTGGATCGTCGCCACCAATCCGTTTCATTCATGGATCGACTCCGGCAGAATGGCCGTCCTGCGGGAGAAGCTCGAGTTTCTCGTTGTCCAGGACATGTATTTCACCACCGAGAGCGCCCTCGCCGCGGACCTCGTCCTCCCCGCCGCCGGATGGGGTGAAAAAGGCGGCTGCTTCATCAACTCCGAGCGCCGCATCGGCACCATCAAGCCCGTTAGAAAAGCGCCCGGACAGGCTTTATCCGATTTCCGCATCTTCCGCCTGATCGCCGATGCCTGGGGCTGCGGCGGAATGTTCGGCGGATGGACCGATCCCGAGGCCGCCTTCAAGATCATCCGCGATCTCACCAAGGACCGCCCCTGCGACATCACCGGCATCGAGGACTACGAAATGATCGATCAAATGGGCGGCATCCAGTGGCCCTACCCCGCGGGTTCGATAGATCCACACCCACGAATCACCAATCTCATCTCCCGCCGCCTCTTCGAAGACGGGCAATACTACACGCCTAACGGCAAGGCCAGGATCCTCTTCTCCCCTCCCGCCGCCCTCCCGGAGCCCACCGATTCCGAATACCCCTTCACCCTTCTAACCGGCCGCGGCACCAGCAGCCAGTGGCACACACAAAGCCGCACCGCAAAGTCCGACATTCTCAAAAAACTCTATCCGTCCGGTGCCTACGTGGAAATTCATCCGCAAGACGCCGCCCTCGCCGGCCTCAGGGCCGGAGTCCGCGTCACCATCCGCTCCCGCCGGGGTGAAATGGAGGCCGCCGTTTACCTCGCCCCCACCGTCCAGCGCGGCCAGCTTTTCCTTCCGATGCATTACCCGGAAGTCAACCGGCTCACCCATCCGAGCTTCGATCCCCACTCGCGCCAGCCGAACTACAAGGCCTGCGCCGTCAGCATCTCCAAGGTGACTGCCTGAATCATTCTGAAACGAAGTTCGGCAAGGAATTGCCGGGCATCTTTACGTTAAGAAACGCATCAGGATTTGCCTGTGGTCAGAATCGACTTCGTAATTCAAGCGACAGCATCAAGCACAGCGTGGCTGGAGCGTCTCGCTCCAGGCCGTTGCCGGAGCATCTTGCTCCGAGCTTTTCTTCGGAAAACACCGGGCCCCCGCTCCATTTGCAGTTGGGAATCCAAGATTGGCTTTCTCAAAAGTTGTTCACAAGGAGCGCCGATTTAGTCATTTGACAGTTTTTCAATGACCGGATCTATCTGTCAGATAGTGACGGATAGAAGGTTTGCTACCACCTGTTTCAACTCTCCCGGCGGGCGCAGCAGCCGTCTGGCCAAGAGGCTCACCCCGCCAGTCGATGCGCGCGGCCGGGCGGCGGGAAATCCGAATCGGCGGGTCGGAAATCCGAATCGCCCGGTCGATCGTCCAAAT
>JANODE010000106.1:0-36390 GCA_031412525.1 Akkermansiaceae bacterium | reverse complement strand
GAGCAGCACCTATTCTGCGGCAGAATGCGGCGGAATCGCCACCCAGTGCATGGAGGGAAATTGGCACGCTCAATCCGAGCGGATGGTAGTGGAAATCCTCGATGACGATGGCCACCCCTGCGGAGCGGGCACGACCGGGCGAGTGATCCTCACCCCATTGCACAATTTCGCCATGCCACTTTTCCGCTACGAGATCGGCGATCTGGCGACGGTGGGATCGGAACCGTGCCGATGCGGGCGGAAGCTTCCCGTTATCGCCGATATCCCGGGCAGGGCTCGAGACCTTCTGATGCTCCCATCGGGGGAATTGCGCCCTCCCTACTACGGGCACAACGCGGTGATGGGTGTTCGCTCCATCCGCCAGCACCAAGTCGTACAGACCTCGCCCACCGGGATCTGTCTCAAGCTCGTGGTCGCGAACGCCCTCACCGTCGAGGAGGAAAATTTCATCCTATCGAAAGTCGATGCCGCGCTGGAAAACCGATTTGAGGTGAGCATCGAATACACCCAATCCATTCAACGCCAACCGAGTGGGAAATATGCGGAATTTGATAGAAGCTTTTCCCCCTGAGGGAATCGCACAGCCTACTTCCTCGCTCGCCGCATCGCGACCATCCCGATTCCGAAAATGGACAGCAGGGCCGTGGACGTTTCAGGCACGGTGAACGTGAAGGTCGTTCCGGCTGGCAACGTGACAACGGGAGCGGTGGTTTGATTTTTTGCGGTCGCAAACCGTAACCCCTTAATCGTAACCGGACTTGCGAATGACGTGAAGGTGTTTCCAGTGATTGAAGCTAGGCTGTTATTAGAGAAGAAACCAGTGGATGCCGTGGAAAACAATTGGACAAGGGAGTCATTCCCCAAAATGGCACTGATCACCATGGATCCCCCTTCGTCAGTCGCGACCGATCCGGCGCTGATGGAGACGAGCTTACTGACATCATCGACGGGATCGAAAAGCACATCAAGGTTGCCGGTCGGGGCACCCGCCCCGGTTCCCACGACCTGCATCACAAGCGATCTAACAACCGTGGCGGCATGCGCGTCGGACTGGAATCCGGTCAGAGCCAAACCAGTGGAGGCGATCGAGAGGCATTTGCGGGTGCATTTCATAATCCTGTAAGTTCGGAAGGCGGGCGAGATGCATTTCGACACATTCTGCCGATTCTTCCAACCAATAAAACTCAGTTATGACTTTCTAAAGCCGCTGGGACGGTGAAAGTCAACGATGTAATCTCGTCAACAGGCGCGCTGTTGCACCTTGACCTGGATTCTAGCAGCGTCCACACGTCCCATGGCATGACGGATTTTTTCAAAACCGCAAATGATTTCAATGGACTGGATTTTAACATCTTTCGGGTCAGCCGAGCCCAATCCGCTTCGTTTTCCAAGGCCATGAGCGCGGCATCAAGCAGTCTAATGATCGCGCCCGAGCCAAGCTCGTTTGGGATCGCGATCATCCGCTACGAGTTCGCCACCCCTGTGAATTTGATGGCATTCGATTATTTTCTTTTCGACACGACCCATGATCGGAGCTTTTGCCCCTTGGCCGGGATCTATCTGAGGATGAAAAACGGTCAGACCACGGCTTCAGGAACACCTCCGATTCTCCGGTCGCGGCACACCAGAAAAAATTTCCCTATTACGGATTCAAGCCGGTCTCCTCATCCTGGATCTGTTATCCGGAAGAGGTGGTTGCCATTTCCTACCAACCGGAGGTTGTGGGTGGCAACAATCTCGTGATCGACAAGGTGGCGCTTGATCAGGTGGCGGCGAGAAAGAGCTTGGCCGCCACGATCCGGCCGGGCGGGCCTTACGGTTTGGTCGTAGAGGGCAACCGCATCATGAACACCGACGAGCTCTGCCGGCTGGAGTGTTCCAACGATCTTGCGCATTGGGCGCCATGGTCATCGTTCGCCGCGGGAACAGGCAAGGTTCCAAAGTTTGAAATATCTCTCAGCACCCCGAGGTTCGACCGAATCTCATGGTTCAAGCAAATTCCTCAGGAATAACAAGGGTGCCTGTTTGCAGGCAATGTTATCCTCACCGCGTTATGCCGTCCTTTGTTCCAAGGCTCCAGGCGCTCTGCCGTGGACGGATTGTCATCGTTTCGCTTGGCAAGGATGGTTAAGTTGTTCTAAGCCCACGCACGATGTTTTCTCACGAACCAATTGAATGGCCAGATGAGGTGGAGCTGATGATGGATCGCCTGGAAAGCGAATCGGCCGAGCGGGCTCTCAGCCGCGAGGAGCGCGCGCTCATGGATGTTTACGAAACCGTCCCGGTGCTGGAGGGCGCGGATGGCCTGCACGGGTTCTGGCAGAGCGACGTGAATCACCAGCGGGTGATGAATTCCTTCGAGCTCATCGGCGCCACTACTTTGGTCGATCCCCTCAACGCCAGCCGTTGGTGCGAGACGCGGCCCGATGACCGCCACGAGTACAGCGAAACCGAGGAGGAATACCTCGCCACCATCGAAGAAGAACTTTTCGAAAGCATGGACGAGCTGGTGGATCTGGTGCTCGCGTTCATGGAGGAAGAGTTGAAATAGGTTTCTCCCTGGCAATAAACCGGGTCGGGCCTCAAAAAGATCCCGGAACCGGGCACGTGGTGGCTGTCAGAAGCGGCCGTGCAGCCAAGAACCCTGGTTTTTCTATCAAGGCAAAAGCAGGCTCGAGGGAACTACGTTCATCATGACTTTCCCTATGTCTATGATGCGTCCCAAGCTGCCGTAAATCTCCTTGCCTTGGTGTGCCGGTTTCATCAACCTGCTGGCTTCCTCATTTTTCCATTCAATGGCCCCCTGGCCCACCGGCAAAATTATGAAAACCATCCCCCTGATCGTTGCACTGGGCGTTACCTTTTTCAGTGGCGGGAAATCTACCGCACAGGATGCTCCGCCCAAATCACCGTCCGGCGAAGACAAAATGTGATCCGGCTATTGGGAAAAACTGACCATGCAGCCGTTTCTGGATTCGCAGGGCACCCTTTATGTTGAATTGCCGCTGCCGGCGACATGGAAGGTGATTCGGAATCCCCAGAAAGACCAACCGACCATCGTCGGGCCTAACGGCATCAAGGTCTTCTTTTTTCCCAACCGCAGTTTCTTGTTTCCTAACGACCCCTCGTTGCGGCAGGCCTACCTGCGCAGTGGACAGGCGATGAGGGCGATGCCGGGAATCGCACCGTTGGTCCAACAGGATCTCGTCCCGTGGTGTGCCAGCATGGGCCTGCGTTTGCTCCAATATGATGAAATCCCGGAGCTGACGAAAATCGACCAATGGTATCAGGACCAGTTGTTCCAAGCCGTGCCTGGGCCCACGAAGCGCAGGGTGATCGGCAGCGATTGGGAAAATGCGAATGGTGATCCCCATTTCATGCTGACGCATTTAACTGTCGGAGAAACTGCGGCCTTGCAGGTGTGGGGCTACAATTGCACCGGCATGCAATCGGTAAAAGCCCACTACCCGGCGGCGAAAAAACAACTCATCTTCGCGCTGGCAAATGCCCGTTACAATCCCGAGCACATCACGGCTTTCAACCGGAGCGAGGCGCAAAAAGCCGGGAAAAGCTGGGCCCAGTTCAATCAGCGGATGGCGAAAAACCAAGCTGCTTTCGAAGCTCACCAGCGTGCTCACGTCAACCGCAGCAATGCAATCAACGACGCCATCATGAGCGGCTGGCGAGCGCGGAACGCCGCCAGCGACAAGGCTCATGAACAATTTATCGACACGATCAATGAGAAAACCAACGTCGTCGACCCGTCCACCGGCCAGCGCATGAAAGTGGACAGCGGATCAAACCACTACTGGATGAATCGCGATGGAAAATACATCGGCACCGACCAGCCGACCTACGATCCAAACCTGGACGAGGGCTTGAACAAGCAGAACTGGCAGAAGTTAGAAAACACCGAGTAAACTCACCACTAGCAGGTAATTGGAATTCGAAGCAGTTTTCCCCTCTACGCTTCGGGTTTATAACATTCTGCGCTACCTCCCTCTCGAAACCCGGTCCGGCGGAGGTGATTCACCTACAGTCCCGCCTTGTGCCCGACGCGGAAACAGGAATGATTCCCGCGGCCAGTCTGGTCCCCCTTCCATGAAAATCGCCTATACGACTCATTTCGCCGCAGATGACATCCATTCGTGGTCCGGCCTCATCTATCACCTCAGGCAGGCCTTGATTGATACCGGATGCGAGGTAGTCACCATCGATAGTTTGCGGGAAAAGGGCCGGGTTTCGGGTAAGCTGATGGAGCTGGGATACAAGCATTTGACTGGGAAAACATTTTTGCGATATCGGCGGCCGTCGACGCTGGACGCCTACGCCAGGCAGGTGGAGGCAAGATTGGTCGGGCAAAACGTGGATGTGGTTTTGAGTCCAAGCTGTTTTCCGATCGCGAGACTCAAGCCGGGCCTGCCCACGGTTTTCTGGTCGGATGCGTGTTTTGCCGGAATGGTCGATTACTATCCTTACACCACGAATCTTTGCCAACGAACGCTCAGAGATGCCCACCTGACCGAGCAGAACGCGTTGGACCGCTGCTCTTTGGCAATCTATACGTCCGAGTGGGCGGCGCGGACGGCGCTCGAAGCCTATCAACTGGATCCCGCGAAGGTGAAGGTGGTGCCATACGGTGCGAACCTCGATTCCGAGCGGCAGTCGCCGGATCTCGCTCTCCGTGCAACCGATCGATGCGAACTGCTTTTCATGGGCGTCGAATGGGAGCGGAAAGGTGGCGATATAGCCTTGGAAACTGCAATTGAACTGAACCGACGGGGTTTGCAAACCACCCTCCATCTCGTGGGGTGCGAGCCGCCCGGGGAGACCCCGGATTTTGTTGTCCGGCATGGGTTTATTTCCAAGCGCACCGAGGAAGGCCGGGCAAAACTGGACGCGCTTCTAACGAAATCCCATTTCCTCATCGTGCCATCGCGCGCCGAGTGCTACGGGCTCGTTTTTGCGGAAGCGAGCGCCTATGGCCTGCCAGCACTGGCTGCGGAAACAGGTGGAATTCCATCCGTCGTACGTCATGGAGTGAGCGGATTGCTGTTTCCACTAGCTGCCCGCGGCGAGGTTTATGCCGGGGAAATCATGAAGCTGATGGAAAGTCCGGCGGACTATCGAGCCCTCGCCTCGGGCGCATTCACAGAGTTTCAAACCCGGCTCAATTGGCGCGTGGCCGGGGCCACATTGGTGGATCTATTGAGAAAACTTTAGGACCCTCGGCTTTCACTCAGGTGTCATCTGCAGGCGTTTTTCATTGAAACGCCAGCTCCTGTTAGCCTGTGTGCGATGTGACGGGCATTGGCACTTGGCAGATGCCGCTGAAATCTTCATTTCACATCGTCCAAACCGATGAAAACGCAATGCCCCCCATTTTGCGGCCCGGCTCATGACCGGGCTGCCATCCCGACTGGCACCCGCAGGATTGGTGCGATCACCAGCGTCGTCGGCTTCGCCCTGCTCACAGCAGCGCAGGTTCACGGAGCAGACGGGACCCTTTACTACAATCGAACCACAAACCCGAATCCGATCCCCACGGTGCGTGCCATTCGCGCCGATGGAACTAATGATCGTCCGATCCCGATTGCCCTGCCATTTGCGGCAAGCCCCACGGTCTCGCGGGATGGTCAATATTTGTTAGTGACTTCGGCCGATCCGATTCTATTCAACCAGATGATCAGTCAGAATGTGTTTCGCGTGAACTTGGCGACAGGAGCCACGACACCGATCTCCCATTACGTGGATACACTGTCAGATGGGATCACGACTTACATCAATCGATTCGACGAGCCTGATTTCGACACCTACTCTTACTACACCTCCCACTTACCAAACTACAAAGCCTTTTCCCCAACGGGCGATCGGGTCGCCGTCTTGAAGCTCACCTCGGTTTCGGGAAAACAACCAGGTGGAGTTAGATTACCGCCCACTCAATCTCCGTGGCTCGAGGTTTTTCCCGTCCAACAGACGAACCAACTCGGCGAGTTCTTATTTTCCGGCGCGGAACGTACTGGAATCAATCAAACCGGTGATGGCTTGGACTGGCATCCGACTATGAATCAAGTTGTCGGCGCGTTTCGGCAGGACATTCCTGCCACGACCAATCTGGGTCCCAGCCTAACCGAAGGGACCGTCATCAAGGTCTTTAATGCCACGGGGCTGAATCCATTCCTGCGTAATCTGACGGCACCAACTGGAACAAAGTATTACGACTTCAATACCTTCTACATCATTACGACGACGTCACAGGATTATGCCCCGGCGGTCTCATCCGATGGCAGCAAGGTCGCCTATGTCCGAAATACGCTAGAGGCGGACTCACGAATTGACTTCGGAGCGAGCAGGCTCATCAACAGCTCACTCCGCGTCATCAATTATGACGGCAGCGGCGACCAAGAGCTCCTGAGCTTCGGCCCCGGCATTTGGATCACGAAGCTTGCATGGTCGCCTGACAATACGGAAATCGCGTTCGATCCAGCACCGCAGTTGGTCGTGAATGGTCTCAAGCTGCAGATGGCAGATGTATTGAACTCACAAATTCATATCGTGAAGGTGAGTGATCAATCTTTACGGGTGTTGGCAGCCGCACCGGCGGCGTTTCCCACCTGCTCGCCTCTGACCGCGAATCCCGCACCGATTCAGCTTCCCGACGTGAGGATCAGCAGGACGGGGAATCGCGTGGATCTCGATCTATCGAAACTTGAGATCGGCCGCCAGTTTGACGTGGAGTCCTCTCTCAATCTCATTCAATGGACAAGGGTTGAGACATTCACCGCGACGACCACTACCCGCACGGTTTCGATCACTCCCCCTGATCTAATAAAACGGGAGTTTTATCGCATCGCGACACGCTAGAAAGAATTGGGGAGGTGAATGTGCCGAACCCTCGGCCCACAACATGGCTCGAAGGGAAACGTCGAATTGTCACGCGATTGCGTAATATCGCCGAGTCCGGAATTCTGGAATGATCTGACCGTCAGCAAGCAACTTGCTTTCCCCTCCCACACCCGCGGAGGGTTCCCCCCAACTACATCCCCCCATGAAACTGATTCCATCAGGCACCCAGAGTGCTTCGGTCAAGGCTGATGCCAGCCGTCTCGCAGACTTCGTCTTGTTCACACAACGCAGCTGCATTTTAAACCTCTCGAAAGAGCTGAACCGCGGCAACCTGTCGTATCCCCAGTTTTTCCTGCTGACCTACCTTTCCAGCGAAGAATACCTGACGATGACCGACATCGCCAAAAAGATGGGTCATTCCACTGCAGCCGCCACTGGCCTGGTCGACCGCATCGAAAAGTTAGGCTACGTTGAGCGTGCTCACGCTTCGGAAGATCGCCGCAAGATCATGGTGCGCATCACCTCGAAGGGCATGGAAATCGTGTCCCACCTGAGAAAGGAGATCGCCACCGATCTAGCAGGCATCCTGTCCAGCATGGACGATGAAGCCGCGGAAACCGTCGAGACCACGAAGCGCACGATCGCCTCACGCCAGATCGCCTGATCCGATTGTTAGACAAACGGATCAAGACGGGGCAGTGAGTGCCTTGCCGTTGTCTCGACGACCCAGTTTTTCGAGAAACGGCACGGCCCGCTCCGCCCAAGTGGCGGGGTCCTGAAAATCCGCTGACGATGACCCGAGGGTACTCTGCAGCATTTCGGTATCGATGATGCCGGGATTGAGGGCAACCGCGGCGAGGCCGGAAGGAAGCTCTTGCGAAAGCGCTTGAGTGAGTCCTTCCACGCCCCACTTGGTGCAGCAATACGGTGCGACTTCCGGCGAGGTGGATCGGCCCCAGCCCGAAGAGAAATTGACGATCACCCCGCTGCCGCGCTCGATCATGGCTGGCAGAAAGGCGCGGAGCAGGAGGTGGATGCCTTTGAGATTCACATCGATGACGCGGGAAAATTCCACCGGCGGCACTTTCCACAGTGGGGCGTTAGAGTTAATGACCGCTGCATTATTCAGTAGCAAGTCAGGCGCTCCTGATGTTACGAGAATTTCTTCCGCCAGCGATTCCACTTCATCCGCAGAAGTGACGTCGCAAACCCGGATCAAGTGATCGATCTCCGGATTCTGTTTTTCCAATTCAGCGGCGAGCCGCAGCACCGCGTCCGGTTTTGTTCCGCAGCCAGAAACCCGCCATCCTCTTGCCGCGAAAGAGCGGGCCATCGCCAACCCTAGTCCACGGGTGCAACCGGTGATCATCACATGTTTCATTGTCTGGAAAGTATCGTTCGTGTCACCCGCGCATGCATTCAGATTTTTCCGCTGCAGTCAGTCTCCAGCGGGGTCCAGCGGAGGCCGCGGATTCTTGCATCCATGAGAAGCGCGCAGGTGAGGGCAATACCGGCTTCAACGATGAGAAACGTATTGAAAAATCCGAACGATTTCGCGGCGGCGGCAGCCCCTCCCACGGCCATGGCTCCCATCATCGCGAGCAGGCCGAGTCCGCCACGACCGGCCGCCTTGGCCTCCTCGCCGGGAAGTGAAAGCGGGAGCTGGTTGCTGCTGATGCCGGAGATACGCGAAAAAATCGGCAGGGCGAGGATACCGGGCAGCAGTTGGAAAAGGCTGGAAAGTCCGCCACCAATCCAGACGCACGCTGCGGAAACTACTAACAAAGATGGGAAAACAAGCAGGACCTCCACCGCCTTGCGGGCACCGATCATGAGACGGCCAGGACCGGCGGTGGGAGTGACGAGGAAAACATCGGCGGCCTGCCAGTGCTGGGAGAACCGCAGTAGATTGAGGGCGACGAGTGGCACCAGTGGCAGATAGGAACCGGCGAGCACCAGCATGAAACCGTCAGTCCCACGGTGGCGCATGCCGTTCGCAAGCAGGATGACGGGCATCATCATCATCGGCACGAGTCCCGGATAGAGGCGGAGTTTCACGTCGCGGTCGCGGAACATGTAACCTCCCACCAGCAGGAAACCAGCGCGCTCGACCGGATGGCGGAGGATCCAACAAAGTGGCGGCAATGTGACCAGGCGTTGCAGCAGGCGCGGGCGGCCGGTATGCGCGGGGCTGCGGGATTTCGATTCTCCAAGGGCTTGCAGGCCGCTTTCGTAGCTGGCGGCGAGTTTGCCAAAAGCGAGTGCGATCACCGCGGTGGTGGCGAAAACACCGAGCGTGGCGAGGGCCCAAAGTGTGGGGCTACCGCGACCTATCAGCGTCTGGTCGAGCGCCGCAAACCACGCGGGAGGCACGAGGACGAGCCACCAGGTTTCCATGGTTAGATGAATTTCCCCGGGCAGCCACTCGACCATGCGAGGAGCGATCTGACTGCCGAGAACGAGCACGAGCGTCATCACGACCTGCATGAAGGTCATCAGCCCGTCGAGTCGCTCACGGCCGAACCAACGCAGACAAAGCTGATAGACAAGGATCACGCCGCTGGTGCAAAACAATGCCGAGCAGAGCGATGAAATCGCGTGGGCCGGTGCGAACAACGGACTGCCGTTTTTGATGAAGGTTCCCACCAGCAAGCCGAAGAAATTGAAGGCAAGGCTGAGCCAGAGCGACACTTCCAACAGAACGGAAACCTTCGCCCACAACATCGCGCGCGGCGAAATCGGGCGGTGCAGCATGATTTCTGCCTCCTGTTCGTTGAAAAGCACTTCACCGGCCGAAGTGGCGACGAACATGCCGACAAAAAACAACGATGCCCCGTGCAGATAGATGGATAGATTGAAGACCGGCTGGCTGAGGAACATGAGGGCCATCATTCCTATCAGCATGTAGAACAGCAGGGTGACGAGCAGGCGTCTGGCGATGGATTGTGCACTGTGTTTCACGTTCAGTCCGCGCGAGCTCCTGCCGCGGAGGAAAAGGGTGAGGTAGAGTCGGCGGAGGACCTTCGCCTGCGACGGGACATCGGAGGGCATAGCGCTCATGGGCGGAAGGTTTTCGCAAAATCCTCGGCGCGCTGTTGGAGATCGTCGCCGCCGGTGAGGTGGGTGAAAAGGCGTTCCAGCGAGGGCGCGTTGTATTCGCGGACGAGCGCATCGGGCTGGCCATCGACGAGCACTTTTCCCTTGTCGATGATGATGACGCGGTCGCAAACGCGCTCGACGACATCGAGCACGTGGGAGCTGTAAACGATGGTCTTGCCCTCGCGGGCGAGCGTTTGGATGAGTGCTTTGAATCCAACGGCGGCGTTCGCATCGAGCCCGTCGAGCGGTTCATCGAAAAACACGACCTGCGGGTTGTGCAATAAAGCCGCGGTGATGACGACTTTGCGGCGCATTCCTTTGGAATAGGCACCTAGCAGCTTGTCGGTCAGCACATCGAAACCGAGATCGAAAAAAGTTAGAAACTGGCGGATGCGTTCGCGGGCCGCCTCGGCCGGGATACCATAAAGGGCGGCGATCATTTCGAGGTATTCGAGGCCAGTGAGCGATTCGAACACCGCGCCGGAGTCAGGCACAAAACCGACACGTTTTTTCACCTCAATCCCGTCCTGCAGGAGATCAAAGCCGCAGATCGTGGCGCTGCCGGAAGTGGGGGCGAGCATGCCGGTGAGCATCTTCAGAGTAGTCGATTTCCCGGCACCGTTAGGACCCAACAGGCCGACGATCTGGCCGGCGGGTATTTCCAGAGAAATGCGGTCGACGGCGATCTGCTGGCCAAAAACCTTCGTGAGCGAGTCGAGAGAAATCATCCGCAGCAGGTGTGAGGCATCGCGGCTAACCATGCGATGCTAAAGAACGGTGATCGAGGAAGGGCGATATCTGATCGCCCAAGCCAATGATGGGACGATGAATGTGACATTTCTCCAATCATCGGCTTCCATTGGCTCGGCGGACGGATTCCGCCGCTCCTTGAAATTTACGCCGAGCGGCGGACTTCGTCGCGGTCGGTATGGAGGAAGTGGCTCCAGCTCTCATCGGCAAGGCCATTTTCATGCATCCCGAAAAGCGGCCGCCAGCGCGGGGCGAATGGCTTCATCTGCGGATGCATGTTTGCCTCATGCGGCATCTTGTTGGCCTTGCGCGTGTTGCAACGAAAGCACGAGGTGACGATGTTTTCCCAAGTCGTGCGACCGCCTTTGTCGCGCGGTGTGACGTGGTCGAGATTCAGTTGCGTTTCAGGCAGGACCTTTTCGCAATACTGACAGGTGAACTTGTCGCGCAGGAAGACGTTGCGGCGGGTGAATTTCACTTCAAGTCGCGGCAGACGATCGTAAACGGAGAGCACGACGATTTTTGGCACCCGGATGGCAATTCTTGCGCCGTGAATCATTTCGCTCCCGGGCTGCATGGTCATTTTCGAGTATCCGATCCAGGAGGAAAGGTCATGCGTGGTGAAACGTTCCTCACCCTCGACTTGGACCACCTGGCAATGTCCGAGACAAAGCAGATGGAGCGACCGGCGGACGGAACAAGTGTGGATCGGTTGCCAGAACCGATTCAATACGAGCACGGGATGTTCGAGTACGGCATTCATCACCTTTCTCAATCAATCGGCGTCAAGCTAGCAAAGCCCACCCACTCGGCAACCGAAAAGCTTCGGAAAATGAAACGAATCATCCCGCTGAAAAATGGCAATCATTTCAATCAGGATGCCTTAAAATTACGGACTTGTTAACTTTTGCGGATTATGATTTCCTGCAGCCCACCCCGATGAGAACGCACGCGAGCACCACTGTGTACCTTTTTCTTGGACTGCTCAGCCCCTTGGTCGCGCAGAATTTTGAAACCTCTCTGGCCGTCGTGCCCGAAGCACAAGAAACCCTCCCCCCTTCCCTGCCACGCGCATTGACCGTGGCTGACCTGCCGATGCCTGGAAAAGTCAAAGGCACTCCAGACGAGCCAAGCGCGGAATTTCCAGCGCAGGATGCGATGACTCTGGAACCTCGCCTGCCGCGAAGACGTGAAGTGGAGGCCGTGGTCGATCTGGGAGTGCTCCAAAAGCCATCGCCTTATCGTCATGCAAGCGCACGGTCTTATGAAATCCTCGCGGAAGGCGTGAAATCCAATTTGAATCTCATTTCCGCCGTCTATCGCGAGTCCGGCCAACCGGCAGCAGATTGCAGCAGCCTCGCTCTATCCGTGCAACAGCGGATCCGTCTGGACGACTCCAAATTGCTCGAAGTCGTTGATACCGAAGTGAAGGCGAATCCGCGCTGCGCCTGCGAGATCGTCAAGGCAGCGATCCTAACCAGCGACGCGGACACCGGCTTGGTGATCTCGATCGTGGAAACCTCCATCACCGCCGCTCCCGAGATGATGCGAATCATTTCCCAATGCGCCATCGCCGCCGATCCTCATTCGCTAGCAGGCGTGCAGGCTCTATTGGCCAAATACGACACCAATGCCGGCGAAGGAAGCAGCGCAAAGAGCTCGAAAGACGCAAAATCCGCTGCCCTCGGCCCGCAGGACGAAGTGGCAGCGAATCCGAACCCGCTCGACTTTCCTGGAGATGGTCCAGTCGGACCGACGCCCGGCGGCCAAGGCGGCTTCCCGCTGGTTCCCACCACGCCCCCGATCAATATTTCCCCGCCGGTCGTCACTGACGCGGATCCCTGAAGACTTCTCAGCGAAATCAAACTCCACCGTCGAGACTGCGGTTGCTCTCGTGACGCAGGTCGCGTGCCACTTCGAGAAACACCGCGTCTTCGCCGATGTTCACCGCGAGATCGCCGACTCGTTCAAGCGAGCGGGTGACGAGGATCAAATGCAGATAGTCCTGGCTGCGTCCGTTGTTTTGCTCAATGCGCGAGCCGAATGTCATCGTCACAGAGTTGTGCAGCCGATCGAGCTCCTTGTCGCGGACGTGGAGCGAGGCACCGAGTTCGGCATTCCGGTCGCTGTATGCGGCAATCGCATCCCGCAGCAAATGATCCGCCAGCGTGTAAAGCGGCTCGATCAAAGTCGCGTCCGGCAGCTCCTGGCTGGCGCTCATTTTTTTGGCGCGCTTCGAGATGGTCGTCGCATGATCGGAGATGCGCTCAAGGTTCATCGAAATTTTCATCGAAGAAACCACCAGCCGGAGATCCGTGGCGACCGGATGGAAACGCACGAGGATGTCCATGCCGAGTTGGTCGATCTTCCGCTCGCATTCGTCCACCTCGTCGTCATCGGCGATGACCGCGTTGGCGAGTTCCACATTCCGTTCTAACAATGCTCGGATCGCCCGTTCCAGGTTGTGGCGGGCTTTGCCAGCCATCGTCAGCACCTCGGCGCGGAGAGCGGCGATGGCTTGGTCAAAGTCGCGGAGGATGTGGGAATGAAGCATGGATTGGGGAGGTGAGAATGGAATCAACCGAAGCGACCGGAGATATAATCTTCCGTCTGGCGTTTGGCGGGGTTGGTGAAAATCTTCGCCGTGAAATCAAACTCCACCAACTCGCCAAGATAGAAAAACGCCGTACGATCGGAAACCCGCGATGCCTGCTGCATGTTATGGGTCACGATCACGATTGTGTAGTTCTGTTTCAACTCAAGAATGAGTTCTTCCACTCGGCCGGTGGCGATGGGATCAAGCGCCGAACAAGGCTCGTCCATCAGAATGATCGATGGATCGACAGCCGTCGCGCGGGCGATGCAGAGCCGCTGCTGCTGGCCGCCGGAAAGCCCGTAAGCGCTCTCGTGCAGACGGTCCTTCACCTCGTCCCACAATGCCGCGCCGCGCAGGGATTTTTCGACGATGCCGTGAAGCACATCCTTACGATTTTCCCCAAGGATGCGCGGCCCGTAGGCGACGTTTTCATAAATGCTGCGCGGAAACGGATTCGACTTCTGGAACACCATGCCGATGCGGCGGCGGAGTTCCACGCCGTCCACTTCCGGGCTGTGGATTTCAATGCCGCCGATCCAGATGCCGCCGCGCACGACCTTCGCTCCAGGGATGAAGTCATTCATCCGGTTGAAACAGCGTAGCAAGGTGGACTTGCCGCAGCCGGACGGCCCGATGAAGGCGGTGACCTCGTTGCGCTGAATGTCGATGTTGATGTCCTTCAACGCCGTGGATTTGCCATAGTTGAAATCCATGTCTTTCACCTCGATGGCGGGAGCTCCGGTAATGGTGGAGGAGGAAATCATAGATTAGCTGAAACGTCCGGAGATATAGGCTTCCGTTTCCGGTTTCACGGGCCGTTCAAAGATTTGCATGGTCTCACCATACTCGATGAGTTTCCCCATGTAGAGGAAAGCCGTGCGGTCCGAGCAGCGGGTCGCCTGCTCCATGTTGTGGGTGACGATGACGATGGTGAATTGTTTTTTGAGGTCGAGGATCAGGTCTTCGATTTTCAAGGTCGCCAGCGGATCAAGCGCGGCACACGGCTCATCCATCAGGAGGATTTCCGGTTGATTGGCGATCGCGCGGGCGATGCACAAGCGTTGCTGCTGCCCGCCTGATAGACCAAACGCGGAATCATGAAGCCGGTCCTTCACCTCGTCCCACAGCGCGGCACATTTCAATGCCCACTCGACCGTGGCATCGAGCTCGGACCGCTTCGAGCGACCCGCCACGCGCAGGCTGAAGATGACATTTTCATAAATCGACTTTGCGAACGGATTATACTTTTGGAACACCATGCCCACGCGCTTGCGCAGGGAAATCACCTCGACGGATGGATCGTAAAGACTCGTCCCCGCGATGCGGATGTCGCCCTCGTGATGCACGCCCTCGATGAGATCGTTCATGCGGTTCAGGTTGCGCAGCAAGGTGGATTTCCCACAGCCGGACGGGCCGATGAGTGCGGTCACCTGATGCTCGGGGATAAGCATGTCGATGCCGAAAATCGCCTGCTTCTCACCGTAGTGGAAACTGAAATTGTCCACCTGGATGAAATCCGGACGAGCTGGTAGAAGATCGGACATTTTAGAAGCTGCTCACGGCGAAGCGTTTCTTGAGGCGGTTGCGGATCAGGATGGCGGTTAGATTGAGACTGACCACCACGACCAGGAGCAGCAGCGCGGTGGCATAGACGATCGGTTTGGCTGCCTCGGCGTCGGGCGATTGGAATCCGAGATCGTAAATGTGGAATCCAAGGTGCATGAACTTGCGCTCCGGATGGATGAACGGCGCGATGTCGTCGAGCGGCAGTGATGGGGCGAGTTTCACCACGCCCACTAACATCAGCGGGGCGACCTCGCCGGCACCGCGTGCCATGGCGAGGATCACGCCGGTTAGAATCCCCGGCAGCGAAGCGGGTAGCACCACGCGCTGGATCGCCTGCCACTTGGAGGCGCCGCACGCGAGTGCTGCTTCCCGCACACCGCGAGGGACGGCGGAGAGTGCTTCCTCGGTAGCGACGATGACGACCGGCAGCGTGAGCAGTGCCAAGGTGAGTGAGGCCCACAGGATGCCGGGCGTGCCGTAAGTGGGAGTCGGCAAGCGGTCCGAGAACAGCCAGCGGTCGAGACCTCCGCCGACAAAATAGACAAAAAACGCGAGACCAAACACACCGAAGACGATGGATGGAACCCCTGCTAGATTATTGACGCTGATCCGCACCATGCGGACGAAGAGGCCCTGCTTGGCGTATTCCCGCAGATAGATCGCCGCGATCACGCCGAAGGGAGTGACAAAGATACTCATCACCAGCGTCATCACCACCGTTCCGAAAATCGCCGGGAAAACGCCGCCTTCCGTGTTCGCCTCGCGGGGATCCTCTTTGAGAAACTTCCCGATGCGGTGGAACATTTCCCCGACCCGTGAGAAAAAGCCCGCGCGGTTGGAAGGAAACACATCTAGCAGATTCCCTGCAGGATAGGTGACGTCCTTCCCGTCGGCGGTCACTCCCAGGAAACTGGATTCTGCCAGAGTCGTGCGGATCGCGGCGGCCTGCGCCTGGAGCTTGTCGAAATCCGCCTGCAGCTCGGCGCGGCGGGCGGTGGCCGTTTCAGGTTTCACGCTGCCGGATTTTTCCGCGCGGGCGAGGGCGTCGAGCTCACGGCTGATCGCCCCGATTTTTTTTCGCTCGATTTCGAGCAGTTCCTCGCGGGCGGTTCTGCCTTGGCTGAGGATTTTTTCGAGAGCTGTTTCAAATTCACCCGAATTCGCCTCAATGCGTCCGCCGGGTGTTTGCAAGGCCACCGCATTGACGATGGCGGGACCGTATTCCAGGCGCTCGACCAGCAGAAGCGACTCGGGACGCGAGGTGGCTTTGATGTTGGATTGGTCGATGTATTTGAACGCCTCGCCATTCAGGTCCTTGTTGCCGCGGAAAACCTGGATTTCCTTGTGGAGAACTCCCTCCACATCGCGGCGCTCGGTTTCCTGAGTCATGTAGCCGGCGATTTTTTCAATGGCAGCACCGTTAGAAACTTCCATCAGGTCGATGCGCCGCGGCCAGAACGAGGAGGCGCCTTTCACCAGGATCAGCAGGAACAAACCGACGGCCATCACCACTCCGACGGTCAGCCCGGCGGCGGTCAGCCAGACCCACGGCTCGCCCTTGCGGGAGCGGCCGGTGGTGGCGAAGTTCTTGGAATCGCGCAGCATGAGTTAGACGATCTTGTTGCGCTCGCGCAGGCGTTGGCGGAGGATTTCCGCGAGGGTGTTCATGACGAAGGTCATCCCGAAGAGCACCACCGCGCCGAGGAAGAGCGTGCGGTAATGGGTGGATCCGACAGGCGCTTCCGGCAGCTCCACCGCGATGTTTGCTGATAGAGTGCGCATGCCGTTGAAGATGTTCCAGTCCATGACCGGCGTGTTGCCGGTGGCCATCACCATGATCATCGTTTCGCCCACCGCGCGGCCGAAGCCGATCATCAGCGCGGAGAAAATTCCGGAGGAAGCAACCGGCAGCATCACCGTCCACACCACCTGCCAGCGGTTTGCACCGAGCGCGGACGCTGCGGCGGTTAGAGATTTCGGGACGTTGGAAAGTGCGTCCTCGGCGATGGTGAAAATTACCGGAATGACCGCGAAACCCATCATGAAGCCCAGCACCATCGAGTTCCGCTGCTCGAAGGAAATGCCGGTTGCCTGTGGCCACCAGAGGCGGAAATCGGCGATGGCACGGCCCGTTGCCGGATCCTTGTAAACGAAAAACCAGCGTTCGATCACCGGCCCAAGGTGCCAGCCCAACCAGCCTGCAAGCACGAGAAACGGCAACACGACCAGCCACTCCCGGCCGCCTTCAAAGCGGTTGCGGATGGAAATCGGCAGCCGGCACCAGCAGTAACCGACGAGCAGTGCACTCAGCGGGATCATCATCGCCATCATCGCGACCGACGGCACCCGCGTCTCAAGGATCGGGGCCAGCCAGAGCCCGGCGAGGAAACCCAGCACCACGGATGGCAGCGATGACATGATTTCCATCACCGGCTTGACCACCCGCTTCACCTCCAGCGGCAGGAAAGCGGCGGAAAACAACGCGGCTAACAGGGCGACAGGGATTGAAAAAAGCAAAGCATACAACGTGCCTTTGAGCGATCCGAAGATCAGCGGGACCAGGGAAAGTTTCGGTTCGAAATCATCGGTGCCGCCGGTGGACTGCCATTGATAGACCGGCTTTGCCCCGCCTTCATACCAGACTTTGCCGAAGAACGCGCGCCAGCTCGCGTCCGGATGAGGATCGTGCACCGCAAACCGGCGGGCATCGCCGTTGGATGCTGCGGCGATGAAATGCTCACCCTTGGCGTCGAGCACGGCGATGGCCGGATCAATGTCGAGCGCACCCTCCCAGCGGACCGCGCCAGAGGTGCTGTGCCGGATGGATAGATCGCGACCTGTGCCGGTGAGGAAAGTTCGGTTCCGCTGGCTGGCGGCGAAGATCACCTGGCCTTCGCCGAGTTTTGGAAACACCTGGGTTTGTCCGAAAAGCCGTTCTCCCGCTTCATCCGGGCGGAAGAGACTCCACTGCTCCTGCTGCCCGTCCGCGCCGGTCATGACCACGGAGACGCCGCCGAAGAGGAAATCCAACTGCCGTGGAGCCACGCCGTCGAAGGGTTTGAATGCCTGCCGTTTGGAAACCCCGTCGGAGTCTGCGAGGAAATAGTCCACCTCGCCGTTGGCACAGCCGACGAGCACCATCGCGCCGTTAGGAGAGGCCTTCACCAGCACCGCTTCCGCTGTCAGCACCGAAGTGGCATCCACCTCTTGCACGAGAGAGAGTTTTCCCTTTCCCACGAGGCCTTTTTTCATGGCAAGACGGAGCACGGAAACCGACGAAGCAGCACCTTCCCCGCGCTTGGCCACGATCACGCGACCCGCGCCGGAGTCGCCGTAACTCACCGCGGTCACCGGGCCCGTGCCATTTGCCAGGACGAACCAAGGTTCTTCGATGAGCGACGGCACAACCTCTGATTTTCCATCCGGCGTGAAATTCCGTTCGTAATTCACCAGAAACGATCCAACCCGGCCGTCGTCCAGCCCGAGCGAGACCCGCCGGTGCACCGTGTCGTAGGCGAGGGCGGTGATCTTCAGCCCTGCCAGCTCGGGCAGTGGCAGTTCCTTGCGGACGCCATTAGCGACGGCGACAAACACGACCTGATCACCACCAGCGTAAAAAAACGGCATTTCGCCCCATTCATCCACGCCAAGCACGGCCGGTACCGCAGCGGTGGCTACTTTCCCGGCAGGCTCGACCGCCGCCGACTTGAACAATGGTATGACTTCCTTGCCGATGAAGTAAAAAATCCCGAAAACCGCGATGATCACGCTGATTCCCCCAAACCGAATCGCCCCGCCCATGAAGCGGTCAAACCACAAGGTGGCCCGTGAAACCTCGAAGCGCTTGGGGTCTGGAGATTTAAAATGATCCGGCATCAGTAAGGGGACTCAGTCAGCCGCGGAGACAGAAGTTAAATCCCAATCACTTGGCAAGTGATTCGACCACTTCCGCTGCGACTTCGGCAGGCATCGGATAGTAACCGTCTTTTTCGACGATCGTCTGTCCTTCCTTGGCGAGCACGAACTTGAGGAACTCCAGCGTGAGAGCATCGAGCGCCTGGCCGGGCTTTTTGTTCACATAGACCACGAGAAAGCGGGCGAGCGGATAGTTTCCGTCGAGCGCGTTGTCGTAGTTCGCATCGTAGAATTTCCCGTCGTCGCTGGCGATTGGCAAGGCGCGCACGCCGGAGGTTTTGTAGCCGATGCCGGAGTAGCCGATGGCGTAAGGATCCGCGCCGATTCCCTGGACGACGGCGGACGAACCGGGTTGCTCTTTCACGGTGGCCTTGAAGTCACCCTTGGCGAGCGCGTGTTCTTGGAAAAATCCGTAGGTGCCTGAGGCGGAATTCCGTCCGAAGAGCGAAATCGCGCGGCCTTTCCATGCGTCCAGACCAAGTTGGCCCCAGTCGCTGATGTCGTCACCGCCCTTTTTGCGGGTTTTGGAGAAAATCGCGTCCACCTGTTTCATGGTGGCACCTTTGAGCGGGTTGTCCTTCTGAACGAAAACGGCGAGAGCATCGATGGCCACTTTGACCTCGGTTGGCTTGTAGCCGTATTTTTTCTCAAACGCGTCGATTTCTTCAGCCTTCATCAAGCGGCTCATTGGACCCAGCTGGGCAGTGCCTTCGATCAAAGCCGGCGGTGCGGTGGACGAGCCTTTGCCTTCGATCTGCACGTTCACATTCGGATAGGCCTTCTTGAATCCTTCCGCCCACAGAGTCATCAGGTTATTGAGAGTATCAGATCCGATGGAGTTCAGATTTCCCGAGACGCCGCTGACCGCCTTGTAGGAAGGGAGTGCCGGGTCGATGTGTGACTGATCGGCAAGGACAGGGAGTGCGGCGAAAAGTGCGCTCGTCAGGTAGATGGCAGTGTTTTTCATGGGGATCTTGGTCTATCCGCGGACAACGCCCGCCAGAACTTGGTACTAACCGCAAATTCGCTTCAGCCATCAAAGAATGCTTTGTGACATGATTGTCACATTCCTTTGCTTTACGGCCTTCAACGCGCAATTTCACCGTCGTTTTTCCGCCGGGAGAGGGAGTTGAGTCTGGTCATTTCCCACCGATGTGACAAATCCGTCACACAAAATTGCTCTGGCTGTGACAATCATGCCATCTATCGATCCTGACGTTCTTGTCACAATACTCCAACAAACGCCATGCAATCGGTCCAAAGCGAGGTCTCACTGCAAAGATTCGGGCAGATTCCACAACCAATCGATGCACCGTCTAATCGGTGATTTTACCACGCGACTTCCCTCCTCGCATTCTGCACTTATTCTGCTAAAGTCCGAAAGTGGGTTCTGCTTAGACGGCATCGGCCAGGGAAGCCAAAGGTTGGTTGGTGGCATTGCTTGAAATCATCCGCCTCCAGCTAGAATTTTTCGTAGAATCAAAACCTGCCGCTCTTTTTTCCTCCATCCATTTGCCCTCGATGACCCAGCAACACATTTTCCGCGAATTTGACAAGGCGATGGACGCCTTGAAAGGCGATGTCCTCACGATGGCAGGATTAGCCCGGCAGAACCTTGAAAACGCCATGCACGCATTGCTCGAGCGCGACATTGACTTGGCCCGCGCCGTCATCGGCGATGATTCTGACGTGGATGAGTTCGAGCGCAAGATGGATCAGAGTGGCATGAGCATCCTCGTCCGCTTTCAGCCAGTGGCGTCGGATCTGCGGCTTGTTATTACATCGATGAAAATGGCGCACAACCTCGAGCGCATTTCCGACCACGCGGTTAGTATCGCCAAAAGGGCCAAAAAAATCTGCAAGGCCCCCCCTCTCGATGAAGCTGCCCTCGCAGAGCCACTTTACACTCTGGCCGACAAACTCCTGCGCGACGCACTCATGGCTTATACCGACTTGAACGCGGAGCTCGGTGGAGGCCTCAAGGCCCGCGACAAGGAACTCGACCGCCTGCACAAGCAGATGATCGCGACCCTCAGCGGGCGCCTTGAGGATTCGAACGGACGCGCCGAGTTGTTGCTTCACCTCATTTTCGTTGCCCGTTCCATCGAGCGCATTGGCGACCTTGCGGTAAACATGGGAGAAGATGCCGTTTTCCTCGGCGAGGCTCGCGATATCCGCCATGAATATCGCAAGCAGATCGCTCCGGTTCAAGCACCCACGCCGGTCCCGGAGCTACCTGAGGTCTGATGATTGCGGAGGGTCATTTCACCCGCACCACCAGCACCCGGCGATCCAGCACCATTTGTTCTTCAGTGCCGTTAGGAAACTTCGGATAGTGCTCGCCATAGCCGTGCGCACTGAGGGCAGTGGTTGGGATGGCATAACGTTTTGTGAGTTCCTCAAAAACCCGGCGCGCCCGTTGCGCTGAAAGCTCGATGTTCATTTCATCGGTGCCGTCTGTGCTGGTGTGGCCTTCGATGTCAAAAACCGCGTTCGGGTCGAATTTCAAAACCTCCTGGATGGCCATCGACGTGTCTTCGATCGCCGTGCGCGAATCCGAGTCCAACAGTTCGGCCGTCTCCTTGACGAACAACACTGGAATCGTTAGATACGGCAGTTCACGACCCTCTACCACCACGACGCTGCGTTCCGTATTATAGACCCGCGGCGGGAAGCCGGGGACGTTCTCGGTCACGGTGGTTTCCGTCGTTTCGATCTTCGTCCCGGGAGCCGGAGTGGCACCCGGAGTGGCGGCAGGAAGCGCACGCGGAACAATCCCTAACTGACGACGCGCCAGCGCCGGGTCCAGACGTCGCACGCCAGGAACGACCGTGGTCTCGGTGACTGTCGTTTGAGCGGGAGTCACCGTCTCGACAGCCACCACGGGAGGCGTTGCCGTCTGTGCGGATGAAAAATTGAAAAGAGCGGCGGCGAACAGGAAGGGATAATGCGTTTTCATGGATGAGTTGGTTTGGCCGGATGGTGGGCACCTCTTCGCAGGCGCTGTGCCGCATCCCAGAACCCGCTCAAAAGCTTGATGTGTATGGGTGTTGTGCTTCCATCACCAGGGTTTCCACTTTGCATCTGGCATGAAGACGCGGTGAATGCAGCGCAAAGTGCATGGACAAGAAGGCCCTCATTATGCACTTGATAGAGGGCAACAACTCCGCATTCTTTGGGGTTGTGAAGTGGAAAAAACGGCTTTTCGGCACGTGGGATTGGAAGCGACCGATCAAATCGCTCGCATTCATTTACGGCTGCCTGCTGATCATTGCCGTGTTTTTTGCGGAGAAGCTGTTCTTTTTCCCGCCGCCGCCGGGTTATGAAGAAAGCTCGCAACTGCTGAAACTCACCACCACCAAGGGCGATATGATCGCGGCATTCCACATGCCAGCCAAACCCCGGTTTCCCACCCTGCTTTACACACACGGAAATGGCGAGGATCTAGGCGATGTCAGCGGGCTCTTGCAAGTCTGGCAGGATGAAGGCTTCGGCGTCCTGGCCTATGATTTTCCAGGCTACGGCCTGTCCAGTGGCGAGCCGCTGGAAGCCACCTGCGAGGCAGCGATTGATGCAGCGTGGGACTACCTAACAAAAACAAAAAGCATCGCGCCATCGATGATCGTGATTGTGGGGCGGTCTGTCGGCAGCGGACCCTCCGTCTGGATGGCGGAACGAAAAACACCGGCGGGTCTCATCTTGATCTCGCCATTTACTTCCGCCTTCGCAGTTAGAATCCCAATCCCCATCCTGCCGTGCGACCGGTTTCCCAACCTGAAACGCATTCCCCAAGTGAAGTGTCCCCTGCTGGTGATCCATGGCGAAGACGATTCCCTCATCTCCCCCTCACACGGCCGCAAACTCGTCGCCGCGGCCTCAGTGTCCGATAAACACTACCTCAGCATTCCCGGCGCAGGTCACAATGACCTGTTCGAGATAGGCGATGGGATCATCCTTCCTGCGATCCGTGACTTTGCGCTGAGGGTTTATCGGGAGAAATAGTCACAAGAAGCGATATCATGTCGCCAAACCTCGACTACTCAATAAGCGGGTTTTCACAGAGCAGGTCCGGGAAGGAAGTGAAGTCGCGGTCGGCGGACCAGAGTTTTTTGACGCCGTGGTGCAGGCAAATCGAAGCGATGCGGGCATCGTGGATTTTCGGGCCTTTGATTTTTCCAGCGGTCGCTAGCTTGGCGAGCGTTTCGAAGTAGCCAGGGCCTTCTCCCAGCAATCTCAAACCCGGGCTGGTTTGCCATGCTTGGAGCGCTCCAAGCGCGGTCGCCAGTGGCGTCGGCGGATCATAGATCTTTGGGTGAGTCACGATGGCGAGGAATTCGTGGATGCTGGACCATGAGATCGCCCACGGAGCGCCGGAATTCGCCAGCGTGGTGACGCGGTCCAGTGCTTTTTCATGCCACGGCGAATCTTCCCGGTGCGCGTAAGCAAGGATGTTGGTATCGACGGCGATCATGAGTAGATCGCATCGCGGATTTTGTCCCAGGACGCGTCTTCAAACTCACGGCTGAGTCCGTTGCCCTTGAAAGTGACAGGGCTGACTTTGGTAGCAGGGAGAGGTTGATCGAGAGTGGCGGCCAAGGATTCCTCAATTAAAGAACGCAGGGTGATGTGCTGCGCCCGGGCGCGAGCTTTGGCACGGGCGAGAAGGTTGTCGGCAATCTCGATGGTTGTCTTCATATGGGTGACCATATTTTGTGGCGGGAAATTGTCAAGGTCGCCGATTTCGCAACGGATTTCATGATCGCCGATACCGCCCTCACCCGCGCCCTCATCATGGAAGCCCGCGCCCTCATCGGCAGCCTCAACACCTCCACTCCCAACCTCTTCCGATCCAACCCCGAAGTCCTCGCCGAATGGCGCACCGCCTCCCGCATCCACCACACCGGCGGAAGTGGGCCGGAGGGAATCGCGCCAACACCCGCGATTGTAACGCCCTAAGATCTCACCTCCCGGACCATTTTCGTGACGCCACGAAAATGGTCCTGACTCCCTCCTCCGATCATTTTCGTGGGAGCACGAAAATGATCGATTTCCACGACCAAAAACCAACTTTTGAAACCAACAGCTCCGACGTAATCGTCGGAGCTGTTTTTATTTGGTGGCAAAATGCCCGATCATGACCTGTAGTCAAGTGATCTTATGAACATCGAACAGCCATATTGTCCTGTAAACGATGATCCGCAGGACTCGTCACCTCCGATTCAAGGCAACAATCGTTCGAGGTTCATTTCACAAGCTTCCCGCAAACGCGTAACAAATCACCGCTTGACGCGAGGGTATCAATTGGTAACTTTACATCATGCCCCGGTGCCGCCGCCATGAACCCTGTCGAACCTCTACCTCAGGACTGGTGCGAGCCTGTCATCGCATTCTCAACAAAGGTGCGCCAACTCAAATCCGCTGGTCCCTCCGGGCGCGGCAGGATTGGCAACAATTTGGAATGCCCTACGACGCCTTTTCCCGGCTCGTCAAAACGCTCCGACAACCCAGCATCTGGGGCGAGCGCGTCATCGGCATGATTCCCCAACCCAATCCTCCGAAAAACGCCGGAAATCAAGTGGTCTATGGATTTCTCTCCCCTCATCCACTTGGTGGTCCGAAACCCCTATACGCCAAGATCGGCCTATTTGCGGACAAGATCACCATCGATCTTTTTTCGCTTCACATCGATTTAACGGGCGACTTCGCAAGGCGAATCGCCCAAGCCCAACAACGACCATGAAAACCAAACAAGTTCCCTTCGACATCTACATCCCCGCCACGGAGCACCGTGCGGCAGTCAAGGTGAACACCATTCAAATTGACGTTTACACCGATGACTTCGGCAACGAAATGGTGACTCCCGAGTCCTCCATCCTCATCGACAAAACCCAGGCCCGCTACATGGGCCTGCTTGCTGACTCGGATATTCGGGCCTTGCGTGAACGCCTTTCCCTTTCGCAAGACCAGCTTTCCGACCTTCTCGGCTGCGGCAAGAAATCCCTCTCGCGTTGGGAAAACGGCCGGGAATACCCGAGCCAACTCGTAAACACGCTGCTCCGGCTGCTTGAAGAGAAAAAAGTCACGCCAGAAGACCTCCGCTCCGTCCGGCAACCGCGCCTAACGAAATCGATCACACTTTTACGGGAATCCAAATGCATCAAGCAATCCTCGAAAACCAAACTCGCAAGGAAACCCAATCGCAAACGTCCCCCAATTCGTCCCACGTGAAAACTCGGACTACCTCCCCCCGAACACGAGCATTCGAATCTGGAGTCTCGAGATCCTCAAACTGGAAACAAAACCTGGCAAATACGGCGACCCTTTCTTCTTCCACTCGTTGATTTGATAGTTAGAGTTCGGGCAATCACGGACGCCACCGATTCTCCCTACCTCAAAATCTCCCCAATTTCTCCCAATCATGTCCCTCCATCATCCTGACCACGCACCTTATCGCCAATTCACTCAACGGCAGCGGGTAGATAAGGCGGTGCAGACGTTTCATGGTCTGGTTCAGGGGATAACGATCGACAACCAACTGAATGCGGACGAAGTCGCGGAGTTGTTGAATTGGACGCGGGAGTATGCTGACCTGATCGGGAGAGCCCCATTCAACGAGTTAAAACTGAAGCTCGACGAAATCCTGGTGGACGGCCAAATCGATCCGGAGGAACAGGAGGACCTGCTTTGGGTGTGCCGAAACTTCTCACCGGAAAGCCCCTACTACGACGGTATTACACACGAAATCCAACAACTCCACGGAATCATGCACGGAATCATGGCGGACGGCCACGTGTCAGTTGACGAGGGCCGACGGCCTTCAGGAATGGCTTGACGATCACTCCGATCTCAAAGGCACCTATCCGTATGACGAACTGGATTCCCTGTTGACCACAATACTTAAGGACAAGCAGATCGACGAAAAGGAGCAAACGGTCCTCCGGTCGTTCTTCGAGGATTTCATCGAGTATTCCTTTGCCAGAAAGGCGCGGACCGAGTCCCAACGCGTGAAGTCCGGACTCCCGAAAACCTTCACTCTGCCGGGAATCTGCTCGATGTGTCCTGAGATCGCGTTCGACGGCCGCGTCTTCACATTCACCGGCACGTCCACCAAGGCCACACGCAAACAGATAGTCGATCAGATCACCGGACTGGGTGCCGCCTTCTCGCCGAACGTGACTTAACAAACCCACTATCTGGTGGTTGGAGCCAGTGGAAACCCATGCTGGGCATTTTCCTGCTATGGCCGCAAAGTGGAAAGGGCGGTCGATTTTCGGAAATCTGGAGCGCCGATACTGATCGTCCATGAGAGCGACTTCTGGGATGCGGTTGCCGACAACAAATAGATCGAATCGGAACACTACGTAACTGCGCTAGAACTGACAGCGCATTTTGGATCCCAGCTTTTCATGAAATCCGAGCCCGCCCATTATTGGAAACCCAGCAAGATCCGCCGTGGGATCGAATCACTGGCGACGGGTTCGGAAGTGGTGCAGGTGGAAACCGATGCAGGGCGGGCTTTTGCCAAGTTCTTGGGAGGCGGAGAAGGACCCCATGTGCTGGCCTGCGAATTGGTGGGCACTCGACTTGCCGCCATGATGGGACTACCAGTGTTTGATTCCGTGCTTCTCGAATATCCGGGCATACCGGAAATCACCCTCAGCTCGGGTGCCCAGGCGGAGGCGGGCACGGTTTGGCTGACGCGGCGCGTGGATGGCTTTCCTTGGGGCGGACACGAGGATGATCTCAAATATTTGTCGAATCCTTCGGACCTCGCCAAGCTGGTTTTGTTGGACCAATGGACCCGGAATTGCGATCGCTACCGACCGGAACCCCGACGGATCAACCGAAACAATGTATTCTTTATGCGGGAAGGGGCACCCGTCGGTCGCTTCATTCTGGTGGCGATGGACCATACGCACATTCTCACCTGCGGCGGCGCTTTGACCTCAAAACTCTCCCAAATTGGTCTTGTGCGGGATGCCACGGCATTCGGACTTTTCCCCGAGTTTCTTCCTCATTTGAAGCGTGTGGACGCCCAGCAAGCGGTGGCGGCCATGACCGCAATCCCTGATAACGCCATTCGTGCGGTGACGGATTCCATTCCCGGCGATTGGCACGTGGATGCCGCATTGCGGGACGTTTTAGTGGATTTCCTGTGTCAACGTCGCGATTGGCTCGCGAACGAATTCGTTTCTCGCCTTTTCCCTCAAGGAGAGCTGTTGTAAGCTTTGCCAAACCGACATTATGAACGCCCCAACGACCGGATATTATTCCTTGATCCAGTACTGCCCTGATCGGGGACGGTTGGAATCTGCCAACATCGGCGTGCTTTTGTTCTGCCCTGACTCCAACTACTTACGCGCCCGACTCTCTTCGGGAAATGACCGCATTCGGGCATTTTTCGGCGATGACGCCGGCGATTTGAGACAAATCAACGTTATGAAGAAGATGCTGGAGCATCGTCTCGAAACTGAGAAATCCGGGATCACGGGATTGGCCGAACTCCAGCGATTTGCCGGATTACTTGCCAACGAGATTGTCATTACAGCTCCTCGGCCGACCCTCGTGGAAGAGCCGGATGTGGAACTGGCACAACTTTTCGACGATTTGGTGGGTCGCAGCCAACGCAAGGAACCGCCATCCGAGGCCACCTTGGTGAATCGCCTTCGCGAACGAATGGATACCCCAACCCTGAAACACTTGGTTCGCCAGAATGTCACCGTGACGGTGCCGGTGCTTGGCAATGAGGTGGCGATTCCTTTCGCCTATCAGAACGGCAAACTCAATTTAATCGCGGCTCATGAGTTCAATCAACGTCGCGAACAGGACATCTTCCGGGACTTGCTGACCAAAGCGGCTCAGGGGCATCTCATTTCCAAGCATCCGGATCCTGATGCGGGGCAGCGGCAGTTGGTGATCGTTGCCGCCTTTGGGCCAGTTGCCTGTGAATACCGGAGTCGCGTGGCGGAAGTGCTGCGGGATCACGACGTTGGTTTTTACGACGAAAGCTCCATTGATCAACTTGAGCGGCAGATCATCCAGACAGCTCATTGAGCCCTAGGCGGCGTGAAAAATTCGTGCGAATGAATTTCGCGCTCCAGTTGAAGAGGGCGGGCGAGACGTCGGCTCCCGTGATTAGATCGGCGCGATGGATTCGAGGTGGAGGACGGGAGTGCGGGCCTCGTTGGATTTCTCGGGATCGAGGGTGAGTTGGAGTGACCAGTCGTTGAGGTCGTTGGGGTCGATGAGGGTTTGGTGGAGGGTGAGGCCGTCTTCGGAGAGGTGAGTGTGGCGGGCGTTGCGGGCTTCGGGATCGAGGCGGATCTGGTGGCGGGCGGCGTGGTAGGTGTTGAGCTGTTGGAGGAGGCGCTCGTTGGACCAGAGCTTGCCGTCGCTGTCGTGGTGGGCGATGAGACTGAGGGCGGCCTCGGTGTCGTAGCGGGAAAGCGCGGTGACGAGGGTGAGGACGTGGTTGCGGAGGTGGCGGGTGAAGGCGGCCTTATTCTTCGTATAAGGGATTTTGGATTGTAGATTTTGGATTTTGGATGTTGCAGAGGAAGACTTGTCGACGGGCGCTGCTTCGGGATTTTTCATCGCCTGCCATTCGTCTAACAGGCTGGAGTCGGTGTGGCGGACGATGAGCTCCAGGAAGGACTCGGCTTCGTGGAGGTGCTCGGTTTTTGCGTGCTCGGGGACGGTTTGGGCGAGGACTTTGTAAACCTCGCCGAGGTGGCGGAGGAGCACGGCTTCGGCGCGTTCGAGTTTGTAGGTTTTGACGTAGTCTTCGAAGGACTGGTAGTTTTCAATCATCTCGCGCGCGACAGTCTTGGGTTTGACGTTTTCGCTGCCGAGGTAGGGGTGGCGGAGTTTGAAGGCGTTGAAGGTGGTGTAGATGAATTCGGAACCGGGTTTCGGGTGCTCGACTTGGTCGAGCAGGGCGATGCGGTCGTCGAATTCCATGCCTTCGTCCTTGAGGCGGGCCATGAGTTCGGATTTTAACAGATCGACCTGTTTGCGGAGGACGATGTCGGGGTTTTCCAGAATCGACTCGATGAGGGAGATGACGTTGAAAGCGTAGTCTTCGGCTTCCTTGTCGAGCTGCGGGATGGCGTCTAGCAGGTAAAGGCTGAGGGCGTGGTTGATGGAGAAGTCTTCAGGGAGCGAAACATCGACGGCAATTTTCTGCGGGCCGCTGCGTTTGGCGGGCGGGATGATGTGGAGGATTTTCGCGCCAATGAGGCCGCGGAAGAGTTTAAAGGCGTGCTTTTTGAGGAGCTTCTTTTTGGAAGGCGGCTCGTGGCTGTCGTCGATGATTTTTTTCAACGCGGCGCAGCCGTCCTCGTTGGTGCGGGAGAGGACGTTGAGCAGGGTGTGGTGGTGGACGGAGAAGCTGGAGACGAGCGGCTCGGGCGGGGCGGTCTGGAGTTTGGCGAACGTTTGTTCGTCCCAGTGGACGAAGCCTTTTTCCGGCGGTTTGCGTTTTTCGAAGGACTTCTTTTTGTTAGCGGTGGCCTTGGCTGCGAGGCGGAGGTTTTCGATGATGTGCTCGGGGGCCTGGGCGACGACGTAGCCGGCGGTGTCGAATCCGCGTCGGCCGGCGCGGCCGACGATCTGGCGGAAGTCGCGGACGGCGAGTATTTTCGTGCCGCGGCCGTCGTATTTGCAAAGGCCTGTTAGCATGACGGTGCGGATCGGAACGTTGACGCCGACGCCAAGGGTGTCGGTGCCGCAGACGACTTTGAGCAGGCCGCAGGCGGTAAGTTTTTCCACTAACAATCGGTATTTCGGCAGCAGGCCGGCGTGGTGGATGCCGACGCCGTGGCGGAGGATTTTCGAGAGTTCGCGGCCGTAGGGGGAGCGGAAATCGGCGTCGTCGAGGGCGCGGGCGATGGCGTGCTTTTCCTCCTTGGTGCAGAAGTTGGTGGAGAGCAGGTCGCGGGCGGTGTCGGCGCAAGCGTTCTGGGTGAAGTGGACGAGATAGACGGGCGAGCGGCCTTGTTCGTTGAGTTCGGCGACTTTTTCCTGAAGCTGGGTGGTGGAGTATTCGAATTCGAGTGGGACCGGGCGTTGGTCGGATTGGACGAGGGTGGTGGGCGCGCCTGTTAGCGCGGTGAGTTGTTTGGAGAAAAACGAGGAGTCGCCGAGGGTGGCGGACATCAGGAGGAAGCGGGCGTGGGGCAAAGTCAGGAGCGGAATTTGCCAGGCGGCGCCGCGCGAGTGGTCGGAGTAGTAGTGGAACTCGTCCATGATGGCGTCGTCCACCGGGGCGTGCGCGCCGTCACGGAGGGCGATATTGGCGAGGATTTCGGCGGTGCAGCAGATGACGGGCGCGTCGTGGTTGACGGTGGCGTCGCCGGTGATCATGCCGACGTTTTCCGGTCCGAGGACGTGGCAGAGGGATAGGAATTTCTCGTTGGCGAGCGCCTTGATCGGGACGGTGTAGTAGGAGCGGCGGCCCTGGCAGAGGGATTTGAACTGGAGGGCGAGGGCGACGAGCGATTTCCCGGAGCCGGTGGGCGTGTTGAGGATGACGTTGTTGCCGGCGAAGAGTTCGAGGATGGCTTCCTCCTGGTGGTCGTAGGGCTCGGTGTCGGTGTTTGTCAGATAATCGAGGAAGGCGTTGAGGATGTCGTCCGGGGTGGGGTTTTCGGGGAGGTTCTTGTGGCTGAGCGGGGCGGGCATGGGGGGATTGTGGAGGGGGAAGAGTTTACCGCAAAGGCGCAAAGGGCGCGGAGGGGCGCAAAGTTTTTTTGGTGCGAATTGAAAATTACAGAAGATTTTGCGTTTGCATCCATACCCTAAAACGGTAACGTCTCTGGAGTGATTGAGGATTTCTCATGCAAGGAAACCGAAAAGATCTGGAACGGTGGCCGGTCGAAGCGACTGCCGGGAGAAATTCAGGAGCGGGCCTTTCTGCGGCTACGGCAGCTTCACGCCGCCGAAATTCTGGAGGATTTGCGAATCCCGCCCAGCAACCGGCTCGAATCCCTCTCCGGCGATCTCAAGGGTTTCTGGAGCATGAGAATTAATCAACAGTGGCGCTTGGTTTTCCGTTGGAATGACGGGAAGGCGTCCGATGTAAAAATCACCGACTACCATTGATGGCCATGAAACGAACCACCGAACTGATCCCACTGATGAATTTCTTCGCAGAAACGCTCCGCGAAACCTTGGACGAATGGGACGTCTCGCAAGCGGAAGTCTCGCGAATGACGGGGATTCCCTCGCCCCATTTGACGGACATGAAAAAAAGCCGCCGCCGCTGCACGCCGGAATACGACCTGCGCCTGAGCCGCTACCTCGGGACATCTCCCGGCTTTTGGCTGCGTCTCCAATTGGATTACGAACTGATGCGGGCCGAGCGCGAGAAGGGAGAGAGAATCAGCCGTGAGGTCACACCGCACGCGGCTTGAAATAGGCCATCCGGATTCCATCAATCGATGAAAACAAAAGCATCTCAAAACGCCCACCGTGGCAGTGACTTCCGCGATTTCCTCGCCGGGGAAGGCATCCTTCCCGAGGTGGAAGTGCTGGCCCTCAAGCGCGTGGTTTCCCTCCAACTCCAACAGATTCTTGAGCAGGAACACGTCACCAAGACCGAACTGGCCTCGCGCATGAAAACCAGCCGGGCATCGCTGGACCGGATGCTCGATCCCTCAAACCCCTCGCTCACCGTGGCCAGCCTCGGAAAAGCCGCCGCCGCTCTCGGTCGGAAGGTGGAACTGCGCTTCGTTCCAGCTTGATCTTCACTCCGCCCGCCGGAGTCGGAAAAACTCCTTACCCGGAAGGCGCGGCCGTTCCAGTGTCACCACTCCACCGACTGCCGTCACAGTTTCCGGCAGCGTCACATCTTCCCAATTCTCAGATTCAAGCCCGGGATTCCGTTGAGGAACCCATCCAGTCGCCGCGGCAGGCCATTGGAGGCGGATTTGGTCACCGATTGCCGAGACTGCGAGCTGCGGCAGCGGAATGGTCACAAATCGAATCCCATCAATGGCGAGTCCACAACTCGTGGACGTTCCCCCGGTCAGACCGAAAAACAACTCTACCGTCTGTCCCGCGTAGCTGGAAAGATCGATGAGATCCGTGCTGACGGTTTCTCCATCTGGAGCGAACTTCGCGGGCAAGGTAAAAACATTTTGGTCATTCACGGCGCAGGCAATTTTGTCTTCCTCGGGTTCTCCCGTGACGGTGAAATCAAACACCATCATTCCAGCATCTTCCGGCACATCCACCGTGAACCAAGCATGGGGTTGTTCATCTATCGGAGAGTTGGAATTTAGACTGCTCGTCTTGATCCCTCGAAAGGATTGGATGTTCTGCGGTTGATTTGAAAAAGTGCCCAATTGAAGACGCAGCACCGCCTCGGTCAGCTTGTCGGTATTGGCATTGTCCGGGCTAATTGAGTTGAGAACGTCTGCGGTTTTGTCGCTGGCAGCGTCCCACATCAGGCCGATTTTTTCCGAGGCGGATGAAACCACATTTCCCGTTTTGTAGATGACACCACCACCGATGTTTCCAACGAATTTTATGGTGCTGCCATAGCCGTTGAGGATGGCATTCCCCGTTTGTTCAGCAGGCTTCAAGACGAAGTTATTGATCGTGTCAACTGGGCTTGAACTTGGCGCATAGCTCAAATCCAAGGGGTCAGGTGTTGCCAAATTCTCGAACCACAAACTGTCAGGCTGCCTCCCCACACCGTTGGGAGGAAAGATGCTGCCGCTCTCGAAGGACGAGTCAAAGCCGATGGGTGGTGCCATCCCAGCAGGAGAAATCGTATCCCGATACCAGCGGTGTGAGTAGCCGTGGGCGATCACTGGGATGGTGGAAAATTTCGTTAGCACGACATTCACCGCTTCCTTGTGAGGACGGCCCACTTCGGAAATGTAGTTGTCGATCCAAGAATACTGTCTCGGGATCGGGCTGTTCCAAGTGACGTTTGCTCTCACTGGCACTAGACCGACCAATCCTTTTCTCGCGAAATCCCACATTAAAATCGAAGCGGGAGTGACACTGATTCCAAGCTTTGGAGCAATCCCCGCCTCATCGAGCAAGGTCATGTGTGGCGCGGTTTGCGCGGACTGCCAGTGACTGGCCGGATTCATCGAGGCCCGAGGGAACGCGCCATGCACATAATCGCAGGCGGTGGCGTTCACGATCGTGCCCATGCTATGGCCGATGAAATGCACATGCCCATTGTAGCCACTCTGAAGCGAGGATTGCAGCAATGCCTTGCCCAGCAATTCCCCTTGTTGGCAGGCGATGTCGCTAGAGGGTAGAAAGGTGTCAGCTTGGACACGCCATTCCCACGCCACGATGTTGATTGCGCCTATTCCCGATCTCGTCGAGATCCGCTGGGCAGCCGCTCGCGGCCAATCATCGGAATTGCTTAGCCAGCCGTGGCTGAGGATGACTGTCGTCTTACTAGGATTCAGCAAGGCCACGGTGGCGGGATCGTTCAAACGGAAATCCACAAACTGCGAGCCATTGAATACCTTGAGCCTCGGCGCTTTGGGATCGGAGAGATCGGTGGGCGGGTCCTCTCGGATAGCACCGCTCGCGACTAACCGATTGATGTCAATGATGGGTAGTGGCGCGGGCAACGAATCGAGCAGGAAATTTCGGGTTAGGTTTCCTCCCGCTGTGGCGTTTTCGCTGGACGCTGCGGTCAGATATCCTGTTTTCGTCACCGTCACGGTGTAGTAGTCGGGCGGCAATCCCGAGGCAGTGTAGTTTCCAGCGGCATTCGTAGCAGCCTGCCAGAATACCGAGCCATAGCGCTTCATCGTCACCAGCGCACCGATCACCGGCACTCCGGCTCCGGTTCTGACCACTCCGGTGACCGTGAGGCTCGGGCCGTTGTAGTAATAGTAACTCACCGCCGCGCTATTCTGAAATGTCACATTCTCATCTCCCGGCCAGTCGAAATACTGGTAGCTCACGACCTTGCTGACGATGGGGGAAGTGGCGGGTGAATCATCCAGCGAGTTGAGGTATTGGAAACTGACAGGCTTGGAATACGCATCGTTGTCCACGGCATGGGAATTCCCCATCGCCAGCAGAAGAACTACTGAAGAGAGAAGCCATGCGCAAATTGCCCGGTTCATGATGGCTGGTGGCAAACCTTTTAGCGGGCGGCGAGGGAATACCGTTTCCCGGATTCCGTGATGTAGGCGATCTGCTGCTGGCCTCCTAGACTGGCGGTGACTTCCACTTTCGCGAAGCGTTCGCCATCCGTCGTCCAGCCGGTCTCGGCGAGGGACTTGGTTCGCAACTCCTTGGATGAATTGTCAGCCCCCAGTCCGGCAAGGCCGCTCACGCACTTCGCGTAAATGATGCCACCGCCACGCGGCATGTTCAGGGAAACGGTCGCCGTGCTCGCGGCTAAGGTTCCGGCGTTGTTCGTGGCGACTGCCTGCACGTCCGGGCCATTGGCGGGATGGACGATGACGGAAATCTCCGTGTTCAGCGGGATGTTGTTGCAGTTGACGACGATGGGAATCGGGTTGCTCTGCTGGGCGGGGATGATCACGTCGGGATTGACCAAAACGCCGGATGGGTTCGCCGAAACGGTGTTGCCTGCGATACTTGCGATTGATAGCTGAATTCCTTGGCCTGCGGCGGGGAGGATGATAGGTTGAAAGCCTTGGGAGGTTGTTCCAGAGAGTGTGCCGCTGAAATTTGATTGGTATGTGTCGATTCTAATTCGGCCCGCGCCGCCACTGCTATTGCCATTCGCATTTATAGTTCCGCCCCCTCTAAAATTGGATGCAACGATTCTCACTCCCCCACCGCTTCCCCCACTGTTATAGCCTCCAATTCCACCAATCGAACTAATGTTTCCATCGACTCTAATGAAGCCTGATGATGCAACTAGAATTGCTCCACCTCCGCCGCCTCCCCCATATAAAGTTACTCCGGATGAGTCGGAATTTAGGAATCCTCCACCACCAGCACCTCCCAAAATAGGTAAAACAAAAGTGTTTCCGTAAATCTTATCTGCCGAAGCATTGTTCCCGACTGTGCCGTAGGTGCCTGCCGCAGGATACGTGCCGGACGGATACCAACCAGCACTCCACCCGCCCCATGCCCAAGAAACACTACCACCCCGCCCACCACCAGGTCCCTCTCCAGCCTGTGGGTTTGGATTCACCGCACTCCCTCCCCGCCAACCGCCGGGACCTCCATTTCCTCCAGTCGCTCCAACCGCATCTTTCCCAGAAACATCCACCGTCCCCCCAATCACACAATCCCCCTGCACCAACCAAACCACCGGCTTATTCCCCGCATTCGGGATAAAGCTCACCGTCACTCCCGCAGGGATATTCACCGAGGTGTAGTGGTAAATCCCATCCGGGTGATCCGCCATGTCGATGACGAGGTTGGCGGTCGGGTTCAAGGCTCCGTCACTGCCATTGCTGCCGCTGTTGACTTGGGCGCGGGAAGAAACTGGCAGGAAGAACAGCAGCGCGGCGCAGAATACAGATAGAGTTTTCATGGGGAGGAAACGAGTTCGGGAGTTAACAGTTCCGGTCTGGCGAAATGATGGAAAACACGGAAGCCGGAGACAAGCACCATTTCCTGATTTATTCCGCATCCGGAACAGCCTCTTTCCCAAGATTCCGGCCGTGTCAGAGTCCTTGGAAAGTCAACTTGCCCGCTTCTTGAAAGAGCGACGTGGCGAGATGACTTACGCCCAGTTTTCCCGGAAGCTTGGATTTCCGCCGTCCACACTTCATCGCTTGGAGCAGGGTTCCCAAAGCATCACGCTCCGAGGCCTCCAGCAAATTCTCCGAAAACTCAAGTGCGGCCTGAGCGAGATTTTCCCCGACGATTTCAAAAACTGATTGAGTGATCGCCGGAAACGGTATTTCGGCAGCAGGCCGGCGTGGTGGATGCCGACGCCGTGGCGGAGGAGGAGTTTTGGTAAAAGCTGAAATTCTGAAATCTGAAATGCTGAAATGGAGAGGAGAGACGTCCCGTTACAAATGCTTGGAAATGAATTCCGCCGGTGTGATGGGCTGGGGATGGTATCCGGCGGTGGCGAGTGGTGCGAAGTGGCGATCCTCAGTGACGATGTAGTCCGCGCCTGCGGTGATCGCACAATCGGTGAAAATGTTGTCGTCGGGGTCGTGGTTGATGACTTGGAAATGGTAGTGCGGAGTGACCCGCAGGAGGGCTCCGGTGGTGAGTTCCACATAGTCCATCAAACGGGCGAATTTGTGCCAATGCTCGCGTCCGCTCATTCGTGCGATGACTTCTTCGTATTCCAGGAGAATCCCAGTGGAGACTGCCAAGGTGAATTTTCCTGCGACCCATGCGTCGAGAATCGGGAAATAGGCATGACCTCTGGCACGCGCTTGCAGGAGGACATTGGTGTCCAGACAGATGATCATGCCCGGCGCAGTTGGCTACGGACTTCATTGATGATTTCCGGCAGTCTTTCCCATTTTCCGTTGAGTCGCTCGTCTTCCGCTTCGGCTGAGATTTCCCGCCATAGCCGGTCTTTTTCCGCATGGAGGATAACTTCATGCACCAATCTCAGATCTTCCTCAGACATCGACTCGATACGGTGGATGAGATCCGGTTTGAGGGTGGAAGAGGGAGGAAGGACAGTG
>JANODE010000105.1:0-10814 GCA_031412525.1 Akkermansiaceae bacterium | reverse complement strand
GTTTGAGGAAAGTCCTTCCAGGTGGACGGGGAGTTCAGAGAATCGCACAAAGTCGACTGCGATGGTCTTTGGCCACCCCCGAGGGGACAGCTTGGACATACACCACCGCCCCCCCGGCCCTTGGGTCGGTTTGGCGGCATCGTCGCGGTCGATGCCGACCGCTTTGTGTGAAGACTCTGACATCTCCGTCCGCCGAAGCGGACCTTTCCAGTAAGTCGCTAACCGGGGTGAGTACCAAGAACCAAATTCCCACGGACGAGACATCAACTTGCAAAAAACGCCCGGCTCTCCGACGAGAGACGGACGTTTTGTAAAATTCCGGTAGCTGTGCGTTCAGGGATTCGGACTGCTCGGCGAAGTGACGGATTTCGGCTTGGCGGCACGGCGAACGAGAGGAGTAACATGGCGGGCGGTGAACCAAGCGTCGATGAATTCCTTGCCTGCTTCCGTGGCGCCGAACTGAATGACGAGGTCGTCCAGATCGGAGAACTGTTCCTCGACGGCGGCGAATTTCCCGGGGAGGCCGGTGGTGAGCGCCTTGCGTTTGGAGCGGGCTCCGATGGGTGCGCCGACGGCGGTGCTGTAACGCTGCCACAGGTCATCCACTTTGGTGAAAAGAGCGGCGGTGACGCCGCGGTTCTCGCCGGGGGCCGGTTGGCCGGGTGATGGGGAAACGGTTAGGGGCTCGGCAAGGTCCAGCACGGTTTCACCCATACCTGCGAGATTGACAGCACGCGCGTTGTGGAGGTCGCTCGGGGTGACATCGACTTTCACGGAATCCTCGGTGCGGCCCGCTTTTTTCAAGAATTGAAAGGTGCCGCGGGCGAGGATGTGAAGCTGCGTCTCGAATTCCAGACGAAGCGCCCGCAAGGCTTCCGCAGTGCCGGTGATGGGAGCGCTTTGCTCGGCTCCGGCCTTGCCGAGGGCGATCACTCCTGCACGGGCGAGGGCGAGTTCGTCGGTGAAGCTGAGCGGTGTCTGGTTTTCCCAAATGACAACGTGGACGGGTGTGTCCGCGACGGCGAGGGTGGCGTTGAAACTGGTGAGTTTGCTGGATAGGGTGTCTTTCATTTTGTGAACTGGATAGAGTTGGTTTTCATAGTTATTTCAGCGGGAGAATGTTGGAAATGGGTGACATGGGAAGGTGGTGGCGGCTTCCAGCATGCGTGAGCGATCTTCCAGCCCATGTGAGCGACGCTCCAGCTTGAGTGAGGGAGCTTCCAGCCTCCGTGGGCGGTGTTACAGCCCGCAGGAGCAATATTCTGGCCTGCGTGAACGGGCTTCCAGCATGCATCCGGGACGTTCCAGCCTTGTTGTGCGGTCTCCCAGCCAGCATGAGAGGCGGTCCAGCCTGTGTGCGCCGGATTCCAGCTTGTGCGAGTGGAGTTCCAATGTGCAAGAGAAGGCTCCCCGCCGGAGAGCCTCTCGGTCCGAGCGCACGCGTGGCACAATTCATAACAGACCGCATACGATAGAATCGGCGCGGGATGTCAATCGTATATAACCGATAGAATCACAAAAAAGCCCGGGCTGCTGGATTGGCCAGCGGCTCGGGCTTTGGGGAAGGGGGCCTGCGTCTTACTTCGGCTCGTCGTCCTCGTCGATGTTGTGGGTGAGGATGAACTGGAGGTCATCCAGTCCGAGATTCGAGGCGAATCCTTCATCGCCGAGCACGTTGGTGACGAGCTGGGTTTTCTGATGCTGGAGGATGCGGATCTTTTCCTCGACGGTGTCGCGGGTGAGCAGACGGTAGGCGATGACCTTGTTCTTCTGACCGATGCGGTGCGTCCGGTCGATGGCTTGGTTTTCGACGGCCGGATTCCACCATGGATCGTAAAGAATGACATACGATGCCGAGGTCAGATTGAGGCCGGCACCACCCGCCTTGAGCGAGAGCATGAAAACGGACGGATCCTTGGTCGTCTGGAAGCGCTCGATTTCGCCTTTCCGGTCCTTGGTCTGGCCCGTGAGGTAGTTGTAAGGGCGGTTTTCCAGTTCAAGGCGCGCCTTGATGAGATCGAGCATCGAGACGAACTGCGAGAAGACGAGCACCTTGTGGCCTTCCTCGTGAAGCTGGTCCAACAGATAGAACAGCGACTCCATTTTCGCGGACTCTTCCTTGAGATATTTCGGATCGATGAGTCCCGGGTGACAGCAGATCTGGCGGAGGCGCATGAGGCCTTGAAGAATGGCGAAGGAATTCTTCTTCACCGCTTCGTCCGAATCGAGTCCTAACAGCGCTTTCTGGATGCGCTTGAGTTCGGCCTTGTAGAGCTCGACCTGGATGCCTTCCATCTTGGAGTAAACCTCTTCCTCCGTCCGTGGCGGAAGGTCCTGAGCGACCTGCAGCTTGGTGCGGCGGAGAAGGAACGGGCGGAGCCGCGAAGCGAGGCGCGACTGGCTGAGCGGGTCCTTGCGCTTGTCGAAGCGTTTCTTGAAATAGGCGCGGCTGCCAAGCACGCCGGGCATGGCGAAGGCCATCAGCGACCACATGTCGAGCAGGCGGTTTTCGATCGGCGTTCCGGTTAGGACCAGGCGGTTCTGGGAATCCAACTCACGCGCGCACTTGGCGGCCTTGGAGTCCGGATTCTTGATCTGCTGGCCTTCGTCGAGAATGGTGGTGAGCCATTTGATGCCGTTGAGTTCCTCGCCGCAGACCCGGAGCTGGGCATAGTTCAGCACGAGGATGTCGATGTGGTTCTGAATATAGTCCACATTGATGTCGTCGCGGTTCTTGAGGATCTTGACCTTGAGCTGCGAGGTGAATTTTCCGGCCTCGCTGTACCAGACGTCGAGAACCGATTTCGGACAAACGACGAGCGCGGGCTTTTTCATGCCGCCGGCCTTCTTGTGCTCGTCGAAGAGCCAGAGCAGATAGGTGAGGGACTGGATGGTTTTCCCAAGACCCATGTCGTCGGCGAGGATGCCTCCGAAGTTGTTGACGGATAGATAGGCGAGGAACTTGAAACCATCGACCTGATAGGGGCGGAGGGTGGCGTTGAGGCCTTCCGGCAGATCCGGGTTGACCTCGAGCTGGATGTCTCCGGCGCGGTTCTTGATGCGTTCCCACGCTTTCGGATCGAAAACCTCGGCGGCCTTTGGATCGGCAAGCTGGAGGGCGTGCATGCGGTGGGTCTCGCCTGATAGATCGAACGGATCCAGACCGAGACGGGTGACGGCTTCGCGCTGGTCGGCGTCGAGCTTGATTTCCAGACGCATCCACGAGCCGTCTTCCATGCGGACGTAGCCACCGCGGGCGGCGACGAGCTGGCGGATCTGCGCTTTTGATAGATTGACGCCCTGGACGTCGATGACGATGCGGAGGTCGAACCAGTCGATGTCCTGTCCGACAACTTCGAAACGGACCGCTGCGGTAACGGGGTCGGCGAGGATCGAACGCAGTCGGAGATCGATATCGAGCTCGATGTTTTCAGGCATCGCCTTGATCCATTCCGCAAATTTTTCGGGGAACTGTTTGGTGATGCGGGATTTGAAGGAAATGAGCTTCTCGTCGTAGCTGAGGCCCATTTCATCGAGGATCGATGGAACCGGATAGAGATCCTCGCGGGCGAAGCGCAGGAGCTGCTTGCCTTTGACCGGTTGCTGCTCGGCGAGTTCCCAACCTTCCTTCGTCAGGCGCTCGGTGCGGCGGCCTTTGGTTTCAATGGCGGTCACATCGACCACCAAGTGCTCGGTTTCGGCGGCGGTTAGACCGGCGATGAGCTTCATTTCAAACTTCGGCTTCAGCTCGAGATCAACGACGCGCTTCTTGAGCGACTCAGGCAGCGATGCGCCGATCTTGCGGAGGAACTCGACGCCTTCGAGCGAATCAATCACGCGTTTGGGAATCAGATAGCGCGGCATCACGTCGGTTTCCTCGAGCCAGCGTGGCGGGCCGGGGAAAACGGTTTCATCGGACTGATAGAGTTCCTTGCGGCCTGGCAGCAAGCGTACCGAGTGGGAGACGTTTTCTCCGGCGGCGGTGACGAGTTGGAGGGCGAAACTTTTTTGGTCGTAAGGATCATCCTCACAGACCCAGGCGAGGCGTTCCTCGACCACCTTGAACGGCCGTTCGTCGAGGTTGACGACATATCCCGTCAGCGCAGGCTGGCGGAAGACGCGGTTCATGAATCGACAGGATTCCTCCTGGTCGAAGTCGAGCGTGGTATCGCCATACTTCCGATAGAACGCCAGGTAGTGCTCCCAAAGCGTCTGGCTGGAGGCGTCCATCAGAAGCGCCGCTTCGTGGTGAAGCTGGACATAGTTTTCGATGTCGTTCTTCTCGCGGAGCTGGAGCCAGACGTTGGCTTTCTCCTCCTTTACCTCGATGCGCGCCTCATTGATCGTGGCCACCAGACGGAAGGCGACGTTCAGCGGCGCATCCTGCGGTGGGCGCTCGTTGACCTGCTCGATGCGGTCATACCAAGAGGCGACCTCGCGCTCCTGCTCCCAGTCAGCCATTTTTTTCTGAACGTGGCCGAGATCGGTGATCACGCTCATGAACTCGGGGTAGGCGAGTTTCTTTTTGTAAAACGCGTAGGCGATGTAGTTCCAGAATTCCAGGATGTCACCGGGCGGCATTGGCCAAAGTTCGAGCGGCTCGTAGGTGGTGATTTCCCAACGCGGCGTAATGCGGACCATGTCGTGGTCGTGGAGCTCGCCTTCGATCACGTAGCGGCGATAACGCTTTTCGATTTTGGTGACAAAATCCGCCTCCTTGTCATCGAGCTCACGGCCGAGTTTCTCCTCGATGATGTCGAGCACTGGCGTGTCGTCAAATTCGTTAGGCGATTCCGGCAGATCCTCGCCGCGGTGCATGCGTTCCATCATGGTCGCATACTGGCAGGCACCGGCAATCAGCTCGTCCTCTGCGGTACACGAGCCGAACCAGCGGTTTCCCTGAAGTCGCAGGCTCGTGCGGAATACGCCGGCCTCGTCCTCGACGCGGCCCTGGATGAAAAGATGGTTGCCGAAAATCTGTGTGACAGCTCCGTCCTTCTGGAGCATTTCCCCCCGTTTTCTGGCATCTTCTGGAAAACTGTTGAGAAAATTGAGGGTCGCTCTATCTGGATTCATCGCGTCTGGAGTTGGTAAATTCCCGGAAATGTTCGCGCACAACGCTCCGCCATGCCACGCATCGCCGGGAGGCGAGTTTAAGCCATGAAAATGAGGGCACGCAATAAAAACATTGGAATCTACCATTTCGCTCATCTATCAGACAGCGGCCCTTGCGCGTGGTGGAAGAGCGGGTCGATCAGAGGCTGGTTTTTTTCACTCTCAATGCCCGGATCGAAATGCCGAGGCCGCCGATCACAAAAAGACTCGGAAACCAGATGGAGTATCCTGGTGCCAGCGAGTCCGGCTTCAGCACGGCGAAGCCAGGGTTCGACGGATCCACCCGGCAAGTGGTCGATTTCCCGACAGGATACTCCGCAGCGCGATTTTCGATTTCCCCGCGGCGCGATGACCATGAACTGCCCCGCAGCGACATGTGATCTCCGGTGTAGGCAGTTTCCTTCCATTCGTATCCGAAACTCAGGTCCACGCGGTATTCGAGAGGGGAGTTGGGATCATGCCGCCGTTCCTCGACTTCCGAGCTGAGGATCACACATGCCACCTCGGGCCATTTCCGCATTTCGTAGGCCCGCAGGAAGCTCCGTCCCATCAGCCAAACGAACAGGCACCCCAGAGCGGCGATTCCCAAACCAAGCGAAATCAAAAACACCCGTCCTGCCAGCGCGGGCGGACGGGGTGGGGAAGTGGCAGATGATGGATCGGCTGGTGTGGTCACGGGCGAACAAATGAAGCACCGCGGTCATCCATGCGACTTGAAAACCATCCCGCAAGTGAACAATCCCATCCGCACGGCCAAAAACCCCGAACTGCCATGAAAAATTTCCTGCCGTTCACCATTTTCCGGGGTTAGTGATGGTTCATGCGGCGCGGTCATCTCTTTTTATTCCTCGGATTCATCCTGGTCGCGTGCCTGGGCTACTGGCTCGCGGGGACAGCCGCCCCACGCGAGGCGATGAGGGGAAATTCGCCGAAAGTGCGGGTCGAGCCCAAGCGAACGCCGATTGTCGAAACCGCTCCGGTTTTCAAACGCGGCGACCGCGGCCCGTCGTTGCGGGGCGATCCGGATGCTTCGAAAGCAGGTGCTCTCTCGGCTCAGCGGGTGATCGTTTTCAAGGATCAAACGGCATTGGAGGATTTCCTGAAACGGATGGGAAACCGGATTCGCCTGATGGGGCGCCTCGATGCATTGAATGCCGTGCAGGTGGGTTTCCTCAATTACGATGACCTCGCCAGCCTGCTCGGTAGTGGGGAAGAGCAATCGTTCGTCTATCCGGTGGACGTGCCAACCAATGGCGAAGGCAAGGCGCAGGATGGAGCGGTCGAGCTCGGCGCCGGGCTGTTGGACTGGCTCGGCATCACCACTGACAACTCCACGTGGGGCGAGGGCGTCCGCATTGCGATCCTTGATACCGGAGTGCTTGCGAACTCTGCCTTCAAAACGAGCATTTCCTCCGTCGATCTCCTCGGCCAGAGCGGCCAGGTCACCACCAACGGCCACGGCACCGCCGTTGCCTCGATGATCATCGGCCGGAACTCGCTGACCCCCGGCGTCGCTCCTGGTGCGGACATCGTTTCGATCCGCATCGCAAATGATTTCGGGCAATCGGATAGTTTCCTGCTCGCAAAGGGCATCGTTGCCGCCGTGGATGCCGGTGCCCAACTCATCAACATTTCCATGGGCAGCTTCGGCGACAGCGTGATTGTTAGAAATGCGATCGAATACGCGCGCACCGCCGGATCGCTCATCATCGCCGCTTCCGGAAACAATGGCAGGGACGAGGTCACCTATCCGGCGGCGAATTCGGGCGTCATCGCCGTCGGTTCCGTGGACGCGGCGGGAAACCATCTGGATTTTTCCAACACCGGCAGCCAATTGGCCATCTCCGCGCCAGGGTTCGGTATCAACGCAGCGTGGCTCGCCGACGAAGCGGCCAGTGTGAGCGGCACCTCGTTCAGCAGCCCGATCGTCACGGGTGCGATTGCCGCCATCATGACCCAGGCAGGCAACAAGAGACTTACCCCACAGCAGGCGTCCAACCTCCTTTTCGCCATGCTCAATGATGCCGGACAAGCGGGCAATGACACGCAATATGGAGCGGGCATGCCGGACATCGGCCGCGTGCTCAAGGCCAAAACCCGCGGGATATACGACGCCGCCGTCGCCTATCAGCGAATCGCCGGTGGCCAGATCGAAGTGCTTGTCCAGAACCGCGGCACGGAAACGCTCGTCAATACCGGTGTCGACGTCTCCACTCCCGCAGGCACGATTTCCGCCAACATCACCTCGCTCGCCCCCAATGCTGTTCAGACCATCCGCGTCCCTCTCGCCAGACAGAATGCTTCCTCGCTTCGTTATGATTCGCGAGTCCGGCTCTCCGGCGGCGTCCAGGATTCGAAACCTTCCAACGACCGCCGTGTTGACCAATATGTTCCGGCTGGAAAGTAGCGCGGCCATTTTCCTGCTGTTCGCGACGCTCTCAGCGGTTTCCGCCGCTCCGACACGCGAGGCTCCGAATCCCTCGGCCACACCAGCGAATCAGCTTGTCGTATCCGGCAATGCCTGTGGTCCTACCGCGCTGCTCAATGCGTTCCGTTTTGGAAACAGCGACTGGCAGCGCGCTTCTAACGGCATCAAGGGCACCACCGACAAGGAGCGCATCTACACCCTCATCCGCGAGTGTGGCATGCGCCCGTCCAAGCACCTCAAAGGCCATCCCCGCTGGTCACGCAAGGGCGTGAACATCGCCGACCTGTGTGACATGGCGAATGAAACCGCACACGGCCAGATGCTCCCGCTTGTCAGCCATGAGGTCCTGTTTTTGAAAAACCGTGAGACTCAGGAAAAGCTTCTCCGCCGTGTCCATCAGCGCCTCGATGTTTCTCTAGCAAAAGGCCTGCCGCCCGTGCTCAGCCTCCGCCGCTACGTCCGCCGTGGTGAAGCGTGGATCGTGCTCGATGCCCATTTCGTGACGTTGCTCAGCCTGCCCGGAAAGCTGGAAAAAAACGCACGCTCGTTCACCGTGACCTATGCCGATCCGTGGGGTGGGAAAATCCGCGCCGGCAGCATCGCCATTACCGATCGCCCGGTGCTCGCTGACCAAGCCATCGTCTCTCCCTGCCTCGAAGCCGTGTTTCCCCAGTCTTCAGTTGGGAAAAAACTCGTCCGCGCGGGCGAACACAGCACGCTAGTCCTGTCAGCCGCCATGGGCCGCTGGTAGTTCGTCGTTGCAATACACAAAACGGCCGTCACCCCCGAATGGAGATGACGGCCGCTCTTTAAAAATCAGCGCTTACTTTTTCTCTTGGGCGTCGATGCGTGCCTTGGCGGCATCCGCCTCGGCTTCGACCTTCTTCTTATCCGCTTCAATCTGAGCTTCGGCCGACTTTGCATTCGCTTCGATGCGGGCTTTCTGGACGTCAGCAGCAGCATCAACGGAATTGGCCGCCCGCTCTGCGGCTGGCTTGAGGGCATCCTTCTCCTGCTCCAAAGAGTCCTGGACGGCGTCTTTCTGGTCTTCCACCGCTTCTTTGCGAGGGTTGCAGCTCCAGAGGAAAGTCGTGGAAAGAGCGATGATGGAAATTGGAATTAGTTTCATGATAGTGTAGGTGCAGGGTTCATTTGCCGCGGCATGTCCGTGGCGATAAGTCCTCTTTCGCAGAAGGCATGCCGATGACCAATTCCATTGGAAATCAATGACTCACAGGCGTGTCTGTGAGGAACATCCAGGCCTGAATCGTGTAAAGTGCAACTTCCTGCGTGCAGTGTGCTTGTGAGTGCAAGGTCCTGGCAGCAGTCCTCGGTCTCCGGTTTTCGCCCGACTCACTGGATCGATCTCTCAGGAAAATCACTCTTCCCGCGAGCCAGCATCGTTCGGATTTCCGACGCCTCACGGGCGGGACTGAGTACAGGCCGCGCCGTGGCAACCCCTACCAGCCTTTCAGTTTCGATGATTCTGCGTATCTCCATCCTCGCCCCAGTGATCGAAGCTCACCCTCGCTGGTAGGGTGCACGCGCATGACGCTACACCAAAAATGTTTCATGGACGCCCCTTGTTTCCCGTCCGCCTCCTCAGCTTGTCTTCTGAAGGTCGCCCGGAAAAAAGCGGATGGCATGCGGTCTGAAAAGAACCACATCCCACCCGCTTTACCCATCGGTCAAGCCGCCACCGTCACCTGGATCACCTGGCTGTATCCCGGGAGCTGCTCGTCTCCATCCAGATAGGCTGCCCGGTACTCACGGCTTTCCGGCACGCCAGCGGTCGCCAGCGGGCGGGTGTCCACGAATGGGCTGAAAAGATCCACTCCCAGATCCGACCATCCCCCTCCGTTCGTCCGGCCCTGCACTTTCACGCCCGTCCAGCCTTTCTTGTTCCAGTTGAACGTCACGTTTCCGGCGCTGGCATTCACCAGCGCAAGCGTGGGTGCCACCGGCGAGGACGCCTCATCCGTGGAAATTACGCCCAGGTCCTGGCCGATTGTTTCCGTGTAGCCCGGCCGGCTCTTGATGTTCTGCACCAGCTTGCGCAGGCGCGTCAGCGCGCCCGGCAGGATCGGTGCCGGATAAGCGGGTGGGGCTACCGTGCCCGGCAGCGTCGCGGGAAGGGGAGCGGCGGCATCGCCCTCCTTGATGAAGTTCTTGTATTCCACCGTCGCCGCCAATGATTGCCTCTCGGCGGGCACGCGGACGTTGATCAGATAGATCACGTAGGCGATGTCCGCCTGAGTCGCCGTCACTTCCGCCGGGAGCAGCCCGAGCGTTGCCGCGTAGTTGGAGAGTTTCGGGCTGAAATTCGTCAGCCAGGGGATCAATTCGGTTTCACTGATAGGTACTGGGCTTCCTGCCATGGTCTTGGTTTTTCTGTTATGTTTTTGTTGTTGGGGAATGCCGGGTGGTCACGCGCGGAATTGCGGAAACTCCTTCATTCACCTGCTAGACTGATAGGAATCACCCCGGCTGCTTCAAGGCTTATGCCCATCCGTGCCGCAACCTGTTGGATTCCAACAGACGGAAAATTCTCCTCTCCATCAGAAATCTCTAATGGATCTGTAACAATCTGCGAGAGGGAAGGGGGCTTCGACCCCGGCGTTGCTCCCGTCCTCCCTTTTACGCCCGTCATCTTCGCCGGTCCCGGCACCTTAAGCCCCCGCACGCCCGCCCTCTGCCTATGTCATTCCATCCGGCTCCCCGCGGCGGAAATCCACTTCCCCTGCCAGGCTGCCGGTTTCCCCGGGGCGGCGGCCCATGCCCCGCGGGGCGCGTTCCGTTTCCCCAAGGGCGCACTCCGCTTCCCACGGGGAGCGATCTCCTTCCCCGGGGCAACCGCTCCCGCACCGGGGAAGGAACTCCCGCCCCCGCGCTGGCCCTCCGCTTCCCCCGGGAAACGATCCCTATCCTTGGGAAAACCCACCACTTCCCCGGGGAACGGCCCCCCCCCACCGGGGAATCCAATTCCGCCCCCGGGGAAATCGCTCCCGTCCTCGGGGAAACCGGTCGCCGCCTCCGTGGAATTCCATTCTTCCGCAGGGAAGATTCCATCTTCCCCAAGGCCTACCCGGACTTTTTCGCCGGAAACGTTGTAAGTAGTAGTGAAAGCGGCGTTTTTCCGCCGGACCGGCCCAATAGGGAGAAGGGGATTGCATCCCCTTTCACGAAGGACTGGGGAGCCGCTCGTTCCCTTCTTTCTCCTTTGTTTGAGAACGACCACCAGGCAATCCTCCGCCTGAAATCCAATTGCCGA
>JANODE010000104.1:0-21949 GCA_031412525.1 Akkermansiaceae bacterium | reverse complement strand
GCGCCGGTTGCGCTCACGGTTTCCAATGCCTCGGCGGTGGTGACCAGCCAGCAATCCGCCACTCTGAGCAGCAGTCTGCTTCAGGGCATTTATGGGGATGAGGGTGCCCGGATGTATCTCTGCTGGGGAACTGCCGATGGCGGCACCGTGCAGGGAAATTGGCAGAACGTGGTGGACCTCGGGCTCAATGCACAGGCCGGAAACGCGGTTTTTTCCCGCAGCCTCACCGGTCTAACGCCGCAGACCACTCACTATTACCGCTTTTTCGCCTCGAATAGCGGCAGCACGAGCTGGGCCGCGGCGACTCGTTCATTCTATACCATGGATGTCTATACGTTCACCCCGACGGCGTCGGGAAACTTCGCATGGACTGACTCGGGGAATTGGAATTCTTATGGCGTGCCCGTCGGCGGCACGACGACCGGGATTACGATTTTCGAGAACACCAGCGTCGCTTCGGGCAGCGGCACCACCACGATCCAGAGCGCCCCCGCCGCACTCACTCTCAATGCGCTTAGCCTGAACGGCCTGGGCCCTAGCTCCACGGCTGCCGCCACGGTGAGCGTCGGCACGGCGGGTAACACATGGACGCTTGACGGGACTTCGCCAACCGTCTCCCTCAATGGCATGAACCATACCAGGCCGTTGAGCATCACGGTCATACCCAATCTCAGTCTCGGCCAGAATGCCACATTCACCGGCAATGGCAGTGCGGCATTCACCTTTTCCGGCAACATCACCGGTGGTTTCTCGATCACCAAGTCGGGCACCAGCAGCCTCGCCTTCTCGGGGGCAGGCAGCAGCTTCAGCGGCGGGCTATACATCCGGGAAGGCACGGTTACCCAATCAAGCTCCACCACCGCCTTTGGCTCGGGAACTCTCTATCTGGGCGACACCAGTGGCAGCGCCAGTGCCACACTGGTCCCGATGAGCGGCGCGACCTCGTTCTCCAATGCGGTCACGGTGCAGTCGGGAAATTCAGGCGCTCTAACGATCCGGGGACCGGGTGGCGGCGGATCGGGCAATTTGACCGGGAACATCACCTTGAATAACAGCGTGACGTTGGACGGTGGTAATTCCAACGCCTCATTCTTGATCTTTAAAACAGGAAGTCTCTCTGGTTCCGGGAACATCGTAGTGAGCAATACCAGCAGTAACGCCACGGTCGTTCTCCAGCAACCCACCAGCACCGGCTACACGGGTATGGTAACTGTTAACGCCGGCAGCTTGCGCCTGGCCACTGCATCGGCATTGAATGCCGCCAATGAAGTCCGGGTGAATTCCGGTGCCACGCTGGATGTCAGGAGCAATGTCACCATTGCCGGTCTGAATGATAGCGCAAGCGCTGGCGGCACCGTCATCAACAACGGTGCCTCTACGACTCGTGCTCTGACGCTGGGCGGTTCCGGTAGCTATGCTTTCATCGGCTCGATCTCGGACGGAGCCGGTATCACGGCCTTGACCAAATCCGGCACCGGATTCCAAGTCCTCGGCGGTGTGAACAACTACAGCGGTGGCACGACTCTGAGTGGTGGTGTTCTGGAACCGGATACCCCCACCGCGCTCGGCACTGGCAACGTGACCCTCGGCGGCTCCGCCGTACGCTTACAGTTAGGCGGCAACGTGACCTACGCTAACATCCTCACCGTCAATGCTGCCACCGGCACCAGTGGCCAGGGCCTGATTGATACTGCTTCGAACATCAACGCCGTGCTCGGAGGCACGATCACCCTCAATGCCACTCCGACCAATGGCGGACACTTTGGATCCGCAGGAGCTGGTTCACTGAGCGTCAATGGGGCAATCAACTCATCGGTTCCCGTCTATTTCCGCCGCAACCGGGGGATCTTCAGCGGCGGTGGAGGTTATACTGACTTCCTTGCTGGCTCGGGGAATATCATTCTCGGTGCCAATAATGGCTTGGCGACCGCAGCCACTCTTACGATGGCTCAGGATGCTGCTGTGACCTTTAATTTGGCCGGTTTCAATCAGACGCTCGCAGGCATTGTCAAAAGCACCAACGCCGCCACGATCGGCAGCAGTTCCACCACCGCTGACTCACGACTCACCACCACCGGTATCAGCAGCTTCGCCGGGGTGATTCAGGATTCGGTGGTTCATCCGATCACCTTGGTCACCGGTAACCGGAAAGTGGCGCTCACTGTCAACGGCGGCTCGCTGGCTCTTACCGCCGCCAACACCTATAGCGGCGACACTGCGATCAGAGCGGGCACTCTGGTCCTTGGCGTGAACGGTTCCATCGTGAGCCCCAATGTAACGATTGCCACAGGTGCCACTTTCGACACCACCGCCAAGTCATCATTCGCGCTTCTTGCCACCCAGACCTATGTCATCGATCTCAATGCCGGCGGGTCTGGCTCCAGCGGCAGGATCGTTGCCGCTGGCTTGGATTTCACCAATGCGGTGGTAAGCTTCAACGTCACGGGCACGCTCGATGACGCTGCCTACGTCATCGCTGACTATACCAACAAGACCGGCGTGGCCTTCGCGTCAGTGACGCCGCCCAGCGGTTACAGTGTGGATTACGCCTACGCCGGAGGCACTCAGATCGCCTTGGTCCGCAGCGCGGCGACCTATTCCACCTGGGCGACCGCCAATGAGATCTCCGGCGCGCCTTTCACCGACGATGCCGATAGTGATGGTCTTGATAACGGAGTTGAATACGCCATCGGCGGCAATCCCAGAGTCGTTACCGCCAATCCGTCGTTGGTTCCAGCCTCGAACAACTACACACTCACCTATCCGAAAGGCGCGGAAGCGGCGGTTGATCCGGCGATCGATTACGTCTTCGAGATTTCAACTGACTTGCGTGTTTGGTTAGAAGTTGCTCCGACCACCGAGAGTGGCATGTCGGTTTCCTACTTGCTGTCCGGCGGGGGCGCGAGCAACTTTGTGCGACTCAAGATCAAGCGTCTGCCTTAGTTCTAACGAAAAATATGAAGCCGCTCCACTATCTATCTCTCGCGCTGCTCACCTCATCACATTTCGCCACGGCTGAAACTCCGGCCAAGCCCAATGTCGTGATCATCTTCATGGATGACGTCGGCTATGGCGACATCGGCCCTTTTGGATCGAAGGTCAACCGCACGCCACATCTCGACCGGATGGCGGCGGAGGGTGTGACGCTTAAAAGCTTCTATGCGGCACCCGTCTGTTCGGCGTCTCGCGCGCAGTTGATGACCGGATGTTATGCCAAACGGGTATCCATCAGCGGCGCGCTTTTCCCGGTATCCGCTGTCGGCCTCAATCCCGACGAGACAACCATCGCTGAGCATCTCAAGCAGCAAGGCTATGCCACCATGATGGCCGGCAAGTGGCACCTCGGCGATCAACCGGAGTTCCTTCCGACCCGGCAGGGTTTCGATCACTTCTTCGGCATCCCCTACTCCAACGACATGGGCGAGCAGATCAACCCTCAACCCGGCCAAAAGGCGCGCCCGCCGCTGCCATTGCTACGGGATGACAAGACCATCGAGGCTCCACCCGAGCAGCATTCGCTAACAGAACGATTTACCAGCGAGTCCGTGGAGTTCATCCGCGCGAACCGTCAACGGCCGTTCTTTCTCTATCTGGCGCACATTGCCACCCACGTGCCGCTGGAGGCCGGCAAAGCCTTCAGGGGCAAGTCCGCCAATGGAGCCTATGGCGACTGGGTCGAGGAGGCCGACTGGAGCGTCGGACAGGTTCTCGACGCACTCAGGGAAATGAAGTTGGAGCGGAACACACTGGTTTTTTTCACGAGTGACAACGGCCCATGGCTTTCCAAGGGGGAAAACGCCGGCGTCGCCACGCCCTTGCGCGGCGGCAAGTTTTCCTGCTGGGAAGGTGGAGTCAGGGTGCCCGCAGTCGCCTGGTGGCCGGGCAAAATTCCCGCAGGATCGGTGTCGGACGCCGTCGTCAGCGAGATGGATCTTCTGCCTACCGCTGTCGGACTGGCAGGCGGCACACCACCTGCAGACCGCCGGATTGATGGCAAGGACCTTTGGCCGCTGCTCTCCGGCAGGGATCCGGAGTCACCTCATGACTCGTTGTTTTACTGGGATGGTCAATGGCTTGCGGCCGTCCGCTCGGGAGAGTGGAAACTGCAGATCCGGCCGCAAAAGGAGGCCGAGCACGAGAAGGCGGGCAAGAAGGTGGACGTTTACGCGATCAAGGATTTCACGCCGCGGCTTTACCATCTGGACAAGGACGTGGGCGAGACGACCGATTTGGCCGCGCAACATCCCGCTGTGGTGAAGCGGTTGCAAGAACAGATTGCGGCCATGGACAAGGATCTCGGAATCAAGGGGGATAAGGCACCGGGTGTGCGGGCTGCGGGGCAGGTTGCAAATCCCAAACCCTTGTTGATGCGAAATGGCATCGAACAGGACTGAACGCAGGATCTCGCGAGCTTCCGCCGCCCTGAAAATTTGAAATACCCCGCTTGCCATGAGATCGTTCGAGTTTCACTTTGGAGCCAGCCTCAGTCTCCGATAGAAAGTGAAAATCCATGTTTATATTGAATCTGCTGAAATCTGGGTCCAGACGCAGGAGGCCAACAACCTTTCCTCGATGGCGGTCCATTTCATTGGCGCTCCTCCTGACTGCAGGGTGGATCTTCCCCTGCGTGGCGGCTCCCGAGGCGCCGGCAGTTAGTTTGAAATCCGCCATACGTCCTCCTGTCGTGGAGCTGCGGGCGCTCAGCTATGGCGGGCGGAATTACAATGCCGGGCTCCAGAATCTCACAGACGCCTCCGCGCCACCAAGCAGTGATGAGGTGCGGGTGCAACGCTATGCCGCAGTGGGTCTGCCGCATAAAGGCGGCGCTCTGACAGTTGCATTCGCTCCCCCGGACGGGGCTTCGCAATATGCGGTCCGCCTGCGATACAAGCTGGAGGGCTACGACCCGGAATGGCGGGACTTGGATCGCTCATACATGCATCTCGTTTTGAAATTTCTGGATGAAAACAAAATCCCGGTTTCCCGCGAGGAGTTTCGAAGTTCGGGAAAATCGGTGGGCTGGACGGGGGATCTAACCACCTCGGAACTGGCGACACGCACCGAGCAGGCGGTCGTCCCGGCGCGGGCGGTCTGGATGGCTGTTTGGATCGATTCGGGTGGTCACGAGGAAAACACCGGCGTCTGGTTGGTGGACGATTTAAAAGTATGGGAACTCGGCAGCGGAAATGCTCCACGCAGGAGTTTGTTAGACGAAGGATTTGAGAGAGGCCGCGCTTTGGATTCACCCCAGGGCGATCCGGAGTTCTGGGTGCGGGACGGCGGCGCGCTGGGTGGCGGATTGATATGGAATGGCCCGCCCGCCGTGTCGAATCATGCGTTGATGATCCTGGATGGTAATCCACGGGATTACACGGCATGGCGACTCAAGGACAAGAACCTCCTGCCGGTGGTCCCCGGCAACAAGCTCGAGCTGGAGTGGAGTGAAGTTTATTCCATCGGATGGGGGCGCGGGGGGGAGGTCAGCTATCCGGACCTTCCAAGTGGTCAATATCAATTCCGTGTCCAAGAAGTCACCGCCATGGGGATTCCCACCGGGGAGGAAACCGTGCTGCCACTGATCATCGCGCCGCCGTTTTACAACAACATCTGGTTTCGGGCGGCGGCAGTGGTGAGTCTCATCGCCTTCTTACTCGTGCTGGAACGCATGAGGGCGCGCCGTCGGATGCGCAGGAAACTCGAGGCCATGGAGCGCAAGCAGGCGGTGCAGCAGGAGCGAGCCCGGATCGCGCGGGATATTCACGATGATCTGGGCACGGTTCTCTCGCGAATCTCGATGGTCAGCGAGTCCGCCGCACTTGAGACCCAGCCCGGCTCACGCCAACAAGAGAGGCTCAATGAGATCTGTGAAGCCTCAAGGCAATTGACGCGGACCATGGAGGAAATTGTCTGGGCACAGGACCCGAAGCACGACTCGCTGGACAATACCGTGAACTATATTTGCTCCTTTGCCTCGGACCTGCTAGCCGTCGCCCGGATCGCCTGCCGTCTGGACATTCCCATGGATCTTCCGAGCATTCCCTTGGAAGCCGAAAAGCGCCATGAGTTGTTTCTCGTATTCAAAGAGGTGCTCAACAACATCATCAAACACGCGGCTGCCAGCGAGGTCCGGATCTCGCTCAAGTGGCAGGAGCCGGCCATCCTGCTCACCATCGAGGACAACGGGCGCGGGTTCAGCCCGGCTGACGTTCCGCAGGCCAAAGGCAACGGATTGAGCAACATGCAAAACCGTTTGCAGCGAGTAAACGGCGGAGTCGAAGTTCATACCGAACCCGGCAAAGGAACCCGAGTGGAAATTTTTCTACCAGTCCATCATCAGTCCAACAGAAACACATTACCATGAGCATCCAGGTTTCCATCATCGAAGACGACGCCGCATTGCGCGATGCCATCAAGGAGCGCGTCGCGAGCGACAAGCGCTTCACGATCCTCAGCGAGTATGGCAGCGCGGAAACCGCGATTGAAGATCTACCAACGGTCCGCCCCGATGTGGTGCTTTCCGACATCAACCTGCCCGGCTTGAGCGGAATCGAGTGCGTGCGCCAGCTCAAGCTGCTGATGCCCAAAACCCAATTCATGATGCTCACCGCCTTTGACGATGCCGCCTTGATTTTCGAGGCGTTGACAGCTGGCGCGACCGGGTATCTGGTCAAGCGCTCTTCACGCCAGGAACTCCTGTCCGCAATCGTCGGGGTCCATCGGGGCGAGTCGCCGATGAGCAGTGGCATCGCCCGTAAAATCGTCCAGTCGTTTCAGCGTTCCGAGCCCGTGGTCTCGGCCACGGACAAGCTTGCGCCGCGGGAGAAGCAGGTTTTGGAGCTGCTGGCACAAGGATTTCTCTACAAGGAAATCGCCGATCAACTGCAACTGAGCATCCCGACCGTCAACTGTTACATCCGGAGCATTTACGAAAAACTCCAGGTGCATTCCCGGTCCCAGGCAGTCGCCAAGTTCCTGAGCATCTGACCTGAGCCCCGTCAATTTTGACGGGTTTCTTTCCAAAGCTCTCCTTCTATGGTGGGTCCGAATCAACCCAGATCCAATCCCATGAAAAACCGCTCCAATCCCTATTTTCGCAGCTGCATTCTCGCCGCTACCACCGCTCTGACAATCTCCCTGAATGCGTATGCCGCCAGTGCAAACTGGAATGTCGATGCCGACGGCACCTGGAGCACCGCCACCAGCTGGAGCAGCGACCCGATCGTCCCCGGAACCGCTGCAGGTGATGTGATCGGACTCAACTTCGACATCACCACTGTCGGCAAGACCGTCACCATTGACACCGCTGTCCGTATCGGCACCCTCAACATCGGCGACCCCAATGGTTCGAACTCCTACACGCTCGCGCTCTCGTCAGGTTCTCTTGCCTTCGACAACGGCGCGTCCGCAGCGCAAATCAACCAGGTCTCCACCACTAACAACGCCAGCATCAGCGCGCCGCTGGCACTCGACAGTGGGCTCACGATCAACAACAGTTCATCAGGCAACCTGAACCTCGATGGCAACATCACCGATGGTGTCAACGGCGCGAAGGCGGTCACCGTCAACAGCACCAGCACCGGTCCATCAATTTTCAACAATGTAAAAACCTACACCGGCGGAACCATTCTAACCGCCGGGACCGCGCGTATCGGGAACAACGCCTGCTTCGGCACCGGCACACTCACCCTCAACGGTGGCACGCTGGCTCCCAGCGGAGCGACCGCACGCATCCTTGCCAATAGCATCTTCATCGGCGGCAACGTAGCAATCGGCGATACGATCGGCCTCGCCAAGACCACCACTACCAGCACGGTGGACCTCGGCGGCGCGGTCCGCGAGCTTTCGCTTTCAAGTGATCTGCAGTTCGACGGGATCGTCAGCAACGGCGGTCTCAGTAAAACCGGCGCAGGAATTCTCACCCTCCGCGGCGTGAACACCTTCAGTAGTGGAGTGACCATTAAGCAGGGAACCGTCGCCGGTGCCATTTCAAGTAGCGCATTCGGGACCGGAAGCGTTCTGTTGGGTGATACTTCGGGAACCGCGAATGCCACGCTCAGGGGCGACAACCGTTCCTTCGCGACCCCGATCGTCGTCCAGAGCGGCAGCAGCGCCAACACGCTGACCCTTCTCGGCGCTGGCGGTGCGGGCACCACCACCTTCTCAGGCGGCATCACCCTCAACCGAGGACTCACCCTGGATAGCAGCAGTGGCACCCTGACTCTCAGCACTGTCGCTATCACCGGGGCTAGCACCCTCACCATCATCAACAGCTCGGCCACGCCAAACCTCAGGAGCCACCGGGTTGTCCTCAACGTGCCCAGCCCTTCCTACACCGGCGACCTCGACTTGTTTGCGAACGGTGCGCTCAGGATCTCCAACAGCACTGCACTCGGCACCTCCAACGCCGTGAAGGTCCGTTCCGGTGCCCTGTTCGAGCCGAATATCGGAGCAATATCGATTGCCGGTTTAAATGACGATGCGGGTGTCGGCGGTTTAGTTTCCCCAATCGGCGCCAGTCGGACACTTACGGTGGGCGGCACCGGCGCTTACAGCTTTAATGGAGTTCTCGAAAACTACTTGGAGGGGGCGACCTTACGTGTGCTGTCACTCACCAAATCCGGTGCGGGCACTCAATCGCTAGGTGGCACGAACACCTACACCGGCACCACCACAGTGAGTGGTGGCGTTCTTAAGTTAGACAGTAACAATGCACTCCCCGGCGGCACGGGTGCCACCGGAGGCACTAGTGCCCTGCTTTTCAGCGGAAGCGGCGGTGGTGTGGTGGGTCTAACCAGTGATTTCTCGCGAAGCATCGTCGGCCTCACCCCCGGCGCTGCGGAAGTGGGATGGACCAATGGCGGAACGGGTGGCTTTGCAGCCTTCGGTGGCGACCGCACGGTGAACTTCGGTGGGCTGGCCACTCCGATCACATGGGGTAGTACTGGCGGTATCTTAGGTGCGAATTTCATTCTAAGCGCTGCTACGGCGGACGGTAAGGTGACGGTAGTCAATCCGATCAGCTTTAATAGCGGCAGTCGCACAGTGACCGTCCACAATGGTTCTACCGCAGTGGACGCCGTCCTGAGTGGGGTGTTGACGAGTGGCGGAACTCTCGTCAAGGACGGGCTTGGCACGTTGGAATTGACGGCGGCCAATACCTACGGAGCGGCGACCGATGTATTGGCCGGGACGCTTCTGGTGAGTGGTGCGCACAGCGGCACCGGAACGGTGACTGTCAGCTCGGGTGCCACGGTCTCCTTGGGAGCTGGCGGCCAACTCCGCTTCGCCCCCGGTCTAACTGGTGTTTGCAACAAGATCACCGGCGTGGGCACTGCAACCCTGAACGGCACATTGAATCTCGATCTCTCTGGTGCCAACCTGACCATCGGGAACTCGTGGACGCTCGTGGATACGACCATCCAGAACTACAGCTTGGTCGGCATTACCAGCACCACCCCTGCGCTGGCCTGGTCGCTGGCATCCGGTGTTTGGTCCGCCGTGGATGGCGCTAATACCTGGAAATTCACCCAATCCACCGGGGCGCTCACACTCGTCGCCACCGCGGCTAACAATTTTGACACGTGGGCCACCTCCAAAGGCATCGGCGGTGCGCTATTCACCACTGACAACGATAACGACGGCCTCAACAACGGCACCGAATACGCCATCGGCGGCATTCCCACCGCCTTCACCGCCCCGTCGGCACTCGTGAAGGTAGGCCCTAACTACACGCTCACCTACGCCAAGGGTGCCGAAGCCGCAGCCGATTCGCAGATCGACTATCTCTTCGAAATCTCGCCGAACCTCAGCACATGGACCGAAGTTGCTCCGACCACCGAGGATGGCATCTCGGTCTCCTATACATTGGTTGGCGGTCCTTCGACTCAGTTCGTTCGCCTTAAGATCAAGCGCCTGCCGTAAGGGCTAGCTCTTGGTTGTTAGGAAAGCCCGCCCGTCGCTTCAGACGGGTGGGTGGCTGCGAGCGGATTGCAGCAATCACATCTGTCTCCCGTTGAATATGCCTGTGAATCCCAAATTGAACCGTAATCTGAAAAGCTTTGCGTCTCGGATGATTTCCGCCTCGTTTGCCGTGGTGTCGTTAGTCGGCATCACTCGGGCATTGGCGGATGCCCAACGGCCGAACTTCATTTTCATCGTCACGGATGATCAGCGCTGGGACGCCTTGAGCATCGTCCAGAAGGAGCAGGGCGAACGCGCACGCTTTCCGTGGTTGCAGACGCCACACATGGACCGCATCGCGGCGGAGGGCGTCCGGTTTCGCAATGCCTTCGTCACGCTCTCGCTGTGCTCTCCCAGCCGCGCGGCCTTTCTAACTGGCACCTACAACCATGTGAACGAGGTGACGAACAACCACAAGCCTTTCCCGGCGGACAACGTGACCTATTCCGCACTCATGCGGGATGCGGGATACCAGACTGGATTTTTCGGCAAATGGCACCACGGCACACAAACCGGACCACGGCCGGGATTCGACTTCAATGCCTCCTTCATCGGCCAAGGCGTATACTGGGATTGCCCTTTCGAAATCAATGGGAAAATGACGCCCACCCAAGGCTGGGTGGATGATGTGACGACTGACTTCGCCATCGATTTCCTCAAACAGAACCGGGAAAAGCCCTTCTCGATCTTCATTGGCTTCAAGACGCCCCACGAGCCTAGCAAACCCGCCACGCACTTTCTTGATCTTTATGCGAAAGAAAAGGCGCGGCTGGTGCCGAATCTGACGACCCCAGCCATTTACCGCCTCAGCAAAGAGGATGCGCAACGGAAGCTTCTGGCAGAGACTGCCATCAAGGAAGACCGAGGCGTGAATGTGCGTCTCGACTATTTCCGCTGCATTTCCTCAGCCGATGCTAGCCTGGGCCGCCTTCTGGATACCCTCGATGCATTGCAACTTAGCGAGAATACCGTGCTGGTATTCACCAGTGACAATGGATTTTTTCTTGGCGAGCATTGCTTGGGCGACAAGCGCGCCGCTTATGAGGAATCATTGCGCGTCCCGATGCTGGTCCGCTATCCGAAACAGTTTCCCAAGGGCAAAGTGCTCAATGACATGGTGCTCAGTGTCGATGTCGCTCCTACCTTTCTTGAACTCGCCGGCATTCCGGTTCCCCGGCAGATACAGGGCCGGAGCTTGCTGCCCCTGATGCACGGCGATCACACGAACGGGAGGAAATCCTTCCTCGCCCAGTATTTCATCGAAAAGAATTACCCTAACACGCCCACCTTCCTCACCCTGCGGACTGGTTCCGCCAAACTCGTGAAATACCCGGATCATGATGAGTGGACGGAGTTGTTTGATTTAAACCAAGATCCCTACGAAACACGCAACCTCGCTCAAGACCCCGCTCATCAGAAATTACTGAGGGAAATGACGGCGGAACTGAATCTCCAGGCGAAAGCGTTGGACTACCGTGTCCCGGAATCCGCAGACAAGGCCGTGTTCGATCCGCAGGACCCGAAATTCCTGAAGTGATCCCTGCGTGCCATCCACGATCAGACCGCCGAACATGAAACTTGCCAAGTATTCCATCGGCATTGGCGATCGTTTCGCTCAAGAAGCGGAAGCACAACTGCGTGCCTGCATGATGTCCGCCGAACTCAATGTCGAGGTGGTTCCCGTCTGGAACAAGTCCCACCGCGAACACCTCATCGTTGGTTCCGAACCACCGTCGGTTTTCGAAGCGGCGCAGGCCGCAGTGCGGAAACTGAACTGGGAGGGGGATTGGCATGTCGATGCAGACCACATTCGTCTCGATACGGTGGACCGCTTCATTCCTTCCTCGGATTTTTTCACCATTGATGTGGCGGATTCGATTGGTCAGGCGCCCGAACCCGAGCACGTTCGTGAATTTTTGCATCCGTCATCCGGAATTGGTTGGCGCGTTGAAGATTTCCGGTATCGCCGATCCTGTGGTCACCGACGCGAATCAGGTCGAGCAGGTGGCTCGCAAGTATCTGGCCGCCGTTCGGCAGGCTGCGACGGTCTATCGCCACATCGAGCAAGCGAAAGGGCAGGGGAAATTCATCACCGAGATCTCGATGGATGAAGTGGATTCGCCGCAGTCCCCCTTGGATCTGCTCATCATTCTGGCCGCGATCGCCGACGAAGGAATCCCCATCCAGACCATTGCGCCGAAGTTCAGCGGGCGCTTCAACAAGGGCGTTGATTACGTTGGCGACGTCCTACGCTTCGAGCGCGAATTCAATGATGACTTGTGCGTGGTCGCCTTCGCTGTCCGCCGCTACGAGCTGCCGGAAAACCTCAAGCTCAGTGTTCACTCCGGCAGTGACAAGTTTTCCATCTATCCCGCGATCCACCGAGCGATCTTGAGGCATGACGCAGGCTTGCACCTGAAGACCGCGGGAACCACTTGGCTCGAGGAATTGATCGGCTTGGCCGAAGCAGGCGGGGATGCGCTTGCACTGGTCAAGGAAATCTACGGCGAGGCTGCCACCAGCATGGCTGAGCTGTGTGCTCCCTATGCAAACGTGGTCAATATCGATTTGGCGCGTTTGCCAGCGCCCAGTGAGGTGACCGATTGGACATCCGAGCAGTTCGTTGCCGCGCTGCGTCATGATCCCTTCCGCCCTGCATACAATTCCCACCTGCGCCAACTTCTTCATGTCGCCTTCAAGATTGCGGCGCGGAGAGGCGGACAATATATCGATTTGATCCACGCGAATCGCGGGATTGTGGGGAGAAATGTAACCTCCAATCTGTTTGAACGGCACATCATGCCCGTCTTCCTCGGCCTCTGACCCTGGTCGATGGATAGGTTCATTTTATCAACTCAAGAATGCGATAATCATGATGCTTGGAGCCGGACGAATTGCAGCATCCCGTTAATTTTGACGGATGGACACTAGAGCACTCCGCGTGTGAGATAGAGCTTGGAAAAAAGCGGCATGACCGTGGCACGCTGCGGTAAATCCCATTCATCGGTTGCAATGAAACAAAATCACTCCCTGTCCATCATGCTGGCCCTTGCGGTATCGGTATCCGCGCTCATCCCAGCCGCTGCAGCCGAACCTGCAAAAAAACAATTCAACATCCGCGAATACGGAGCCGTGGGCGACGGCAAATCCCTTGATAGTCCCGCGATCAACAAGGCGATCGAAGCCGCTGCCGCCGCTGGTGGTGGCACGGTGGTTTTACCTGAAGGCAGGTATTTCAGCGGATCGATCCGCATGAAAAGCAATATCAACCTGCGCATCGAAAAAGGCGCGGTCCTTGTCGCGGACAAGTGGAACAGCACCTCCTACGATCCGACAGAGACTGTCCCACCGCCATACTATCAGGATGGTGGCCACACCTTCTTCCGCAACAGCCTGATCTGGGGCGAGAACCTCAGCAATGTATCGATCACCGGTGAAGGGATGATTGATGGCTCGGGACTCACGACCTGGGAGGGTGGTCTCAACAAGAAGATGGGATTCTCCGAAAAAGCACACGGAAAACCCAAAACGCCGATGGAGCCAACTCTCGCTGCTAACAAAGCCATCTCCCTCAAGCTCTGCAAAAACGTCGTCATCCGCGACATCACGATCTTAAAAGGGGGCTGGTTTGCGATTATTGTCACTGGCTGCGATGACGTGCTGATGGAAAACCTCACCATCGACACCAACCGCGACGGCATTGACATTGATTGCTGCCACAACGTCATGGTTAGAAACTGCCGCGTCAACTCGCCGGATGACGACGCCATTTGTCCCAAGAGCTCCCATGCACTTGGCTACCCGCGCTTGACTGAAAACCTAACCATCACGAACTGCCAGGTGTCTGGCTTCAAAGAGGGAACCTTGCTCGACGGAACCCGACAACCCAGTGCGCGGAAAAACGGCCAGCGGGGAAACGGTCGCATCAAGTTCGGCACTGAATCCAGCGGTGGATTTCGGAATTGCACGGTTACGAACTGCACTTTTATCAGTTGCATGGGATTCGCTCTTGAGATGGTCGACGGAGGCATCATTGAGAACATCACGGTGAAGAATCTGAAGATGACTGACGTGGTCCACTACGCGCTCTATATCGTGACTGGAGAGCGCAACCGAACGCCGAATCTCACCACCGTCAGCCGGATGAAAAACGTGAAGATCTCCAATGTGGTCGCCAAAGGCGTGGATGTGATGAGCGGCATTCAAATCTTCGGCATGGCTAACACTCCGATTGAAAATCTTCACCTTGAGAACATCCGCATCGTGAGCAAGGGCGGCGGATCGGCGAAAGATGCTGCCAGAAATCCCAAAGATCTCGGAACCAGTTATCCCGACCCTGCCGGCAGGGGAAACATGCCGGCCTACGGTATCTTTGCCCGTCATGTGAAGGACCTGCACCTCAAGAAGATGGAGGTCACTTTCCAAACTCCGGATCTTCGTCCCGTTGCCAAGTTCGAGAACATCGACCGTTTGACTCTTGATCAGTTCAATGGCCAGACCAGCGATTCAAAACCGGTTGCGCAATTCGGGCCGGACGTTCGCGGAATAACTGTCCGAAACTCCCCAGCGGTTGTTGTTCCCCAACCCTGAAGCCTCAATGAATCTAACGAAGCGATCAATGGATATTCGAAAAACACCATGGAGCCAAAATTCAATCAGAATACTTGGCCGGACGACGGCATTTTGTCGTTGCTGGATCGCTTTCGTGATGACTGCCATCATCGCGCTGCCGCTCAACGCCGCGGAGAAAGGATATGAATTCAACGTGCGTGATTACGGTGCCGTGGCTGATGGCGGCACCCTTGACCATCATGCGTTCAACAAAGCGATTGAATCCGCAACCACTGTCGGCGGAGGCACGGTCAGGGTTCCTGCGGGCAACTATCTCTGCGGATCGATCCGGCTCAAAAGTCGCATCAACCTGCACCTCGACGCCGGTGCGGTCATCATCGCCGCCCCGAACCGGATGAACGCCTACGACGAAACCGAGGACTTCATTCCGCCTGCCTATCAGGACGGTGGCCACACCTACTTCCGCAACAGCCTGATCTGGGGCGAAAACCTCGACCATGTCTCGATCACCGGCACCGGCATGATCGACGGCCGCGGATCCTGGGACGAGGAAGAGGGACTCATCGCGTGGAATCCCGTGCTCGATCGCATGGCCGGATGCCCGTCGGAAGGGATAATGCCACCGCTAAAAATCGGATCCGACGGCAAGCCGCTTCCTAACAACGGTCTGCCCCCGAGCCGCCGCGGCAACAAGGCGCTTGCCCTCAAGCTTTGCAAGAATGTCCTCATCCGTGATATCACCATTTTTCGCGGTGGTCATTTCGGCATCCTCGCCACCGGCTGCGATAACATGACGATCGACAACGTCACCATCGATACCAACCGCGATGGCATCAATATAGACTGCTGTCGGAATGTCATGGTCAGCAACTGCCGGATCAATGCGCCCTACGACGACGCCATCACTCCGAAGAGCAGCTATGCGCTTGGCGAACTCCGCCTCACCGAAAATCTAATGATCACCAACTGCATGGTCTCCGGCTTCGAGGTCGGCACACTTCTCGACGGCACCATGGTTCCCGGGAAGAAGAACCAGGTCGGGCGCATCAAGTTCGGCACCGAAAGCAGCGGCGGCTTCCGGAATATCACCATCTCAAACTGCACCTTCCGTTGCTCGATGGGACTCGCCCTGCAGAGCGTGGACGGCGGCATCATGGAGAACGTCACCATCTCCAACATTGTGATGACAGATGTCCGTGATTACGGGATCCACATTACCACCGGCAATCGCAACCGTACGCCGGGTGTCACCACACCCAGCCGCATGCGCAATGTCCGCATTTCCAATGTCGTCATGGATGGCGTGAACAAGGTGGCAGGCATCATCATCACCGGAATCCCCGAACAATCGCTCGAAAACATCCGCCTCGAAAATATCCGCATGACCACACTGGGCCTCGGAACACTCAAGGATGCGCAAAAAATTATACCTGAGGCAGGTGCCTATCCCAGGGCCAACTGGGCCGGTGATCTCTCCGCATATGGCATCTTTGCCCGCCACATCAAGGGACTCGAACTTGCTGACATCCAAATTGATTTCAAAAAACCTGAAATGCGTCCCGCCGCCCGTTTTGAAAACATTGACGGACTGGTGATCGATCATTTCAAGGCACGTGTCGGAGAGGGGGTTGAGGTTGCTGTGTTCGCCAGCGCGATCCGCGAGGTCACGATTTCCCGTTCCCCCGGCATACAATACGAAAAATAAGCGCCGTATGGATTCACTAACAACCCACTCACCATGAAACCTGCTGAAATGCATCTTCCATCATCCACTGCCATCAAACTGGTACCGGCCTTGTGTCTGATACTTTCCCTTGCAGCACTGGTGTTCACGCCAATCGCTGCGGCTGCTTCGAAACCCAACATCATTGTCATCCTCGCCGATGACTTCGGCTGGGGCAGCGCGGGCTGCTACGGAGCGGATAAAACCTTGTTGCAAACCCCTGCCTTGGACCGACTCGCCCGCGAGGGTCGCCGCTTCACCGAGGCTTATGTCACCGCCAGCATTTGCACGCCTTCCCGCTACTCATTTCTCACCGGCCGCTACTGTTGGCGCGGCCCGCTCAAGTTCGAGGTCATCGGCAGCAAGGACCCATTGCTGATTGAAAACGGCCGCCCAACCGTCGCTTCGATGCTCAAGCAGAACGGTTACCGCACCGCGGTGATCGGCAAGTGGCACCTCGGCTTCGGAGCAGATGGCCCGGTCGATTATACCTCGCCACTTAAACCGGGACCGCTCGAGGTCGGATTCGACTATTTTTACGGGCTCGCGTCGAACCATGGTGACGGGACAGGTGTTTATCTCGACACCGTCACGGACACGCCTGGTGATTCCATCGTCAGGGTCGAGGGGCTGCGGTCCAAAAAGCTCATCCCATTTGGCAAGACGACTTACGGCGGGCAATTCATCGGCCTGGATGCGCCGCAGCGGGTCGATGAACAGGTCATGCCCCATTTCACGGAAAAGGCGATCTCGTGGATCGACGCGCAGCACAAGACGGACAAGCCGTTTTTCCTCTACTTCTCACTCGTATCGGCCCACAGCCCTTGCACTCCCTCGGACAAGACAAAGGGTAGCAGCAAAGCCGGCGTTTATGGAGACTGGATCCATGAACTCGACCGTTCTGTCGGGCAGCTCATCGAGGCACTCGACCGTATGAATCTCGCAGAAAACACTCTGGTGGTGTTCTCCAGCGACAACGGCGGCGAGGATCGCAATTTCGCCCGCGAGGAACGCAATGCAATTGCCAGCGGCCTGAAGATGAACGGCCAATTGCGGGCTGGCAAACACACCGTTTTCGAAGGTGGCATGCGGGTACCTTTCATCGTTCGTTGGCCTGGCAGGGTCCCAGCCGAATCGGTTTGCGACGAGCCTATCAGCCTGGTGGACCTTTTCTCCACCTTCTCCACCCTCGTTGGTGCGAAGCTGCCGCCACCAGCTGAGGGCGCGGAGGATAGTTTCAATGTGCTGCCCGCGATTCTCGGCGAGAAGTATTCCGCTCCACTTCGGCCTGCGTTGATCGGCCATAGCGGCTGGGGCGTCTTTTCCGTGCGCCAAGGACCGTGGAAATGGATCGAAGGGAAATACGCCACCAAGCAGCGCCCTAAGGGCTCGGGTGACCAATTCGAGCCGCAACTTTACAATATTGCCAATGATCCTGGCGAAACCCGCAATGTTTTGTCCGAGCATCCGGAAATCGCCGGCGAACTAGCAGAACTCTTGGACTCCTGGCGCGAGCAAGGAAGCAGTCGATAATCAAATCACACAATCAGAGGACAACCGCCTTGCGGATGAAAAACGTGAAGATCTCCAATAGTGATCGCCGAAGGCGTGGATGCCTTTCGATGCAAGAGCGACAAGCGTCGTCCCGTTAACTTTGACGGGTGGCGTGTGGCTGCTGGTGGATCAAACTTGCATCAACCCATGACTAGTATCCCATCGCGAGTTGTAAGACCATCCATCTTGATGTGCGTGGCGCTGGCTGTCACATCCGCTGCATTTGCCGGGACGCCGACACCGGTCGGGAGACCGAATGTTGTCGTCATTCTGCTCGACGACATGGGCTATGGCGACATCGGACCTTTCGGCTCGAAGCTCAATCGCACGCCAAACCTCGACCGGATGGCTGCGGAAGGCATGAAGCTCACCAGCTTCTACTCCGCGCCGCTATGCAGTGCTTCGCGAGCCCAGTTGATGACGGGGTGTTATGCGAAGCGGGTTGGCATTGGCGATGTGTTGTTTCCGGTGAAGGGCGCCGGGCTCAGCGCGAGTGAGAAGACGGTTGCGGAGCATTTGAAACCACTGGGCTATGCCACCATGTGCATCGGGAAATGGCACTTGGGCGATCAGCCGGAGTTTCTCCCGACAAGCCATGGTTTCGATCATTTTTTCGGTCTGCCCTACTCGAACAACATGGACGGCACCGGCAAGAAGCCCGATGCCAAAAACCCCATGCCGCCGCTGCCCTTGTTGCGCGGCGAGAAGGTCATCGAGGCACCGCCGGTGCAGGATCAACTGACGGCGCGCTTCACCGAGGAGGCGGTGAACTTCATCACTGCGAACAAGGACAAGCCGTTCTTCCTCTATCTGCCACACATCGCCGTTCATTCGCCGATAGAGCCTGGCAAAGCCTTCCACGGCAAATCAAACAACGGCGACTATGGCGACTGGGTAGAAGAAGTGGACGCGGGCGTGGGCCGCGTGCTGGACACACTCAGGCAATTGAAGCTCGATCAGAAGACCCTGGTGCTCTTCACCAGCGACAATGGCGGCACTGGAAAAAATTATAGCAACGGTCCGCTGCGTGGGAAAAAGGGCAGCACTTGGGAAGGTGGCCTGCGCACGCCGACGATCGTGTGGTGGCCGGGCAAAATTGCTGCAGGTGCCGTCAGTGACGTGGCCACGAGCGAGATCGACGTGCTGCCCACTCTGGTGGGCCTCGCCGGGGGCAAAGTCCCAGCGGAGCCGAAAATCGACGGACTGGACATGTGGCCCGTGCTTTCGGGCCAAAGCAAGACATCGCCCCATGAAGCGCTCTATTACTTCTTGTGGGGTTCGTTGGAGGCCGTTCGCTCCGGCCCTTGGAAGCTCGTCATCGCCGACCAGAAGGACGAGGGAAATGGCGGCGAAGCTCCCGGCACGGATAGCGCGGAAGGCAAGACTGCTAAAAAGGAAAATAACAAGGCCGACAAGGCATCTGTCATCGCTTCGATCACAGCCCCACGTCTTTATAATCTCGACAACGACATCGGCGAGAAGACCGACGTGGCCGCGCAGCATCCCGACGAGGTGAAGCGCCTTCAGGGCTTGATCGCGAAGATGGGCGCCGATCTCGGGTTGGAGAAAACCAACAAGAAGAATCGCACCGCCGGTGTGCGTGACGCGGGTCAGGTCAAAAACCCGGTGCCTCTAACCAAGGAGTAGTTCAACTCACAACGTCCATGAGACGCCCATTCATCATCGCCGCCGCGTTGCTCGCCCAACCGGCCTCCGCTCAAGCGGCAGCGAAGCCCAACATCATCGTCATCCTCGCAGATGATATGGGCTTCTCCGACCTCGGTTGTTATGGCAGTGAGATCCAGACTCCGAATCTCGACAAGCTCGCCGCGAATGGCGTGCGTTTCACCCAATTCTACAACATGAGCCGCTGCTGTCCGACACGCGCCGCCTTGATGACCGGGTTGTATGCGCATCAGGCGGGCATCGGACGCATGACGAATGATGAGAATCTACCAGGCTATCGCGGTCGTCTCACCGACGAGTGCGTGACACTCGCCGAGGTGCTCAAGAGCGCCGGGTATTTCACCGCCACGACCGGCAAGTGGCATCTCGGTGGCGATGATTTTTCCGTGACACCGCCGCAGCGGGGCTTTGATCGCAGCCTCTCGACCGCGCAGGGCGGTTTCTACTATGGCAGCGCCGCGAAGAAGAAAGACAAGGGAGGCCCGCTGTGGCTCAACGGCAAAAATCTAACGCCGGGCAGCCCGGAGTTGCCGAAGGACTGGTATACAACCGACTTGTACGCGGACTACGGCAATAGGTTTATCAACGAAGCAGTGGCCGAGAAGAAACCGTTCTTCCTCTATCTCGCGTTCAACGCACCGCATTGGCCGCTCCAAGCCCCGCAGCAGGACGTTGCGAAATACCGCGGCAAATACATGGCGGGATGGGACAAGCTCCGCGAGCAACGTTACCAAAGACAACTCGCCAGCGGCATCATTGATTCATCCTGGACTCTGTCGCCGCTGCCGAAATCATGGAAGAACACCGAGGACGTGCGGCCCTGGGACACCTACAGCGACGAGGTAAAGGATCGTTTTGACCAGATCATGTCACTCTACGCCGGGTGTTTGGATCATCTCGACCAAGCGGTCGGACGCGTGGTCGAGAATCTGAAAGCACAGGGCGTACTCGACAACACGCTCATCCTTTTCCTCTCCGATAACGGTGGCAACGCCGAGGGTGGCCCGGATGGAAAATTGAGCGACGCCAAAAAGGGCGAGGGCCAAAGTGCGTGGAGTGGTGCTTCATGGGCGACGTTGCAGAACACCCCGTTCCGCTACTTCAAACACTTCCAGCACGAAGGCGGCATCGCGACACCGCTCGTAGCCCATTGGCCGGCAGGCATCCCCAAAGGTGGCGCACTCTGCCGTGAGCGAGCCCACGTCATCGACATCATGGCCACCTGCGTCGATCTATCCGGTGCGCAATATCCCACGGCATTCAACGGCAGACCCATCCTGCCCATGGAGGGCAAAACCCTCAGCGCCGCATTCAACGGCGGCAAAGTCGGGCACGAAGCACTCTACTGGGAACACGGCGGCCGGGCTGCGATGCTCGAAGGCGATTGGAAGATCGTCTCCACCAAGATGGCGAAGACCGGCGACTGGGAGCTCTACAACCTGACCAAAGACCGCACCGAACTGCACGACCTCGCCGCCGCCGAGCCTGCCCGAGTCAAAGAATTGTCCGCCAAATGGGAAGCCTGGGCAAAGCGCACCGGCGTTCTCCCGAAGCCCGACAAACAAGCGAACAAGGCACATAAGGCGGGAAAAGGGGCGGAATCGTCCCGTTAAATTTGACGGGTGGCGTGTTGCGGTTGGTGGATCAACACTGCTGTGACCCATGACTCTTACCCAATCGCGAGTTGTAAGAACTTTCATCCTGATGTGCGTGGCACTCGCTGTCACATCCGCACCCATCGGCGCGATACCGGCACCCGCAAGCAAGCCGAACATCGTCCTCATCGTCATCGATGATCTGGGCTACGCAGACATCGGTGCCTTCGGATCGCAGATCAACCGCACGCCCAGCCTTGACCGAATGGCGAATGAGGGCAGGAAACTTACTAACTTTTACGCAGCGCCGCTTTGCAGCGCGTCGCGGGCTCAGCTCATGACCGGATGCTACACCAAACGGGTCGGTATACCTGACGTGATTTTTCCAGTCCGCGGAGTGGGCCTGAATCCAGTGGAAAACACCACTCCCGAACTGCTCAAGTCACAGGGCTATGCCACCATGATCGTCGGAAAATGGCATCTCGGCGATCAGCCGGAATTCCTGCCGACACGCCATGGCTTCGATCGTTTTTTCGGCCTACCTTACTCCAATAACATGGATGGCACGGGCAAGCCCTATGAAGGCCCGAACGCCATGCCACCTCTGCCGCTGTTGCGCGATGAAACCGTCATCGAGGCCCCTCCCGATCAGACCACGCTCACCACGCGCTACACTGATGAAGCGGTCGGATTCATCACTGCTAACAAAGACCGGCCGTTCTTTCTCTACATGCCGCATACCGCCGTTCACGCGCCAGTGCGGCCGGGCGCTGCGTTCCAAGGAGTCTCGCAGAACGGTGCTTACGGCGATTGGGTGGAGGAGATGGACTGGAGCGTCGGACGCGTGCTCGACACCATC
>JANODE010000103.1:0-4388 GCA_031412525.1 Akkermansiaceae bacterium | reverse complement strand
GATTGGCCGGGACCACGTTTGGATACAGCGCGGCCATCGGCGATACCTTTTATCTGGTCCGCAACAATGGTGCGGGAACCACCACTGGCACGCTGGGCGGCGTGGCCGACGGCGGGAAACTCGACATCGGCGGCAAGTGGTTCCGGGTGAGCTTCACCTCGGACTCGGGCGGCGCAGGCTTCGCGGTCGGCGGCAGTGGAAACGATGTGGCCATCCGCCGCATCGATGATCCCACGCCCACGGCGGTGGCGCTCGGAATCACCGGGCCCACCGAGACCGCATCCGTGCAGCTTCAACTTACATGGGCGGACAATTCCACTAACGAAACCGGCTACCGGGTTTACCGCCTGTTAGGTGATGGGTCGATGGAACTTGTTGCAACGCTTCCCGCCGGCAGCACCGGCTTTTCCGCTCCCGGAGCGAATCAAAGCACGCACACTTATGCTGTGCAGGCCTTCAATGGATCCGGGACGCTCGGTGATCTGGTATATGCCGCACCGCTCACCGCCGGAACCACCTATGCGTTCCGTCACGACGCGATGCTCGATTGGGTCGCAACCACGGTTCCCAACCTCACCCAGTTCGGCTCAGGTCCGCACCGCATCGGGAGCACCGGATTCTTCCATGCCGGAGCGCGGTTCATGCGCGGTGAAAACGCCACCGGCGTCACCTACGTCACCGCGGCCATCGAAGACGCGAGCACGGCCAACTCCAACGCGGGCTTCTCCATGTGGCCTGGCATGGATGCGTGGATGCGCTGGAACCATCTGTTTCCCCAGTCGCTCAAGGATCGCTATCAGCAGGTTTACACCACCAGTGATCTTTATGACAACGGTTCGACGCCCAACCAGCGTTTCATGATCACGGCCGCGTCCTATCTTGCCAATTCCGTTTGGGGCGGCGCGGTGAATTCCGTCTCGAGCGCGGCCTACGGCACCGGTGATCCGTCGGGCAAGGCTCATGTGGTTAATGAGATCGAGCGGGTTCCCTTCAGGGGATTCGCAGAACATGATTCGAAAAACTACCTGCTCGTCACCCTCTCGCCGATGGAAACGCTCGCGCAGCTCGCGCCGGACGCCGATGTGAGGAACAAGGCGCGCATGGTCAACGACTGGGGCATTGCCAACGCCGCCGGTTATTGGTTCAACGGCCATTGGGGCGTGTCGGCCACCCGCTACGCCACCGACGGTCGGCAAAACTTGCCGGACGATACGGCCACACTCTGGTGGCTGCTGTTCGGCGGACCGGGAAGCGGCGTGAATGATTCCCACACGAACCTGCCGTTCCTCACCCCCGGCTTCCCAGGCATGCTGCCGGAGCTTGAGTCCGCTTCGCGCGACCGCCAATCCAGCTACCGGCGGCGCAGTTTCGCCACCCGAAGCGTGAACGGCATCGACGCGGCGTATTTCAAACAGTCATGGACGACGCCCCGCCATACGCTGTGGAGCCAGGTCGAAGGCACCGTCACCTTCAACGCCGATAACAGCATCAACCTCGTGGACGTCGATAGCGACTACATCCAGGACGGCTACCAAGGCGAACGCTGGGCGCTCGCCTGGGACTCGCCGCCAGGCAACGATGCGAAACTCCGCATCACCACGCCGACGACCTATAGTGGCACCACCGATGGAATTTCGATTTGGGAGGATACCCTCCAGCACGAGGACACCATGATTGCCGTTTACAACATGCCCGTGGGTGGCGGCGGCAGCACGGGGAACAACGGCGTGTGGGCCAATGAATTGCTCAAAGGGCACATCCCGGCCGGCTGGCAAGCCATCACCGATGAGGCCGCGACAAACGGCCGCATTTTCCTCCACTACGATTCCGTCCTCGTCGCCCTGTACCTCAACCGCACGTTTTCGTGGGCGACGGATTTCACCGTGAACGGCGTGAACAAAGCCGCACTCGCGATTGAGACGGCTGCCGTGGATGAATATACCCAAAGCACGGCCGCCGCCCGCCTCGCCGCCTTCCGCGCCGCCGTACTCGCGAACGCCCCGGACGCTAGCGGAGTGGGCAACTCCGCTCCCCGCTTCGTTTACACCAACCGCCACGGCCACGTGCTCGATCTCACCTACGGCCTCGCCGGGAAAATCGACGGCATCACCGTGGATTACCAAAGCTGGCCGATGCTTGAAGACCCGTGGATGTATCAGGCCCAGAACGGCCACCTCCACATCTTCGGTCCTAACCGCGTGGTCACCTCGAACTACTACGACTGGACGAAATCCATCAACAATCGGCCCACCACCTCCGCCACCGCAGTCCCGGCCACCACCGGTGCGCCCGTCGATATTGACCTCGCCGCCCGCGCCGCCGACACCGAAACCCCGGACAGTCAGCTCCACTTCACCGTCGCCAACCCCACTAACGGGAACGTCACCCTGCTCCCCGACGGCAAAACCGCGCGCTTCACGCCCACCGCGTCCGGCCCCGCGGCATTCGACTTCACCACCCGCGACCGCGGCATCCACCCGCGAATCGTCTGGCATTATGACTTTGAATCCACCACCACTGCGGATGCAAGTGGGCAAAACCGCGACGCCAGCCAAACCCTCCTCGGCTCTGGCACCGCCGCCCTGCAAACGGACACTCCCGCCCCGCTCGGCGCCAATAGCACGAAAAGCCTCCGTCTGACAGAAGCCAGCCCGAATGCGGCGAAGCTCACCCGCCTCGTCACCCGCTCGAACTTGGAAATGAGCAACGGCAGTTGGACCTTTGCAACCTGGTTCAAACGCGCCAGCCGCACCACGGACGACTTCATTTTCTACATTGGCGCGGGCGATGGATTCAGCGGCGGCGGTGACGAACTTCAGCTTCGTGCTCCTGCCAATTCAGACGCCCTCCGGCTCGAGCATTACAACACGGCCAACACCGGCGATCTAACCCTTTTTAGCCCCGGCACGGCCGTGCAAAACGTCTGGCATCATGCCGCCGTCACTTTTGAAAAAACCGCCGACAACACCGGCACCGTCCGCCTCTACCTCAACGGCAGCCAGGTCGGCGCGCCGACTCCCGTGACCTGGGCACTGCAGCAGAATCTCTCCGTAGTCCTCGGCGGCGTCACCAGCAACAACACCAGCATCGCAACCCGTTATTTCAACGGCTGGCTCGACGACGCTGCTTTGTTCCGCGGCGCGATGACCGCCACCGAAGTCGCTAATCTCGCGAAAGAAAGCGTGGCCACCTTCAGCGGCCTCTCCGCCAACGCCAGCGTCGCGCTTTCCGCATCCGCAGCCTCGCCATGGGAAAGCTGGCGCACCGCGAATTTCTCCGCCGCGCTCCTGGCGGTTCCGGCCGACACTGGACCTCTTGAGGACAATGATCACGATGGAGTGGTCAACCTGATCGAATACGCCACGGCCACCGATCCGGAACAATCCAGCCAGGTTCCCGCATCAGTCGCCAAGAATTCCAATTTCATCGAGTTTACCTACCAGCGCAACAAAGACGCTACGGACTTGGTCTATCTCGTGAAGTGGAGTGATACCCTCGCGCCAGACTCATGGAATACGACGGGGATTCCCGATCAGAATCCGTCTCCAATCGCTGAGGACGGTCAAACCCGCACACTGCGTATCCTGGTCCCCGCCGGCACCGGTAAGCGCTTCGTCCGGCTCGATGTCAGCAAGCCGTAATCCCGTTGGCAGCCTTGGCGTCCAGCGTCACAGGACCAAGGAGCCCGGCTGGCAGAGTCCGGGTGTCCTTGCGATGATAATGCCAGGTCACGACGCATTTCCTGAATTTGAGGTGGTTGAAATGCTGAAAACCTTTTCCCTCTCCTGCAAAACCGGATACTACTCCTGGATTGAATAGTCGAATGATGAAATTGATTGTCCAAGTTTTGATTCTACTGGGAATCGTTCTATTGCGGTGCGGCGCGGCGCCTGTTCCCATCACCCGTCTCGCGGATCTCCGCCTCATGTCCAACGAGGAAGCTGCAAAGTGCCATCCGGTTCATGTGACCGGTGTCGTGACTTGGAGTTCTCCGGGCCGGATCATGGGTGGTTTCATGATCGATCAGAATGGGGCGGGCATTTTTGTGATCTGTGATCGCGATTTGCCGGATGGCAGGAAAGCACCTGGGACAGAACTTTTGCGGAGTATTTCTGTGGGCGACAAGGTGGAGATCAAGGGGGTGACGCGGACGGGCGGATATACGCCGACTCTGTGGGCTGCGGAAGTGCGCAAACTTGGGGAGGCTCCGCTTCCAGCAGGCAAGGAACTTGGATTGGGACATCTTCTAACCGGGACCTATGACGCTCAACGTGTGGCGCTCAAAGGAGTGATCACCGGTTGTCGGCCATCGGGATATGGGGACAACACCTGGGTGATGGTGCTCGCCGGCGCAAGTGGCAAGGCGCGGGCGGTGATCCCGGCGATGC
>JANODE010000102.1:0-12757 GCA_031412525.1 Akkermansiaceae bacterium | reverse complement strand
GCGTCCACCACATCCGCATCGACCAGGCCGATCCGGCCGACTCCCGCGGCGGCCAGATAGAGAGCTGATGGAGAACCGAGCGCGCCCGTCCCGATGAGCAGGACGGATGCGTTTTTCAAGCGGAGCTGGCCCTCCATTCCGATGTCCGGAATGATGAGATGTCGCGAGTAGCGGAGCAGCTCCGCCGATGAAAGTCCGTCGAACATCGCGGCGGCACGATGCAACGGAATCGTCTCACGTCCAAGGTGGAAAACAGTTTTGTGCAGGCGGGAAATGTGATAGCATGCCCCCATGTCAGAAGTTCTTTCCTCCTTTCAGATGAGCCCGGGTGACTCCGCACCGGACTTCTCATTGCCAGACGCTTTTGGGAAAACCCACCCGCGTCCGAGCGTAGCTGGAGAGCGCGGTTTGTTGGTGGTATTTGCCTGCAACCACTGCCCGTTTGTCATCCATCTGGCAAACGCACTGGGGGCCCTCGCGAGGGAAATCGCGACTCAAGGCGTGAACACCGTGGCCGTCAACTCTAACGACCTCAACCGCTACCCGCAGGACGGACCGGAGGAAATGAAGACCTTTGCCACCGACCACCATTGGGATTTCCCTTATCTGCTTGATGAATCCCAGGAAACGGCCAAAGCCCACGGAGCTGCCTGCACGCCCGACTTTTTCCTCTTCACCGCGGGCAACCAACTCTTCTACGCCGGCCAATTCGATGACTCCCGCCCCCGCAGCAACATCGAGCCGCATGGCGGCGACCTCCGCGAAGCCGTCCGCCGCATGCTCGAGGGGGAGCAACCCCTCGCCCGTCCCTATCCCAGTAGCGGCTGCAATATCAAGTGGAAGCCGGGAAACGAGCCGGTGTTTGGTTAGGTCATGGCCACTACTGCCCGCCAAGGGTCGCCTTGACCGGCGCAGGGCGTTGAACCACTCTTCCCCGTGCGTTCGATTTTAATCACCGGAGGGAATGGGGGCCTCGGCCTGAGCATTGCGGGCTATTTTCTCAAACATGACGCCGAAGCGAAAGTCTGGCTCGGCGTCCGTCAAAACCGCCAGCAAGCGGAAATCCTCGCGAACGAATCGGCCGGGCGCTGCCATCTGATCGATCTCGACGTGACCGAGCCAGCCGCCTGGCAGACGGCCGTGGAAAAAATCACGACCGCGGACGGCCGCCTCGATGTGCTGGTGAACAATGCGGGCCTTCACCGCGATTGCCTGCTCGCCGCCATGCCTGCGGAAACGTGGCATTCGGTGATCGCCGCCAATCTCGATGCCGTTTTTCACGGTTGCCGTGCGGTCGTCGCGCCGATGATGCGCCAGCGCTTCGGCCGGATCGTCAACATCGCCTCGCTCAGCGCCGTGCTGCCGCCGCTCGGGCAGACGAACTACGCGGCAGCGAAGGCCGGCGTGGTCGCTTTCAGCCAGACACTCGCGAAGGAGGTGGCCAGATCCGGCATCACCGTGAATTCCCTGCTCCCCGGTTTCATCGATACTGATGCCCTCGGCGAAATGAATGATGAAGCACGGAAAAACGCCCAGCGCGGCATCCCGATGCGCCGTTTTGGAAAACCCGAGGAGGTGGCCTCTGCGGTTTATTTTCTGGCCAGCGCGGACGCGGCCTATATCACGGGCTCGGCGCTGAAAATCGATGGCGGCATTCTCTAAATTTTCCCAATCAACCATGCAAGGCGACGAACTCCGGCAGAAAATCAAGGAAGTGATGGTGGACGAGCTCATGCTTGAACAGGACCCGTCGGAAATCGGCGACACCACTTCCATTTTCGGCGCTGGCGGGCTGGGACTTGATTCAGTGGACGCGCTGCAGTTGGTCGTGGGGTTGGAAAAACATTTCGGCCTGAAAATCGGTAACTCGGACGCCGCGAAAGGCATCTTGGAAAACGTGGAGACCATCGCGAAGGAGATCGAAAAATCCGATTGAACGATTGTTTCCCTCGGCTGGCATGAAGGCGTTTTTCATTTTCCTGCTCAAGCTGGTCCTCACGGCGTTGTGCCTTTGGTGGGCCTTCTCGCAGGTGAAATTCGACCGCTCGGTTTTCACAAAACCAGGTGCGGTTGACTACCGTTGGCTCGCCGCCGGGGCCGCGCTGGCTGGCGTTTCCGTCTGCCTCCACGGTACGCGCTGGTGGTTTTTCCTGCGCGGGCAGTCACTACCTGTTAGCCTCGGACGTGCGGTCGAGCTCACGATGATCGACGGCCTGTTCAGCCTCGCTTCTGTGAGCGGACTTGGCGGGGACGCGGCCCGCATCATCCTGCTGATGCGCGATCATCCCGGGAAAAAACTGGTCATCGCGATGGCCGTGATGGCGGATCATCTCGCGGGCATGGTGTCCTTGGCGCTGATCTTTTTCATCGTAAGCGCTGCACGGTTCGACGCGCTCGCCGACCAGAGCCTGTTAGGTCGTGGCGTGATCCACTTCGCGTGGTTCTATCTGGGCGGCGGGCTGGCGATGGTCCTGCTGATGTTCATCTGCGCCTCGCCGCCCATCCACCGCCGGATCCACGGCAACGACCGTTTCGCCCGCTGGCCGGTCATGAAGCGCATCCCCGAGATCTACGATGTCTATCGGAAAAACTGGAAACACGCGCTCGCCGGTCTCGTGGTTTCCTTCCTCATGCTCACCGCGTATTTTTCATCCTACTTCTGCGGGATGCGCGCCGTGGGCGGCACCTCCAGCTACGGCGCGGTGGTCTCCGCGATGCCGGTGATCGACTCCATCAGCGGCCTGCCCATCTCGATCGCCGGTGTGGGCGTTAGAGAAAAACTGTTCGAAGTCCTGATGAAGGATCTCGCTGACGTGAAACCGGAAACCGCCATCGCCGCCTCACTCGCGGGATTCCTTTGCAACGCGCTGTGGGCCGGACTTGGTGCCTTGTTTTTCCTGAAAAAGCGCGACCGGATCACCGCCTCCGAACTGGAAGCCGGAAAGAACTGACGCAGTGGGTCGAAGCTTGACTCGAACGCGATCCGGGCTTTGGTGCAAGACATGAATATTCCAACCGTCCTGCTCGCCGCCATTTTTCTGACCTCGGGTGCCCATGCCGCATTGGTGGAAAAATCCGTCACTTACGAACAAGGAGGAGCGACCCTTGAAGGCTTTCACGTTTATGACGACGCCGTTTCCGGCAAGCGCCCGGCCGTGCTGGTGATCCACCAATGGACGGGTCTATCAGAATATGAAAAGCGCCGCAGCCGGATGCTCGCGGAGCTCGGTTACAACGTCTTCGCCGCTGACATTTATGGAAAAGGCATCCGCCCGGTACCGCCTGAATCGGGAAAAGAAGCTGGGAAATACAAGGCAGACCGCGCGCTCTTCCGGGCTCGGATCAGTGCCGCACTCAATGTCCTAAAATCAGATGATCGCACCGAAAGTGGTAAGATCGCGGCCATTGGTTACTGTTTCGGCGGCAGCGGCGTGCTCGAACTGGCACGCTCCGGATCGGACGTGAAGGGCGTGGTTTCATTCCACGGCAGCCTCGACGCGAATCCGGAAATGGCCGCTCAAGCCGGGAAGATTCCGGCTAAAATCCTCGTCCTCCATGGTGCGGCCGACCCTTACGTTCCGGCTGCGCAAGTGGATGCATTTGAAAAGGAATTCACCGCTGCCAAGGCCGACTGGCAGTTCGTCGCCTATAGCGGCGCGGTCCACAGTTTCACCCATAAGGAAGCGGGCAATGACCCAACAAAAGGCGCGGCCTATGACGAATCCGCTGACCGCCGCTCATGGGTGGCGATGAAAACGTTCTTCGCAGAGCTGTTTCAGTGAGCTTGCAATTGCCAGCCCGCCCAAAGCAGCCATCTTTCCGGCGATGAGCGCCGATTTCAAATGGCCGGATTTCCTCCAAACCTTCGCCCGAGAGGTGGAGGACGCCGGATTCCATGCGGAACGGTTAGGCGATACCTGCGCCGGGCCGTTGATGGCTTGGGAACGGGCAGCAAACGGGCCGCGGATTTATCTATCAGCCGGGATGCACGGCGATGAGCCGGCGGGACCACTCGCACTTTTGGAACTTCTGCGCGATGGGTTTCTAACACGATCCGCCCACTGGCTGATTTGTCCCGCGCTCAATCCCACCGGCCTCGCCGCCTGCCGCCGGGAAAACGCCTGCGGGGTTGATCTAAACCGTGACTACTGGATCAGAAGCACGGCGGAGGTCGCCGCCCACGCGGCGTGGCTGGACGCGCGGCCCGCGCCGGACCTTTTCATCTCACTGCATGAGGATTGGGAAACGAGCGGCTTTTACTTCTACGAAATCAACCTGCTGGAAGACAATCCCAAACGCGCGCATCGGATCATCGCCGCTACGAGTCCGTGGTTCCTGCCAGAGCACGGGCCCGAAATCGATGGCCATGAATCCCGGGAACCCGGCTGGATCTATCATGCCGCCGAGCCGGACCTGCCTGAAGGCTGGCCCGAAGCGATCTATCTGGCGAAGCTCGGCTGCCCGCTGTCCTTCACGTTCGAAACTCCAAGCCGCGCCGGGCTTTCTGCTAGAGTCGCCGCCCACGTCGCGGCGGTGAAGGCGGCTTGTTCGCATGTGACCTGAGCGTCTCCCACCACACTTGATTTTTCAAGAATCCGTTTTACCGATCCAAGTCATGAATTCTATACTCGAAGGAAAAACAGTCGTCGTCATCGGTGGCGGCTCCGGGATGGGTCTTGCCATCGCCCGTCACGTGGTCTCTAGCGGAGGCAGTGTGATCATTGCCGGCCGCACGCTGGGGAAACTCGAATCTGTTCTCGGAGAGCTCGGCACGACAGCGCGCGCCAACACCATCGACACCACCTCGGAACCATCTGTTAGGGAGTTCTTTGAACAAACCGGCACCATCGACCACATCGCCATTCCCGGCAGCGCCGTGCGCACGGGCACGTTGAAGGACGCGTCGTTAGAAGACGGGCTCTACAGCATGCAAAGCAAGTTCTGGGGTCCTTACCTCTGCGCGAAACATGCGGTTTTTCATCCCGGTGGATCGATCGTCTTGTTTTCTGGCATTCTCAGCCGCCGCCCCGGAAAAAACGATTGCGTGTTAGGGCCGGTGAATGCCGCTGTCGAGGCTCTCGGGCGAGCTCTGGCGAGAGACCTCGCCCCCGTCCGCGCGAACGTGATTTCTCCGGGAATGACTGCCGGCACCGACGCCTATCGGGAAATGCCCGAAGCCGCGCGGGAAGGAATGTATCAGGCGATCGCTGCGAAACTGCCCGTTGGTAAGGTGGGATCGCCTGACGATATTGCCGCGGCTACCGTGATGCTGATGACCAACCCCTTCATCACCGGCGTGGTGCTGGACGTGGACGGCGGTGGCGTGCTGGTTTGATCGCAGATTTACCGAGGGGGAATCAGATCAGTTAGAGCAGATTCCAAAGTGGGGAATTTGAATCGGAATCCGTCCGCTTCGAGGGCGGCGGGCACGGCGCGCTGACCGGCCAGAAGCGCTCCGCCGAAACCACCGAGCGCGAGCTTGAGGGCGAAGCCGGGAACCGGGAAAATCGCAGGCCTGTGGAGCGCGGCGGCGAGTTTACGCGTAAAATCGGAGTTTTTCTCGGGAGCAGGCGCGGTCCCGTTGAAAGGGCCTTGGAGGGATTCTGAAAAAATGGCGTGGAGGATGGACGTGCGGAGGTCGTCGACGTGAATCCATGGCATCCACTGTCGGCCGGAACCAAGACGGCCGCCGATGCCAGACTTGAAAACGAGCAGGAGTTTTTTGAAAGCAGATCCATTGCGCCCCAGAATGATGCCGATCCGGACTCGAACCACGCGGACACCAAGCGACTCTGCCTCAACGGCGGCTTCTTCCCAATCGCTGCACAAATCGGCAAGGTAGCCGCTACCGATGGGGGATCTTTCGGTGAGAAGTTCTTCTCCACGGTCACCATAGATGCCGACCGCAGAGGCGTTGACAAGGACGTCGGGCCGATCGTTGACGGGAAGGCGGCGGATGGCATCGACAATCTGGCCGGTGACGCCGACGCGACTTTCGTGGAAGCTGCGGCGTTTTTCGTCGGTCCAACGCTGGTCGATCGGTTCGCCCGCGAGATTGATCACCGCTTGGTGATCGGAAAGGTCAAGCGCGTCGGGTTTTTGCCAGTGGTCGACTCCGGCAAGTAAGCCGCTGCCTGCGCGGCTGACTCCGGTGCAAGCCACACCTCTTTCCGCTAGAAGAGTGGGCAGCCCACGTCCAACAAATCCCGTAACTCCCACGATCGCTGCCTTTTGGATCACCTGCATGATGCATCATCGGTGCGATTTCCTGCTGGTAAACCCGCAATTATCGACCGCTCCACGCACCTTTCACCCTTTACTTCAGTGGCGGCTGGTTTTCTTATCACGGCGATGCTGAAACTTGGCGCATGGATGATATCACCGATGCTCTGCCTGGCGCTCGCCGCGCAGGAGGCACAAGTCCTCCCTCCCGAAGGACCTGCTCCGGCAGTGGATACAATCACCCCGGTCCCGGCACCTGAAATTCCTTTTGGCGCGGCGGGGGCAGCGACCGCTCCGGTGATGCCGAAGGAGCTGAAAATCAACAACAAGGGCGGTGCGATCACGGGTGACATGACGACCGGACAATTCAACCTTGCGGGGCCCGTTCAGATCGACGGCGACAACGGCTTGCAGGTGTTCTCGGACACCGCACTGTTGGACACGAAAGAGAAGAAGGTGATCCTGGAAGGCAACGTCAGTGTCTATCAGGGTAACCTGATGCAGCGCGGTGACCGGGCGGTGTATTTCTATGAGCGAAAGTTCCTCGACACCAACGGCCTGCGAGCATCGCTGGACCCCATTTTGCTGGAAGCGGGAAAATTCACCGCGGAAGATCGGGGTGGGAAGCAGGTGCTGGTTGGCGAGAACGCCGGGATCACCACCCACGACGAGCAGGATCCCAATTACTGGATCCGCGCGAAAAAAACAACGATCTATCCGGGCGAGAAGATCGTCTTCAATGACCTGCGCCTTTATGCGGGCGACACGCCGGTCTTCTGGTTGCCCTACCTGAGCCAGCCGCTCAATGCAGAACTTGGCTATCACTTCATCCCAGGCGCGCGCTCTAACTGGGGACCGTTCCTTCTCAACACCTACGGGGTCATGCTTGGTGGCACTCTCAATCCCGAGACCGGGGAAAACGAGGATGCGTGGCTGCTTTCCCGGTGGCATCTTGATCTCCGGGCCACTCGCGGCATCGGCACTGGTTTGGATCTGTTGGACATCCGGGAGGAAAACAAGGACGAGATCACCGGGTTCAGCGCTTACTATCTCTATGACCAGGCACCGGACACGAGCCGGACCGGCGTGCCACGCGGATTTGTGAACGAAGACCGATATCGCTTCGAGCTGAAGGATCGGCAACGACTCGAGTTTTCGGATCCCAGTGCGGATTGGCGCTTCGATACCAACCTCACACTGCTGAGCGACGCCTACTATCTACAGGATTTCGAAACGGACACCTACCGCACCGATCCCGCGCCAGACAACACGGTCGGACTCTATCGGGCCGATGACGACTCACTGCTTTCGATCTACGCGCGCTTCCGCATCAATGATTTCTATCGGGCAGACACGCGGTTACCGGAAGTATCGTATGACCAGGCACGGGGTCCGCTTTTCGGCCTGCCGCTGTTGCATGAGGGAAACACTTCTTTCGGTGTCATCGGCGAGCAGGCTGCGGATCCGACCCGTAGCGCGATCCTCGATCCGTTGGTCGGTCTCGAACTCTCCGATCCCGCGACTTTTCCATTGCTCAGACAACTCAACGGCTACGAGCGCCAGCTGGCCGAGCAAATGATCGCCCTGCCGCTCAATGATCCACGGCGCGAGGCGATCCGCGCGCAGTTGATCGATTCCAGTTACACGCGTTTCAACACTTATCAGGAATTTTCGCTGCCACTCAAGATCGCCGGTTTCCTCAACATCACACCCCAAGCTGGTGTCGGGTACACCCGCTACGATGCGGTGGACGGGCCTGTGGAAAGTTCGGACCGCACCTCACTTTTCGCGGGCACTGAGGCGTCACTGAAATTTTCCAAAGATCTCGGAGGCTATCGTGATTCCAAATGGGGATTGGACGGAATGATGCACGTCTTCCAACCCTATGCGAACTGGTCGCTCGTTTCTACAAATGACTATGATCCGTCAGGCCCCATGGTGGACCGTCTGACACCCTCCACCCGCCCTCGGCCGCTGGATCCCACCCGGTTTACCGCCGTGGATGACCTCCAAAGCTGGAACGTCATTCGCATGGGTATGCGGAATCGTCTGATTACCAAAAGGGACAAGCAAAGCTTCGAGTGGCTCTACGTGGATACCTACATGGATGCGTTCATCAAGGATCCAGAGGAAAACCGTGATGTTTCCAACCTTTACAACGACATCCGGTGGCAGCCCTTGCCCTGGTTGGGAGTGGACTTCGACACCCAGTTTCCGTTAGTAAACAATGGATCCGGTTTCAGCGAAGTTGACACGCGCGTGCGTTTTCTGCCCACCGATTACTTTGAATTTGCCATCGGCTACCGGCTGCTAACAAATCACCCGGTGCTAACGGATTCCAGCCGGATCGATCTCCAGAGTTACAGCCGCGTCAATGAAAACTGGGGTGTCGGCATGCGCCATATTCTTGAAATGGCGGATGGCACTCTGGAGCTTCAGCAATACACCATCCACCGTGATCTCGGAAACTGGGTGGCTGGGCTTGGCATCAGTGTGCAGGATAACCGTCTCGACGACGAATACGGCATGATTTTCAGCCTGACATTAAAAGAATTTCCATCGGCCTCCTTGCCTCTGCAATTTAATACCGAATATTGATCGCGAACGATGACTACTCCCGAACAACTGCTCCATGCACTGCGTTGGCGCTACGCTACCAAGCAATTCGACGCTTCCCGAATAATCCCCGCTGATGTTTGGGATACTCTTGAGGAGACGCTTGTCTTGACTCCCTCATCGTTCGGCCTGCAGCCGTGGAAATTCATCGTCATTCAAGACCCGGAAGTCCGTATGAAGCTGCTACCGGAGTCTTGGAAGCAACCCCAAGTGACTGATGCTTCACACTACGTCGTTCTAACTGCCAGGACGGACCTCACCTCGACGGACATTGATGCGTGGATCGGACGGATGTCCGATGTCCAGGGCACGGAGCTTGAAAGGCTCGCGCCGCTTAAGGGAATGATCGAAGGTTTTGCCCAAGCGATGAGTCAGGAAGAGCGGCATGGTTGGAACGTCCGTCAGGTCTACATCGCACTTGGTCAATTGATGGGATCAGCCGCTGCCATGGGCATCGACGCTTGCCCGATGGAAGGCATCAGCGCGTCAGGTTATGATCATGTGCTCGGCCTCGGTGGGAGTGGTTATGCAACTGTCGTCGCCTGCGCCCTAGGTTACCGGTCGGAAAGCGACAAATATGCTAGCGCTCCAAAGGCCCGCTTTGAACGCGCCCAAGTGATCAAACATGTTTGAGACGCTGACACCTATTTTCCTTTCGACGGATCGATTCCGAGGATGATGTAAACATCCTTGATCAGTCGCATGGTGATTTTTTCTGATAGCAGGTGCTCCTTGTTCTTGCCGTCCACACCGACGTTCACGGAAGGCACCTTGCCCATTTTTGAATCCATGTCTCCCAGCCGTACGAACACACGCTTGGCCAGTTCTTCAGCGCATTGTTCATCGTTAGCCAGCCCCCATTCGTTTCTGAGCCCCACATCCTTGCTGACTTCAATTAGGATTTTGCGATCAAGAAGTTTCACCTTCAGGTCATTCGCAATCGCATCCTGCCGCGCAGTTGGCAACTCGGGATTAATAGGCATGGGGACCCACACGGGATACGGACGGTTCTGTTTATACGTCTGGTAGGCAAAAAGCCCGCCACCGAACACCATCGCCATTGCGATCAACCCCATTACGATCCATCGTTGCATCACAAGCGCTTATACGTCATTCACCCCTCCATCCAAGCTAGAATCTCATGGAATACCCCATCACCACTGCCACCGCCGAGACGCTTCATAACGGACTCACGCTCATCCTCGATCCGGATCCGGCCGCACCGGTAGTTTCTGCTCAGGTATGGGTGGCCACCGGAAGCATGCATGAGGACCAGCATCTTGGATCGGGAATTTCCCATTTCCTCGAACACATGGTCTTCAAGGGCACCCGCGACTACGACGCGGAGAGCCTCGCCGACACTGTCCAGGCTGCCGGCGGGCATTGGAATGCTTACACGAGTTTTGATCGCACCGTTTATTACATCGACGGGCCATCCGCATCGCTGCCGGTTTTCCTGCAGACTTTAACTGGGTTGGTGTTTTTCCCACTCCTGCCTGAGTCCGAGTTCGAGAAAGAAAAAGACGTCATCCGCCGTGAGATCGACATGGGACTCGATGATCCGGACAACGCCTCAAGCCGTTTGCTTTTCGCCACCGCATTTCTCACCGATCCACGCCGTCACCCTGTCATCGGCCAACGCCATTTGTTTGACGCAATTCATTATTCGGACCTCATCGGCTATCATCAGTCCCGCTACACGCCGGACCGTTGTTTCGTTGTCATCTCCGGCGACTTCGATCCTGAACAAGCGCGTCAACTGACATCCGAGCTCACCGCCGACAAACTCACCGGGGGCGGACGGGAACCCCTCGTGCTGATCGATCCCCCGCAACTCGGACCGCGACGGATGCGCGAGACCTTCGCCATCCCCACCAGCCGTATTTCCCTTGCCTGGAAGTCGCCCGCGCTCGATCACCCGGATGCGCCCGCTTTTGATTTGTTAGCCGGAATCCTCGGCCGCGGCCGCGCGTCGCGGCTCCACCGCAGCCTCCGTGAGGAAAAGGAACTCGCTCTGGAAATCTCCGCGTTTTCCTGGACAGGTCCCGGCCGTGAGGGATTGCTCGCCGTCTCCGCAGAAGCAGATCCGGCGAAACGCGATTCGCTGATAGAAGCCATTCTCAAGGAAGTGCGGGAACTGCCCGCAACCTCGCTCGATGACGATCTCGCCAAGGCAAAGCGGCAGATCGCAGCCAGCCAGTTTCGTGGCCTCACCACCGCATCCGGCCGCGCCGCGGACCTTGCTTCCAACTGGCACGAGGCGCGCGACCTCGATTTCACCCGCCGCTATCTCGCCGCCATCCAGGCGGTCACTCCGGCGGACATCCGCCGCGCCGCTGTCGCACTCACCGACGAACGGCTCAATCTGACGATCCTTGATCCCCTCGACGCCCCAAGTCCTTCCCGCACCGGGAAATCCTCGCGCGCCAAGGAGGAAATCCAAGTCCACACAATACCTAACGGACTCATCCTCGCACTCATTCCGGACCACCGCGTGCCGCTCATCCACCTGCAGGCGGCCGTTCGCGCGGGGCTGCCGTCCGAGACGCCTGAAAACAGCGGTCTCAGCCAGCTCCTTGCTTCAACTCTTTCGAAAGGCACAGTCACCCGCAGCGCGCAGGAAATCGCCGTCACCCTCGAATCATTAGGTGCCTCGATCAGCGCGAACCCGGGTAACAACGCCATCCTCGTGCAGGCTTCCGGCCTCGCTCCGGATATCGCCACCATTCTCGATGTCTTCGCGGAAACTCTCATTTCTCCTTCCCTTCCGGAGGATGCCATCGCCCGTGAGAAAGCCAGCCAGCGCGCCGCACTTGAGGAAGCACTGCAAGACCCGCTGCACACCGGATTCAGCACCCTGCGCAGATCGGTCTTCAACGGCACCGGCTACGGCCTCGATTCGCTGGGTTCGCTGGATAGCCTGCCAGGCCTTGACCGCTCCGCTCTCACCAGCCACCACTCGCGGCATTTCAACGCAGCCAACATCACGCTTGCGATCGCGGGTGATTTCGATCCGGCCGCCATTCTCACGCTGATAACGGAGAAATTCTCACATTTGCCACAAGGCCAGCCATGGATCGCTCCGGCGAGCAATCTCCAGCCCGGTACTTCTAAAACCGCCCGCCTGCCGAAAAAACAGGCTGTGCTTGCCATCGGCTTTCCCGGCACCACCGTCAGCGGGGCCGACCGCCACTCGCTGGCGATGATCCAGGAATACTGCACGGACATGGCGGGACCGCTTTTCACGCGCATCCGTGAGGAACTTGGACTCGCCTATCAGGTCGGTGCCACCCAGTTCCTTGGCTATGACGCCGGGCTGTTCACGTTCTATCTAGCCACCTCACCGGAGCAGGCGGATTTCGCCCGGCGCGAGCTGATGGCGGAGATCGGGAAAATCGCCGTCGAGGGAATTCCGGACGAGGCGTTTGATCGCGTGCGCTCCACGGTGCTCAGTGGACTCGCCATCCAGCAGCAGTCGCCCGCGTCCGTCGCACGCCACGTCGCCCTCGACCTCCTTTTCGGCCACCCGGCGGACGAGCACCGTCACCTCGTCGCGGCCTACAACACACTCACTCCCGAAATCGTAAGGGAAACGGCCACGCGGATTTTTTCGAAAGAGCCAACTGTCGTCACAGTGCTTCCGGAATGATCGGGAAAAATCCATTCAACCTGAGCACTTTCGCCAAATTAGGCTAGTGACTGGTATGGCGGTCTGACCGCATTTTACGACCTACTCGCAGTCAAATGTTTTTGCCATCGTGACTGCACGCGGTTGCGCCGTAAGCGGGGTTCACAGCACCATCTGAAGATTCTGTCCGGAGCGTAGCATGGCAGTCATAGCGTTGCGGATTATGACTGCTACGAGCAATGCTATCTTAAAGTCCGATCGTCGGGGCCGCCTGCGCTATTCCGTGGAACA
>JANODE010000101.1:0-3945 GCA_031412525.1 Akkermansiaceae bacterium | reverse complement strand
CTCCGCCCCGTCAGATTCGGTCACCCCTCGGTCGTCGACCACCCACGTGCCGATCGGGGGCGAGGCGAACGCTCGGGACTCGTCGCCCCAGGCGTGCTCGGCGATCCAGACGGAATCGGGGGCGTGGAACCCGACCATCCGATCGAACACTCGGCGAACCCAGCCGACCCGCCAGCTTCCCCGCCAGTCGGCTACGACCCGGGCGACGTTGGCCCGGTTGATCTCGTGGTGCCCGTTGTCGCGGCACCAGCAAAGGAAAGGCTGAAAAAGGGTGAAGATGCCTGAAATCTCCTGAAACTACGGGGTTTTGCGGGCAAAAAAGAGCCCCTTTCCGGAGAGGTTCCAGAAAAGGGCTGTGGGTTGGAGTCCGAAAAGGTCATTTGGGGCGGGATCTTCTCAGATCGGTGCCGTTCAAAAACGCCTTGATCCGGACGCTGTTCCAGAAGGCCGGATCCTCTCTGGTTTTGCGAAGCAGCTCCTCGACCTGGCCTGGGTAGAAGAACGATTGGCCTGGTGACGGCCGCTCGCGATCGATCAGGCCGCATTCAGCGAGGGCGGCAAGCGTGAGACGGTGAACTCCCGTGATCTTGCTCGTGCGTGCCGCTGTGGCGCGCTGGATGGCCTTGCCGGGCTTGATCAGGGTCGAACCATCGGGAAGGTGATGCGCCGTCGCTGGAATGATCCAGGTGTCTTTTGGGTCTTTTTCCATAAGTCACTCGCCGGGGTTGAGGTTAACTTTGTGGAGGCGCTTGTGACGCTCGATGGCGTTAGCGACATCGGACGGGACAGACGGGTCGGCATCTTCAAGGATCTGGCGGACGGTGTCGATCCGGTCGAACTGGTTTGCGACAGTGGCGATCTCATTGAGGCGACCGTTGAGATCGAGATCCGGAAACATCGCTTTGCGGATGCTCTCGACAGTACGAGGGGAAACCGGCGGGATCTTGATGATGGCGACGGTGCGGCGGAGTAGCTGCGCGGACTCCTGCGCCGTCGAGCGGTCGGAGGCCATGCGGTTGAGGTGGAACGGGATGGTGTCCACGGTGAACGCCCAATCGGTTTCGTTGAGTGCGGTTTTCATGAATCCGATACCATCTGAGCAGAAATAATTGAACTCTCCGATGCAGAGGGTTTTGCGCGGATTGGCCTTCATGAATTTGAGTAAGTGGGTTTCCGCGTCTCGGGATCCGCGAAACTCTCCGAGTTCCATGCCAGGAGTGCAGGCGATGCCATTGAGGAAATTCAAATAGGATTTTGACCAGGAAGGGCGCGCTCCCGTGATGAATCCCCCGTGCTTGGTGTGGACGAGCTGGAGGGTCCGGGTCTTGCCAGCTCCGCGAACGCCAGACACGATCGTAAGGCGGTGTTCATCTTCCGCCGCGATGCCGATTTCGGTGGCGTCCAAGGCTTCCTTCACGTGCTTCAAAACAACGATCCCATCTTCCAGTTCTCCGAGTCCCTGGTTTTCGTATTCGTCGAGAGAGACTTCGAAATTGACCAGGGCTTTCGAGAAATCCCCGACGTAGGTGCCGGCGATGATCTTCCCCCAGTTCGCGTGATGAAGTTTGAAGTGAAGCAGCTTCGCAAACTCGGGATCCTTGAGACCCTGTTCGGTCTGGATCTGGCGGAGGCGGAGGACGGTCGGGTGGTTTTTGAGTTCGGTGGCGGTCATGGTGTGCGTGGTGTTTTTGTCAGGGTAAAGGGTAGGCTTTAGATCTTCACGGTGGATTCCCTGGCGAGCCTGGCGCGGCGGGAGAGGTTGTTTCCGAGGTCTTCGCGGGTGATGCGCGGCGGTGGCGCGGACGTGACGCGGGGATCCGGCGACGCGGCCGCGGGAGTGCGATCGCGGCCGGCGAATTCGACGCAAAGCTCCGGCTCGAATCGTTCCGGGGCATTCGCGGAAAGTGGGGCCCTTGTTTCGTTAGTTGCGGCAGCCGGCGCGCCGCTGGTCGTCACGATCACGCCCTGGTTGTGGCGGAGGATCCGCTCGGTGTGACGCGTGGCGATCACGCGGGTTTCCGACATCATGGTTTTGCGAATCGAGGAAACAATCTCCACGGCCCGGTCCTTCGACTCGCCGTAGGTGTTGATGCACTCGACGGTGCCGAGTGGCTTCCGCGATCCTTCCAGGGTGACGGTGCCGATCACCGGCCATGCGGCCATGTGGTCGAAATGGATCGTCACGCGCTTGCCTTCGTATTGCCAGAGCCAGTCATCTGCGAATGACCAGGTCATTTTCACGCCGAGCGGTCCTTCGTGGACGGTCTTGATCGATCCGCCGCGGACGACGTGATCCTTGTGAACGGGGAGAACGAGGAAATCTTCGGTTGCGCAGCGCATCGGCCGCGGGGCTTCCGCGAGATCCATTTCCCAACGCTCTTTCGGAATCCACGTGCCGTAAGTGCGGGAGTTGATGCGCTTTTCGCAGAGGTATTCGACGGCGGTGTAGAGCTGTTCCTGTCCCTGCTGATAGGAGAGGAAATGCTTGCGCGGATCCTTGTCTCCACGGCGGCAGGCGTTGTAGAGATCCGAGTTCACCTTCATTTCCGCGCGGTAGCGGCCGACATCGCCACACTGCCCGGCCATGATATCCCACAAGCGGCCGATCGCGTTCTCCACGAGCTTCTGGTTAGGCCTGCCCTTGGCGGAAATGAAGCGGCCTCCGAGCACGGCGAGCGGCAGTTTCGATTGCCACACGCCGCCTTCGATCGACCAGAGGTCAAACTGACACACCTGCTGTTCCGCGCGGAGGATGACGCTCGCGGCATCGGTGCCGTTGTAGGATTGATGCCAGCGGAAAACGGAGGAAATGAACGGGATGAAACTCGATGCATCGTCATGGACGATGAGCGTCTGCCACCGGCCTAACCGGACGCCGAATTTATCCGAGCAAGGGCAGCCGCCCCATGGCCAGGGAATCCAACAGGCGACGTTGCGGGTGGCATCGTCCACGCTGGCGCGCTCGCCAGCCCATAGGCGGCGGTTCATTTCCCAGTGCCGGCGCATCGTGCCAGGGACATACGCCCCCTCGTGCCGCTGGCGGGACGCTCCGCCACGCAGGACGCCGATCAATGCACGCTTGCGCTGGCAAGCCTCGCGGACGGCCGTGGGGATTGTGGTGGCGGGCATGTGGTCCTTGACCAGGTGGCCGAAGCGATCGGGATTCGCCTCGCAGAAGCGCACCCACGCGAGCAGCATCGAGCCTTCCTTTTCGGATTTGTTAGTGCCGCCGACGTAGCGGACTTGGATGTCCGCGAGATCGTCCGCCGTGAGTTCCGCGACGGGCGGGCGTCCGCTGGGTTTCTTGCCGAGTTTGAGGTAGTGAGACATGAGTGGAAAATTTTCGAGTGAGCAGTAAGCAGTTAGGCGGTGCGTGGAGAATCAATGATGTGAAGTCCGGCGGTGATCGCTTTGGGAAGTGGCGGGTAGTCCAGCGGAGTCATAATTATTGAGGGGGTTGTTGGGATAATTAACCGTTCGGCGGAAGAATCGGAACCCGCACCCAGCGGGGCATGTTGAGGATGTCGAGCCTGCTCCGACCGATGCCGGGGCAGTCCCACGCTTCCACACTTCGCTCGTCCTTTCGGAACTCTTTGCCGGGGCAGAGGTGGAGCATCACGGGCTTTTCACCGGGCTTTTTCGTGACCCAGTAATAGCCAAACTCAGTTGGCAGCGTCGGCACAAAAGACGCCGAACAAGTAGTCGTTGGCAACCCGCCATCTGGGGCGAGTTCGGGCGGTGCATCTGATAGGGTCGTCTTCATGGTGTCGGAGATTTAGTGTCGGCGGTTGCCAAGACAGGGACGTTGGATGGACTCAGAAGAAATCCACCGTGTGAAAATATTTCACTTTTATCTTGCGGCCCGCGTGAAAATAATTCACCTTCTCGTCGTTGCCACTGAGCGACACCAACCCCGAACCAACCAAGAAAATGAAGACCATCACC
>JANODE010000100.1:0-2023 GCA_031412525.1 Akkermansiaceae bacterium | reverse complement strand
CTTTGACGTTGGTCCAAAATTATGAAACTACACAGAGATCCGACAGCCGAATTCGCAGACCTCGCCAAGACGAGGTATCAGCGATACGTGCTATACCGCCTGGAGTCTTCAGCCGCAGCGTCGCCATGGAGGTATTTCGGTATTTGGATCGTGCTGGTGGTTCCCATGCATCTTCGTTCCGCAAGTCCCGGAATCCTTGAGAATGGATGGTATACTGCGGTAATGACATTCATTGCGTTGCTTTCCATTGGGGAGATTTACTTCAGTAGGGCAGTGTTGGGTATGTGGCGCGGCCGCAACTCCAATGAAGAGAAGATCGACCAACAAGTCGAGGCACAGCAACCCCCACTAGCCGCTCTGTCGGCCACGTCACCCGTATCATGAACCGCAATCCCCGTCTCAACGTTTGCCCCCCGCTAGTGGGGTTGCGTGCTCTTTGACGTTCTGCAAAAAATGAAGAGCATCCTACTCGCAATCGCACTCCTCTCATCTTCAGCAACCGGAAGCGATTACATTCCCGCCGAAGAGATCATCCGAAACGAGATCGACATGGTCATTTACGGGACTCTCAAGACGTTTCCCGACCACAAGATCACAATGAACAGGTCTGAGGGGAACCAGAAGTTCGAGTATGCTTTCATGGCGGTGGCGGTTCATCCATGGCACTACGTCCAAGAACTCTCGATTCGATTTAGGCACCAAGAGCGCTATTCCGGATACGTCTATATCAAGCATTGGCCGAACGAGGGCGACTACGAGACCAAGCCACGATTCTGGGGATTTAAGGGTCAGGAGATAATGGGTTACACCGTCACCGAACTGCGCCCCCGAGAGACCGACGCCAAACTCCTAAAGATCAAGGAGGAGGTTGACGCTAGATACAAAGACCCAACCATCATCCGGCCGATCTCACTTGGAGCAGTGAAGGACTCGCTTGCTATCAAGGTCGTCAAGGAAGGCGGGAAACTCATGCTTGAAGCTCACAACAACACCGAGTATTCCGTTTGGTATAAGATGATCGCAGCGGAGCGTCTAGCGTCGAAGGAAGACAGTTACACCTTTACGATTCAAGGCCAGCAAGAGGATGGCGACTGGATTACTGGCGTTTGCGGGTTATCCGGTGTCGGTCGTGAGAATGATCGCTTCGCCATTCCTGTGGAGATAAAGTCTAAAACAACATTGAGATTTCCGATTTCCGTTTGGAAGGATCAGGACCGATACGACCATTTTCGAGCGGAGGGCGTCATATATCCATCGTCGGGACTCATCAATGGACTCTATATGTATTCGGACCCGTTTACCCTGAAACCATAGGCAGAACAAGCCGAGACACAGCAACCCCTATCAGCCGCACTGTTTACATGCTCTTCCGTAGTTTCAACCTCAACCCCGTGATCGACGCTCGCTCCCGCTGACAGGGGTGTGTGCTCTTTTACGTTCTCCAGAAAATGAAGAGACTCAATACACGCCTCGAAAGTGAGGGAGCCGAGTTTCTGGTTCTCGGGCAGCTACTGCTGCACAAGATAGCGGCCTACAAGACCTACACGAACATGCCCGGATACGATCTGATTGCGACAGACCCCGAGCATAATACCTCCGCAAGGATCCAAGTGAAGAGCCGCTGGCGGACTGGCGCATCAGGTTTTCCGATCAGTAATTTCGATTGTGAGTTTGTAGTTGCGGCATTCCTGAATCGAGGATCGAAGGATGGCAAGAAGGAGGTATTATCGCCAGATTACTACGTGTTTCCTGTCGGCGTGATTCAAGGCCTTCCTCGCGACAAGCAATGGAGCAAGGTCGATTTGAAGCACCTGCCTGATCGCGAGGTCTATCGCGAGAATTGGTCGCAGATCGCAGGTTTTCTCTCGACGCTCATCACCTGACCGCGGGAAGAAAAAGACCGGAGAACCCCAAAGATAGGTTTGGGCGTTAGCCCCGAACCTATCGGTTGTTGGACGAGCCCGACGGGTGCTAAGGACGCGGCAACCTCGCGGGTTGCGCTTTGATTTTACGATTCACCACC
>JANODE010000099.1:0-20219 GCA_031412525.1 Akkermansiaceae bacterium | reverse complement strand
CCATCGACAAGCTCCACGCCTTCGTCCGGGATTTCCGCCAGTGGCCCGCTTGGTCGCCGTGGCTGATTTGCGAGCCGGATTGCCCGCTCGAATTCTCCGCCGACGGCACTCGCTACACTTGGAACGGCCGCATCACCGGTTTCGGCGAGATGGCCATTACAGGCGAGGACGCCCCGCATTCCATCGACTATCAGCTGACTTTTCTCAAGCCATGGAAATCCGTGAACACCTCCCGCTTCAGCTTCGAGGAAAAGGACGGCGGCACTGAGGTCACTTGGACGATGGTGGGCAGTCTGCCGTTTTTCATGTTCTGGGCCGGTACCGTGATCGGCTCATACGTCAGTGCCGATTTCCAACGCGGACTCATGCTGATGAAGGATTTTGTCGAAACTGGGGCCGTCCGCTCGCGGCTGGATTTCATGGGTCCGCAGGAGTTTCCCGGCTGTCGCTACATCGGCGTCCGGACCTATTGCCCCATCGCAGACATCCCCGCGAACATGCAGCGCGACATGAAAAAACTCACGGATTGGCTCACGACCACCGGCACGACGCCTACCGGCCAGCCATTCAATATCTCCCACAAATGGGACCACGTGAAATGCACCACTGAGTATATCGTCGCCTTCCCTATCAGTTCGCTACCTGCCACCGCGCCCGCAGGCCTCGTCATTGGTGAAATGCCCGCCTGCCGGACCTACACCGTCCGCCACACCGGCCCCTACCGTTACCTCGCCAACGCCTGGGCCGCCGGAGTCATGCGCTCCCGCGGAAAAATCTTTGAGCCTAACAACAAGATCGACTCATTCGAAATCTACCAGAATGACCCCGCCACCGTCGCCGAGGACGAACTCGTGACCGAGCTGCATTTCCCGATGAAATAGCCGGAGTCAGTTTGTTGAGTCAGACGCGGCTCCTCAAAACCGGAATGCCATTTCGCACCTTCGTTCCACCGTCAGGCACGATCGGTGAAGCTTGAAATCCGCGACGGGCGAGATCCGAAATCACCGCTCACGCTGAACGTTTCTCCTTTGCAGCCAATTCTTTCGCAGACTGTAAAACGTCGTCGCCGGTACCCAAGGTCGTCCTCATACGCAGTGATGCGATCGCATCATCGCATCACGTCAAGGAACTCGGCGTGCCGCCACCTTTCAGGGTTTTTCTTTTCATTGGGAACCGGATCCTCCACCTTCCTCACCCTTTCCCGACCATGTCCGACGCCCGTAAACCATTCCCCTTCCGCGATTTCGAGCCTGAATGGCAGCAACGCTGGGAGTCCGAAAAAACCTTCCGCACCCCGGGACCGGGCGATGCGGATTTCGATGCCACGAAGCCGAAATACTACGTGCTCGACATGTTCCCCTACCCCAGCGGCGCGGGCCTGCACGTAGGGCATCCAGAGGGCTACACCGCCACGGACATCATTGGACGCTACAAGCGGATGAAGGGCTTCAACGTGCTGCATCCGATGGGCTACGACTCGTTTGGCCTGCCGGCGGAGCAATACGCGATCAAGACCGGCCAGCACCCGGCGATCACCACGGCGGCGAATATCGAGAATTTCCGCAGGCAGTTGAAATCGCTCGGTTTTGGCTACGATTGGGACCGCGAAATCGCCACGACTGATCCGGAATACGTGCGCTGGACGCAGTGGATTTTCCTCCAGCTTTACGGCTCTTACTACTGCGAGGAAACCTGCAAGGCGAAGCTTGTTAGCGAACTCGAAACGAAGGGCTGGACCCGCGATCAGATCGACGACGTCCGCCTGGCCTACGTCGCAAACACGCCCGTCTGGTGGTCGCCCGACCTCGGCACTGTGCTCGCGAACGAGGAAGTCGAGGAGTGGAAATCGAAGGGCCACACCGTCGAGCGCCGCCCGCTGCGCCAATGGATGCTGCGGATCACGAAATACGCCCAGCGCCTGATCGACGAGCTCGACACGCTTGACTGGCCGGAAGGCATCAAGCTGCTGCAGAAAAACTGGATCGGCCGGAGTGAAGGCGCGGAGGTGGTCTTTGAAATCAGTGGTTGCGGCGTCTCGCCGCAAAGTCGTGAAGTCACCGTCTTCACCACCCGCCCAGACACCCTCTTCGGCGCGACCTACATGGTCATCGCGCCTGAACATCCGCTCGTCGCGGAAATCACCACCGCCGAACAAAGAGAAGCCGTCGAAGCCTATCAGAAAGCGATTTCCTCCAAGTCCGACATGGACCGCGGCGATCTGAATAAGGACAAGTCCGGCGTCTTCACCGGCGCGTTCGCGATCAATCCTGTGAACGGCGAGCAGATCCCGGTGTGGATCGCGGACTATGTGATGATGGGCTATGGGACCGGGGCGATCATGGCGGTTCCGGCGCATGATGAGCGGGACCATGAGTTCGCGCTGAGATTCAGTCTGCCGATCAAACAAGTCGTCCAACCTAACGACGACTCAGATTGGCAGGGTTACACGGCTTACGGCACCGCCGTGAACTCCGGCTTCCTCGACGGCATTCCCACCGTCGAAGCTAAAGCCAAGATGATCGACTGGCTGGAAGAGAAAGGGCTCGGCAAGCGCCGCATCCAGTTCAAGCTTCGCGACTGGCTGTTCTCCCGCCAGCGTTACTGGGGCGAGCCGTTCCCGATCATTTGGAAAGACGGCCACCACCACGCGATTTCCGAAAGCGAACTGCCGTTGCTCGCGCCGCCGCTGGACGACTACAAACCCAGCGGCACCCCCGAACCGATCCTCACTAAGGCCACCGCCTGGGTCGAGCTGCCGGACGGCTCGATCCGAGAAACGAACACCATGCCGCAGTGGGCCGGCTCGTGCTGGTATTACCTGCGTTATTGCGATCCGACGAACACCGACCGTTTCATCTCTAACGAAGCCGAAGACTATTGGACTGATAAAAAGCCCGGAATGGTCGATCTCTACGTCGGCGGTACGGAGCATGCCGTACTTCACCTGCTCTACGCCCGTTTCTGGCACAAGGTCCTCTTCGACCTCGGTCACGTTAGAACACCCGAGCCATTCCAGAAACTCGTCAACCAAGGGCTCATCCTCGGCGAGGACGGCCAGAAAATGTCCAAGTCCCGCGGCAACGTGGTGAACCCTGACGACGTCGTTTCCGAATACGGAGCCGACGCGCTGCGCCTCTATGAAATGTTCATGGGCCCGCTCGAACAGGTGAAGCCGTGGCAGATGAAAGGCGTCGAGGGTGTTTCCCGTTTCCTCGCCCGCGTCTGGCGGGTCGCGTTCGATGAGAACGAAGGCGAAATCAAAACTTCCGCGAAAATCCAGGACGTGGCCTGCACCGACAAGGAACTGCTCCGCGTTGTCCACGAGACCATCAAAAAGGTCGGCGAAGACATCGAGAAACTCAGTTTCAATACCGCGATCTCGCAAATGATGATCTGCACCAACGCCTTCACCCAGGCCGAGGTGGTGCCGTTGAAAGAATTCACGCAGTTTCTAACCGTCCTGAATCCCTTTGCCCCACACTTGGCCGAGGAGATCAATTCCCGCCTCGGCGGCACCACGATGCTTTCGGAAACGACCTGGCCCGCCTATGACGAAGCCGCGCTCGTTAGAAACGAGATCGAACTGGTCGTGCAGGTGAACGGCAAGCTCCGCGACCGCCTGATGGTGTCGAAGGACATCGACGAGGAAGGCGCAAAAGCAGCCGCTTTCGCCAGCCCGCGAATCAACGAACATCTCGAAGGCAAAACCATCCGCAAGATCGTTTTCATCCCCGGCAAGATCTTCAACATCGTGGCGAACTAACCGACTGCGTGGTCAGTTGCCTCCCTCGCGGCGCAGCGCTCGCAGCACGAGGAGAAGCGCGGCCGGGCACAGCGCGAGCACCAGAAATGCAGTGCGCAGACCGCCGGGCGCCGCGTCGGCGATCACTCCGGCGAGCCACGGCATCAGCCCGGCCCCACCATCGCCAGCGGCAGCAAGGAGCGCAAAAAGCCCGGCACCTGCTAGAGGATAGCGCGCTGCTGATAACGAGAGCGTCCCCGGCCACAGCATGCTCACCGCAGCCCCCGCAAGTACGCAGGCAATCAAGGCCACCCACGGCCATGGACTCAGAGCAAGGATGAAGCAGACGCCGATCGAACTCCAGCTGCTAACTCGCAACACCCGCGGCAGATCGATTTGTTGCCCCTCGCGGAGTCCGAACCACAACCGCCCCGCAATCATGCCCACGCCGAAGAGTCCGAAGCCTATCAGATCAGCCACCGGTTTCGGGTAGCCAAGGGAAGTCTGCACATAGGCTGAGGCCCATTGCCCCAGTGTCAATTCCACCGCGCCCGCCAGCAGCATCGCGGCGAGCAGGAGATGGAGCGTCCGCCCGGCAGCCAGCTTGCGCAGCGTATGGCTCTGGTCTCCCGCCTCGAGTGGAGGCAGCCGCAAAAACGCGAAGGCAAATGTATTGGCCAGCGGGACCAGCGCCCAAAAAATCGTGATCCATGGCCACCATGCCGGCCCACCCGCCCACAGCGCGATCCCCGATACAAGGATGACCACCACCTTGCCAATCGGATAGAACGCATGCAGCATCGCCATTTCAGCGCTCTTGCGTTCCGACGGCACCGCATGAATCAGCGGACTCAACAGCACTTCCAACAATCCACAGCCGGTTGAAAAAAGCACCGTCCCCACCACCAGCCCGGCATAGGGATTTTCCATCTGGAAAGGAATGATCGCGAACAACACCAGACCCAACGCCGCCAACAAGTTTACACCCACGATGAGAATTTTCACCGGCAACCGGCCGCTGAAGGCCACGCACGCCAGATCCACCAGCATCTGTGTGATGAAATTGATCAGGACCAGCCGGCCGATCTGCTCGAAAGTCAGCCCGAACTCCTCCCGCAGCGGAATGAAAAGCAGTGGGGTCAGATTGATCACCATCGCCTGGATGAACATGCCTAACTGGCAGCACGCAACGATGCGTCGGTAGTGAAACTCAGGTGGCGAAGGGGCGGCGCGGCTCATGACCGCACATTTTCCGCCATCCCCGCCACCACGCCAAGCACAGGATGCCCCATGGACTTGCCGATTTTCCGCGCATCGAAATCCATCGCCCTATGAATTTGAAAGCCTCAAAAGCCGGGCTCGCTGAAGGATCCGCCGATGCAGCGGCATGCCATGGGGCTGCACGCCTTTGTCAAAGACCTTGCCGAGGTATTTCCCGGCTAGCAACGTGTTGCTAGACAGGATCCATTATCTGATAGGACCGCTCTGATAGTTGAGGCGGAAGGATTTTCTGTTGATATCAAGAATCGAACCTTCCGGCAGGCCGGTGAAGATGCCGGTGATGGGGGCCGGGCCGTAGTTGTCGATAAGGGTGAAGTTCGCGCCGGTTCTTGGGAGGAAATCCAGCGAGCTTTGAAGTTCGATACCGGTTAGATCCAATGGACCGGTGACCGTGACTCTGGGAAATCCCTTACCAGGAACCGCTCCATTCAGGGCGAAAATCAGTGATCCTCCGAGACATCGAAAAATTGAGACCCTAGCGATTCAGACCGGGCTTGTCATCTTCAGGTGGGCTTGCTAGAGAATGTTTGCCATGGAACCAACGCCTTCACCCGTCACACCGCCCTATGCTCCCAATCCGAAAAAAGGCCTGGGCACAGGCGCGAAGATCGGTATCGGGTGCGGCGTCCTGGTGGTGTTGATCGTGATCGGCCTCATCATCGCAGTCGTCATCCTGGGACCCAAGGCGAAGCAGTTCGCCGAGGACGCTCAAAAAAATCCTGCGCGAGCAACAGCCACGATGATGGTCTCCGCAAGCGTCGGAAACCTTGAAATGGTGGCCGAAGACGACGTGAATAAACGCTACACCGTGAAGGAGAAAAAATCCGGAACCCTCACAACCATTTACTGGAGTGCCAAGAAAAACGCGCCGGAAGTCGTGCCGGGTGATTTCTCCGCGATCCCGGCGGAGACTTCCCTCCCTGCCCCGGATCCAGCGATCGAGGCAACCCCAGGAGAAGGCGGCAGGTAACCGGTTAGCAACACACTCGCGAATTTCCCGAATCCCATGGTCATGATGAATAACCTGAGACCCCTATTTCTATCAGCCACCGCCAGCCTGCTTGTCGTTTCCTGTGCGACACAGAAACCGACCCCGACTTATCAGGAGGTGATCTCAAAGCTGGAAAAGGAGGCCCAAGGAGCCCGGTTCCCGAGGGTCGTGAGCCCCGGATGGCGTGCACTGGGAAATGGCAAACCCGAAATGGATGTCAGCGGGATCAGCCGGGTGTCATACGTGAAGAACGGAGCTCCCGATGATGTGGTGGAGGTTTTCTATCATGGCCAAAACAACTCCCGCATTACGACAAATGACCCATCCTCCGTCACCATCATGGGACAAAAGGTCCAGACCTACGGCTCTGGCAATGAAATCGTCGCCTTTGCGACCCAGCCCATGCTGCTGACCGCGCCGAACGGGAAATCCGCCTACTACACGTTCCAGTTCAACAACGAACGCCTCTACAGGAGCCGCGAAATTCCGCAGTTCGGCTGGTGATCGATGCGTCTGGTTTGACCAGACAACTCGCAGCGGAATTTCTCCGTGGGTTCATGTTGATTCGATTAGAACAACAGAATCCCCTGGAAAGCGTGCCGGCCTCTGAACCCGCCGTCACCTTCTTGACTTTGCGGGCTGCTCGACACACTGATTCCCTCCAAACATGGACTCTTTATGGATGGCACGGCTGCCGTAATGGGTGACTACACCGTGGCCGATCTTCTGGCGGACCTCCTCACACCCGGTCGTAGCGGAACTTGTCGCGCCCGACAAATTCCTCCGGTCGAAAGCCGGAAGCGGAATCGGCATCAGCAACCAGGACATGCTCAAAAAAATGTATCGATAGCTATAGCCGGTGCCTGACGATCATCACCAGCAAGAGACGGTCGATGGAGAGCACCCATGCCGCGACTTTTTTCATGAAATGCCACCTCCGTAACACCCGCGCAATTGATATCTGCAAGGCCTACGAAGCGCTGAGCAGCGTAGTTTGTCCTGGTATCAACGGCAGCGCGGAACAGGAGGCCAGGCCCTGCCCGTGGAGAAACACTTCCGCCTACCGGCCATGCGCACCGGCTTGAACGGCCTCGGCCTGAAAACCGAATAATTGCGCCCGACTTTTGTTCGGCGAGGGTGGGAAACGGTCCAGACAGCGAGTGGTCCGTTTGTAACTCTCTGAATGTCAGTTAAATCATCAAACAGCGGCCTCGCGCTCCAGCTTTTCCACCCAAATCACCAGCATGGCGATATCCGCCGGGGTGATGCCAGGAATGCGGCCAGCTTGGCCAAGGGTGGCAGGGCGAATTTCGCTGAATCGGACCTGAGCCTCCTTCTTGAGACCGCGGATGGTGGTGTAATCGAGGTCGGACGGCAGCCTTTTGCCCTCCTGCCTGGCCATCCGGTTGATCTGGGCCTGCTGGCGGCCGAGGTGGCCTTCGTATTTGAAATTCGTCTCAATCAGGGGCCAAAGTTCCACGTGGAACATTTCAAGCAGCTCCGCAGGCAGGGTTTCCCAGGAATTCTCGGTCCGGCGGAACCATTGATCGAGTTTTACGCCTTCGTGGGAGATTTGGCGCACGAAATGGTCTGCCTGTGCGAGTGCGGCGATTTTGCCTTCGACCCGACGGACGCGTTCGCCACTGGCAAGTCCGATGGCGGCGGCTTTCGGCGTCAGGCGGAGATCAGCGTTGTCCTGCCGGAGCAGCAACCGGTATTCGGCCCGACTAGTGAACATACGGTAGGGTTCGGTGCAGCCGCGGGTAACGAGATCGTCCACCATCACGCCAAGGTAGGCCTCATCGCGACCGAGGATGAACTCAGGTTGGCCAAGGGCTTTTAGAGCGGCGTTCGCTCCGGCGATGAGCCCCTGCCCTGCGGCTTCCTCGTAACCTGAGGTGCCGTTGATCTGGCCGGCGAAGTAAAGGCCTTCGACCAATTTCGTCTCGAGAGTCGGACGTAACTGGGTGGGCGGACAATAATCGTATTCCACGGCATATCCTGGCCGGAGGATTTCACATTTTTCGAGGCCGACGATGGAACGGAGGAAATCGAGCTGCACGTCATACGGTAAGGACGTGGACACACCGTTTACATAATACTCCAGCGTGTGGCGACCTTCGGATTCGAGAAACACCTGATGACGGTCTTTTTCTGCAAAGCGGACAACCTTGTCTTCGATGGAAGGACAATATCGCGGGCCGACACCCTCGATCACCCCACAATACATGGGTGACTGATGGAGATTTCCGGTAATGATCTCGTGGGTGCGAGGATTTGTGTAGGTGATCCAACACGGCAATTGTTCCACGTGGAACATCGGGTCACCCCATGGATTCAACGTGAAGAGGTCGTTTTCGCCCTTCTGAAGACTGTCGGCCATGAAGCTGAATTTGGGAACCGGTGTGTCGCCATCTTGGCGATCGCACTTGGAGAAATCGATGGATCGTGCGTTCAGGCGGCAAGGGGTGCCCGTTTTAAATCGCTCGACCTCGAAGCCCAGGCGTTTGAGAGATTCGGAAATATGGGAAGTGGCATCCCCCATCCTGCCCCCTTTTTCATTACGAAGGCCGACGTGCATCAAGCCCCCCATGAAGGTGCCCGCGCTGAGGATAACCGATTTCCCGGCGATCTCCATACCAAGCGATGTAGAGATGCCGAGAATGTGGTCGTTTTCCACAAGCAGTTCGGCGACGTTTCCTTGATGGATTTCTACGCCCGGCATGGCTTCGAGCTCACGCTTCATTCGGAACTGGTAGGCCTTCTTGTCACACTGGGCGCGGGGGGCACGGACGGATGGGCCTTTCGAGGCATTGAGCATGCGCCACTGGATGCCGGTGGCGTCAGTGTTGAGAGCCATGATCCCGCCCAGTGCATCGATTTCGCGGACCATGTGACCCTTTGCAAGTCCGCCGATAGCTGGGTTGCATGACATGTGGCCGATGGTATCCAGATTCTGGGTCAGTACCGCCACCTGCGCGCCGAGCCGGGCAGCTGCCATCGCCGCCTCAACCCCAGCATGACCGGCACCGATTACAATCACATCATAGTATTTGGGGAATCGAAACATCGCAGGACGTGCACGATAGCCAGACATACGCCCTGCTCAAGCATGGAAACGAAACTGACGGTCGCCCGATTGTTCCACGTGGAACAATCACTCCAGCCGATCCAAAATCCCGGCAGACGCGCGAGGGAGCAGCTGCTCCATTTGATATTCCTCACGAGTCGTCCGGTTTGCCAACATCACCAGCGGCACACCAAACTCAGCGAGCACCTGACGGCAGGCGCCACAAGGCGAAATAGGCACTGCCGTATCGGCGACCACTGCCACGGCGACAAATTTTCTGACACCTGCGGCAACTGCGGCACCAATCGCGACCCGTTCCGCGCAGTTGGTGAGTCCATACGAGATGTTCTCCACATTGCAGCCGGAAAATACGCGACCATCTTCGGCCAACAAAGCCGCGCCCACGTGAAAATTCGAGTAGGGCGCATAAGCCATCTCCCTCGCCTGCCAAGCCGTCATCACCAAAGTGTCACAATCCATCTGCCAACGCTACGCATATTCCATCGTTTCAGAAACATAAAAAACCTTTTCCAAACCAAGATTTTGGTCTAGCCGCGCCCTAAAAAATCCTCAATCCTGTTCCCGTCATGCAACGCTATCTTCCGCTCGTATTGGTAACAGGTCTGCTCATCGCCTTTCGTGCACTCGGGAGCGCCTTTCCGGAAACGTTGCCGAACTTTCAACCCCTTGCCGCAGTGTTCTTTTGCGGTGCCCTCCTTGCACCTGGCTGGCGTGGATTTGCGATCCCTTTCGCAGCCTGGGCCGTTACTTTCCCTCTCGGTATCGGTCACGTGTCGAATGATCCCGCAATTTTCGCAACCACGCTTCTTGCCCTGATTGCCGTGTATTTCCTCGGGAAAGCTCTGTGCCACAAGGGTATTCCTACACTGCTTCTAGGTTCAGTCGCCTCAGCGGTGTTGTTCCATGCTGTCACCAACACCGCCGCGTGGTTGGGTGATCCGCTCTACGCGAAGAATCTCACCGGCCTCTGGCAGTCACTTTGGACCGGTCCGGTTGGCTCGCCGATTGCTTCCTGGGCTTTCCTTAGAAACATGACGGCAGCCAATGTGCTTTTCACTGGGATCATCGTTCTTGCCGATATCCGACTGCCGAAAAAGACCTTTGCTATCTCCGCTCCAGAATTAGCAAAGTCCCGCTAACCTGAAATTCCCGTTTGCTTCCCGATCCACCTCTCAACGCCGCCCCATGACCAGCGCAAGCCCCTCCGCTCTCGATTTCGCCAGCTCCCCGATCAATCAGTCGCTCACACCCGAGCGTAAAATCGAACTCTTCTCGCAGATGGTCCGCATCCGCCGATTTGAGCAGGCGGGACTGAAATACTATCAAGCGGGAAAAATCGGTGGCTTTCTCCACCTCTACATCGGCCAGGAAGCAGTCGCTGTCGGAACAACCTCTTTGCGCGGGCAAGACGATCATTACATCACCGCCTATCGCGACCACGGCCACGCGCTGGCACTCGGCATGGGCATGAACGAGTGTATGGCGGAAATGTATGGAAAGCAGACGGGTTGCTCGAAAGGCAAAGGCGGCTCGATGCACTTTTTCGCTCCAGATAAGAATTTCTGGGGTGGGCACGGCATCGTCGCCGGTCAAACCCCGCTCGGTCTCGGCTTGGCCTACGGGCTGAAATACCTTGGTCGCGAAGGCTGCTGCCTTTGTTACCTGGGAGACGGCGCAGTGAACCAAGGTGCTTTCCACGAGTCCCTGAACATCGCCGCACTTTTCGATATTCCAGTGATCTATGTGATCGAAAACAACGGCTACTCAATGGGAACCTCGCAGGAACGCTCATCATCCTACAGCGGTTGCCTCGCTCAGCGCGCCGAAGCATACGCCATCGAGTGGGACGTGATTGACGGTTCCGATATTTACGAAGTCCGGGCCAAGACCCAGATCGCAATGGAGCGGGCAAAAAAACAAAGCAAGCCCACCGTTCTGGAAATCGACACCTACCGATATTACGGCCACAGCATTGCTGATGCGAACCACAAAAAGTATCGCACGCCAGAAGAGATCGAGAATTACAAACAGAATCACGATCCCATTTCCGTGTTCCGGCGCAAGCTGATCGCCGAGGGTGTTTTCACCGAGGAAACTGCCGCCGCGATTAACAAGACCGCTGCCGAAGAAGCAGCTGCCTCCATTAAATTTGCTGAAGATTCCCCCGCTCCAACCATCGCGGACATCAGCACTGACGTCTATTGGGAGTCCGACAACAGCACGCCAGCGTCGAAGATCGGCCGCCACTTTTTCAACGACTGATCATCCTAGCAGACCTACTCGTCGCCCTCACCGCTTCCATTTACCCGCCCACTGCTCTTTCTGAAATACCATGTCCCGCATTCTCACCTACCGTGAAGCCCTCCGCGAAGGCCTCGATGAGGAACTCGCCCGCGATCCGAACGTCGTGCTGATGGGCGAAGAGGTCGCTCAATACAACGGTGCTTACAAAGTCACCGAAGGCCTTTGGAAAAAATGGGGCGACAAGCGCGTTGTCGATACGCCGATTTCCGAGGCTGGTTTCATCGGCATGGGCATCGGTGCATCAATGCTCGGCGTGCGTCCAGTGATGGAACTGATGTTCTGGTCTTTCCACTCCGTAGCTTTCGACCAACTCGTCAGCAACGCCGCCTGCGTTCGCTACATGTCTGGTGGGCTTTGCAACTGCCCCATCGTCGTTCGTGGTCCAGCCAACGGTGGAACCGGCGTGGGGGCCACCCACTCTCACATTCCTGAAGGACTTTTTGCTGCTTTCCCCGGCTTGAAGGTCTGCGCTCCAGCCACTCCGGCAGATGCCAAGGGCCTCATTAAGGCCGCCATTCGCGATAATGATCCGGTCTATGTGATGGAAAACACCCTGCTCTACGGGAACACGGGTGAGGTTCCTGACCCCGCTGATGGTGATCATGTCGTCCCTCTGGGCGTCGCCGATCTCAAACGTGAAGGTTCCGATATCTCACTAATCGCTCACGGCCGCTCCGTCATCCACGCCCTCGCCGCCGCGGAAATTCTACTAAGTGAGCACGGTATCAGTTGTGACGTGCTCGACCTGCGCTCTATCCGGCCTCTCGACCAGGATGCAATCCTGAAGACGGTGATGAAAACCAACCGCGTGGTGTTGGTTGACGAATCCAAGCCCTTCGGTGGTGTCTCGGCCATGGTCGCCATGCTCATCCAGGATCATGCATTTGATTACCTCGACGCTCCGATCAAACGTGTATGCTCGATCGACGCTCCTGCAATTTATTCACCACACATTGAGCATGAACAACTTCCGAATCCACGTCGGATCGTTGAAAAAGTCCTGACCATCGCCTGAACGGTTTATCTTGGAACGGTCTTTTTTATTGCCAACACCGCCAGCCTTTCTAGCATCCTGAACATGTTCCTCCGTCTAACGACAATTATCGCAGTTGCGGCCATCGCACTCACGCTGAGCTCCTGCTGTTGCATGTTTTAAATCCTGAGTTTTCCCTCGATCCTATCAACTGAACCTATCATGAAAAACCTTGTTCTACTTGCCACCGTCGTTGCTGCTTCGCTCGGCTTTTCCTCCTGCTGCTCGATGTTCGGCCTTTCTTCACAACACGCCGGCTACCGCACCGTCACCAAACAGGTGAAGACATGCCACTATGACATCGTCACCGAAGAAGTCATCGTTCCCGGCGAAAGCGGCAAAGGTGGCATGGTTCAGACCATCGAGAAAAAGGTTCCCCGCTACAAAACAGTGACGAAAAAAGTCGCTGTCTCCGGCGCCGCCTGTGTCCGCTACTACTGCCCTACCAAGGACAATTGCGGCACGACTTCCGAAGCCACCCGCAATCTCGCCAGCGCGCAAGGTTCCGTTGGCAGCCCGAACATCGGCCTGATCCCCACCATGAAACCGATCGCTCCTTGAGCCGTTAGTTTTCAACCCTTTCCAAGCGCGGCGGAGATCAAGACTCCCCGCGCTTTTTTGTTTCCATTTCACACAGTAAAAAGGCTGGAATTGCCCTGATTCCCAACCATTCTCCCTCCGACTCCATTCCCTACCAACACACCATGTCTGTGAATATCGAAATGCCAAAACTCTCGGATACCATGACCGAGGGAACCCTCATCAAGTGGCACAAAAAAGTCGGCGATATGGTTGAAATCGGCGACATCCTCGCTGAAGTCGAAACCGACAAGGCCACCATGGAAATGGAAGCTTTCGATGATGGAGTCATCACTGAAATCCTGATTCAGGAAGGGGAAAAAGCCGCCATTGGCAGTGTCCTCGCGGTTCTGGGTGACGACTTCGAAGAAACCCCGGCATCCACGGAGAAACCAGTGCAAGCTGCTGCCGCACCTGCCAAGGAGAACCCCTTCGTCGTCTCGACTCCCGCCCCATCCGCGGCCGCAACGACGACTATGGCTCCAACGAACGGTGAACGCGTCAAATCCTCTCCCCTCGCCCGCAAAATCGCCTCTGATCTGGGTGTGAATCTGTCAAGCGTGACCGGGACCGGACCTGGCGGTCGTATTCTCAAGACCGATGTAGAAGTCGTCGGCAGCTCTACCTCGAAGCCAGCACAAGCTCCTGCGCCATCTTCCGAGGCAACCGCAGCTGCAGCTCTCGCCGCTTCCATCAAGTCGAAATCCACCGCACCAGCCCCGGCGGCTGCAGCTGCGCCGCAGGCCATCACTCCTGTTGCAAAAGAAGGTGATGAGATCGTTCAGCTCAGCTCGATGCGCAAAATCATCGCCTCGCGCCTGCTCACGTCCAAAACGACCATTCCTCATTTCTATCTGCACGTCGAAGTGGACGCGGCCCCGCTCATGGCCTTGCGCAAACAGGTCAACGACCAGGCAGAAAAGACCCACGGCAATAAATATTCAGTCAACGATTTCATCCTCAAGGCGGTTATCAATGCATCCGTAAGCGTGCCAGCCGTGAATGCTTCCTTCGCTGGTGAGCATATCGTGAAGTTCAAGCACGTCGGCCTTTCCGTCGCCATCGCTGTCGAGGACGGACTTGTCACTCCCGTCATCAAACAGGCCGAAACGAAATCCCTCCTCGCCATTTCTCGTGCCGTCAAGGACTTCGCAGTGCGTGCCAAGGACAAAAAACTCAAGCCGGATGAATTCGATGGCGGCACCATCACCGTTTCCAACCTCGGTGCATGGGGCATTGAATCCTTCGACGCCATCGTCAATCCCCCACAGGCTGCCATTCTATCAGTCGGCGCGGCGATCGAAAAACCCGTCGTCAACAACGGTCAGATCGTACCCGGCCTTCGCATGAACCTTGGCCTTTCATGTGACCATCGGGTGATCGACGGCGCCGTCGGTGCCCAGTTCCTATCAGAAATCAAGAAGCTCCTCGAGCAACCCGCCCTGATGCTGCTCTGAGGCAGCCCATCCCCGCTTTGGCTCATTGGCCAAAAGATTTGATTCAAGCCTCCCAGCACCCTGTTGAGAGGCTTGTTTCGTTAATGGCATCATTCGAGTTGACTCACTTTCATGAGCCACCTGATTCTAAAGAATTCCTCCCTTATCTTGATGATTTCTTCCTTTTTGAACCTATAAGATCTTCTTCTTCATAGTGTGAACAAACCCGGAAAAGTCGGGTTCCACGTTTTAGGTAAAGGTGTTCCACGGCACCAACAAGTTGGGCAACGAGCTGCATGGATTCCGAATGAATCCCATTTCCCAAGTGCACCTGCTGATTCTACCCACTCGTTCCGATGTTATTCCCAGCCTTTTCCGGGGTTCTTGGAAAACGTTCCCAAGCTTGCCGAAGACCGCAGTTGAGGGGCATCATCAACCCACATGAAACAGGCGGTGATCACGGGTGGGAACGGCACAATCGGCCGTGCCATTGCCGACGCCCTCGAGCATCCCGGATGGATAGTCCTAACACCCACCCGCTCCGAAATGGACGTCAGCGATGATCTTGCGGTGAAAACCTATTTCCAACGGCATCCAGCCGGGCTTCTTGTCTGTGCGGCCGGGTCGACTCAGGACGCCCTGCTGCCGCGGATCTCCTCGAGTTCATGGGATGAGGTTCTTACTGTAAACTTCAAGGGAGCCTTGGCATGCGTCCGAGCTGTGCTGCCGGGGATGATTCAAAACGGTTGTGGTCACATCGTTTTCATTTCGAGTTTTTCAGCTCTGCATCCACCAGCCGGTCAAGCAGCCTATGCCACGGCCAAGGCAGCGATTCTCGGGCTAACGGCGGATTTGGCTCGCGCACATGGCCCCCAGAACATCCGGGTGAATGCAATTTTGCCCGGGTTCATGGAGACGCGCCTGACAGAAAACGTCTCAACGAACCGCCGCGACGAGATTCGGAATTCACACGTTCTCAAGCGCTTCAATACCCCCACGCAAGTGGGAAAATTCATTCGCCATCTTCACCATGATCTCTGTCACACCTCTGGCCAGGTGTTCCAATTGGACAGTCGAGGTCCCTGAGCTCCGGGCAGTTTATCGGGGTTGCACAATTTCCGGTAAGCGTTTTAACTTCGCGTCCCTCAACATCCGAACCCATGGATGTTCATTCGATAAAATCCATCAACTCAAGAAACCAGCGATGAAAATCTCAAAGAACAATTTTTCCAACGAGGAAGTCGTGCTCGATTTCCATGAATACGAAGCCTGTCAGTTCACCAACTGCCGTTTCGTCGTTCTCGGCTACGGACCCTTCTCACTTAATGCCTGTGAGGTGACAAACTGTGAATTCACCTTCGCTGGTCCAGCTGCCAGCACCATCCAGACGATGTCCACCATCTATCATAACATTGGCGAGCAGGGTAAACAGCTCATTGAAGGCACTTTCGACCAGATCCGCAACGCAGGTGCTAACAAGCCAGCCTGATCCAACGGCATTAAACTTATGAAGGGACCGGAGGCGTTGCTTCCGTTCCCTTTTTTTATTCTATAAATCACTTCAAGCTGCGGCAGTCTGACGGATATCAGCTGCTGTGGTTTCCAGCAAAGGCGCAAAGGTTTCCAGGTAGACCAAGGCGCTCGCTGCGCCAATCTCTGATCCAGTCACTCGGTCCCCCGGGTTCCATATCAGCTTGAGACTTTCCTCAAGAAGATCGCCGAGATCTGCTTGGTCTTCAGGTGATGGGAATGCATTTGCGAGAATGTCATGCGCGGCTTGTGCAGTCGCGGAGATGGCCGCTTTGGTCGAACGCGTGATCGCTTGAGGCGTGAAAATGTAGCCGAAGCCGGGATCCACAATCGAAATCACAGCATCGTGCACCGCGAGCAGGCGGATCGAACGTATTCGACCTGCCAGAGTGCGGTTAGGCTCCACCCGCCGGAGGTAGCGTTCGGCAATGTGGTCCCAAGTGAGAATCATGGATTCAAGCGCCGGAGATGACAGATGAGGCGGTAGGTCAGCGACGAGCCGTAGGAACTGTGAAGAAGGAAGTTTCATGAAACTAATGTTAGAATGTGAAGAATTGCTTTCGAGCCGGAACGAAAATGGGTCTGAATTCAGCGATGCGGGCCTGCATTCGGATAACTGGAACCTTTTCCGGAAATCATCGCCGGAGCAGTGGCTTCTTGATGTGCAGCTCGCACCGGTTCTCCGGTCGATCCTACCCGGAAGTGTCGTTCGAGAATTCGCTCAGCAGCATCGACAAAGGCAATCCACAATGCTGCGGATCTCAATGAATGCAGGCTTAGTCACGCGGCTCATGATGGTTTTGAATTAACTTCGAAATCACTCAACCATGGAACTTAAAAACGGTCAATACTGAAAATAGTAAATTGATCAATTTAATAATGAATCATTCAGATTTGAAAAACGGTTGCACTAAACTTCATCCCGCCGCGATTAACCGGGAAGAAATCGCCCGATAGAATCTAAGCTTTCCATAGCTGATCCTGCCCTCCAGCTGCTCAAAGACGGGCTTGAGTGACATATCATCATACCCGTCGAGGGCAGCCTGCATCTCCCTCTCATCCGCGACCGAATAAAAACGGCGTGGATCCATTGTTTCACCATGATGGATCGCTTCGGCGAGGTGGATCTCGATGGTGCTCTCTTTAAATCCACGGATAGCGGCGATGTCCGCGACGCTTTTACCCTGTTTCCATAGCGTGAGCGTTTCCTGGGTAGTGTCGCTGAGGCCATCGTTGTCAGGTCTTGTGAGAGGCTTGCTGGCGCTGGATGGCAACGGCGCGAACTTCTGCGGTGAGTGGGTTTTCAGCCAGTCATGGATTCCAGTTAAAAAAGCGTCGCCATAGTCTTCTCGTTTTTTCTCGCCCACGCCGGGGATGGTGAGAAGTGCCTGACCGTTGTTGGGATAGACCCGGCAAATGTGGCGCAGCGTGACATCGGAAAACACGACGTAGGGAGGAATGTTCCGGACGTCCGCGAGTTCCTTGCGAAGGGTGCGAAGATGATCAAACAGGCCCGTGTCGCAAGGAATGTCTCCCGCACGCATGGCCGGCTGAGATCGATGAGTCGAAAGCTGACGCGTCAGCATCAACGTGGAACGGCTTTTTAAGACATCAATGCCGTGCTGACTCACAGAAACTGTGGGAAACTGATCCTCGCTGGCAACTAACAAACCGAGCCGCAGCAACTGGCGCCCGAGATCCACCCAGTAGGGCCGCGGCTGCTCCTTGCCAATGCCGTAGGTCTTGAGTTGGTCGTGTTTCCAGCGCAAGACTTTCTCCGACCTGCTACCGGTTAGAACCTCGGCCACATGGTTGAGTCCGACATTGAAATTCCCCGCCTGGCGGATGCGCAGGATGCAGCTCAATAGTTTCTGCACATCGATGGTAGCATCCCATTTTTCACGGGGCTGCAAGCAGTGATCGCAACCACCGCAGTTTTCAAGAGTCCATGTTTCACCGAAGTACCCTAACAAACCAACCCGCCGGCATCCTTCGTTCTCGGCGAAATGGGTCATCTGGTCGAGCTGCTGGTGGGCCACCTTGCGCGCGTTTTCGTCCAGAATGTCATCCAGGAACTTCAGGTATTTCATGAAGTCGCCGCGTGAAAAAAGCAGCAGGCAGTCGGCCGGAAGACCATCTCGGCCGGCCCGACCGGTTTCCTGATAGTAGCCCTCGATGTTCTTCGGCATGTCCGCGTGGATGACGTAGCGCACGTTCGGTTTGTTGATGCCCATGCCGAAGGCGACGGTGGCGCAGACGATTTTCGCCTCGTCGCGGAGGAAGGCGTCCTGATTTCTGGCGCGCTCCACGGGATCCAGCCCGGCATGATAGGCCACCGCGGAGAAGCCTTGAGCGGTGAGCGTGGCGGCGAGTGCTTCGGTGTTTTTCCGGGACTGGCAATAGACGATGCCCGAATCATCAGGTCGTGCGCTGGCGAAATTGCAGACCTGAGCCGCCGCGCCCGCTTTGGCAATGACTTGGTATTTCAGGTTTGGGCGGTTGAAGCTGGCAAGAAACCGAGCAGGATTATTCAGGTCCAGCTGCTTCACGATGTCCTCGCGCACCCGCTCGGTGGCGGTCGCAGTGAGGGCGAGAATCGGTATTTCTCCGGTCCATTCGCGCACTTCCCGCAAACGTCGGTATTCCGGGCGGAAATCGTGGCCCCACTCGCTGATACAATGCGCCTCGTCCACCGCCAGCGCGGAGACCTTCCAGCCTCTCAAAAGCGGCAGGAAATCCGCCAGCATCAGGCGCTCCGGCGCGACGTAGAGAAGTTGATAGTCACCACGCGCCAAGCCATCCAATCGTTCACGCGCTTCGGCAGCGTCGAGCGTCGAGTTCAGAAAAGTCGCACTCACCCCGCTGGCTTGGAGCTGATCGACCTGATCCTTCATCAGCGCGATCAGCGGTGAAACCACGATGGTCAGGCCGTCCCGCACCAGCGCCGGAAGCTGGTAGCAAAGGCTCTTGCCGGCCCCGGTCGGCAGGATCGCCAGCGCGTCCCGCCCGGCCAGCGAGGTTTCCATGATTTCCCTCTGCAACGGCCGGAATTCATCGTAGCCGAATGTCTGTTTCAGGCAACCGGACAAGGATCGTGCACTCATGCTGTCCATGAGAAAGGTAATCAGATGAACACGTCAAGCGGGAAATCGGCGAAGCCGCGGCAGGAGGAATTATGAGCAAGGGCTTGCCACGTCTGCGGGTCCTGTAAGTACTTGTTCCAGATTTCCCCACCATGAAACTCAACGTCGAAAAGAAAGCCGCCGCGTGATTGCCGCGCTCGAAACATTGCTGCTGGCGTTCGCGGGAGAGGCCGCGCTGGCAGTTCCCGCGCGGATCCTGTTTCTCGGAGCCCAGCCCCATCCAGCGCTAAAGGAGTGGCCCTCCGTCGTCGGTTGGCAACCGTTCAAGCCCCAGGCAGCGGCTTGGGAAAAATCAGGGTTCGAGAGGGTGGAACATCCGGGTGAGGAAAAATTTCCGCTCGTCATGGTGCTGCCCGGGAAGTCGAAAGACGAGACGCTGGCATGGTTCGCGATGGCAAAGGACAGTCTGGAACCGGGGGGACGCATTCTCGCAGCAATGCCCAACACCGCCGGGGCCGGGCGTTTCGAGAAGGAGCTATCCAGAGCCGTGGGGAACATCAGCTCGATCCAGAAGCACAAGTGCCGGGCGTTCCATGCGCTGCTGGATACGGCGGATGATGAGGTTTTCCGGCAATGGCGCGCATTGGGCGAGCTGCGGGAGATTTCCGGATTCACCGTGCGCGCCGGGATATTCAGCAGCGACCACATCGATCCCGGATCACAGCTACTCGCGGATCACCTGCCAGCCCATTTGCACGGTAATGTCGCGGATCTGGGAGCGGGCTGGGGATTTCTATCAAGTGCGGTGCTCGACCGCTGCCCGAAGATTGCGCGGCTGGATCTTTTCGAAGCAGACGCCCGCGCGCTCGATTGCGCACGGATCAACCTGGCAAAACACGAGCGACCTCTCAGTTTCTACTGGCACGACGTCACGACCGGCCTGCCGGGCATTTACGACTCCATCGTCATGAATCCCCCTTTCCACACGGGTCAGGCGACGGACGTGGACTTGGGCCGGGCGTTTCTCCGGACCGCCATCACCTCACTCAGGCGCGGAGGAAATTTACTGCTGGTCGCCAACCGGCAGCTCCCCTACGAAGCGGTTCTCGAAACCAACGGCATGGCCTGGCGAAAGATCACCGAGGACAA
>JANODE010000098.1:0-12932 GCA_031412525.1 Akkermansiaceae bacterium | reverse complement strand
GCCGGCGGCATCAAGCGGGCGAGCGCGGCTTCGATGGCTTCAGTTTGCATGGCGGCGGTCCTCCTTCACGCGGCGCAATTCGTGCGCCAGTTGTTCCAATGCGTATCGGTATCTTGACGCCGCCGTGTTCGGCGAAATGGCGAGCGTTTCGGAAATTTGCAGAAAAGTCAGCCCACCCCAGAATTTCATCACAACGACTTCGCGGAGTTTTTGGCTGAGATTCTGGACTGCCTCGCGAAGCACCACTGCCTCTTCATCTTCCTCCAGCACTGGATCCAGCCATACATCCTGGAAATCGTTTAGATAAATCACGGATTCCTCACGCTTCCGGCGGCGGGATTCACTGCGGTGGTGATTGAGCCCGCAGAACCGGATGGTTGAAAAAACCAGCGGCAGATCGGGCGGTTCCCCACCTTTTTCCGCCTGGTGATGCCACATCCGGAGAATGGCCTCTTGCACGAGATCTTCCGCGTCGTGGCGGCTGTTTGACCAGCCCCGTGCGAAGAGAAGAAGCCGAGGCCCATTTTCGGCCAGCCACTTTTTCCACGGTTGTGCGGGAGAACTCATTCTTCAGTGAGGGAAATGCCTCTTGGGGAGACTTTTGTCTGCAAAAACATCCCCGCCCGCGAAAAGTCTCGCGATCAATCGAGGAAACGGATTTTTCCCGGGATCGGCGTGCGTCCCATGGCCATCTCCGCGTGTTGTTCGTCGGTGCAGGATGAATTGATCGGCGCGTCGGGGGCCGTGTCGTTCGGAGTCAGGTAGCTGTTTTCGAGCAACCATTTTTCCACTTCTTCGCCGCTGATGTCTGGCAACATCGTACCGTCAATCTCGACGCAGGGCGAAAGCGACTGCCCGCTGCGTTGTTCCATTTCCCAGCGGAAAGCAGGATTCTTGATGATGTCCTTTTCCTCGAACGGCAGGTCATACTTCCGCATGATGGCTCGGACGCCTTCGCTCCAGCCGCAGAAGGTTTTCAGATAGGCGGTGATTTTCGGAGTGTCTGTCATGGCTAGAATGATAATTTACGACGACAGGATCGCAAGCCTGGAAGCGCGGGGTTATTCGGGCAAGGCGATCACCGGCGGTTTTCCGGCCCACACAGGATTGGCCGGATCGAGCAGGTTCATGCCATTGTAGATGACCTCGCCGGTCGCACGGTCGATGGGCAGGGATTTAACGCTGTTGTCGGTCCAGAGAATGACCGCCTTGCCGTCGAAGGGTTTGGTGTCGAATTGGTCCGTTCCAAGGATGAAAGGCGTCATTGCGATCGGACGCGGCGTTTTGTCCTTGGGATCAAGATTTTCCACGTAGGCGAAACCGCATTCGCCTTTTTCCAAGGCTTGGCTGCCTGAAGTCTGGTTGTCGGGCTTTTGGGTGCCTTCCGTGCGGGAGTAGAACATCGTTTCGGAAGGAGAAATCCCTGACCGAATCAACTGGCGGAAACGCGCGTTCGAGGAATTTCCGGTTTCTTTGGAGGAATCCGTTGCTTCCGCGACTTTGGCGGCAGTTTCGTCGTTGGGAAATGCCCCGTATTCACTCTCAAACTCAAAAAGTGCCAATCCTACGGATCGCGCGTTGCTGATCGCCATGGTCTGCTCCGCCTTTTTCCGCTGGCGGATAATCATGGGCGCGGTGAGCCCGGCAAGGAACGCAATTCCCATGATCGCCACCCCCAGATAACCAGTGATCAGGCCACCGATAGCCAAACCGCCACCTGTTTCAGCTCCACCGGATCGTTTGATTTTACCCAACGCGAGATGCCCGCAGATCACGGCAGGAATACCGGTCAGGCCCGCACAGAGAAATGAAAGAATCCCCAATACAAGGCTCCAGATCGCGAGGGCAGAAGTTCGAATCGGTTGATTCAACGCCAAGCCGGCACCTGCTTGAATTCCTGGCACGTTGATGAGCGGTCCCCAACCCGGCGCGCCGGGATACCAGGCGAGGTCATAGGGCTGATAGGTGCCGTTCGCCAAACCGGCCCGCACTTGTTCGATGGGAAACGGGCCCGCGGGCTGACCTTTGTCCTGAAGGGTGATTTGCATGGCTGCTTGAGTATTTCCAATGAGGCCAGCGCACTACTTGCGCCCATCGACCGCCACTTTTGTTAGGATGACGGCCTTCACCGTGGGTTCAAGCCGGAAATCACCGCCTGCCCAATGTCGCGGGTTGCACGACGGGCATTCGTGGATAGGATCTGCCCGCACGGGCGAACCGTGGTTTTCCTTTTTCTGACGCATGATCGGCCTCGCTCTCAAAATGCTTTTCGGCGACACGGCCAAGTATCTGATGCTGGTGGCCGGACTGTTTTTCGCCACGTTTCTCATCGTCCAGCAGGCGTCTGTCTTTTGCGGACTGATGCGCTGGACGACTTCGACGCTGAAAAACGTTGGCGCTCCGATCTATGTCGTGGAAGAGCGTGTCGAGCAGGTGAACGAAACCAATCCGATGCGCGATACGGACGTTGCCCGCGTCCGCTCGGTGTCCGCCGTGCGCTGGGCGATGCCGCTTTACTCGGGCATCCAGCGCGTGCGCATCGGCGATGGAGCTTTCAAAACCGTGCAGCTCATCGGCATCGACGCCGCGTCACTCGCCGGAGCCCCCGCCCGAATGGTTTCCGGAAAACTGGAGGACCTGCGCCTGCCGAACACCGTGGTGATCGACGAACTGGCGGTCGAGCGACTGTCCATCGACCCGGCAAATCCGGTCAAGCTCGGCTCTATTTTCGAAATCAACGATGTCGAGGCGTGCGTCGTCGGGATTTGCGAGGCGATGCGCTCGTTTACCGGCGGCCCGTATATTTGGACGACCTACGAACGCGCGCTCCAATACACGCCGCAGTCGCGGAAAATGTTATCCGCCGTGATCGCCGCGCCCATCGAGGGAATGACCAGCGACGAGGCGGCGGCTATCATCGAAAAACAAACGGGACTGCGCGCCTACGTGAACCGTGATTTCGGCGAGAACAAAAAGGATTTCAACACCTCCACTGTCTGGTGGTATGTGAAAAACACCGGCATCCCGATTTCGTTCGGCACCACGGTGGTCATCGGATTCATCGTCGGAATGGCCATCGCCTGTCAGACGTTTTACGCGTTCGTTTTGGACAATTTGAAACATCTCGGCGCGCTGAAGGCGATGGGCATGTCGAATTTCCGCCTCAGCCTGATGCTCATTTTCCAGGCGCTCACCGTCGGGCTCATCGGGTTCGGGCTCGGGCTGTTAGCCACGTCGTTTTTCGCGATGGGGGCCATCGAAAACGGCCAGCCGCCGTTCTACATGCCGTGGCAGATCCCGGTTGCCGCGTTCTGTGTGATCCAGGTGATCTGCATGATCGCCGCCCTGATGGGAATCATCCGCCTGAGTCTCTACGAACCCGCCATGGTTTTCCGTGCCTGATCCCCTTCCAACCTCCCACCGCCTCGTCGTCGATGTCCGCACCGTGGAAAAAAGCTTCGGCGACGGGTCTGACAAAATCCACGTGCTCAAGCAGGTGAACCTCCAGGCACGCACCGGTGAAATCATGATGCTCGTCGGTCCATCCGGCTGCGGAAAAACCACGTTGCTCAGTGCCATCGCCGGCACCATGCGCGTCGAGAGCGGCGAGATCAACGTGTTCGATCAACCGCTCCATCAGATGTCCGGCGGTGCGCTCACCCGCTTTCGGGCGAAAAACATCGGCTTCATTTTCCAGCAGTTCAACCTCATCCCCACCCTCACCATCGCGGAAAACGTCGGCGTTCCCCTGCTCATTCAGGGCGTTTCCAGCAGCAAGGCATTGAAACGTTCGCGCGAAGTGCTGGAGCGCGTCGGGCTCGGCCCGCGCTGGAAAGAACGCCCTAACAAACTATCCGGCGGCCAGCAGCAGCGCGTCGCCATCGCCCGCGCGCTGGTCCACGAACCGCCGCTCGTCATTTGTGACGAACCAACTGCCGCGCTCGACGCGCAGAACGGGGAAATCGTGTTAGACCTGTTCCGCCAGGTCGCCCGCTCGCCGGACCGCGCTGTCATCATCGTCACCCACGACAACCGGATTTTTTCCTACGCCGACCGAATCGCCCGCATGGACGACGGCGAGATCCTCGAAGTGACCGAACAATCCCAGAAAGAGCCGCCTCATTTCCTTCACGAACACGCTCACTAGAAGAAGTTGATGGTTGAGAGTTGATGGTTGATGGAAAGAAAACATCCGCCGTCTCCACCTCTTCCCTATCAACTATCAACCACCCACTATCAACTTCTCATGAATCTCCTCTCCAAACTTCTCCGCTACGGCTCCATCCTCGCCGCGATTGGTGGTGTAGTGATGATCGTGATCGTCTCCCGCACGCAGGCGGAACGCGAGATGCCGCCACCCGGTGATCCACCGGTCATGCCACCGCAGAAGCCCTATCCGGATGCCGTCGCCGCCACTGGAATCCTCGAGGCGTTGAGCGAAAACGTGGCGATCGGCGTTCCCCTGCCCGGGCTTGTCACCGAAGTTTTTGTGAAGGTGAACGACGTGGTGAAAAAGGATCAGCCGCTGTTCAAGCTCGATGACCGCGACCTTCTCGCCGAGCTCCTTTCCACTCAGGCCCAGCGCGAGGTGGCGCAGGCACAGATCGGCGTCAGCGAGGCGCAGCTTGCGAAACTGGAATCCCAACTCAGTCGCCTCACCGCCGTTGCGGACAGCCGCGCGGTCAGCCGCGATGAGTTGGAAAACCGCAAACAGGACGTCTCCGTCGCCCGCGCCCAGCTCTCCGCCGCCAAGTCCCAGCTCTCCGCTTCCGACACTTCGCTGAAACGCATTTCCCTACTCATCGAGCGCCTAACCGTTAAAGCCCCGCGTGATGGCGACATCATCCAGCTCAACATCCGCGCCGGTGAGTATGCCGCCACTTCGCCAAAAAACCCCGCCATCATCCTTGGTGAAACCAACAAACTCCAGGTCCGCGCCGACATCGACGAACAGAACGCCACCCGCATCCGCAAGGGCCAGAAGGCCTACGGCTATCTCAAGGGCAACCCGGAGGTCACCTTCCCGCTCGAATTCATCCGCGTGGAACCTTACGTCATTCCAAAAGTTTCCCTCACCGGATCCAGCACCGAACGGGTGGACACGCGGGTGCTTCAGGTGATCTACTCGCTCGACCGGCCGACCGATCCGCCGCTTTATGTCGGCCAGCAGGTCGATGTCTTCATTGAAGCCCCTGATAGAAAATGAACGTTCCCACCCTGACAGCGCCGCTCGACTGGATCGCCCTGAGCCGCGAGCTCAAGTCGATCGCGGAGGCCGGGCTGCGTTACTCGAAAGGTCCCTATGACCGGGAGCGCTACCAGCGTTTGCACGAAATCTCCTCGGTACCGATGCAGGCCACCGCGCCCGAGTTCTGCTGGCCGCATGAATTCGGCTACGCCACACCCAAAGTGGATGTGCGCGCCGTGGTGATCGACCCGGCGGGTCATATTCTCCTCGTTCAGGAAGAATCTTCAGGACTCTGGACCCTCCCCGGTGGATGGGCGGATCTCAATATCAGCCCGTCCAGGAACGCCGCGAAGGAAGTCCAAGAAGAATCCGGCATCGAGGTGGAGGTTATGAAACTCATCGCCTGTTGGGACAAGGATCTGCAAGGGCATCCACGCCAGCCGGAGCACGTTTACAAGCTGGTTTTCCTCTGCCGCCCCATCGGTGGAAAACTCGCCACCAGCCACGAGACCACCGGCGCGGATTATTTCTCCATCGATGCCCTCCCGCCGCTTTGTCCCCATCGCGCGGCCCGGCATTATCTCGACCTCGCCCGGCAACACGCCGCCGATCCATCCCTTCCCACTGCTTTCGACTGAGTCATGAAACCTCACCTGTTGTTGCTGCCCACCACCCTGTTTCTCGGCTCCTGTATGGTCGGGCCGGATTTTCTAACACCCTCCGCGTCCGGCGGCTCCGGCTGGAAAGAAGGCCGGGCCACTCCCGGCAGCCGTCTGCCGGACAACTGGTGGCGGCTCTTCAATGACGGCGATCTCACCCGGCTCGTGAACCGCGCTCTATCAGCCAACAACGATCTCGCCGCCGCGAAGTCCCGCGTCGATACCGCGCGCGCGCTCGTCGGCGTCGACCAAGCGCGGCTTTTCCCCACGCTGGATCTGCTAGGTTCCGCCGGGGTTTCCCGCAGCTCGCAGGATGCGACAGGAGGCAACGTCCCTGCTGGAGTGGCCGTCGATTTGGATTCCCAGCGCTACCGCAGCACCTTCGATCTCGCCTACGATCCGGACCTGTGGGGACGCAACAAACGCCTGATAGAAGCTTCGTCGGCCCAGGCCGCGGCGTCAGAGGCGTTGCTCGACTCCCAACGGCTCGGCATCGCCACGGAAGTCGCCCGCCAGTATTTCATCCTGCGCGGTCTTGACGCCCAGGAAGCGGTCGTGCTGGACACCATCAAGAGTCGGAAGGAGGCATTCGATCTGGAAAAATCAAAACTCGATGCCGGGTTAGTGGACGGTCTGCCCAGCAGTCAGGCGAACACCGAACTGGAACTGGCCAACAACGACCTCGCGTCGGTCCAGCGCCAGCGTGGATCGGCCGAGCATGCGCTCGCGGTGCTTTGCGGCACCCGCCCCGCGGATTTTTCGGTGTCCTCCCGCGTGGTCAACAACACCCTGCCTAACATCCGCGCCGGGCTCCCCGCGGAAGTGCTGATGCGCCGCCCGGACGTCCGCGCCGCCGAGCAGCAACTGCGCGCCGCGAACGCGGAGATCGGCGTGGCGGAATCGGCGTTCTATCCGAATTTCAGCCTCACGGCCAGCGGCGGTTTCGAGTCGCTCGATGTGAAACGTTTCCTCGATTGGGAAAACCGCGTGCTTTCGTTAGGAGCCGGCGTTGCCGCACCGCTTATCGATGGCGGCGCGAATACGGCGAACTACAAGGCCGCGCGCAGTCGTTATGACGAGTCGCTCGCGAACTATCGGCAGACGTTGCTCGTCGCGCTGCGCGAGGTGGAGGACGCGCTGGTCGATTTGAAAGGTTTTGCCCGTTCCCGTTCTTCGCTGGAAGCCGCTCTCGCCAGCGCTCAGGACTCGCGGCGTCTCGCACAGGAACGATTCGAAAAAGGCCTGACCAACTACCTCGAAGTCGTCGCCGCCGACCGTACCGTGCTTCAAGTCCGCCTCACCCTCAGTCAAATCGACGCCCAACAACGCATCACCCTCGCCGCCCTTGCCAAAGCCCTCGGCGGCGGCTGGAGCGGAAAATAAAAATCCTAACATCCATGTGGCGTCTTCTGTTATTCTTCTCCGCGCTTGCCATCGCCGGCGTGCTCATCGCCCGCTGGTGGTTCGGGATGCGCGTGCTGCTCTCCGAAGGAAAACGTGTCTGCCGCTGCGATTTGGGTAAATGGATGCCCACCAACGATGACACCGCACTCATCCACCGTGCGGAGGAAACCGCGGGTGAATTCGGCAAACAACTCCGTCTTAAAGCGCTCGCGGAATGGAAGGACATCGATCCGAAACGCGCCGCCTCACGCGAAAGCTCGCGGCGCTTCGGCATGGCCGTGCCTCCGCTCAGCGGAGTGGTCGCGCTGATGGCGGTGCTCGTTGCGAAGATCCCGATCATCGGCGCGCTGGCGGCATTTCTAGCAGCCACGTCTCTATCAGCCATTCTCGGCGTGATTTCTCTCGCCCCGGAACTCCAGGCGATCATGTCCGCCGCCCGCAAGCTGCGGGAGAGCAGGAGTTTTCCTAACCGCGACGACGAGGAAGCCGTGATCCGCTGCGCCCTCGCCCATGCGTGGAAGGAAACGCTGCCGCCGGTGCTTCAAATGCTCCAGCGGTAGCGCTCCTTTACCCAAGCCCAGTTAGGTTCACTGGTTCGACTTATCGAACGCCGCGTCGAACGCGATGGTGCTCGTCGGGAAATCGACGCTGCGCACGAACGCAGCCGCTTCTTCGCCACCGTGCACGCGGTCCATGCGGATGTCCTCCCACTCGACGGAGAGCGGGCCTTTGTAGCCGACGTCGTTAAGTGCGACAATGATGTCCTCGAATTCGATGTCGCCATGGCCGAGCGAACGGAAATCCCAGAAACGGCGGGCGTCGCCGAAATTCGTGTGACCGCCGAACACGCCGACCGAGCCGTCGCCGTGATTCCACCAGACGTCCTTCATGTGGACGTGATAGATGCGGCTGCCGAGGTCGCGGATGAATTTCACGTAGTCCACGCCCTGATAGCCGAGGTGGGACGGATCGTAGTTGAAGCCGAAACGCTTGTGGTTTCCAACAGCGGTCAGCGCGCGTTGGGCGGAAGCGATGTCAAAGGCGATTTCTGTTGGGTGGACTTCGAGAGCGAAATTCACGTCCAGTTTGTCATACGCGTCGAGGATCGGCAGCCAGCGCTTGGCGAAGTCCTTGAAGCCCTTTTCATAATACTCCTGCGAGGTCGGCGGAAAGGCGTAGAGCGAGTGCCAGATCGAGGAACCGGTGAATCCATTGACCACGGCCGGGAACTCGTCCTTGCCATTGCGGTTCGGCTTCGCATTGAAAAACGCGCGGGCAGCCTTGCCGGTGATGATCATCTTCTTCGCGGCGCGCTTGCGCACACCTTCCGGATCTCCATCACCCCAGACGTCCGGAGCAAGAATCGCCTTGTGGCGCTCGTCGATGTGGTCGCAAACGGCCTGACCGACGAGGTGATTGGAAACCGCATAACAGGTGAGGCCGTGGTCGGCGAGCAGCTCCCACTTTTCCTTTATATACGTCTTGTTGGAAGCGGCGGCATCGACATCGAAGTGGTCGCCCCAACAGGCGAGTTCCAGTCCGTCATAGCCCATTTCGTAGGCCAGCGGAGCGAGTTTTTCGAGCGGGAGATCGGCCCATTGGCCGGTGAAGAGTGTGACGGGACGTGACATGGTTTTACAGGTGGGTTGACGCAGGGAGGATGACGGGTTCCGCTGACGGGAATAAAGGAAAAACGCAGTTGGTTGCCAATTCCAACCTGCTGAATTCAACAGGATCGCGTTTCGGAATCGAGGAGAACCGCCAATGACGGAAGTGCCGGGTCACGCGCATCGGTGGACGGGGCACGCACTCGAAACCGACCCTTTCATCATTTGGCCGGCCTATCGTCCGGGGTTGTCTCGTGTTCTCTGCCGTAACCATTCTCTATTTGATGTTCCCGGTTCCAGATCCACTATTTTCGTTAGATATCCTTGCGGTCCATTTTACGAAATCGAACAACTCGCGGTGCAGCCGATTCCAGTCCTCGACGGTGGCGATCTCAAATTCCAGCTCGGTGCCGTCTTTGAGTTTCGCAAAGTAACGGGAATCTGATGGAAATCCTTCCGTGTAGTGGGCTTTCCAGTCGCTGAAGAGTTTTGAAAATTTGACCGAACGAAGCAGCTCTGCGTTCAATTCACCTAAAAACTTCTCTATACTCGAGTTCCTTTCATGACCAAATTTATGAGTATTGACCCAGTAGGTTCGGTTCGCCAGATAGGCACTGTACTCGATCTGGATTTTTCGAGATTCGTTAGCTCCCACATATTCTGAAGCCAGCACATTCAGAAAAGGAACGAGCATCTTCTCATAGACTGTTACTTCATGGGCTCTAACTACCTCGGCACAGGTGACAATCGGCAGCGGGCCACCAAACACCATCAAGGTTGCTAGAGTGAAGGGCGTTTTCATCGATGCGATTTTGTTGGCCTTTTGATCACGTTTCCATCTTAAACCGGCAGCTGCTGGCACGTGTGAAGCCCACTGAGGATAACTGTCGTAAAAGCCTCCGGCGGAAGAGTTTGAAGTGGGTCGGCCTGGCAGATCCGACCCTACCGGGGACAGCATTCGATTTCGACGTTCCAATACTGCCGCAGGCGCTTGCCGATGGAGATGTCGTGATAGAGTTTCTCGCCGATACGGGAGACGCTCTCGAGGCCGCGGATAGAGGAGGTGAGGAAAACCTCGTCGGCTGTTAGCAGATCATCCGGGGTGAGCGCGCGTTCCTCGCTGTTCAAACGGCAGCGGACCGCCAGTTCGAGCACGACGGCACGGGTGATGCCAGGCAGGCAGCCGGAGTCGAGCGACGGGGTGAGGAGCACGCCGTTTTTCATCAGGAAAATGTTGGCGGTGGCGGCTTCACAGACATTGCCCGCGGTGTTGAGGAAAATGGTTTCTTCGAATCCAAGGCGGCGTGCATGGTCGAGAGCGACGAGATTTTCCGCATAGGAGGCGCATTTCAATCCGACCAGCGGCGAGTGTTCGTTCCTACGCCAAGGAGAAAAATTCGCCTGGATTTCCTTCGGTGGCTCATTCACCGGCATGGCGACCATCCAGAGTAGCGGCGAATTTCCCATCGAAATGTCGTCCACCGGCCCGCTACCCGCGGTCATGGCAAGACGGATTCTCGCACGGCCAGAGGTGAGATTGTTTTTCACCAGCAGTTCGCCCATTGTTTCCTCCAGATCGGCGGGCGGCAGGTGCCAGCCGAGGCGTTCGCAGCCAGCGCAGAGCCGGGCCAGGTGGCGGTTGGCGAAAACGGGAGCGCCGTCGAGGGCGAGCATCGTTTCAAACAATCCGAGTCCGAGGATGGACCCGCGATCCATCGGGGAGGAGGGAAAATCGAGGGGGGCGAGCCAGTGGCCATTGCACCAGAGTTGATTCATCGCGGGCTATACTGCCCAGACGGGCGCAGATGTAAACTCCTGAGGGACCGCTGGTGAAAATCGGAGGAAGATCTTCTGCCGCGAAGAGGATCAAGAAAACGCAAAAAGGGAAGAGAGGTGCATGTTGAAGCAACAAAACCTGTCACGATATGATTTAATTTTTGCGCCCCTTTTGCGCGTTTTTGCGGTTAAGATCCGGTCGGTAAACTCTTGCGTGTCTCAAACGAATCACTGAGTTTCGCGCCATGCGGTTTTTTGTGTTTGTCTGCGGATTTACGATCGTGGCGATGGGAGTAGCGACGACCCGGCTGATGCCGCGCGACGAGTATCTCGGATTTTTCCAGGGGGCCCTCACGCTCGGCGGCGGCATGATCATCTGCGGCCTGTTTTCCCTTAAAATGCCCTGGCACGGGCTGATCGGCGCTGGTGTGTTGGCGTTGCTGGGCGGCGCGAGGGGCTTGGGAAACATTCCCGGAGTCGTGAAATTTGCCACGGGCGACCGGGCCCGTGGAAGCATGCCGGTGTTTGAATTCGGCGTGACGTTGATCTGCCTGATGCTCCTGATGAGAATCATTCGGACCTTACACCGGGAGCGCCTGCGCCGGATGCTGGAGGCGGACTCGGAGAAGGATTGACGGTCGGGCTGCCGGGGGCGGGCGATGGAGTTGCCGGCGGAGTGGCACCGGGCACGCCGGAAGGTATGACCGGTTTGTTCGTGTCCAGAACCGGGGACGGGACAGGTAGCATTGCTTTCGGCAGGGTGTCCGCCCACTGGAAAAGCTGGTAGCCCTCGCCCAAACCACCGATTTCTCCCAGCAGCTCAAAGCAACGCTGACGCCACTTTTCATAATCCGGCGGTGCTCGGTCGGCCTCGCGGCTGCCGGGGAATACGACGTAGCTGATTTTCAGGTCGGACACCGGGCGGCTGTAGGGTGAGGATTTCGGGTTCAGCTCGCGAGCGACCCGCAATGATGCCTCGCCCACCTTGAAGGACGGCCCGCCGTCGCCGACGATGGATGGATAGATTTTTCCGTTATAAACGATTACCGAATAGTCTCCCACCTTTGGCGCAAACGCATCATTGGACCCCAGGATGCTCACCGGGATGACGATGAACGGATCGTAGTCCGCGATCAGGAAACTGCGGGCTTTCAGGTCGTCGATGCCGCGTTTCAGGTACTTGATGCGGTCGCGCAGCCAGACCTTGCGGGCGGCGGTGGTGCCGTTGGCGGCGAGTTCCTTTTCAGCCAGCTTCACCCGGGCTTCCCAGCCTGCGATCATTGGGTTGGCGACTTGGGATTTTTTCGGCCAGGCGTAGCTGGTGAATGGCTGATAGTGCGGTGAGTTCACGATGTCATCGGGCATCGTCGGCAGGCGGTCGCCGTCCGAGCCATCGGAAACGACGTCCATTTCCGCCTGCATGAAAAACACGCGGCGCCCGGCCGGCGTGCGCAGGTTGAGGATGGTTTCGAGGTCGTAGAGATTGTGCTTGGTGAGCAGTTCGTTGAGTGTGTTCGCGTCACGGCGGATGCGGGCGGCTTTTTCTTCGTAGATTTTTGTGAACCAACTGGAGACTTCCGCTTTTTCGATCAGCTCGGGCAGGCCGGGCAGAATTTTCGACAACTCCGGCGTGGATGTTTGCAATTCCGCCAAGGTTTTCGCCGGCGTGGGCAGGCGTAATGTGAGTTGATAGCTCGCGGTGTAGCTCGATTCATTCACCCGTTCGCGCGAGGCAATCCCACCTTTTTCCACTTTCACTTCGGTTTTGAAGGGAATGCCTGAGCGCAGTTTGCGCACATCCGTGACGTCGCCCAGTTCGGCGGAGGTCGGGGCGGTTTCAGGTTCCGATTCTTCGACATCGGGCGTTTTTGCGGTTTCGAGGGATTTTTTCAGCGCAGCGATGTCGCGCTCGTATTTTTCCTCCATGTCGGCACGGATTCGCGCTTCGGCTTGGCGGTAAATGTCCTTTTCATCGACTGACGCGGCGGCAGGTTGAGGCGAGAAAATCTCCCTCAGCCCGCGCTTTACCTTGCCCGGCACGCTTGTGAAACACAGTCCGGCGGCCACGATGATCAGCAGCAGAAAAAACGCCCCAACCCATGAAAATCCTCTCGAACGCCGTTGATTGTAGGGGTTTTCCGCTGCCATGCTCCGTAGTCTAGCGCTTTCGCGACGGTCATCAATCCCTGTCAGGGAAAGTTTTTCCCAGCCCGTTCCGTGAAATTTCACCTTCCGCAAAACTCGGCCATGACAAACCCGCCGCCATCCCTACACTCCCGCCCGTGAGTTATCAGGTCT
>JANODE010000097.1:0-56239 GCA_031412525.1 Akkermansiaceae bacterium | reverse complement strand
AGAATCTGCTTGAAGACGAGCACATTGGCCCGGGCTGGTGGTGTGTTGTTCATTACACCCTACCGAGTGGCAGGGATTTCAACTCAACACCAGCCCGCTTTTCCGCCGCAAGTTATGCCTTCTCGTGGGACGGCTGTGATTCATTTACTACTAATATTCCTGGCGCAGCATCATTGGCTTCCTGTCAGCGAAGGTAATGAACTGCTAACCAACCCTATTGCGGCGGCTTACACGCCATTCTCCTTCATTCTTGTCTATGAAGTCTAGACCGTTTCTCATAAGTTAGTTCGTTTATGGCGTATGGGTCTTGCAGACCGAGCGGAGGACATCGGGCGTTTTGAGCAGCGCGCGGATTGAATCGAAGAGCTTGTCGGAAAGTTCGGCACCGCTCTTGGTTAGGAATCCGGCGAGTTGATTGCTTTTGAGGTGCTGCCAGAGTCGTTCGATGGGGTTGAAATCGGGACTGTATGGCGGCAGGAATTTTGACTCGATGTGATGCCAGTTGAGCGATGCGGACTTGTGCCAGCTGGCGTTGTCCAGAACCAGCACGACCCGTCCGTTCGCCGCCGGGACCTCCTTGGCCATGGTGTCGAGAAACGCCTGGAAAACTTCGGTGTCGTTGTGCGGGACGATCAGGCTGACGAGTTGCCCGTCCTGTGGATTGACCGCGCCGACGACGTTCTGGCGGACATGCCCGCCATGGTACGGTTGCGTGGGTCGTGAACCGCGTTTGACCCACCGCTGACGGGGGCGCGGATCCCCTTCGAAACCCGCCTCGTCTCCAAAAAACACCTTGATGCGCGGATCGCCCAGCAGCCCGACCAACTCGCTGGCGAAAACCTCGCGTTGGTCCTCCCAAGCGTCCCTGTCCGGCGGCTCGGGCATCGGCCGCGGGATGCGACGGGCGTAACCATGCTCGTGGAGGTAACGGACCAAGGTCGGATAGGAAAGGTCAAGGCCGCGCTCCTCGCGCAGCCAGCCGCACAGCTTCACCGCCGTCCAGTGGCGCTCGCCGGCGAGCGCCGGATCGTCGACCACGGGCAGGATTTCCGCCTCCACCCGCGCGGGATCGAGCGCACGGGGCCGCCCCGGGCGCGGGCGGTAGGTGATGCCGCCGATCCCCTGATCATTGAAGCGCGCGATCCAAAGCTGAAGACAGCGCTCGCTCACCCTCGAATGCCGCAGGGCCAGCTCGAACCCACTGCCGCAGAGCAGCAGATGAATGGTGTTGAGCCGCTTCTGCGCCTTCTGGTCGGGACAACAGTCGATGGCCAGTTCCAGCTCGGCGAAGGAGCAGGTTTCGGGATTCGGAAGCTGACGGATACGGCCGATCCGGGAGTGTTTGCCTAACAGAACAAAAGTACAAGTGCAAAATCACACTTTTCACGCACTGATTTTTGAGAAACGGTCTATCTGCTGGTCTATTACCTTCCCAGGTCGATCACCACGTATATTAGCAAGCAATACGAAATCATGACCCTGATCATCATCCGGCGGCTCTTTAAAGACCTCGCCGCGATCGAAATTTCGGCCAACTGGTTCGAAATCCGTGGCGATCTGCGCCTGACCTATGACATCGTGGCCTCGCTCGTGCTGTTCTACCTGCTGCTCCTTTTCGTCAACCAAGGTCGGAAACGTTACGGACCGCCGCAGCCGGAAGGGCCGCCGCCGCCACCGCTCGCCCAATTCATTCTCTTCAAGAAATTTCTCGCCACCCTGCTCATTCCGATCCTTCTCTGCCTCGCCAGCTATACCTTCATACGATGGACCTTGGGTGTGATCGTTCCGTCCAGTGAACTGGGAATTTCATTCAAGAATCTGAACAACGTTTTCTTCGACCAATTCTTCAGCGTCCTCATCGTCGTGGATGTCGTTCTGCTATTGTCTTCGCTTTTCCTAACCAACGATTTCCATAAAGTCATTCGTAATTCCGGATTTATCATTTCTACCATTCTCATCCGACTGTCATTCTCCGCCGAGGGATTGATTAGCACGATTCTCATCATCGCGTCGGTCGTCTTCGGGCTGCTTATTCTTCTGATTTATAATCAATACGAAAAAACAGCGAACAGAAACATCGGGTATTGAGTTGAGTTGTGGTAATGTTCTAATACTGAGAGTTTGGATTGGACTTCCACTGATTAGGTATCTGCTGTGATGCCATTCTCAACTGATCAAAGGAGATCATTCAATTGATGACGACTAGAAACCTACTTTCTGATAAACCTGGAATCATTAATTTAAATTTGATACAGGTCGAAAAATCATCATGCGGCTTTTGGAATTTGATTATGAATTGTCATCGTCGCGTGAACACCCATCTTAGGTCATGGAGATTTTCGATTCTTATTATTCACCTCGTATTAAATCGAAACAAGAGGTGTGTTTTTTTGCCGGATGATTTGGACTGAAGGGACTGGCTGCGGATCTTTTCAGTCAAAGCGTAAAAATCGATTGATGTTGGACTGTTATAAAATTGCTTTGGGGATGAAGGCCGTTGAAAAAGCCGCTGGTCGGATCGGAGGTGGGGAAAGGGGAATGGCAAATCGGGTTGCGCCCATTTCCAAAATTGCGCGAAGTCGGGTCACTGCAAAATAAATGTTGGCGCTTTGAAAAGGAAGGCTACCGTCAGCCATAATAGAGAGTTTTGCCCCCGCAATGTGGGCATGGCACGAGGGGTGTTGCCAAAAGCGCGGAGAGTGCCGCCGATTATGTCACCGCACTCGTCCTGTCCTTCCTAGCACCTGTGATTTTTTCATTCCTCACGAAAACCAACAGTACATCAATTTGTCCGTCATGATTTTAATTAATAGTCAGTTACAGCCCTTCAAGGCCCAAGCGTTTCACAATGGTAAATTTATCGAAGTCACCGAGGCCAGCCTGCAAGGCAAATGGGCGGTGGTAATTTTCATGCCCGCAGCCTTCACCTTCAACTGCCCCACCGAGGTGGAAGACGCGGCTGACATTTACGCAGAGTTCCAGAAAATAGATACCGAGGTTTTCATTGTCACCACCGACACTCATTTTTCACATAAGGTGTGGCATGAGACGTCTCCCGCAGTCCGCAAGGCCAAGTTCCCACTTGTAGGTGATCCCACTCACCAACTGACCCGCGCCTTCGGTGTACATATCGACGCCGAGGGCCTTGCACTGCGTGGGACTTTCGTAATCAACCCGGAGGGTATCATTAAAACCATGGAAGTGCATTCCAACGAAATTGCCCGCGATATGAAGGAAACGCTGCGCAAACTGAAAGGCGCTCAATACACAGCCAGCCACCCGGGCGAAGTCTGCCCCGCCAAATGGAACGAAGGTGCCAAGACCATCGCGCCTTCGCTCGATCTCGTCGGGAAAATCTAATCGCTAAGGAAGCCAATCAGGTTTTCGAATCGTTTAGGTATTGCGCCGTTCTTTATCTCGCTTAAGGACTCATCATCTCCACGATGCTTAACGAAAATCTCAAGACACAACTCGCAGGTTACTTGCAGCGCATTACGTTACCTATCGAATTGGTAGCTTCCCTCGACCAGTCCGCCAACTCACGCGAGATGCTGGATTTGTTGCAATGCATTTCTGGTTTACGCAGCGACTTGATCTCTCTCAAAACCGATGGTTTTGACACGCGTGTCCCGTCCTTCAGTCTGCAGCGTGTAGAAAGTGATAACTGCCTGCGGTTTGCGGGTGCACCTATGGGTCATGAGTTTACTTCACTGGTTCTGGCGTTGTTATGGACAGGTGGCCACCCGCCCAAAGTCGAGGCCGACGTCCTCGACAACATTCGCGCTTTGGACGGCGACTTCAACTTTGAGGTTTTCATGTCGCTAGCTTGCCATAACTGCCCTGACGTTGTTCAGGCCTTGATCCTCATGGCAATCTACAATTCCAAAGTGAAAACCGTAGTGATCGAGGGCGGCACGTTCCAAGACGAGGTCGCCCGCCGCGACATCATGGCCGTGCCAACAGTGATTCTAAACGGCCAAGTGTTTGGCTCCGGGCGGATGACGGTAGAAGAAATCGTCGCGAGGCTAGATACCAATTCCGCCGTGCGCGAATCTGAAAAGCTCACCGCTCAAGCCCCCTACGAGGTCCTAATTGTGGGTGGCGGCCCTGCCGGTGCGGCGGCAGCGGTGTATGCCGCGCGGAAGGGCATCCGCACCGGCATCGCCGCCGAGCGTTTTGGTGGCCAAGTCAACGACACGCTGGCCATTGAAAACTATGTCTCGGTGCTGGAGACCGATGGTCCCAAATTCGCGGCAGCGCTGGAGTCGCACGTTAGAGCTTACGATGTTAACATCATGAACCTCCAGCGCGCCGTCAAACTGTTGCCTGCGGCCAAGCCGAACGGACTGATCGAAATCCAGCTTGCCAACGGAGGAGTGCTCAAGAGCAAGACCGTCATTTTGAGCACCGGTGCCCGCTGGCGCAATGTCAACGTCCCCGGGGAGAGTGAGTACAAAAACAAGGGCGTGGCTTATTGTCCCCACTGCGACGGCCCACTTTATAAAGGGAAACAAGTCGCGGTGATCGGCGGCGGTAACTCCGGTGTGGAGGCGGCCATAGATCTGGCAGGCGTCGCCGAGCATGTGACCCTGATCGAATTCGACCCCGAACTGCGGGCCGATGCGGTGCTGGTCAACAAACTCAGAAGCTTGCCAAACGTCACCATCCGCGCCCACGCCCAGACGACCGAGATCACCGGCAATGGACAAAAAGTCAACGGCTTGACATTCAAGGATCGCAGCACCGATGTGCGGCATTACATCGAGTTGGCCGGCGTCTTCGTTCAAATAGGCCTAGTTCCTAATACTGAGTGGCTCAAGGGTACCTTGGAACTCAGCAAACGGGGAGAAATCGTGATCGACGCCAAGGGAGCAACCTCCCTACCCGGCGTGTTCGCCGCTGGCGATGCCACCACCGTGCCTTTCAAACAAATTGTCATCGCAACAGGCGACGGTGCCAAAGCAGCGCTTGGCGCATTCGATCATCTCATGCGGATGCCCGCCATGAGCAAGGCAGCGGCAGCTGCTCCCTTACCGGTCGTCACCGCAGAACTGGTTCCAGCTTGATCTGTCGGTCACAGCGGTGTCACCGGCCGCTTCAAAACGGAAAGTAAAATTTCAACTAGATAGAAATTCTCGGAAAGCTCCGGAGACGAAGTCCAACCCGCCAAAAACAAGTTCTCAGTAACCAATAAACAACAAACATAATGAACATCGTAGAAACCGCAATCGCCAACGGCTCTTTCAATACCCTAGTGGCAGCCGTCACCGCAGCAGATCTGGCAGCAACCCTGAGCGGTGAAGGCCCCTTCACCGTATTTGCTCCAACGGATGAAGCATTCGCAGCATTACCCGCTGGGACTGTCGAGTCGTTGGTTTTGCCAGAGAACAAAGAGAAGCTCTCAGGCATCCTTACTTACCACGTGGTGGCAGGAAAAGTAATGTCTGGCGACTTGAGCGATGGTATGACGGCTAAGACCGTCAATGGTGGTGAAATTACCATCAAGATCGCAGATGGCAAAGTAACGATTAACGAAGCCGAAGTCGTTATCGCAGATGTGGAAACCAGTAATGGCGTGATCCACGTCATCAGCAAGGTTCTACTTCCGGCCTAATCCTTGGTATAACAAAAATGATAAAGCCCCGTTGCCCAGTGCAGCGGGGCTTCACTATTTCGATTGAGCCGTATCGCATCCATAGTTTTCAAGCATTTCCGCGACTTGCACGGAAAGCTGGGTGAGTGTCGCATACGCTGATCCTGCTTCGGCCGAACAGGCGACATAGCCGATTTGATTTTCGAGCGGAAGCGACAGTCCACGTTCATTCAGCCATTGATCGACAAGAATGAGCGCCTCCAGCCATTGTTGCATTGGGTAAGGACTTTCCTCGGCCTCGCTGAGCAGAAGATCCAAAAGAGCACCATCATCACCTGAAAAGTGTGTCGCCACGTAGCCCTCCAAGCGGGGTGTCACTGCTGCTTCTTTGATCAAAGCGATCATGTGCGTCAAATCCATGCGGGGGTATATCCGACAGAAAACTGCAAATTCCAGAATTTTTTGTGATTGAACTCCCGCAGCTGCTCAAATTTTCATGCATGGCGCGGTGAAAAATTACCTTCCGTTTCTAACCGGCAAAGCGCGGCAGCGCCCTTCGAATTTCTTCTTTTGCTACGCTTGGCATCTTTTTGAAAAATCAACCTCGACAAATCCGCCTCCCCAAGTATTAGCTCAAGTAGAAAGTAAGTATATGTTCCATAAAATCGACTACCCCTTTTTGATCGGTGCTTTTGTGAGTTTTGTCACAAGCGTCTCACTTTGGTTCCTTGTGAGCCACGACTATGGTCTCTTCGTGGGCATTTGGGTACCCAGCATTTTAAGCCTGTGGGTGGGGGTGAGAGTCGTGATCCTCTCTGCAGGAATCCAAACCCGGAAAGATTCCTAAACATGGCAACGGTTTTTGCAGTTTTCGCAATTGGTGTGGCTGTCACCTTGGTCGTCGCCAAGGGAATAATGCAGGCCAACGAGTTCGCCAAACGAGAGTTGAAAAAGTTGGACGAGGCCGATAATAAGCCCTAGAGGGTATGCTTGGGGTCAGGTCACGCATTTCAATATTTTAACGGCATATGCTTGGGGTCAGGTCACGCATTTCAATATTTTAACGGCATTTTACGTTGGCGAGCGCTGCATATCCTTGTGCAAGGCATCGCCTTTTTCGCGGTCGGCGCGCATGAATTCTTAGTCGAGTTGCAGGTTCATCCACATGCCGGGGGTGACGCTGAAGAAGGCGCTCAGGCGCAAATCGTATTGACTCGGGCACGCCTCCTGCGCCTTCGCGCCTGCGGAGAACGTCGCGTTCTCTCCTGTCCAAAACGGGAAATGGGGTCAGGGTGCAATGGCGGCCTGCACGACTGCTGCCCCGCAGTCATGGGTGGGATGTGGCGCCACCGCGACAAGGGCTGTGGGTGAAGGTGCTGCCAAAAAGCCTGCGGGAGGAGGTTAGGGGGCAGATCGTGCTGTAGGTGGCGGGGCACTTTTGTCGTGGATGCGAATGAATGGCCGTGAGGGGAGCTTCGAGCACTTCATTGGCTGCCCCATACGCCGGCACCACAGGCGTGCGGTGCCTCCGACGTGCTGCGCGATCAGCCTCCGGTGCGCGGTGGACGTTTCTTTTTGTCCGGGGTGACATCCTTCATGCCTTGCGAAGCCTGGCGCTCTTTCTGGATCTGCGCCTGGCGCTCGGCGGCGCGCTGGACCCATGATTTTTTGCTGCTGACCGGGCGGGCCTTGAGTTCTGGCTCGGGGACTTTGTTCATCAACCAGGTCTGGCCGATGGAGAAGATGTTTTGCGTCGTCCAGTAGAGCGCGAGGGCGGAGGCGAAGTTATAACAGAAGAAGAAGAACATGAAGGGCATGAACTTGATGATGTTCTGCTGCATCTTGTCGCCCGTCATGGGAGTCATCCGAATCTGCAGGAAGCTGGTGATGGCCATGACGATGGGCAGGATGTTGAGCGGAATCCCGGCGATGTGCATGAGCGTGTCCGGCTGGGAAAGGTCGTTCACCCAGAGGAACGACTGGCCGCGGAGTTCGACGGCGTATTGCAGCATGCGATAGAAACCGAAGAAGATCGGGATCTGAATGAACATCGGGAGGCAGCCGCCGAGCGGATTGATGCCGTAGGTTTTGTAGAGGCCCATCATCTCGGTGTTGAGCTTGGTGGGATCGTCCGGATATTTTTCCTTAATCTTGGCCATTTCCGGCTGGAGCTTGGCCATGCGCTTCATGGTGTGCGTGGACTTCGCGTGAAGCGGCCAGATGACGGCACGGACGGTGATGGTGAGGAAAATGATCGCCAGACCCCAGGCCCAGTTTTTCGAGACACCGTCGATCGCGCGGTGATAGAAATTGAGCGTCCAGTTCAGCGCTCGTGAGACGATTCCGAACCAGCCGTACTGCATGACATCGCCCCAGCCGGGTCCCCAGTATTTTTCCATCTTGCGAAGCATGTCGTTGTGCTTCGGTCCGATGAAGATGAGGTAGGAAACGGTTTTGGGTTCGTTTGGATTGAGGGAGAGTGGCGGAAGCTGGAGTCCGGCGCGGACTGAGGTGACGACCTTGGACTCGTTGGGCAGAGTGACGTCTTTGTGTTTTGCCCAGACATTGGTAATCGCAGGTTCCTTCGGGCGGAGCACGGTGGCGAAAAACTGATTGGTCACGCCGGCGTATTCGACGTTTTTGGTGCTTCCGCTCGTCTGGGTTTCCTTGGCTGAGCTGAACATCCCGCCTTTGAAGGAGCCGCCTGCGGTGAAGTTCATGCCGCCGTCCTCATGCCAGAAGAATCCGGTTTGTTCGCCAACTTCTGCCTGATAGGTCGGTGCTGCCTCGCCAATGAAGACACTCCACTGGTTCAGATTGACGGCGATGGCGGCCGAATTTTCCAACTGGAGGTCGAAGTTGAGCAGATAGGGAGCGCCGGCGTCGGTGCTCTCGACGAGACTGAAGGTTTTTTTGGCAATCAGGCCGGACGGCAGTTTTGCGATGAAGACGGCTTTTTTGCCTGGAATGGAATCGTCTGCCTTGTAGGCGTAAGGGACGTTTTCGAGGGCTTCTCCGGCACCGGCGATCGCGCCGATGGGGCCGGAGCCGAAGCGGTTCGCGCGGACGCGGGTGCTGGTGCTGCCGACTTCGAATTCCGTTTTGAAATCCGCGTATTTCACGCCGCCGCCGATGTTGCTCAGGGTGAACGCGACTTTATCATTTTCGAGAACCACCAGCTCCTCTTCGGTCGGCGGTGGCGGTGGCTCGACGGTGAGCTCGGCCGTGGTGACGGCAGCCGGGTCTTTACCGGGTTCGACGGTCTTCACGAGCTTCTGCTCGGCAGCAAGGCGGGCGGCCACCACCTTCTGGTTCTCGTTCATGTAATAGAAATTCGTGGCGAGCAAAGCGCCGCAAATGGTGAGGATGACCCAGGTTTTCTTGTCGTACATGGAAGGGTGTTGGAAAGTGCTAGTGGTGAGGTGTTTCGCGATGGTCGCAACAGGAATGTTTTTCGCCGGTCGCACCTCGGGGTGACGGGACGGGGTCATAACCGCTGCCGCCCCATGGATGACAGCGGAAAATCCGGCAAATTCCCATCCATGAGCCGCGGAAGGGGCCGTGGACTTCGGCCGCTTGTAAAAAGTAGTGCGAACACGTAGGAGAATATCGGCAGCCGGTGGCTGGACCGGCGGCAAATTTGATCATCGGATTGAGGATCCGTTGGTAGAAACGGATCACGACGCGGATGAAAAATGTCAGGAATCGCGGAATCACGATTTGGACTCGGGGCGGGAAAGGAGGCCGAGTCGTCTGGCCTGCCGCAGCCAATCCGCCTCGAGTTCGGCAAAGGTTGCCTGTGCGGCACCCGGACGGGCGATGGTCACAAGATAGCGGCGAATTTCGGAAAAACCTGGCGCGTGGGCCTGCACCAGCGAGCGGAAACGCCGGCGCAACAGACTGCGGTCGTGCGCCTTGCCGCTGCGGCGGGTGGTGATGAATCCGGTGCGGAGGGTTTCCAACGATGGATCAGCGAGGGTGCTTAAAATGACAAACCGGCCGGCTTTCGCCTGACCGGTATTTTTCACCCGTGCGAAGTCCGCACGGTGCGTCATGCTGCATTTCCTCGGAAGTCGCATGGTAGGGATGCGGGACGCTCCCGTAGCGGCCCGTGGGCAACAACTCAGTTGTGCTGAGTGGTGTGGCGGCTGTATTGCAGCTCAACGCCCTTAGGAATGAGGCGCTTGCGGCCTTTTTGGCGACGGCGGCGAAGGATGTCGCGTCCGGATTTGGTGGCCATACGGGCCCGGAAGCCGAATTGGTTTTTCCGTGTGCGCTTGGATGGCTGATAAGTACGTTTGCTCATGGCGGGGCCTCAATAAATGTTCTTTGTCCGAGTCCGGTCAGCGGCTCGGGGCGCGAACTCTAGGAGCCGGAAGCGGGTTGTCAATCCACCAGTGCCCGGAATTTGAGAAATATGCTCAATTTGCCGGGATCGTTGTTGGCTCAGATTGAGAACGAGCAATGTGCGGAAATTTAAGGTGCGGAAAATTTAAGGTGCAATGATCATTTGGGCCGCCGCGTATGGCTCGGATGCGATTGGATTGGGGAATTTTTCTGTGCCTGCCGGGCCTGGCGATGGCCGAAACGGGTGCGCCCACATTCGACGCTGCCCGCGAGGTTCTGGAAATCCACTGCCTGGAATGCCACACGAAGGACCAGGCCAAGGGTGATCTCGTTTTCGAAACCAGGGAATCCATGATCCGCGGTGGGGAAGGGGGCGCGGCACTCACGCCCGGCGATCCCAAAGCTTCGCCACTGCTCGAACGTGTCCGGCTCGACGCCGATGACGACGACCGGATGCCGCCTAAGAAAAAAAGCGATCCGCTCCAGCCTGCAGAAATCGCCGCTCTCGAACACTGGATCGCCGCCGGTGCTCCGTGGCCGGAAGGGGAAATCCTCGCGCCGAAATCAAAAACCGCCCTGCCGCGCTGGGACGCCGCACCGGATCCTCAAATCGTGTCGATCGAGGCATTTCCGAAGCAGGTCACTTTGGAAACCTCCGCTGACTTCCACCGCGTCATCGTCATCGCCCGTTTCAAGGACGCTTCCACCCACGACATCACCCATCAATCGAAATTGACGCTCGCGGATCCTTCTCTCGCCAGTCTCTCCGGCACCTCGCTCCTGCCGAAAAAGGACGGCTCCACCACGCTGAAAATCGAGTATCGTGGTCTCGCTGGTGAGGTTCCCGTCATTGTGAAGGATGCGGAAAAGCCCCGCCCGATCTCCTTCCAGCTCGACGTCATGCCGGTCATCACCGCCGCCGGTTGCAACACCGGCTCCTGCCACGGCTCCGCACGCGGGCAGGATGGGTTCCATCTATCACTTTTCGGCTACGATCCCAAGGGCGACCATTTCCGCCTCACCACGGAAATGGCAGGCCGCCGTGTGAACCTTGCCATGCCCGAGGAATCCTTGTTAGTCACCAAGGCGCTCGGCAGCGTGCCGCACACCGGCGGGCAACTGATGAAAAAAGACAGCCCGTTCTATAGCACGCTTGTCGGATGGATCCGCGACGGCGCGAAATTTGATGAGGGGGAAATCGCCAGGCCTAACAGCATCGAGGTCCAGCCGAAACAACTCGTGCTCACGGGGGCCGACGTGCGCATTCCCTTCACCGTCCGCGCCAGTTATTCCGACGGCACCGACCGCGACGTAACCACGCTTTCCCGCTTTTCCACTTCCAACGACAATTCGGTCACCATCAAGCCCAGTGAAGGCACCGCCGCTTCGAAGCACCGCGGCGAGGCATTTTTGTTAGCGCGCTTTCATACCTTCACCGAGGGCTCACAGGCCATCGTCGTGCCTGCGGATTTGAAATACTCCCGTCCGGAAATCACGCCGTTCAATTACGTGGACAATCACGTTCTCGAAAAGCTCAACAAGCTGCGCATCGTCCCGTCCGACCTCGCGGACGATGAATCCTTCCTGCGCCGCGTTTCCCTCGACATCGTCGGCCTGCCACCGACGCCCGAAGAGCGCGCGAAGTTTCTCGCTGACACCCGCAAGGACAAGCGCGACGTGCTCGTGGATGACCTGCTGGGCCGCAAGGAGTTCACCGAGATGTGGGTGATGAAATGGGCGGAGCTGATGCAGATCCGCACCTTCAACAACGGCCCGCAGCAGGTTTCCTACAAGGCGGCGCTCAACTACTATCAGTGGCTGCGCGAACGCATCGCCGGCAACGTGCCGTTCAACAAACTCGTCCGGGAACTTCTATCAGCCGAAGGCGGAACCTTCTCCAGCCCTGCGACGAACTTTTTCCAGATCGAGCAGGACACGCTCAAGCTAACCGAAAATGTCGCGCAGGTTTTCATGGGCACGCGCATCCAGTGCGCGCAGTGCCACAACCATCCGTTCGACCGCTGGACGATGGACGATTACTACAGCTTCGCGGCATTTTTTGCGCAGGTGAAACGCAAACCCGCCGAAGATCCCCGCGAGCGCATCGTTTATGACGAGGGCGGTGAAATCCAGAATCCCGTATCCAAGAAGAACATGTCCCCCAAATTCCTCGGCGGTCCGGCGCCCGATCCGGGCAAACAATCGCGCCGCGTGTCCGTCGCGGACTGGTTGGCATCGCCGGAGAATCCGTGGTTCGCCAAAAACGTGGTGAACATCGTCTGGGCGCATTTCAACGGCGTGGGCATCGTCGATCCGGTGGACGACGTCCGCGTTTCAAACCCACCGTCAAACCCCGAACTGCTAGACGCGCTGGCGGAGAAGTTCGTTTCTTACAACTACGACTTCAAGAAGCTCGTCCGCGACATCTGCACCTCGCGCACCTATCAGCTTTCTACCCGCACGAACGAAACGAACCTCACCGACAACCGGAATTTCTCCCACGCCATGATCCGCCGCGTGCGGGCCGAGGTGCTGCTGGACTGCATCTCACAGGTCACCGGCACTCCTAACAAATTCAAGGGCCTACCGCTCGGAGCGCGTGCCGTCCAGATCGCCGATGGCAACACTTCGAATTATTTCCTCACCACCTTCGGCCGCGCCACCCGTGCCACCGTTTGTTCCTGCGAGGTGAAGATGGAGCCGAACCTCTCGCAAGCGCTGCACCTGCTGAACGGCGACACCACCCAACAGCGCGTCCGTCAGGGCAAGAAGGTGGAAACGCTGCTCAACGAAAAGAAGACTCCTGCCGAAATCATCGACAGCCTCTATCTGACCGTGCTCTGTCGCCTGCCCACGGAAATGGAAAAGGAGAAGCTTGTCCGCGCGGTGGCGGAACAGACAACCCCGGCGATGACTAAAGAGACGTTAGAGGACATCTTCTGGGCGCTGCTCAATTCGAAGGAGTTCATCTTCAATCACTGAACTTTGGACTGCGGTGAACATCACCGCTTTAGGAGAGCGCTTTGTTTCAAGGCGCTCGTCCGGATGTTGAAAAAGAAGACCGGATTTACAGCTCTTCCCTCGAGGCCAGCTCGTTAAAAAGCCGACTCCCGCCCAAAGCGGGGACGTCCACCGCAGTCCAAAGCTTGCAACTACAAAAAAGAGTGCGGACGAAACCGCCCGCACCCTTTGCTCATGAATTACCGCAATTCGGATCGAAAGAATGTCTCAACCTGGATCCACGTCCGTCACTACGGGAGGGCTGATTGGTGGAACCAACGGAGGGAAAGGAGGGAGATCGAGTGGATTGCCAGTTGGTGCAGCTTCGGACACGATCGAGGCAACCTTTGCACTCTTTGCGCTTTTGGAGCCTTTTGAGCTGACGCCTTCGTCTCCACTGTTCGGGTCCAGCTTGGCGAGCAACGCCTGCACGGCGGTGATTGACTCAGGCATCGTGGCGATGGCGCATTGTGAGACGATGCGCATGCTGTCAGGTGAGACAGTGATGGCGGTCTCAACGATGGAGACCACCAGTTGCACGTCGGCTTCGCTTGCCTTGATCGCCATTTTAACGATTTCACAGGCGCAGGCTGGGTTCGCACCCACTTCGGATTCGACGACTTCGAGAACTTTAGCGGGATCGAGTTTGATCCGCTGCTCAACGGAAAGAGCCACCTTCAGGCAGTCCGCGCCATTTTCGGATTTGCCCGTCTCGCGGTAAACCGCAGAGATCAAGGCAAGGCCGTTTTGCAAACTATCAGCGGAAATTTCATAAGGAGCTCCCGAGTTGGTGCTTACCATGACCTTGCGGTAAGGAGACGGGTTGCGGAGCACATCGAGATCCACCACGGATTCCACATTCCGCGGGCCGGAAGTCTCGGTGCTTAAAGTGAGTGCATCCTGTGCGGCATAGACGGGTTTGCCGTCGGAGATTTGTCCTTGGGCTTTTTTCAAAGCCGGCACTTCATAGTTTCCAGGAAGAACGGTGTCTTCTGCGAAACGAACATCGCTGCTGTCATCGAGACTCACAGCAGAGCTGGTGTCCGTCTCGGAAGAGCGGGGGTTGCTGCCAATATTCTGAGCGGAAAGCGGAGCGATCGAGCTGAGAACCAAAAGGGCAACCATGTGGGGGAACACGGGTGTTTTCATAAGTTGGGGGGAACGGCGAAAAAGAAGCAAAAAAATCGATACTTGGCAAATCTTGATCATCATGGTCCGGCCAGCGAGCGCTAAAAGTTAGGTTAACTCACTAAAAATAAATGAATTGATCAGCAGAAAAGTCTCAGATATCTAAAATGTTTAGGTAATTTAAATATCATGTTTTTTTTATAAATCTGCGATTTTGCTCTAAAAACTATTTTCAGGGAAGCACTCTCATCATCATTTCAGGCCACCGGAGGGCTTGCAGGGCAGGGGGGCGTGTGCGAGAAAAAGAAGCCATCTACATGATCCCGACACCCAGTCAGATTTTCGCCAGTTTCGAACGAGGTGAGATCGAGCGTGATGAAGTTCACGCTTTGATGGCTTTGCACGCCCGGGAGTTGATCCACGAGATGGAAGAAGATCATCAGAATCCGGCGGCGGCGCTGATCGAGACATTACTGGCGAGGCGTTCGGCCGGGCGCCTTGCGCGTAATCACAGCAGTCGACTCGTGCGAGAAGTCCTGATGGCGCTCGCCGACGCATCGGATTTTCCACCTGCGAAGCACTTGTGGAATGCGGCCCACCCGGATGTGCCGCTTCATTGCTTTTTAAGGATGAGGCGTGAGCCGGTTTTCCGCATGGTGGCGATCCGACCGCAGGGAGAAAAAACCCTGGTGGAGGTAGAGCATGGCAGTTCCGGACGCGGGAAGGCGACCCGGCGGACATTTGTTCTGAAGCGCGATGATGGCTGGCGGCTGCGGGTGCTCAAGGAGCCTTGATCGAGAGATAGGGAGCGATTTTTTTCAAGGACGCGGGACCGATGCCTTCGACTCGAAGAAGATCCTGGATATTGTTGAAGGGACGCCCACCGATGATCGCAGCGGCGGTTTTTTCACCCACTCCAGGGATGGCCATGAGTTCGTCCCGCGCGGCGGTGTTTGGGTCAAGCTTGTTGGCCGGATCTGCTTTTTTCTCGCCTCTTGCTGCTTCCAGTTCGGCATTTTCCTCACGCGCCTCCCTACGGATCTCGGGCAGTTTTTCCCAATCGGTTTTAGACCAGGCACCACGGCCCGCGCGGGCGGCGGTGAGTTCCAGATCGGCGAGTTCCTCGCCCCATTCCGTCCCGTTGGTGCCGTCCGGCCGCTGGCGCAAGACCCCAAAGGCGCGTGCAAGTCCCTGAGAAACAAGCCATTCAGAGAGATCTCTACCATCCGCGGTTTCCACAAAAGCGTAGATCCGGTTGAAACGGCCGTCGCCCCGGCCATCGGCAAAACTGGTATAGATGGTGAAGGGCTCGGCCAGTCTTTTCGAGGTTTCCAGCTTCGCCAGTTCTCCCATCGATTTCGCAGTGAGAATGTCATTGATTCCAAAATAGCGGCGCTGGTCGCGGAGGCGTCGCGCATTTGAATCATCGCCTTGCACATGCATTTCAATGCAGTCGGCGCCGTAGAGGCGGATCGTTTGCACTTTGCCGTCCGGGAGGCGGACTGAGAAGCTGTCGCCGTCCGACCATTCGGCCGGAACCAAAGCGCAGTTCGTCAGTTTTGTGATTTCCGAGCCTAACAAAATCGGCACAAGTGTCAGGGATGTAAGGAGTAATCGAATAGTCACATGGTGACCATAGCCGATTTCGTACGGTTCCACAAGCGTGGGCCCAGGGTAATGCATGCACCAAAAAGTCCGGCGGCCAGCCCCCACCAGACGCCCGTGGCACCCATTCTAAAACCAAATGACAGCAAGGCACCGACAGGGAGGCCCACCAGCCAATAGGCCACAAACCCCATGACTGCCGGGACTTTTGCATCGCACAAGCCGCGCAGCATTGCGGAGGAGACCACCTGCAGGCTGTCGAAAAGCTGGAATACGCCCACAATAACCAACAACGCCGCTGCCAGGTTGATTACGTCGGGAGCACTAATGAAGAGGGATGCGAGAAATTTCCCGAGACCAAAAAACGCCGCAGCTCCGACCAGCGAATATCCCGCAGCCAACAGCCAACCAGAAACGGCAATCGCCTGAAGCCGGGCATTTTCCCCGGCTCCGAAGGCCTCTCCCATCCTTACCGTCAGCGCCATCGAAAGCCCGAGTGGCAGCATGAACGCCGTGGCGGCTAGAGTGATCGCAATCTGATGGGCGGCCATCGCCCCGGCACCGAATCTGCCCATGATCAATCCGGCTAACGAAAACGCCGTTACCTCGCAGGCCATTTGAATGCTCGCGGGAAATCCAATGGATAGCAGTTGCCTGACATCACCGAAATTCGGCGTGCGGAACCAACGGTAAGGCACCCAATCCCGCAACCCCCTGGCATTCAGCAGCCAGATGACCATCACCACCACGATTGCCACCCGCGCGATCAAGGTTGCCCAGGCAGCTCCTTCAAAGCCCAGCGCCGGGCAGCCCAGTTTCCCATAAATCATCACCCAGTTCAGCACCACATTCAGCCCCACCCCGCCCAGAAATATCCAGAAAGGCGGCCACGGGCGGTTCAGAGCATCCGCATGGTTTTTCAGTGCGATCGACGCCAGTGCCGGGATCACCGAGATCATAATGATGCGGAAAAACACCGTCGTCCTCGCCGTCACTTCGTCGGGCTGGCCGAAAACATCGAGCCGATAGGAAAATCCCCAAGAAACCGCGGCGACCAAAAGGCCGAGTGCGACCGAGAGGTAAAGCCCATGTCGGCAACTGCCGCGCACCCTCGCCGCATCGTCCGCGCCTCGCGAGTTAGACGTCATCACCGAGACGCTCGTCAACAGCCCGATCCCAAAAACAAACGGCACGTGGAACAGCGAATTGGCAAAAGTCAGCGCCGCTAGATCCTTCACCCCGAGATGCCCCACCATTACCGTATCCACTACGCCCATCAGCATTTGACTGAGCTGCCCGATCATCAGGGGAAGCGCCAGCCGGAGTGTCTGACGGGATTCGTAAAGCAAGGACATGGGTGACCAGTGATGTCGTGCCGGACGATGGGATTGTCGATCAGATACTCGCACCGGCGAAATTCAGGAAATCGCGAAAACTTTACGATTGCCCTCCTGCCGGGACTTGCTAAATCTCCCCGCGTCGCCGAGTCGGTGGCAATTGACCAACGCCTCGGTAGCTCAGTTGGTAGAGCAGTTGACTCTTAATCAATTGGTCCTTGGTTCGAATCCAAGCCGGGGTACTTCTTTGAAACCGCTGAGAAGGCTTAGTTTCTATGGCTTTTTTCGATTGCGGACCGAATGGCGTAATACGGATAATTTTGTTGAAGTCCGCAGAATTCCGAAAAAAGATGCATTTTTGGCAACTGCTCTGGCAACTATTTAAGATGCCTTAAACAAGTTCGCCGCTGACGTTTTTGCACCAATGGCGATCATCCGGAGCATGAGCAAATCGTCCGCAAGAAACGAGCAACGGCACTGCATGCCATGAATGCATGCCAAGGCAAGGAGGCTGGGGAGTTTCATGAGAGGACTAGCGGTTGTTCGAAGTGCGCGGAATCAAAACAACCGGGCCGACAAGGTCCGAAGGAAGCAATGGAGTGTCCTTGCGGTGGTAGTAACAGACGACGAAACATTTCCGGCCTTGCCCGGAGCGAGGCTGGTTTTTCACGAACCAATCCGGATAAGATTTCATGGCATGACCCTTGTCACCGCGGTCTTCACCCCACTCGAAGTCCGCGGGGAATTGTCCGTCGCCTATGAGGCGTTGTGCCAGGTGTTGGTGACTGCGATTGGGGATAGCCGGCGAGGTCGGGCGCGCCGGAAGGCTTCGAGCAGACAATGACCGCGCCTTGTTCCAGCAACGATGCGGTTCGTCTAACGTCCTCGGGTGGTGCCGGAGCCTGTTCCTTCGACGGGCGGAGCGTCTAGCGGATGAAGCTGGAGATCGCCTACTGTCCCTGTCCCTCCCCCGCTGTCGGTGCATGAATCGAGGAGGGCGTCTTCGATGGCAGCGTCAGCAGGAAGACCGGTCAGGCCGTATGAATACAGTCGCCGCATGGGGAGATTGTTCCAACGGCCGACGATGATCTGGTCCCGTGCGCCGGAGTTCCATGACGGACTGTCGCTGCGGATAAAGGTGGCGGCGTGGGCGTAGCCATCGAAGCTCTGGCGGAACATCGCGGGCAAGGGGGCGCCAACGGCGACTGGCACACTGGCGCTGTTCGGGTTTTCGTCCACGGTCGCGGTGCACTGCAGCAGGTAGGTGCCGGGAGCGGAGAAACTGGCGGCGGTTGTTAGGTCTGAGGGATTGGCGAAATTGACCGCGCCGGGACCGGAGGATTTCGACCATAGGATGCTCGGAATGTGTGTGGAATCGCTGGAGGCAGCGTTGGCGGTTAAACACAGAGAATGTTGGGTCGAGGCCAGCGTGATGCCCGCGCTGCAGGGGGAGGTGATGTTTACCGAAGCCTTGGCGCGCGGCGCGAAAAAGCGTGTGTAGTCGAAGAGTGCGACGGCGGTGAGTTTCGTATCATCCACACTGGTGGTACGACCGAGCTGCGCGGCAATGGAGGTGAGCCAGATGTTGAGGTCGCCATGGGAAAACTGCGTGGCATTCACCGTTTGCACGACGCTGCCATCGAAGAAGTAGAGCGCTTCACCTCCGGCGTTCTATCAAGGATGAACAACCTAGCATCCGGACAGGTTTTCGATTCCGTCATCAAGAAGGAGCGCCGCGGCGAGTATCTCGGAAAAACCGTGCAGTTCATCCCGCACGTCACCGACGAGATCAAGTCCCGCATGCACCAGGTGACGGTGGACAATCCGAAGACCGTCACGACATCCACATTGTTCGTGCGCAGCGGGGAAAGGAGGCCGATGCGGAGTTCGTCGCGCCCACGGACGCGAGGCCCCAGTGAATGAAGAGCCCGAGGCCGGCATCCGGGAACCATTGGGCATCCGGCTGATTGTTCGAGCTGACAGGTTTAAGTGACACCTGATCCAGTGCGGCTGCCTGGGTATCCACGGCCTGGTCCGCCATCGCGGCTGAAGAAAGGGCGAGGAGGGCGCTGAGGACGATGGGTTTCATGGAGTCACTTCGCCGGAGCGATCGGGAATTGGACGTTGGTGCTTACCTTGCCGTTCTTTTGATAGCCGTCTGCGGCTCCGAACAAATAAACGGATTCATCATTTTCTATCAAAAGGAACGGTCTCTCGATTCTGGTGTTGCTGGTCTTTCCGTCCGCGAGCGGGTAGGTCCCGCCGAGAACCTTGGGGTGGGCCGCGGGCTTCCAATCCAGTCCATCTTCAGACTGGAACATGCAGAGGCCGCCTGAGGCACCGCTGAAGGTGCCGACCACGTCGCGGGCGACCGCATAGTAGCGGTTGCCATATCTCTTGCTGAACCAGATGAATGGATCTTCGGCGACCATCCAGTGTTTGCCCGGGCTCTCCGATTCGAAGATATGGCCGGGCTTTTTGATATAGGGACCTTCCGGTCTGTCTGCCATCGCCACTCCGAAACGCACGTTCCCGCCCATGGCTTTTCCATCGGCGTGTTGCACCGCTTTGTAGATCAGCAAGACTCCGCCGTCCGGTCGCATGGAGGCGGCTGGATTGGTGACGCAGAGGGAATCGAAGGAGGTTTTGTCATCGGTGATGTCAACAATCGGTTGGTCGAAACGTTTCCATGGCCCTGCCGGATTCTCTGCGATGGCGACGCCCACGCGCTGGTGGTTGCGATGCATCGGATAATCCTTTCCGTCACCGAAATTACCCATGTAGAAGAGGTAGAATTTGCCGTTGTGGAAAAACGCGTTGGCGTTGTGGGTCACATCCGCGTCCCAGTATTTTTTGCCGGTGGCGGGATTGATTCCACGCGGTGGGAGGGCGACGTTCACAGGTTCATAAGGGCCTTCCGGATTGTCGGAAACGGCGTAGGCGATTTCGGAATGCAGCGCCCATCCGGGAGCGAATCCGACTTTCTCGGGCCACCGCGAGTAGAAGAGATGGTATTTTCCATCAGGTCCTTTCACCGGAGCGCCGCACCAGACGTGGTAACCGTCTTCACCGAACCGGTTTGCGGCGGGGAGCGGCTGCACACGCGAACCTAGATCCAGTTCCCGGGCGTGAATAAAAGTCGAGCAAACGAATAAAAGTGCTAGAACGTGCTTCATGGTTTGATCGTCTGTTTGCCCAACGCCGGGAGGGTGATTGTTTGGAGCTTGCCGTTGATGTTGATCTTCGCGACTCCGCCTTTGGTGGATGAGATGGTTGCGTTGGTGAGGAGTCCGTCCTTCCAGCCCGCCGCATTGGCGAGATCCGGTGATTCGATGAACAGATCGCCGAAGGGCTGATAGTTGCCAACGTTAATCTCGTCACCGGTCCAGAGAGTCTGCTCGTTGAATCGGATGCGTTCCTTGTCGGCTCCGCCGAAGATCATGCCGCCGAGGCTGCCATTTCCGACGGGAAGGGCTTCGGTCCATTTAGTGGAGGGTTTGTCATACCAGAGTTTGGCCCCGCCATCGGGCGCAGCGACGAGTGTCGCTGTGGCAAGTGCCAGTAGCAGGGAGTTTCGGATCATGGTGATGGGGCTTTACGGTTTCAAGGTGGCGTGGCGGCCGAGATAGCCGAAGCCGTGGGATGCCTTGATGGTGGCGCCGGCTTTGAATTGCAGGATCTTGTCGCCACGGCGGGCGGCGGCGGCAGGTTGGAGTTTGATGCTTCCCGTGAGAGTGGAAGAATTGGGAGAGTCTTCGGTGACGGTAATCTTTTCCTCGTCCCCGAGACCGCTGACCACGGTGACGCTGCCGGTTTCCGCCTTTTTGTAATCGAAGTTGAGCGGGGCGGTGAGGCGGATAACGAGTTCGTCGCCTTTTTTCATGAGTTCCACTTTCGACTCGCTCCACGCAAGGTAGGAGAGCGTGATGTTATAACAGACGTTGAACTGGATCCAGCCTTCGGTCCACCCGATGTCGCCGACCTCGGGGTGAAAGGGGTAGTGGGTGTTCTTCGGCGAGCCGTCGATGAAGAAGCGTGCGTCTGCCAGACGGCCGATTGGAACTTGAACCAACCGTGTTCGACACCCTCGACATCGCGGGGGGCATCGACGGAGAAATGACGGCCCACGGGATTGCGGCCGTACATGCCGTCGAGGTGCGACCAGACGAGCTCATCGAGCCCCTGTTGGATTTTCGGATCGGTGATGAATTCCCGGGCTGCTAGGATCGATAAGGAGAGTCCGATGACGTTGCCGGGTTCGGTTGGGCCTTCTGGATTGATTGGAATGGCTGCTCCCTGGTTCCAGGGTATCGATCACCGCCATTTGTGGAAACATGGAATTCGGTTCCGGAAGCTCCTTGGAAGAAGAGCATGGCTGGCACAAGAAGCCATTTGATTTCCCATCAATGAAACTTCTCGAGGTATGTGTGACTTCGGATCATGGCTCGGCTATTTCATCGCGGGTATGATTGTTGACGAGGATGGATGTGCACGGGTGAAATTGCACATCGTTAGGACCGCGCTGCCTTCACCCTCACTGACCTCATACCATCCGGTAAAGCCGCGCCACCTGACGATGCCCGCGGCATCGGTGGTGAGACTTAGCTCGGTGCGCCAGCGTTTGCCGAGCCACTCTTCGAGCACTTCGCCACGCCTCTTGATCGACCAGTCCTTGCTCCATGACGCGGCGGTAGGTTCCCAATGACTGCCCTCCCAGAACCCCCATAGAAGAAAGCTGGTGTAAGCAGGGTGGCTGAAGCAGGCAATGAGCAGGTCGCGGGTGCAGTCAGCGGCAAGGTCTTCGTCCGCGACGGTCTGGATGTCGAATTCGGTGATGGCCTGCCGGGGGACAAGTTCGGCGAAGCGGTCGGTGACGGCGAGGATAAGCTCGGGGGATGGGAGGAAGCTTTCGTGAATGTGTGCCTGGTTGCCCAAGCCATCGACCATGATCCCTGCTTGCTTGAGATCTAGCAGGTAGTTCCAGGTGTTGTCGGATTGAGGGCCGGGCCGGAAAATTTGGTCCTCGTTCACCCATAGCGGCAGATTGGTGAGGCTCCGGGCGTGGGCTAGGACCTCGCGGTCGAGGCGTTCGAGGCCCGGGCGCTTGCTGAACAGGCTCGCGCCGCCCCACGCGATGGGATGGTTGATGGCATCCCATTCGCAGACCCGGTCACCCGCGTATTCGATGCGGCGGCGGGATGTTTCGAGGAAATGGCTGCGGACGTCGTCGTTGTCCATCGTTGCGAGGTTTTGCGGGATAGCCACCTGCATCAGGTAATGACCGCGGATGGCGATGTGGCGTTCGCCGAGCCATTTGAAGGCGGCGTCGGTTTCCTTCTGCCTGAACGCCCGTTCGTGGGGCGGAGTGTCCTTGCCCCACCACATGTCCTTCAGGTCGTTTTCGAAAACGATGATGCTGAAGAGGCGGTCGATGGTTTCGCGGAATCGTTTGGCGTCTGGGGTGTCTGCTCCGTAATAGGACGCAGGGGTTGCGGAACCAAAGCCGAACTCATGGCGGCGGAGGGTGAGCCTTACTTGCCTGTTAGCCAGCGGCTTGCCATTGGAATCTTGAAGGGTGAGAGAGCAATCTGCCTTGCGGATTTTCTCGATTCGATCAAGCGCGGCCTTGCGCCATGGGGCATCCGGTTCTCGACCGGCATAGGTTCTGCGGATACGGGGAAATTTTGAGACATCGGTTTCAGGTCCGTAGCGAATCACGCGGATGCTCGCGATTTCCAAAGTCTGAACGGCTTGGGCGCAAAACAAAGTAAGGCTGGCCTTGCCCTCGGGCAGGGCATTTTCTATCACAAACAGCACCGGGTAGTCCGTCCATTCCGAAGAGATGTCAATGGCAGTGGAGCGGCAGGCTTCGGTGTATGGCTCACCGGCTAACTGGAGTTTCGCATCGAGCACTCCCTTGTCATTTCCAAGCACTCGAGCCCTGATGATGACCAAGGCCCGGTCGCCAGCAGCAAGAGTGCCGGTCGGGCAGGAAACCGCACACTGCGCGAGATAGGATTTCGCGCTGTCGGCAGCGGTGACGTTGATTCTCCAGCCGCCGGGACTGCCATCGGCGGCAGTGATTTTTTCCGCACTCCCGATTTTTTCGGATGCGTAGGTGCTGAGGGTGGCGTTATCGCTGATTTCGTTGCCACCGGCGGGTAGTTCGATGGCTGGAAGTTGACCGTTGAGGAGGACCAGTGCGGCGATGAGTTTCCGAAGAATCTGGATCATGCGAGTGGGTGGGAGATCAGGGATTCAGTCCGAATCCGAAGGGGAACAATGCGTCACCGTTTTTGATTTTCGCGAGCGGAATCTGATCCATGGACCGAGGCCAGGTAAATGACAGTTTGCCCGTGAACGGCATATTGCCGAACAATACATCCGCGACTCCCGCGCCCTCGGTGCCCGGTAGCCAGGCGGCCACGATGGCGTCCGCCTGCTCGGCCATTTCGCCGAGAATCAACGGGCGGCCGGATAGAACGACGACGACGACCTGCAAGCCGGCGGATTTGAGTTCTCTAATTGCCGCAGTGTCTTCCTTGGATAGTGAGAGATCCGAGCGGTCGCCTTTCATCTCGGCATAGGGTGGCTCGGAGACTACGACGATGCCGATGTCCGCGCCCTTGGCTCCTGATCCGTCCTTGGAGAAGGTGATTTTGGTCTTGGGACTCACAGATTTTTTGATTCCTGCCAGAATGGTCGTGCCACCTGGAGTGACTTGGCCGGGTTTCCCCTGCCAATCGATGGTCCAGCCTCCGCACTGGACGCCGAGGTCATCAGCCGCGTGGCCGGCGACGTGGATGCTCGCCGTGGAGGTGGAGAGCGGGAGCAGGTGGGCTTTGTTTTTCAAGAGCACGAGAGTCTCCGCGACTGCCTTGCGGGCCACCGCGCGGTGTTCAGCTGAGCCGAATTGTTTCTGAAGCTCCGGATCGGTTGTTAAATTGGCCTTTCCATTCAACATGCCACTGGCGAACTTAACCCGCAGGATGCGGGTGACGGCGTCATCGATGCGCGACATCGGAATTTTCCCCTCAGTCACCAGATCCTTGAGGGAGGAGATGAATTCCTTGTAGCGATCGGTGACCATGACCATGTCCATGCCCGCGTTGATGGAAATCTCGATGCACTTCTTGTAGTCCGCCGTGGTGACCTGGCTGGCGGCGTTGTTGCTTGCCACTGCGGATGAGTCCTTGGCCGGTCCAACAATCTGATCGATGGCGTTGTAGTCGGAGATGAGGAAACCTTGGAACCCGAGTTCTTTTTTCAGGACGTCGGTGAGCAGGTATTTGTTGCCAGAGCACTTGACTCCGTTCCAACTGCTGTACGAGGGCATGATGGTGGCGACGCCCGCATCGATCGCGGCCGGATAACCCGCCATGTGGACCGCGCGCAGGGTGGCTTCGTCGACCCGGGTGTCACCCTGGTCGAGCCATCCGTCCTGGCTTGCGGTTCCGTAAGTGGTGCCGCCGTCACCGATGAAGTGTTTCGCACAGCCGACCACCGCGGTCCTGTCTGATAGATCAGCGCCTTGCAATCCTCTCACCGCTGCTGCACCGAGGCTGGCGACCACGGCCGGGTCTTCTGAAAAGCCTTCGTAAGTGCGGCCCCAGCGAATGTCCTGTGGGACGGTCACGCAAGGGGCGAAAGTCCATTGAATTCCGGTGGCGCGGATTTCACGAGAGGTGATGCGGGCGACTTCCTCCACCAAGTCCGGATTCCGCGAACAGCCGAGTCCGATGTTGTGAGGGAAGATCACGGCGTTCAATACATTGTTATGCCCGTGCACGGCGTCGATGCCGTAAAGCAGGGGAATGGCCAGGCGGGTTTGCAGCGCGCGCTTCTGGCAATCTTGATAGGTGCTGGACCAGTCCGCGAGCGTATTGCCGTTCTTCGGGTCCGAGCCTCCGCCACTGAGGACCGACCCGAGGAAAAGCGTTCTCACGTCGTCCAGCTCCTTGATGGACCCGAGATCAGGCTGAGTCATTTGGCCGGCCTTTTCCGCAAGCGTCATTTTTCCGACGAGTTGATGGATCTCGGAGTCGTGGGCAGTCAACCATGCGGGTGAGGCAGCGGTGGCAGCGGCGGGTAGGAGCGAAAGCGCGAACTTGAGAGCCGAGTGAAGTAGCATCCGATGACAACGGAGAAAAACCATGGTGGAGAGGGATATGATGCAGAAGGCGATGGGAGGTAGCATTGATGAAATTCAGCGGGTTTCCTGGCCCTGGGCCGGTTGCTGACGTTAAGGTCAATGTTGACGAAGGAAAAATTCGAGGAAGCCTTGAGCCTATTTGGATGCTGTCCAAGGAGTCGATTATTCTTATGGGGGATATGGATATCCCTCTCTGGGGGGGGGGAGAAAACACTCTTCCGCGATCTCGACTCGACGATTTCCAAGCGGCAACTTTGCCGAATACCCGTTTTTCCTCCCTCCCGCAGGAGAGCTCCATCTAACCCACTTCATCCCTAAAACAAAAACCGCATTTATTTATGAAACCCACTCCTTCGCTCATCGCATTTTTCAGTTCGCGCCTCTGCGTCATCACCGTAGCCGTGCTCGGCTCAGCCGGAACCGCCGGCGCCCAGACCTGGACCAACACCACCACCGGCACCAGCAACTGGAGCACTGCCACGAATTGGGACACCAACCCCACCGCACCCGTGAGCGTCAACACGACGGCCGTCAAATTTTTCGCCAACCCGGGCACGGTCATCCCGGCCGCCAGCACGGTGGTCGCCAACCAGGACATCGCCACGCCGATGATCCTCAATTCCCTCACGGTGAACGGCATCGGCCCCGGCGCTGGAGCGGGCCCCATTCTCACAATTTCTGGCGGGGCGATCCAATTCGCAGGTACTAGCCCGGCCCTCGATATCAACGCCGGCTACGGAACGTCAGGCTACACCGTCAATCTCAACAGCAACCTTGATTTCAGCGCGGACACCGCCATCAACTTCAGCAACGCCGGTGCCTTCATCAATGTCGGTAACGCCGTCACCTTCGCGGGAGCGGGAAAGGTGACCTTCACCGGGAACCTCAACAACCGACCTTTGTCGCTTCTCGGCATTGGCACCTTCACCGGTGACATGGTGCTGAGCGGGGCTTCTTCCGTCCTCCAGCTCAACAAGAATTCCAACATCCTCGGCCCGAATACGGCGACGACCCAGACAGTGACAGTAGCGAGTGGATCCGGCGTCAATCTAGCTTATGGCAATGCGGCTTACGGCCATGCCCAGAATTTCGTGGTCAGCGGCAATGGCAACGCTGCCACCGGCAACGCTGCAATCAATGCGACAGCCATCAACTTCGGAGACGGAAATATCGGCGGACTGGCCCTCGCCGCCGATTCCACGGTCCAGACAGTATTGCAAAACGCCAGTGATGTGCGCTTCGTCAACATTACGCGTGGGATTGTGGGCACTGGCAAGCTGGTGAAAACCGGTAATGGCTATCTTCGCCCAAGCGTTGTTTCACCCGCGACGGTGACCTGGGGAGGCACCGTATTCTTAGCCTACACAGGAAACGTGGAAATCAAGGAGGGCGCCATCCAGACTCCCACCGTGAGCAACGCCCTTGGCTCCAACACTGCGACCACCCAGCGCGTCACAGTTTCACCTGGAGCTTCGATGATCATAGGCGCAGGCTCCAATGCTTGGACGCAACCCCAGAACATCATTCTCAGTGGCAGCGGCACGGGTTACGTGTCGAACAATGGCGGATTTGGCTCGTTGGAGTCTTTTGGAGCCGGTTTCGGAAGTAACACTGTGCGGAGGATTGTAGTCGCCGCGGACTCCACCGTGGCGGTCAAACGGGATGGCAGCTTCGGCTTGGGCAATGGGCTGGCCACCCAGGTGGGACTTTCCGGCGCAGGCAACCTGACAGTGGGAACCCCCTACGGCAGCGCGACCGGCCCTCTCTATCTGAACCAAGCTGCTTCCTTGTTCGAGGAGTTTCCCGCTTTCAGCGGAAAAGTCGTCATCAACAACGGCATCGTGAACATTGGCAATACCGACGCCCTCGGCACCTCGCCTACCGCCCAGATCACGCTGAGCGGACTCGGTGCGGTTTCTTCCAGTCTCTCGGGCGGACTTAACCAGGCATTCCTGTCCCGTATTGAGAATCTTTCCATCACAAGCGGTGCCGTCTGCCTCGGAAACGCCAGTGCCAACAACCTCGATTTCACCTCGGCCCCCAATCTCCGCCTTGGTGCCATCAATAACTTCACTTACAGTGGAACGCTGACCCCGGCAGGGGGCATTTACCGTCTCGGCGGTGGCGGCGGCACCCTCACCGTTTCCAGCCAACTCGTTGGATCGACCAGTGTGGTGATCTCGGGACCCGTCGTCCTCTCCAACGCCACCAACAGTTTCAATGGTGGCGTCACCATCTCATCCAATAACACCGGTCTCGGACAAACGGCCTCGCTCGGATTCACTGGAAGCACTGGCAACCTCAACAGCAATGCCATCGTTTTCGGCGGAGCTGGCGGCACTCTTGCCTACACTGGATCTGCGACAGGTTCCAGCGATTCTCTCGGAGTCCTCTCGTTTCCGGTCGGCCACAGCAACGTCACCTCGACGAAGGGCGCGGCAGGAAACACGTTCCTCACCTTCTCTTCGATGGCTGCCCGTTCCGCAGGCGCGACTGGAAACTTCACGGTCAGCGGCGGCACCAACGGCACTGATAACAAAGTCACCGTCGCGGGCCTGGCTACCGGCTTCGTGGACAAGGGCATTTTCTTCGGCGGCGCGAACTACGCGTTCAACGACGCGACAGGATTCCTCCGTGCGCCGGTTTACGGCACGGATGCCGGATTCGTGACCAGCGCTGCCTCCGCTTCCTTGGTAAATGCCGCTCACCAGCAGATCACTGGTGCGCTCTCCGCACAGAACTCCGCCACCTTCACCACCTTGAAGGTGGCCGGAGCATTCAACGTCACCTTGTCAGCAAGCCAGACCCTTACGGTGGATGGAATTCTGAAGACCGGTGGGAATGCCTTCACCATCTCCGGTGGAAACGGCGTGCAGGCCTCGCTCAACTCTGAAATGGTCGTCCGCACCGACGCCGGAGGGGATGCGTTGACACTCAGCATTCCGATTCTGGCAAACGGAACCAACTCCCTCACGAAATCCGGAGCGGGTTCCTTGACCCTCAATGCGGCCAATACCTACACCGGCGCGACCACGGTGGTTGCCGGAACACTCACTGTTGGCACGGGTGACCTGGAAGACGCTTCACCCGTCATCGTAAACGGGGGCACTTACGCCACCAACGTCAGCACCGACGCCGTCGGGGTGGTGACCCTGAAAAACGGCGTAATCGGAGGGACCGGCATCCATCAAGGATCTTCCTACGTGGTCGAGAACGGCATGGTTACAGGCCGGTTAGGAGGAGCAGGCGCGCTTTCGAAAACGACATCCGGACAGGTCATTCTCACAGGTGCGAACATTTATTTCGGAGGCACCACTGTTTCAGGCGGCATACTGACGGTTTCTTCATCGGGCAGCCTTGACGACTCCAGTCCGGTCACGATCGAAAACGGTGCGACCTATGAACTCTTCGGGTCCGATTTCATCGGCGATCTCACTTTGACTAACGGTATCATCCGCGGCCCCGGCGCGCTGAATGCTGCTTCTTACAGCCTCAAAAGCGGGACGGTCAGCGCGCCACTCGCCGGCACTGGCACCATCACCAAGTCCACAGCCGGCACCGTGACGCTTGCCGGATTGAACACTTTGGTCGGTGATGTTGTGGTCAATGCGGGCACCTTGGCGCTCGCTGCGAATGCCAAACTCAACTTCGTCCTCAATGGTCTCACCGCCAATAGCATCACCGGCACCGGGACCGTCCTCCTCGACGGCACCTTCGGAATTGACCTCAGTCTCGCCGACACCACTCCCGGCAACACCTGGACCTTGGTGAATGCGGCGACTCTCACAGAAACATTCGGCCCCACCTTCAATATCCCCGGCTTCACCGAAGTCGCCAATGTCTGGACCAAGATCGACGGATTCAACAAGTGGACCTTCACCGAGGCTACCGGAGTTCTCAAGCTGAGCAGTCTCGCCGGCTATTCCGGTTGGATCGGAGGCTTCGGGCTTCCCGTGGCAGATCAGGACCCATCGGATGATCCCGACTATGACGGCATTTCCAACCTGATGGAATACGTGCTCTACAACGGCCAGCCCGCCACCCCGTCCACCTCCATTCTGCCGACCGCCGATGCCAGTGGTGCGAATTTCATATTCACCGTCTATCGGCGCAATGAATCCCTTACGGATACCACCCAGATCTTCCAATACGGAACCGACCTGAATGGATGGACCGACGTGCTGATCCCCGGAGGCGCCGGAGTGACCGTCACGCCGGACACTCCGAGCCCCGGCATCGACAAGGTCGAGATCTCGGTGGTGAAAAGCCCGAACACCAAACTCTTCGGCCGTCTGAAGGTGAGCAATCCCTAATCTCCGGCACCCTCGAAAGCCGGCTACCTCGTTCGGGGGAGAAAAAATTCCCCCGACGGGGCAGTTGGCTTTGCATACCGGGATCTGTAGTCATACACGCGGATCCCCTATAAACATCCAGTTATCGAAATACCCATCCCCCGTTTGACCGTAACCACACCTTGCTGCGTAGAAAGTTTACTTCTGCCGGGCAAATGCGAACAACGGCATCACTGCGCCAGCTTCTCCCTCGTTCTCAAGCCTTGATTCTACACAACCTAAGATAAGAGCTAGCATTTTGCTCTTATCAGTCTCCTGAATCCAGTTCCCGGAGAACAAACAAAACATCAACTCTGACCCTCCAGTCCCCATATGAAATCGAAAAGAAATTGCCTTTATCCTAAAGCATTCCTTGCAATGGCAGCGCCCCTTAGCGCGGCTTTCGCTTTTATTGTTGGCTCCGCCCAAGCCCAGACATGGACGAACAACGCGGCCCCTGGAACTTACACTTGGTCCACGGCTGGCAACTGGAATACTGCCGCTCCCGTTAGTGGCACGTCGACCATTGTTAATTTCTATACCGCGCCGACCGTCCTGCCGACGGGCACGATCACTGCCAGTAACGATCTATCGCCAAATCCTTTTGTCCTCAATCAACTGAACATTAATGGCACTGGAGGGGCCAACACTCCGGTTCTCACGCTCAGTGGCAACGGTCTCGCCTTCGGCGGATCCAGTGCGCAGTTAAATATCAACGCAGCCTACGGAAGTTCTGGTGGATACACGGTCAACCTTAACAACGCGCTGACCTTCAATGCAGACACCGCCATCAATTTTTCAAATGCCGGCGCAAACATCAACATGGGCGGCGCATGGAGCGGGGCGGGCAACGTCACTTTCACCGGACAACTCCAGAACCGTGCGTTGACATTGGTTAACGGCAGTTCGGCTTACACAGGCAATTTCGTGGCCACCGGGGCAAACAGCGTCGTTAATCTGCCAGCATCTAATTCTGGTCTAGGCAGCAATGTGGCAACTACGCAGGGCGCGACGGCGCAAGCAGGTGCTGGCATCAACATGAACTTTGGCAACGGAGCCTACACGAACAACCAGAACTTCATAGTGAGTGGAAATGGTAACGCGGGCACATCAAATGCCGCGCTCAATATCACCCGCATTAACTTTGGAAATGGTAATATTGGCGGTATCGCAACATCGGGTAACGCCACGGTCCGGGTGAATCTGGAAAACGCCACCGAGAATCGTGGTATCAATTTGAGTCGAGGTTTGGCTGGTACGGGTGACCTCACAAAAACTGGTAACGGTTACATATACGTGAACGCTGCGAGTACGGGCGGCACTTGGGGTGGGACGGCCTACTCAGCGCTTACAGGTAATGTTTACATTAACGAGGGTGTGATTCAGACTCCACAAGCCAACTTTGGGCTGGGCGCCACCGCAACCACTGTCGCCATCAGTAAAGGCGCCGCTTTTGTGCATGGTGCAGGTAGCAATGCCTGGACGAACCCGCAAAATTTTGTTCTCAATGGCGCTGGAACGGGTAACGTATTTAACTTGGGCGGTCTGGCTGCCTACACTACGCCAAGTGGCGACTTCGGCAGTAATGTCGCTGGATCTTTGACGATTCAGACGGATTCTTCGTTAGCTGTCCAACGTACTACGGGCAGAAGCGACTTGGGACTCACTATGACGCGCGGCTTGTATGGCAACGGGATTCTTAGCTTGAATACCGCTTATGGTGCATCGATGGGGCCGCTTTTCATTGATACCCCTAGTGCAGCGACTCTCACCACAGCAGTGGGAACCTTTAACAGTTACAGCACCAAGCTGGTGGTTAACAATGGTGTCGCGATCATTTTTGCTGCGGGTTCCATCGGTGCCAACACGGCCGATCAGGTATATCTCTCTGGCCTGGGTGGTTTCGGTGGCACGGGAACGCTCAATCAAGCGTTGTTGAGCCGGATCGAAAATCGTGCAACCACGGGTGGTGCTCTCGTCCTTGGAGCGAACTCAGCGGCCAATCTGGATTTTACGGCCACACCAAATATGCGGTTGGGCTCTTCAGGCGGTCGAACCTACAGCGGAACTTTGACACCCGGTGCAAATGGCTACCGTTTGGGTGGTGGCGGGGGAACTTTGACGGTCTCCAGCAATCTGACCGGCGGCAATAGCTTGAACATCTCAGGCGCGGTCACCCTCACGGGAACCAACGATTTCACTGGTGGTATCACCATTGCTGGCAACCAGATCGGTACTGACTTAGGCGCACGCCTCAACTTCACGGGTGGAACGGGAGTGTTACCCACCAGTGCAGTGACGTTCTCGGGCACTGGCGGAACTTTTGCCTACACGGGCGCGGCTGCTGGCTCTTCGCAATCGCTCGGCGCTACCAGCTTTGCGGATGGTTCGGGCCAGGTAATTGCGACTTACGGCACCAGCGGTAATACCGCCCTCACGCTGGCTTCTCTGAGCCGCAGCGCAGGTGCAACCGGTGGCTTTACAACCTCTGGCGGAACCAACGGAACCACGAATAAGATCTCGGTCACAGGGTTGGCGACTGGCTTGGTCAACAAAGGTGTTTACTTCAACACCAACGATTACGCATACAATGACGCAAGTGGCTTTCTGCGGGCTCCCGTGTATGGAACTGACGCTACCTTTGTAACGAGCGGTGCCACTACCAGCGTCGCCAGCGCCACGAATCAACAGATCACGGGTGCCCTCTCGGCGCAGAACACCGCGACCTTTAATACGCTGAAGATCAACGGAAATGCTGCGGTGACGCTCGCGGCTTCCCAAATCTTGACGGTGGATGGCATCCTTAAAGCAGGCGGCAGCTCAGACGTGACCATCTCAGGTGGTAACGGTATCCAAGCCAGCTCCGGTAGTGAAATGGTCATCAACACCATCAACACATCGAGCAATAGCATCACCATCTCAAACTCCATCTTGAACAACAGCGGCAGCAGCCTGACCAAGACCGGAGCCGGCACACTGACTCTTACGGGAACGGCCAACGCCTATACGGGTGGCACCACCATTAACCAAGGCACTGTCGTAATCAACGGTGGCAACGGGTTGCCTGATGCTGGTGCGGTGGCAATCACGGGTGGCACCTTGCAGTTGAACACCAACGATACAGTTGGCGCAGTGACCCTCAAAAACGGAGTCATCGCGGTGAACGGCACGGGGCGCTTCAACCTTACCGGCACTTCGTTCGATCTGCAAAATGGTCAAGTAAATGCCAACCTCGCCGGCACGGCGAATTTGGTGAAGAATGGCACGGGCCTGGTCATGCTCACAGGAACCAATGCCTACACAGGATTAACGACGATCAATGATGGCAGCCTCGTGGTGCTCGGTAACGGCGCCAGGCTGCCCACCGCCACAGCGGTAAACATTACCGCCTCAGGCGCGTCGTTGGATTTCTCGGGGGTCACGCAAACCAGCTCGACCATCGGCTCAATCACCGGTGTCGCTGGCAGCGCGGTGCGCATTGGATCCCAACAATTAACTGTGGGTGACAGTAACTCCACCACCTTTAGTGGCACGATCATGGGCACGACTGGCTCGGTCACGAAAGCGGGCACCGGCACCCTCACCCTCACCGGGGATAACAGCTACACCGGTTCCACCGCCGTTGCGAATGGGACTCTGGCCATCGGCGGCACCGGCGACATCAACCAGACCAGCGGTGTCACCATATCTTCGGCGGGCACGTTCCGTTACAATTCATCCGTCGCTTACTCCGGCGGTGCCATATCTAACAATGGTGGCGTCATCGCGGGTTCCGGCACGATCAGTTCCAGTGTCGCGCTGGACAGCCTGAACGACAAACTCGCTCCCGGCAACAGCCCGGGCATCCAGAACTACGGGGTCAGCCAGACATGGAACGCCTTCACCTATCTGTGGGAAACCAACAATTTCACCGGGATCACCGCTGGCACTGACTTCGACAAGATCACGGTCACCGGATCCCTCACGCTGGATCTCACCGGTTCCTATGCGGTCGATCTACTCTCCCTCACCGCGCTCAACGCAGCTGGTAACGTCGCGAACTTCAGCGAGACCGATCGCCAGTGGGCGATCCTCACCGCGTCGGGCGGAATCTCGAATATCGACCTCGCCGACTGGACCCTCAACGCGGCGGGTTTCTCTTCAAGCCCCACCCGCACCGGAAACTTCACGCTCTCGTCAGACGCCAATAACATCTACCTGAACTACGCGGTCGTCCCCGAGCCGTCCGGCACCTTGTTGGTGGCGCTCGGCACTCTCGGCCTCGCAGCGCGCCGCCGCCGGAGCGTGTGAATGGTCACTCCAGCCGCAGCAAACCACGTTGGAGGGCGATGCCTACCGCTTCAGCGCGGTCATGTACGCCGAGTTTTTGGAAAAGCCCCTTCATGTGTGATTTGATGGTCTCCTCGGTGACAAACATAGCCACCGCGATTTCCTTGTTCGTCCGGCCACGGGAAACGAGGCGCAGAACGTCGAGTTCGCGCGGTGTCAGTGACGGGCGGATCATACGGTCCGCGAGGCGGGCGGCGATAGCGGACGGAATGAAGCGGTTTCCAACGTGGATCTGGCGCACGGCCTCGATAACTTCCTCGCGTGTTGTGTCTTTCAGGATGTAGCCCCGTGCGCCCGCCTCCAGGGCTCGGAAAATGTCCTCCTCATTGTCATAAGTCGTCAGCACCAGCGTTTTTACTGCCGGATTGATGGCCATAAGCTCCCGGATAGTCTGAATCCCGTCGCCGTCGGGCATGCGGAGATCCACGATCAGCAGGTCAGGGTTGGTGATCTTGTATTTTTCGACCGCTTCCCGGCCGGTCCCGGCTTGAGCAACGACGGAGAGGTCGGGTTGGGAGTTCAGGATGCTGGCGAGGCCGTCGCGGAGGGACGGATGGTCGTCGGCGAGGAGGATTCGGATGGAGGTATTCATGGGATCAGGTGGGTAAGGTGGCGGAAACCTCAGTGCCATGGCCGGGGCGGCTGTCAATGGACAAGCTGCCGCCCAGTGCGGCGACCCGTTCGTGCATGCCGGTGAGGCCGAAGCCCTTGCCGACGCGGGTGGCGACATCGAAGCCCTGACCGTTGTCCTTCACGATCAGCGTCACCCATCCTTGGCCGAAGCGCAATGTCTGGCAGATCTCGGTGGCGGACGCATGGCGGGCGGCATTGGTCATGGCTTCCTGCCCGATGCGCAGCAGCGCGTCTTCGTGGGAAGGAGGCAATGGTCGCGGAGTGCCCTCGATTTGCTGGCTGAACGAGATTCTACCGACGCTCTCCAAGTTGCTCGCGAAGCGTTGCAGCGCGGTGACGAGATCCGTCTCGCCGAGGGCCAACGGCCGGAGGTTCCAGACGGTGCGGCGGGCTTCCTTCAGGCTGTCGCGGACAAGACCGCGGGCGCTTTCCACATGGTTGGAGGCACTCACCGGATCATCGGCGAGGCGGTCCCGAACGCACTCAAGTTGGAAGGAAATCGACGTGAGTCCTTGGGCGAGAGAGTCGTGAATTTCACGGGCGAAGCGACCGCGTTCGGCGAGGACGGCCTCGAATTCACGGCGCTGGATTTTTTTCTCCCTCCGGCGGCGGGCACGAGTGAGAGCGTAGATGCCGAACAATCCGGCGATGATGAATCCAGCAAGAATGGTGACATTTCGAGCCGTCCAGATCGGCGGCGGCGACAGCAACATCACGTCGGCGGGCGAGCGAGCGAGGATTTGAAGTTTACCCTCTTCTCGCAGAATCATGCCCCCCACCGAATCGACGCGGGAAATGCCGGAAATGCGGATTCGTGAACCTGCCTTCAAACTGGGCGTCGTCACCTTTGGGACATCGGGGACCAGGCCTCGGAAGACGACTTCAGCGTCGCGCAGTTCCAAGGTTGTCCCGTCGGGGCCGTGGGATGAATTTAACAGTTCCGCATCCAGACTGATCCACTCGGCATCGTGGCTGGCTTTGAGCGCTTCTCTCGCTTTGAGCTGAGTAGCTACGGGCGGCGTGGTAGTCCCGATGATGGAAGCCCGATGCGCGCGGATGAAGGGCTTTAATTCGCCCGGGCGCGGCCACCCGATCACTTCGATGACTGTGCCTGGTGCGCCGGCAATGGGTTGGGCCGTTTGCACCCAGAGGCCACCGTCGTCCACCTGGAGAAAGAGTCCACGGCCGGGAATGGCGAGGGTGGCCACCCCTTGGACCCGCACGAGATCATCGGGGCCCGGGCCAGTGGCTTGCATGAGCTCGTCAGGGCGGAACAACCGTGCTTCGCTGGTCATGGGCCGCTTGGGATGGAGCGGTGTGATAGCGGAAATGGATGCGACCCTCAGAAACCGGGCGGTCATCTGGCGGCCCCGGTTAAAGGTGGTGGCGACCACACCGCGGGCTCGAACCCTCGATTCCGCGAGATCCCAAGGGACGGTTTCAACTGACGATGGGTGATCCAGAATGATGCGAAAATCACAATTGTCCGAATGGCAGGCGAGGATGACGTCAGGGGCATCGATCAATACTTCGCTGACCCAGGTGTCGATCGAGACCCAGTCGGAATCCAAGCCTGGTCGGGACATTTCAATTCCGTCGATAAGCCTTGGCTCTTTCAATGTTCCGGGGCCGATGATGGTCACCACGGGATCCTGTGTTCCCACACCTTTGATGACCGGGGCGAACATTCCCTCGCCGGTGACTCCTGTGACCTCGATTTGATCGCCCGTATTCGGACCCATTTCATCGGATTTCGTGGGGACCCGGTCCACAAAGATGCCGCCGGTGCCGTCATGGATGAACAAGGTGGCGTAGACAGGTTTTGAGAAAGTTGCCGTCGCCCTGATTTTTACAGGTTGTCCGGCGCGTACCTGCTCGGGCGAAAGCTCGCGGATTTGTTGGATCGAGGTGAGCGGCGCGGGTTTCGTTGGTGCCGGAGTGGGCTCCGCAGCCAGTGAGAACAGCGAGGAACCGGACAAGATCAGCACGATTCCCGCCCACCCTGGGGGAAAGGGTTTCGTCACGGAAATCCAGAGTCTCATCGCCCGATTCTGGAGGGTCGGAAGAGACTTGGCGATGGGGAATTGGAGGTGGCCCCGCGGTGACAGATAAATCATTTCGGCGATCCGGCTCATGGCTGGACGATCACCCGTAGCCTGACGAACCGACGGTCGCCATCTTTTGGCAGGACGACTTTGATGGTTTGCAGGACACCGTCGTCCGAGAGCGGAGGCGCGATTTCGCTGACGTTGTCCGTGATCCAGCTTCCGTCTGATAGGGAGTCGGTCCGCTCCACGACGAAGTTCACCGTCGCAAGGACCGCTTTGCTGCGGGTGTAGGTGTATTCCATCTGGTTGCCATTGATGGTGAGGGTGGCTGGTAAAGCGGAGGGAAGCATGGGGTCGAGCCCCAGCGCGAACTCCATCAGGTTCTGGATGCCGTCGAAATCCGGGTCCGCCGGGTTGGCGGCGTTGCCTTCATCCTCATAGGACTGGAAGTGCTCGAAACGCCAGTTTTCCAACGGCGTGCGGGAGTCGAGGATCACCAGTGTGTCGGAGGCACCGCCTTGGTGATTGTCATCGACGATGGTGGCGGCTACGGCGTAGCTGCCCGGGCTGCTGGGGACCAGGCTGGCTCCATTGTAAGTGACTCCAACCGTGAGATTGGCGGGCGTAGTGGCGGTGGAGACGGGCTTCGGCGTGCCGTCGTAGGTGGCTGAAAGGCCGCTGAGGGTGACGGTGGCGGTGGCTTTGGCGACGTTGAAGGTGTGGTTCACGTCCGGTGCCGGGGCGCGTGTCTCATCGCCGGATTGTGAGGCGCGGATAGTGACGGCACCTGCGCCGGTGAGGGTGAGCGTGTTTCCGGCAAGCATGGCGGGGCCGCTGGCGATGCTGAAGGAAACCGGCAGGCCGGAGCTGGCGGTAGCGGTTAGGGCGAAGGCCGGGTCGCCGAAGGTTTTGTCCGGAAGCGGGGTGAAGGTGATGGTTTGGGGTATGGGATTGACGACCAGGGTGCCCGAGGCGGAGCCTTCGTAGTGGTCGTCCGTGATGACGGCGGTGACTTCGTAGCTGCCGGCATTGGTAGGGGCGGTGGCGCTGCCGTTGTAGGTGAAATCGACGGCCTTGCCGGAAGGGTTGGTGGTGGCGGTGGCGGATTTTGCGGAGCCGTCGTAGGTGTGGACGAGGTTGGCGAGGGTGACGCTGGCGGGAGCTTTGGCGACGACGAAACTCTGATTTACGTCAGTGGCGGCGAGGCGGTTCGAGTCGCCGGATTGGGAGGCACGGACGACGACATTACCCGCGCCATCGATGGTGAGCGTGTTGCCGATGAGAGATGCGGGGCCGCTCACGATGCTGAAGGTGACGGGCAGTGCGGAGGTGGCCATGGCGGAGAGGTTGAACGGAACATCGCCGTAAACTCGGCCGGGAAGTGCCGCGAAGTTGATGGTCTGGGAGGCCTGGGCGATGACCATCGTGCCCGACGCGGTGCCCTGATAGGTGGCGTCGTTGATGGTGCCGACGATGGCGTAGCTGCCCGCATTGGTAGGGGCGGTGGCGCTGCCGTTGTAGGTGAAATCGACGGCCTTGCCGGAAGGGTTGGTGGTGGCGGTGGCGGATTTTGCGGAGCCGTTGTAAGTTGGATTGAGACTGCCAAGCGTGACAGTGGCGGCAGCTTTGGCGATGACAAGAGTGCCGGTGGCTGAGCCAGTGGAAGCGGGGTCGCTGACCACAGCGGAGACGGCGTAACTGCCGACCGCGGTGGGCACGGTGACGGAGCCGTTATAAGTGACGGTGACTGGAGTGTTAGCGGGGATGGTGGTGACGGTGACGGGTTTCGGCGTGCCGTCGTAAGTGGCGCTGAGATTGGAGAGTGTGACGGTGAAGGTGGTGGGATCTCCAAGGATAATGTCATCCAGTGAGAACGCGCCTGGGGTGACGGAGTTGACGGTGCGGTTCTCGATGCGCAGACCGGTGAGATCGTCGATGGTGGCGAGGTTGAGTTGGGACAGGGGCAGGACGACGCGCTGCCAACCGACGGTGGCGGGCACGGTGACGGGAACGGCTTCGAGGGCGATGCCACCGCGTGAGATGCCGATCTGCAAGGGCGGTGGTGCGACGGTGCCGCCGTGGATCCAAAACGTTAGCGCGGCGATGCCTTGGAGCGAGCGGCTGGAACAGGTAAGTGACACCCCTTTCCCGGAACCGGCGGGCACGGAGATGGCGGCGCTGCCTCGATAGACGGGATTCGTGCTGGAAAGCGAGGTGCCGCCAGTGCTGGCATTGGTCCAGCCGTTTTGCACGGCGTCGTCGTAAACGATTTGCCCGGGTTGGGGCATAGGCGTGGCGGGACTGGCGAAATCCCCATAGACCACGCCGCGGCCGCTGGTGGCCAGATAGACGCGGCCGTAGACCCGAGGGTCGCCGGCGATGTCGTTTTGATAGCCAAAATTGTGCAGGTCGTCATTGATTCGGACCCAGGTGGCACCGATGTCGTCGCTGCGGAAGAAGCCGACGGTGCTGCCGACTTTTCCCCAAATGAATACGGCGGGATGGGTGGTGCCGGGTTTGGCCTTGCCGAAGTCGAACTGATAGACCTCGGTGACGGAGGAGAGCTTGGTGAAGGTGGTGCCGGAGTTGGTGCTGCGATAGAGGCCGCTGGTGCCGGCGCGGACCCAGAGGTGGCCATTCTGTCCGGGGACGCTGCGGAATAGGGCGAAGGCCGAGTTCATGCCGGTGGCGACGGACGAGAAGCTCGCGCCGCCGTCGGTGGAGGTGAGCATGCGTTTGGCGGTGCCGTCCCAGAGATAGAAACGCAGTCCTTCCACGCGGTCGGCCAGCGGGGCGAGGGTGTTATAGAGAGTGTTGCGGCGGATGGTGTGGTTAGTAGTGTCCGCGACGTAAACATTGAGGCCGTCGGGCGTGGCGGCGATGCCGGAGGGACTGTTGAATCGGGCGGTGGTGCCCGCTCCATCGGCGGTGCCGGAAGTTCCCGCCAGTCCGGCGACGGTGGTCACGACTCCGGCAGAGGTGATTTTGCGCACGGTATGGTTACCGCTGTCCGCGACATGGAAGGTGCCGGAGGCATCGAGAGTGATGGCTTTGGGTGTATTGAAACGGGCGCTGCCGCCGGTGGCGTCGGTGCTGCCGGAAGTGCCTGCTAGACCCGCGAAGGTGGTGACATCGCCCGCCGGGGTGATTTTCCGTATGGCGTGGTTGCCACTGTCTGTGACGTAGAGATTTCCTGATGGATCAACGACGATTCCTTGGGGCGAATTGAAACGGGCAGAGGTGCCATTTGCATTGGTCGTCCCTGAAACACCCGGGCTGCCTGCGACCGTGGTGACAACTCTTGCGGAGGTGATTTTCCGGATGGTGTGGTTGCCGGCATCGCAGACGAACACGTTTCCTGAGGCATCTACAGCGAGGCCTGCCGGACTATTGAACCGGGCGGCGGTGCCGGTGGCATCGGTGAAGCCGGTGCTTCCCGCGCTGCCGGCGAGGGTGGTGACCACGCCAGCGGCGGTGATCTTGCGGATGGTGTGGTTGCCGGTGTCGGCCACGAAAACATTCTTCGCCGTGTCCACTGCCAGGCCGGCTGGCAGATTGAAGCGGGCGTTGGTGGCGGTGGCATTGTCGGCGCTGCCGGAAATGCCCGCGCCGCCGGCCATCGTGTCCACGCCTCCGCCTGCGGAAATGCGGCGGATGGTGTGGTTGGTAGTGTCGGTCACGTAGCGCACGCCTGCGGAATCCAGGGCGATGGCGGTGGGGCTGTTGAAGCGGGCGCTGCCACCGGAGGAATTGGTGGTGCCGGGAACGCCTGGCGCGCCAGCGAGCACGCCGACGCTTTGGGTGTTGTTGGTGTTAGTAAGCAACTGGGTATTCGCGGAGATCGTCCAGGTCGCGCCGTTGTTAGCGGAAACATAGGCCGGGGAGTTCGGTGGGCACCAGAGCAGACGCTGGCCGTCGCAGGAGAGAATGACGCGGTTTTGACCATTGATCACCGGGGCGGGCGTGGTCGGAAATGCGGCCCAAGTGGCGGCGGCGTCCTGCGAGTAATAGGTGCTGCCACTGTTCTGGCGGATCATTCTAGCCGGAGCGAGATCGGCACCGGTGATGACGCCGGTGGAGCCGGCACCTGGGCTGAGCGCACCGCGGAGAGGCGAGCGGCTCAAGTCGTCGTGGCGGAATCCGGTGTAGTCGGCGATCACGCTGACCAGCGGCGGTCCAGCGGTGGGGCTGTGGAGACCGAGCGGCACGCTTTCCTCCAAGCCGTCGCTGAAGAAGGTCCAGATGCGCGCCGCGCCGGAGGTGGAAAGGTTGGTGGTTTGGATCAACCCGAATCCATTGTTGAAAATGGAGCGGTTGGAGTTGAAAGGGTCGATGTCGACGTCGGTGATCCAATGGGCGCCCGGGCCGGACGACCAAGGTGAGTTCCCGGTGGAGCGGGTGCCGGTGCGGAGGGCGGCGGTCCAAGTGGTGCCGCCATCAGTCGAGCGATAGACTTCGTCTCCTGGCCACCAGCGCAGCAAGGTGCTAACGACCACATGTCCCGCGACTCGGGGATCGGCGCTGATGCCGCCGAATGAGCCTTGGCCTGTGGGCGGAAGGATGGACGTCCAAGTGTTCCGATCCGCAGATAGTTTCCAGACGCCAAAGTTTGACGAGTAGTTAGAAGGCCCTGTGGCATTGCCCCAGGTCGAGTAAAACACTCCGGCGGCGTCGAAGGAGCCTTGCAGCGGCATCATTTCCGCGCCCGGCGTTTTGCCCGGGTGGTTAGGAACTTCCGCCCAAGTGGTGCCGTTGTCATCGGAGAACCAGAAACTCTGGCCGGTGAGCGTGTTGGCGGCGGCATAGACGCGGCGGTTCGGGCCGGGACCAGGTGCGACGGAGGGGGCGTAAAGCAGGAAGTTGAGTCCGGTTAGCGTGGAAGGAAATCCGCTAAGGCGGGCCCAGGTCGCGCCGTAGTCAGCGCTGCGCCAGATGCCTGCGTTGGTGGTGCCAAGGAGAATGTTCGCGCCGTTGACGGGATCGACGGCCATGCGTTCGCCGGTTCCGCGACCTTCCTCGTTACCGCCCATTTTAAAACCGGGGGTTACGTAGGTCCACGTCGCGCCACGATTGGTAGAACGGTAGATGCGGGAGGGGAGCTTCCAAGTTTCCGTGCCGCTGTATTGGCCAGTGGCGATATAGACGCGATTGGCATCATTGGGATCGAGGCCGATGCTCAGAACTCCGAGAAACTGGAATTCGTTGTTGATGCCACCGACGTCGTCGTTCAGGGCGATCCAGCGGTTGGTGGCGGAGTCGAGGCGATACGCGCCGCCGACATCGGTGCGTGCATAGACGAGCCCAGGTTCGGTGGGATGGAAGACGGTGCCTGTTACAAAGCCGGTGCCCCCTGTTTCTACAGTGCGCCAACTGTAGGATTGAGCCGTAGAAAGCTGGAAAGTGCTGGAAATGATCAGGCACAGACAGGCAGCGGAGCGGCGAATGAGGGAAATCATGCGTGAAATGGCCATGGTAGCCGAAAGAAGGTGGCTTGGTCCTTGGAAGAACGTTGCTGTCGGGTTTGTGCAGCACAGACGGTGGTCTTGCGGGGCGTCCACTGATTACGGATGCCCATGAACTAAACCACCCTTTCAACTATCACGCGATATCGACGTTGGGGGGTATTTATCTCCCTCCATTGAGGGGTGGATTTGGGAAATGCCTCAAACGGCCAGCAGGTCCAGTCAGGAGCCAAGACAGGCTTGGCCGCCTACTAGCAGATCCGGGACATCGTTCAGTGCGGTGACCGGTTCCGCCACGCCTCGCCCTCTGACTCGAAAACTCCGTCTTTACACTATGTTTCGACGGATAGAAGCCGCGCCCTGATTCTTGTCTATCAACTTGCTGACCAGAATACAGCACGTAGCCCGGTCAACGGGCTCGATCCGGTGAAAACTTATGAACTCACCGTGATCAACCTTCCTGCTGGCGACGAGCGGTCCCGCATCGGCACACTCGCCATCCGGGCGAAGAAAGGTCGCGCCTGGATGGAAAAGGGGGGCGCTTGTGTTCACTCGTCGCAATCACCGTGCAGCATTGATTCTAACTGGACTCGCGGGCAGGTGAGTGTCTCGGTGCCGGTTCAAGGACCGTGAATTACCTTCGTGGCCCAAGAACCAAGAAAGAATCGCGCATTTTCTATTAAGATTTGCACGATTCAGCGATGCGACAACCTGAGGCTGGCGCAGTGCAGTGTTTTCACCGGTCGAACCAAAAGAATTAGCCTACCACACGATCCAGCGAAATGACCCCAGCGAAGTCGCGGTCGGGCAGTGTAGCGAGACCCCCAAGAAATCGGCCAACGGAAGCGACGAGGTGTCGAGGGTCGCCAAGGGTGTGAATTTCGTTGCATCCGAGAGATTCCAGCCTGGGTCGGTGTCGGAGCTGCTGCCGTAAATGGTCACAATCTGTCGGCCGCGGTTACCATTCTGGTTGAACGCCCGGGAGGAAATGTTGGCCACCGGTTTTGATGCTCCGAGGTCCATCTTGTAAGCTCCTCCAAGCGGTCAATCAGCGCATTCGCACGCATCTATCCAGCCGCATCACTGCGGAGAACCAGTGGCGCGGCTTCACCCTCATGCGGCTCCATCAGGCCCGCGCCCGCTCGTTGGACTGGAGGAAAGAGCGTGGCGGACATCGAAGAGCTATTTCGTGCTTTGCAAGCTGATGGATGAAGGAATTCCAAATGCGGAGACGGTGAGCGCGAAGATCCGAGAAGCGTTTGCGAAACATCCTGGCTGGAAGGATGGAGAAGGGGAGTTGCGCGAACTGCGGAAAGCGGTGACCTATGTGGTGCATTCCGAGGAGGATGATTTGGATAAAGTGACGGCGACGGTGGAGTCGCTGTTCATGCTGTTGGAGAAAGCATTTAAGAAATGATGGCGGCAGGGGAAAGAAAAGACGGGGCGAGACGCTCCAGCCACTTTCGGGGTGGATCGCTGGCGCGATCGGGAGGAGTTCGAGGCGCGGGTGTTGGAATGGGCGCATCAGTTCGAGGTGAACGCGCACTCGATTTACATCCGGCTCATGACGCGGAAATGGGCGTCTTGTTCGACGGCTGGCACTCTGAGTTTCAACGATGAACTGCTGGAAATCCCGAAAGAGCTGGGGGACTATGTGATCGTCCACGAGCTGCTTCATTTCTCAGTGCCAAATCATGGGAAGCTGTGGAAAAGCCTGATGCGGGCACATCTGGGAGAGTATGAGACCGCAGAGCGGCAATTGCGGGAAGTCGCGAAATCCTAGGTAGTCATTAAGTCGAGTTGAGATTGGCTCCGTGTGCTTTGCTCGCCCGCCCCAAAAACGGCAATGCTAGCAGATAGAACAATACCAGCGCGAGGATCTCCATTCCTAGCAGATACCACGGCCACGGGCCGAGGTAGTCGAGCAGGCTGGGGTTATCGGGCTTTCGGGAGGCGAAGGCGAAATTGGTGCCAAGCAGCCAGTTTGCGGTCATGGCGATGGCCAGATAGACCTGCGACCACGCGAAGGCTTCGAACGGCGCTTTCCACAAGGGCAACCGCGGCCGCCAGCCGTCCACGATGGGCAAATAGAAGGCGGCGGCGACGATTGCGAAGTGCTGCACGAAAAACATCACGAATGCCATGTTTGGAAAGCCGACGGATAGAGCGGGGGTCAGCAGCGCCTGGATGGTGGCGGCGAGGCCCCAGAAGTAAGTCAGCGAGCAAAGCAGCGGCCGCTTCGTCAACAGCGCGAGTCCGGCGCAGATCGCGGCGACATCGCACAGGTGGAACGGCAGGAAATTGTCGAGCGACTTCGGCGCGTCAATCGAAGCCCAGGCAACAAGGCTCAGCGGGAACGCGGTTAGATTAAGGAGCGCGAGCACCATCGACGTGCGCTTCTGGAAGGCATCGCCCATTTTCCCCGCCAGCAGAAATCCCGCAACCGACGCGAAGCCGACGACAACGGCGATCAAATGCTCCTGCGAGAATGGATGGAACGGATGGGCCATGGGAAGACGGCATTATTTCTGACGCTCAACTATCAACTCTCAACCATCAACTTCTTCAACTCCGCCAATTTCCGCGATGGCGGGTTTTTGCTCATGGAAGACCTCGCGGGCGATGGCCTGCACGTCGGCGTCGGTGACGGCGAGCACACTCTCGCGCCAGTCAGCAGGTGAGGGAACAAGGCCGAAATCGAGCACGCCCTCGCCGGCCCAAGCGGCGTGGGCGGAGGTGGTTTCGAAAGCGAGTTTGCTTTGGGCGATGGCAAGGCGCTTCGCCCGGTCGAGCTCACCCTCGCGTGGGCCGTTCTCGATCAGGTCGCCGATCTCGCGGAAAATGCAGGCAAGAGCCTCCTCGCGTGATTCCGGATCGAGGCCCGCACTGATTTCGAACGCGCCCGTCTCGTCGAAAAACGTCACGTCGCTGCTGATCTGATAGCAGAGCCCACGCTCCTCGCGCAGTTCGAGAAACAGGCGCGAGCTGGCGGTTTCTCCGAGCATCGTGCTCAGCAGGCGCAGCGCGTGGCGGGACTCGGCATGGCGGCCCGGAGTGTGCCAGGCGAGCGCGAGCTGGAGCTGGTCCGTCTCGCGGCCGTCGCGGATCTCCTGCGGCGGGAAGTTTTCTCTATCAAACCGGGGCGATGCTTCCGGTTCGTGGAATCGATCTGGCAGATGGGGGGTGATCATCGCCAGAACCTCGTCCACCGTGAACGGCCCGGACGCGGCGATGACCACGTCGTTGCGGAAATGATGGCGGTCGCGGAAAGCGAGCAGCGTTTTCCGATCAATCGCGGCGATCGATTCGGTGGAGCCGGAAATCGGTTGGCCTAACGGATGATCGCCCCACAGCGCGTTCGAAATCAGGTCGCCGATGTGGTCCGACGGGGATTCCTTGTACATCGTGATTTCCTCGCCGATCACCTCGCGTTCAAGACCGATCTCGGATTCGGGAAACGTCGCATGCCACACCATGTCGGAAATCACGTCCGCCAGCACCGGCATCAGGTCCGCCTCGCCGCGCCCTTCATAAACCGTCTGGTCTTCGGAAGTGCAGGCGTTGATTTGGCCGCCGCCGTTTTCGATTTCAAAGCTCAGGTCGCGCGCGCTGCGACGTTCGGTGCCCTTGAAAACCATGTGCTCCACAAAATGGGCCAGCCCGGTCGGCAGGTTTGTTTCATCGCGGCTGCCGGCGGGAATGTAGATTGAAAGCGCGGCGCACTCGGAGTCCGCCAGGGTGGCGACGGCAAGGCGGGGGCCGTCGGGGATTTGCCGCCATTCATAGATTGCCTTGCTCATGTTAGGGTAAAAGGGCCTCCGCCAGTAACAGATCGGCGGGCGTTGTGATTTTGAGATTCGGGTGTTGGGTTTCCACCAGTTTCGCCCGCACGCCGATGCTTTCCAATGCGGAAACTTCGTCGGTGACCTCAAGGTCCATCGTTTCGACGTTGGCGTAGGCTTCTTTCAACAACGCGATGCCGAAGATCTGCGGTGTTTCCATGAACCATAGGTTTTCCCGCGGAACCGCTTCGTTAGAAAAGCCTTCGTCGTCGCTTCGTTTCAAGGTTTCCGTCACCCGTCGCGCCAGAGTGGCAGCCTGGTGCATGGTGGCGGCTGCGACGCAGCGGTTGATGTCGTCAGGAGAAACCAGCGGCCGCGCGCCATCGTGAACGGCGACATAGTGCGACGTAATTCGAGCAAGCCCCGCCGCGACGGAATCCTGGCGATCCTTCCCGCCATCGACTCGCGAGATGGACTTGTTGAGTTCGAGGCCATCCAGCAGTTCCCAGAGTTCTTCCGGGCAGACGATCACGATCGACTCGATGGAATCGGCGGCGAGGAACGCCTCGACGGTGCGGCGGAGGACTGGCACGCCGCCGAGCTCTGCCGCGAGTTTATCAAATCCCATCCGCCGGCTGCTGCCCGCGGCCACAATGATGGCCGAGCAGGTGTGGGGTAGGTGGGGAACTTCCATGCGCGGCGAAGTCTTGCAGCGGGTTTTGTGCTGCGCCAGCAAAATGCCGGAGACTCAGCGGCCGGACGTTTTCCAATCGCGATACGCTGCGCCGAGGTGGTCCAGCACGTCCGTCGGCGTTAGTGATTCTTCAGAAATCCGCGAGACATTCAGGGAGATCTCCGCCGCTCGGCCGCACAGCCAGGCGGCAAGTGATGCGGCTTCTGGGACCGGATCGCCAACAGCCAGGCGGGCCCCGATGACCCCCGCAAGCAGATCGCCCTGACCACCAGAAGCCATGCCGGGAGTGCCCGTGGTGTTGCACCAGAGCGGCCCACCGCCCTTTGTCACGATGGTGCGGCTGCCCTTTAAGAGCAGTGTCGCCGGAACTCGTTCGGAGAATTTACGGGCGGCGTCTTCCCGCGAAAGCTCTGCCAAGTCGGGAGCCAGTCTGGCAAATTCGCCGGGATGGGGAGTCAGGACGTGTTGGTCAGTTAGAATCGCGAACGCGCCACGATCCGCGATGAGATTGAGCGCACAGGCATCAATGACCACGGGTGCAGGTGAGCCGGAAATGAGTGCTAACAAGCCATCGGCGGTTGCCTCGTCCATCGCGCCAAGTCCGCAGCCTGTGACGAGGGCGTCAAACCGTGTTTCCAACAGATCTCTCGGGTTTTCGTAGCCGTGAACGATGATTTCCGGCGGACATTTTGTGGAGACTGCCGCCACGATTTCTCGCGGAACAAACAGGGTGATCAATCCAGCACCGCCACGCAGCGCACCTGAGGCAGCCAAAACTGCTGCTCCCGTGTATTGCGCCGAGCCTGCTAGAATCGCGACCCGTCCTGCCATGCCTTTGTGGAAATCAAACGGCCGCGGTCCTTTTCCGACTGATGCGGATTGCGGCGTAAAAGCTGTGAGACCACCCTTGCCCGATGTCGTCAGTGGCTCGACCGGGACCACGGCCAAGGCACCCGTCACACTGACGGCGCTTCCCCGCAACAGGCCGGATTTTGCGTTAGCGATCATGAACGTGACATCCGCAGTCACGGTGCCGGGGAAAATTTCTCCTGAATCCGCGTCGATCCCGGATGGCAGATCGATGGCTGCGACCTGTGCGCCGGCGTTTTGTCGGAGCCATTGCATTTCCTGTGCAAAGGGCAGCAGGGTATCGCGGAGCGGGCCTGAGCCACCGCTTCCGAGCAGACCGTCCAACAGAATCAGCGGGCCGACCATGTCACGCCATGCGGGAAGGCGATCAAGCGGCAGACGAAGCCCGAGTTCGTCCCATTTTTTCAACACGAGCGGCGCGAAGTCATGGAGGGGAGATGCGCAGCGCGCCGAGGATTTCCACCCGAATCGGTCGCGCAGGATTCTCAAGGCAACCAACGTATCACCGGCGTTGTGGCCCTTTCCCAAATAGCCGACAACCGTGCCGGGATGGGGAAAAAATCGCCCGATGGCCATCCCGAGGCGCTCACCTGCGAGATTCAGGAGTTGTTCTTCACTCCAGCCATTGGATCTGGCAGCGGCCTCCACCGCGAGCATTTCTGAGATGGAGACAGCACCCATTTCTTATCTTAGCCCTTGATTCAGGCTTCGCAGCCAAAATGTTTGTCACATGCCGCGACGATAGCGCTGGATGCCATCGACGATTCCCTGAGCGATGGACTCACGGAACCAAGCCGATTTCATTCGATCGCGTTCAGGGGAATTGCTGACGAATCCTCCTTCGACGAGTATCGAGGGGAGTTTGCAATTCCGGATGACGTAGAAGCGAGCGTATTTCACCTTGCGGTCCACGGTGCGAGTGCGGCGGATGAGGTTGTTGTGAACATAGTCGGCGAGCGGTTTGCTATTGGCGCCGTAGTAGAAAGTTTCCAAACCGCTGACATCCTGTTTCCAAGTGTAGTTATAATGGATGCTGACGAAAATGGCATTGCGGTAGCTGTTGGCCGTGCTGACACGCTGGGGCAGGGAAATGAAGTAGTCGCTGCGGCGGGTCATGATCGTGTTGTAACCGAGGGCTTTCAGCTTGCCTTCAAGGCGATAGGCCGTGTCCAGCGCGAGGTGTTTTTCATAAACCCGACCCCACTGGCCGCCGTTGTCATGCCCCCCGTGGCCGGGGTCGATGACGACCGTTCTGAAGCTTGCCGCCTGGGTGAAGCCGCTGAAAAGGCAGAGAGCGGCTGCGAAGAGAGATTGGGAAAAAGTTTTCATAGGAAACAACGGTTTCAAAAACATTTAAGATTTATTGATATTTTAAAAATTTGTAAAGACCATTCCTGATAAAAGTGAATTTCCCAACAGTTGGAAATCTTCAGTAGGTGATGGGCGGCCGGTCGGATGCCTTGCGAATCTTCGCCTTCGCCTCGGCGGCGGCTTTCTGATCGTAGGGGATGCTGTTGGCGACGCGGACGGTGCCGTCGCCGAACGTGAGAAGCTGGGGGTCGCCTTGGGCACCGCGCTGGTGGATCTCACGGTTTACAAGTTTTCCATCGGTATCGACGGTGCAATGAACCCACATGGTTGGTGTGGCAAGGAACATGACATGCATGGATTGCTTGCGGTCTACGGTCACGAGCGGTTTCCGCAGCATCAGGACATCACCGAGCAGGAAAGTGCGGACGAACTGACCGGTGCGCTCGTTGATGATCTGGGCGTAGAGTTGCGTTTTCTGGTCACCGGCGAAGTTGAGGAGACGAAATTTGCGGGTCTGGCCGGATCCGCCGGGAAGGCCGACGGTTTGCGACCAATAAAGCAGGCCGGGGCTTTGATTGAAGAGCACGCGGTTGGTGCCGGTGCCGCCGGTGACATCGCCCGGCATGCGGACGATGGCGCCGACGTTGAAATTTCCCTGCTCGGTGAGAATGAAGTGCTGCCCGAGGTCCACCTGACGGGCGAGCGATTCACCGGCTTTAATGGTCATTTTCCCAAATCCCGTATTGCGCCGTGGCGTGACGGTGTTGCCGCTGCCGTCCTTGATGAGGAAATCCAGCCACTGTGTGCGCCCGGTTCCGGTGAAGGTGATTTCCCTACCGGCATGATTGGTGATGGTGACGGTGGCGAGCACTGGCTCCCCGGCGAGGTATTGCTTCTTGTTGAGACTGAGTGAGGTGGCCAGTTGCGCATGGGCCGTGCCAATGAACGCGAAGGCGAGGGTGATCATGCTGAGACTCCGGATGTTCATCTGCCCGGAGAACTAGACGAGACCCGTATGGGCGTCAAGCTAACCGACCGGACGGCCGGCTCCCGCTCCGTGATCATTTCGACTCCTGAAATGCCTCCGGACCTCGAAGTTCTCATGTGTTTCCAATACTTCGGATTCCGGGAAACCATCCTCAAAAATGGGAAACCAGGTGTCGCCATCATGCGCTGCGAAGACATGGCTCACGAGCAGATCGTCCAGCCGGTGCATGAACGCCGCATAAATTTCCGCTCCGCCGATGATGAAGACTCGGCCGTCGAGCGCTGGCAAATTTTCCAAGTCACCCACCGCATGGATGACTTCGATGCCCTCCGCCGACCAGTTCCGGTCGCGGGTGAGCACGATGTTCCGGCGCTTTGGCAGCGGTCGGCCGATGGATTCGTAGGTTTTCCGACCCATGACGATCGGGTGGCCCGAGGTGGTCCGCTTGAAAAACGCGAGGTCCTCCGGCAGATGCCATGGCAAGGTGCCCGCCCGGCCGATGACCCGATCGCCCGTCATCGCGACCACCGCGGTCAGGTGGAGACTCATTGGTTCTTTCCCTCCTGGTCCGAATCGTAGTGGAAACTATGCAGAATCCGATGTGCCACCGGCCCGAACAGCAGACCGGCGACCACCAAAAACGCCAGCCCGGAATACAATGCATAAACTCCAGCGAAAATCTTCCCTCCATCGTTTTTCATGTAGTCCACCGGGCCCATGCCGCCGAGGATCATCGATGCGTTGAGGAATGAATCCGTCCACGACAGGCCCTCGAAAAAACGATAGCCGACCATCCCAGCCCCGAGGGAAACCCCGATGAAAAGGCAAACGACAAAAACCGAATGCAGAAGCCGACCGACGAATGCTGCCTTTGGGATCAGCTTTTCAGCCCGATTTTCATAACGGAACATGTTTTTAAATTGCCACCGGCGCCTTGATGTGGGGATGCGCCTCGTAGTTTTCCAACCGGATATCGTCGAAAGTAAATGAGTCGATGTTCTTCACCGCCGGATTCAGCCAGAGTCTTGGTAGCGGCAGCGGCTCGCGGCTGAGTTGCAGATTCGTCTGCTCGATGTGATTCGAATACAAATGCAGATCGCCGAAGGTATGCACGAAATCCCGAGCCTCATAGCCGCACACATGGGCGACCATTTCAGTCAGCAACGCATAGGACGCGATGTTGAAAGGAACTCCGAGAAACAAATCCGCACTGCGCTGATAGAGCTGGCAGGATAGACCAGGTTTGCCTCCGGTGATGGGCTCGTGCACGTAGAATTGAAACAACAAATGACACGGTGGCAGCGCCATCTGATGGATCTGCCCCACGTTCCACGCGGAAACGATGTGCCGCCGCGAATGAGGGTTTCCTAACAATCCATCGATCAGCAGATGGATCTGGTCCACCGTGCGTCCCTCAGGCGTCGGCCAGGCGCGCCATTGTTTGCCATACACCGGTCCAAGTTCACCTTCCGAATCTTCCCACTCGTCCCAGATCGTCACCCCGTTTTCCTTGAGATACTGGGTGTTCGTCTCGCCTTTGAGAAACCACAGGAGTTCGTGAATGATCGACCGCAGGTGCAGCTTTTTGGTCGTCACGCAGGGGAATCCTTTCCGGAGGTCATACCTTGCCTGCCTGCCGAACACCGAGATGGTCCCCGTCCCGGTCCGGTCCGAGCGCTCTTCACCGTGCTCCAGGACATCGCGCATCAAATCGAGGTAAGCCTTCACGGCGGCGATCAAGCCACGGGGCGGACCCGTCCCGCAACTCAGAAAAACTGCAATTCGGGATCTGGATCCTTGACGCATTAAAAACGGTCGCCCAGTGTCATAGAACTTCAAAAAGGAGAAACCCATGGAAATACACGGAACCGTTTACGACATACTGCATAACAAAAGAGGACAGATCTGGACCACCCGAGCCACCGACACTGTCTACGAAGCCATCCACCTGATGGGTGAGAAAAACATCGGAGCGCTCGTCGCCGTCGAGGGCGATCAGGTCATCGGCGTTCTATCAGAGCGCGATTACAGCCGCAAGGTGGTGCTCCAGGGCCGTACTTCGCGGGACACGCTGGTTGGCGAAATCCTGAGCCGCCCGGCCATCACCGTGCAAAGCAAGGACAACATCGAAAAGTGCATGCAGCTCATGACCGGCAACCGCATTCGTCACCTGCCCGTCATGGACGAAGGTCAGCTCGTGGGACTAATCAGCATCGGAGATCTCGTCAGTTGGGTCATGCAGTCGCAACGCCATACCATCCAACAGCTTCAGGGCTACATCTCCGGCGACTATCCGGGCTGAAAACCAGCTCTATCAGTGCGAAAAAAAGCGGGTAATTGAAACATTGCCCGCTTGCTGCATACTGGCATATCGTCCCGGCGATGAAATCATTCTCGCTGGCGATTTTTCTCGGCTGCGTCTCTATCAGCGGCGCAGCCGATCCCACGATCCGGCTTGATCTTGGGGCAGGGGAGAATGTCGGGATGTTGCTCATACCGGCCGGAGAATTCACCCAAGGCTCACCCGCGGATGAGGTCGGGCGCGGCGACGATGAAAACCAGCGCAAGGTCCGTCTAACCGAGGGTTTCTACATTTCCCGGACCGCCATCACCCGCGGGCAGTGGATGCGTTTCGTCACTGAGACCGGCTACCGCACTGAAGCAGAGGTGGGCAACAGCGGCGGATATGGTTGGGATGGTGCCGCCCTCACCCAGCGCAAGGAATTCACCTGGAAAAACCCCGGATTCCAGCAGGATGCGACCCACCCCGTGTGCCTCGTGACGTTTGCCGATGCCCGGGCATTCTGTTACTGGCTGGAAAGTAGGACGAACCGCAAAACGACGCTGCCCACGGAAGCCCAGTGGGAACATGCTTGCCGCGCGGGCACCACCACACCATGGCACACCGGGGATGACACGGATGCCTGGCACAAGGGCAATTCAGGAAATACCACCCATCCGGTCGATACGAACACCCTCAACCCCTCGGGCATGACAATCGGCGGAAATGTCGCCGAATGGTGCTTGGATTGGTATGCACCCTACGACAAGGACGCGGCGGTGGATCCATGTCAGGACGATCCCAATCTCAGCGAAAAACCCCGCCGCGTCCTCCGCGGCGGCTCATGGAACCGCGACCGCAAAAACACCCGCAGTGCCGCCCGCTTCCGCGCCGATCCCCGTAGCCGCAACGCGGACATCGGATTCCGTATTGTTTGCCAAACGGAAGCGATCACCCAGGCAGCAGTCGCTTCACCCGTAGCCGACCTAACGGGGGTGGAGGCAGCCTCTCCTTTCCCGTCGATTCCCGAATCCTCGCGCTTCCCCTCTTCCCACAGTCCCTTTCCCTCCTCCGGGCTAACAGGCGAAAGTGCCGGACGCTCCATCGGCGGATGGCTCTGTCTTCTCGTTCCCATTGCCCTGATGGCTGCCCTCATTCGCTTTTTCGTCAAACGTGGGCAATCATCTTCCCCGCCCGCCATGCGATCGCGGCCCATGCCGCCGCCCGTGAATGTGCCACAACGCGGCGTCCGCATGGTGGACAACGGTTTCTGGATCCACTCGGACTGGCCTGTCGGCACTCCCATCCATTTGAGCTACCTGGTCAATGGCACCATGGAACATCAAACGCTCGTCTATCAACCCAGCAACCAGGGACAGTTCATCTTCACCGGAGACCGCCCTGAAAAGGTCACTATTTCCGGCACCGGGGCTCAGCCGCCTCCGCTGGAATCCGAGCCACCTCCGCTTGATTCCCTGCACGGTCCACGGCATCATCCCACGCATCGCCCGCCGTTCAGCCCGTCTGCCTACTGATCCATGCGGGCGCTTGTTTTCGATTCCGATCCGCGCCGTCCCTGGTTGGTAAATCGCAGCATCCGCAGTCTGAAGGCCGCTGGATTTGATGAAATTCTAACAAATGAAATCATTGACGATGATTCCCCCTGTCTTCTCCTGCGCGCCGGGCTCGTTTTGCATGACCCGGCCGCCTTTCGTCCACCTCCTGAATCTGGCAAACTGATCGGCGTCGGACTCCCGATCAGATGGGATGGGGATTCAGCATGGTCGCGTTTTCAAATCCTCCACGGTGGGATCTATCCGCTGGATCATCTGCCAACTCCATACTGCGAATGGCACAATTCCGGACGCATCGCGACGGCAAGAGTGTTAGGGAATCCATTTTTAGAAACTCCGCTCGTCGTCCACTGGGCGCGTCTCGATCATGCTCCCGAAGACCGGCGATTGTCCGTCAGGCAAGTCGTCACCAGCCTGCAGCACGGCGGGGCTGAATGCGTCGCCCGCGACCTCGCGGAAACTCTTCCGCCGCACGGTGTCCGCTCGTCTCTGGTGAGTTTGGGACATCCGCACCGATCGGTCCTGTCTGCGCCGCCGGGCACCATCGATCTTTCCCACCTCCATCGCTCCGAGCGCGCTGCTGTTCTAACGCATGATGCCATCGCATCCGGGGTGGACGTTCTTCACCTCCATCTGACGGATGCCGATGAGACACGCCGCATCGCCGCCTCCGGCATTCCGGTCATTGCCACAGTCCACAATTCAGGAGAAGGTTGGCCGCGGGGGTGGGAGACGCTCAAAACCGGCGATGTCAGCCTGCTGCTCGCCTGCTCTTTAGCCGTTGCTGACGAGCTGCGTGCCGCCATGCCGCACCTTCCAGTCCGCACTGTTTGGAATGGCATCGATCCCAACCGATTCCATGAAATCCAACGCCCACCAACCGACCATCTCTTCACCCTCGCCTGCGTGGCCAATCCCCGGCGGCAAAAGCGTCTGGAACTGCTGCCCGCGATTCTAACCGCCACCCGCTGCGAACTCTCCTTGCGTGGGATGATCGATCCGGAAATCCGGCTGATCATCGCTGGTGAGGTCGGCGGGCTTCTAGCAGAAGCCAAGGCCTGTCGCGCGGCCGTCGATCAGGAAGCGCAGGAGCATGGCGTCGCGGAATCCATCAGTTGGACGGAAGGAAAAACTCAGGTCCGCGAAGTTCTTGAAAGCGCCTGCGTTCTCGTTTCATGCAGCGCCTACGAGGGTCTCAGCCTTGCGCATCTTGAGGCGCTTTCGTCCGGTTTGCCGGTGATCGCCTGCGACACCGGCGGCACCCGCGAACTCGCCTGGCGGAATCCGGCGGTCACGCTCCTGGCCGCGCACGCTTCCGCGCACGATTTCGGAAGGGCCATCGCAAATGCAATCCTCGCCCCACCGCCGTCGGGGCATCTTGCGGTCTGGAGGGATTTCACCATCGACCGCATGGCCGCGCGCGTTGCCATCCTTGCCCGCCAAACCGCGTGCCAGCCCGCGATCCCCGGCAACACCGTCTGGTTTGTCACCAACAACCTGTCCACCGGCGGTGCGCAATCGTCCTTGCGCCGGCTACTCAAGGAATTTTCTGCGAGAGGAAAACCCATCAGGATCGCCCTGCTTCAGGAGTATCCGGAGCACCCCACTAGCGGTCGCGAGGACCTGCTTGCGTGCGGCATCGATGTTTTCGTTCCGCCGCCTGCCGGATTGATCGCGCCGGAGGAATCGGTGGACCTCATTCTATCTGAAATGGCTACTGCGCCACCGGCAGCGGTTGTTTTCTGGAACGCGATCATGACCCACAAGGTCCTGCTCGCCGAAGCCCTGCCGTTTACGCCTGTTCACGACATCTCGCCCGGAGAAATGTGGTTCTCATCGCTCGACCGCTACCTGGAAAACCCGCTGCCCGGCATTCCATGCCGCGTCGCCACCGATTACGGAAAACTGTTGAAGGGCATCGTCGTCAAATACCAAAAGGAAGCCGTCCACGCCGAGGCATTGGGTGCGCCCGTAAATGTCATCCCTAACGGAGTTGGCCTGCCCCCTGCCGCAGCTCAACGCCCGACGGGTGGTCCTTTCGTTTTCGGCACCGCGGCACGCATTAGCCCGCAGAAGCGGCTGGACGAACTTCTGGAGGCGTTCAGGCTCGCACTGCCAGCGCTAGCAGATACTGTCCTCCGCATCGCAGGCGGAGTCGAGACCGGCGCGGAGGAATGTGCGGCGGATTTGAAACGGCGTGCCGAGGGAATGCCGGTGGAATGGCTGGGCGAACTCCATGACCTCGCCGCGTTCCATCAGGACTGCGATGTGTTCGTGATGATTTCGGATCCAGCGGGTTGCCCTAACGCTTCGCTCGAAGCGCTCGCCCGCGGGCTGCCTGTCATCGCCACCGATGTGGGCGGTGCATCGGAGCAGGTCATCGACGGGATCACCGGCCGCCTCGTTCCTGCGCGTGACGTGCCTGCATTTGCCCGGGCGATGGTGGAACTGTCATCCGACCACCGCCTCCGCGAAACCATGGCTCTCGCAGGCCGGGAACACATTATGCGGAATTTCTCCCTGCAGCGGACGACCGAAGATTACCTGAAACTCCTGCAGAAACGCGATCTGGGTAAACCCTTGCCAATTCGGCCCTGAAAAGGGTATCAAATCCCCGCATTCGGCCGCCAGACGATCTATTCCCCACGCTGGACCTCCCCCCAGAGCCCCCCATTTGATTCCATGCAAACCATGCCCTTCCGCCGGATTGTGCAGCTGCTGCTCATGCTGGCGACCATCCCGTCCGCCATGGCCAGCATCAGCACGCCCCCGGT
>JANODE010000096.1:0-23329 GCA_031412525.1 Akkermansiaceae bacterium | reverse complement strand
AGAATCTGCTTGAAGACGAGCACATTGGCCCGGGCTGGTGGTGTGTTGTTCATTACACCCTACCGAGTGGCAGGGATTTCAACTCAACACCAGCCCGCTTTTCCGCCGCAAGTTATGCCTTCTCGTGGGACGGCTGTGAATCGAGTTAAAGGTGGTTTCTCTGTTTTTGTTCGAAATATTATTAGCCCCCTCAAAGGCGCGGCAGCACCCACAAGAACCAACGAGCACTCTGTGATCAATCCACATCATGAGGAGTAACACACGAATTGCAGCGTCGATTAAGAGAACTCTCTTTCTACTGACTGTTTCGATTGGCTCGATTCTCACCAGTTGCAACTCCAAACCTGAGCTGTCAGGAACTTATGACAGTGACGAAAGAACAATCACAGGTCATCCCTGTGAAACCATCACGTTTCTCGGCCCTGGAAAAGCAAGGTTTAACAATAATAGTCTCGCCGCGAAAATCTTTGATAGCCCCTTTATCGGCGGTGAAAAAGAATTCATGGTGGAATACTGGAATGATCAGGAGTCTATCGAATTCAGGAGATTTTTTTTAGACGGAACCCAAACTCGGAAATTCAAAATCGAGAATGGAAATTCAGTTTTTCGAGAGGAAGGCAATTCATTTCGAAAGAGGTGATAAAGAAAGCTCAATATCCAATGCCTATCAGTATCCATACCTTGCACTAACAAAAAACACCTCGCAGTGAGCACCAATAGAAAGACATCTTTTCCCACCGTCCCGATCAGCTTCATCCTGCTACTTGTGGTGGGTTCCGGTATCGTTTGGTGGTTCATGAAGGGCGACGGCACTTCGAAACTGCCGGCAAAACCATTGAACGGGGACACCTTGAAAATATTTCGCGTCCCGGGTGGAACCCTCTCAACCAGTGGATTGACCAAAACCGAGCAATTCTCCAAAACTGACGAGAATTGGTGGCGAGGAACAACAAGCGCAGTCATCAGGTTCGACGCCACCTATCGCTACGACATCAAGCTCCGCTCATCATGGAACTTTATCTTCGATGAAGAACGCAAGGTGGCATTCGTGCTGGCACCCAAGCTAACGGCACAACTTCCTGTCGCGATTGACAGCAAGACGGTGCAAGAGGAAACCAGCTCCGGATGGGCTCGCTTTGACAAATGGGATCACTTGGCGCAGGTCCGGAAAGAGGTGTCGTCATCCCTTGAGAAGAAAGCGGAAAGTCAGGACTACATCACCCTTGTCCGTGGCGAGGCGCGGCAAACGGTGGAGGAGTTTGTCTCCGACTGGATGATCAAAGAGCACGGTTGGAGCTCCAAGGACCGGCCTGTCGTGAAAGTCTATTTCGAGGATGAAAAGGACATTCCGTTTCCTGCCGGTAAATCCGTCTCTGATTTCCTGCAATGATTCGACTTTTCCCCGCATGGTGGATTCGACTGACGGTATCGGGCAAGGGCCTGGCACTGGTTCTCCTTTTGCTGCCCGTCGCTATGTTCCTCGGTCACTGGTGGACAGGAGGAGCCATCTGGAATCACATCACCCAGACCCGGTTCAGTCCCTGGAAAAACTACGTGAGCGACTACGCTTACCGAAGTCCGGTTTGGCCGATCTTCGTTGGCTGCATGTACGCATTCGCGATCATACTCGTTGGATTTTCACTCAGACTATTTCACTGGTCCGGCAAGCGCCGGTGTCTCGCTTGGCCAGTCTGCCTGTTGCTTGGCTATTCCGGCCTTAAAATTGTTGAGGTGGCGTTATTCCCAGTGAAGCCCCCGGATGTCACTATCGAGGAGCTACAGTCGCGGATGAACCCTTCCCATTGGAAGTTGCTGAAGGACGACATTTACACGGCGTGGCAGGACCTCAACGGCGTGCCCCAGCCACGCAAAAATACTCCCTGGAGTGTTGTCGAAGCGTTCGAGTCCAACGCCAAACACCTTACCGGAATCAAGCCGGCCATGTGTGCCATCGCTATTTCCATGGTGCTTTGCTGGATTCTAGATCCCCGCGCCTGGTTCAGGCATTCCCGATGGTGGTTGACGGTCACCGCCTTCACATTGGTGGTGATTGCATTCCCACCGTTTGAAATTTTCAGTGGCTATGTTGGCCTGGGACAGCGTATTGGATTCCTTGGTGTTTACATCTGGATGTGGCAGATGCTGGCGACCTTTTTCAAACGAGAAAATGCCGAGAATCCAGTTGAAGTCAGGAACTCTGTGCCACATTGAACAATATGAATTCCAATGGTGCCGGTAGTGACGAGGTTGGGCAACCCGAGCAGCAGATGTTTTTCCGCGTGCTTGAGGACTTTGCCTTGAGCATTCCCAATTCGGCCGAGCCAGTGAGTGCAAATCCGAGAGAGCGAGCCAAAGAGATTGTGCGGTTCGCCGGACTGAAGGCTGGAGCATTGTCGGCGACCCTGGCCCTGCCCCCGGGGCCGATTGGAATGCTCACGGTGGTCCCCGATTTAATCAAAGTCTGGAAGATTCAGCAGCAGATGGTGGCCGATGTCGCGGCATGCTTCGGCAAGACCGCTCAGTTGAACCGTCAAATGATGGTCTATTGTCTTTTCCGCCATGGCGCGGCGATGCTGGTGCGGGATGTTGTCGCGCGTGTCGGGGAACGAGTCATCGTCAAACGAGCCAGCCTGCGTGTGATCCAACAGACACTGAGGAGGATCGGTCTTCAAGTCACCCAGAAGACCGTCGGGAAATCGCTATCCCGTTGGTTGCCTGTTCTGGGACCCGTTTTGATCGGCAGCTATTCATTGATCGACACCCGAACCGTCGGCAAAACGGCTATCAATACTTTCAGCTGCCAGATTGAAATCGAACCACCGGAACTCCCTGACGAAATGAGCGATTCCGAAAATTGTTAGCGCAAAGCCGGCTTTTCAGAAACGAACGATTTCTGCACTCAATTCCAATCCTTTCAGGCGGGGTGTAGCTGCTGCCTTTTCGGTCCAGAGTAGAACCCGATCGAGAACGCTCGGTAGATCATCGGATGAGGGGACGAGGGAGGCAATGGTCCCGGCAATCAGATTCGCCTCCTCTGCCGCAGGGTGCCTGTTGAACGCCAGCAGCACGTTTTTGATGCGTTTCAGACTTCCTTTAACGTCCGCCTCGTTCTTTCGGGCCTGGTGCCATTTTGAAACCTTGGTCACGTTCGCCTTTAGTTCGATGAAGAGCTTTTCCTGGGCAACAAACTCCTTTCCGATCTGGATGTAGCCCGTAAATCCATGACGATCCTCGAAAGTCCGCATGGCGTTCTGGAATAGTTCGATGGAGCGTTGGACTTCATCAGGTCCGGGTATCGTATCACATGGGAAAAACGAATCGTTGAAGTATCCGAATGGCTTATCACGTCCTACGAGTAAGATCATGGTCAATACTCCCGGCGTGCAAACCACCGATGCAAAGGGGACATCAACCACTACTCCAACCATGCCATCCAGAATGACATGGCTTGGGTCGAAAAAATGGTCTCCAACAATCCGGACCCAGGTCCCGGGCCGATGCTCCAAAGGCTGGTCACCTGAGAAATTGCTTGTTTGATGAATCACCATTGCCTGATCGGGTTGCTCGGTTCTGGTTTCTTTCAAATCACAATGGATGTCGAACACTTCCGGGGAATCCGCCTGCATTTCATTCCCCTATTTCTCAAAAATCCTTTTCGCTCGTCTCTTAGGATGATGTTCGAAGTAAAAAAGAGCGATGCCCGAGTCGTCGCCAGTTGCCCTCCCGCCAATCCTCAACAGGACTGCCGGGAGGGCCGTGCGGTACTGCCTCGCGGCAATCCGAAATTCAGGCGGCGACGGCGGGTGAGGGAGTTCTGCTCGCAGTGTCCACTGTCACGGTCTCCTCGGTGAAGCGTAGGCTCATTAGCACGCAGAAGTTACCGGACGGACCCGAGGTCATCCCGGGGCTGAGCTTGTCCACGAGGCGGAGCGTCGAACCGATTTCGAGGGCGTCCGCCAGATACTTCGGATCGAACGCGACTTCGGGCGGTCGGCCCTCAATAGTAACGGGCACCTGAATGGTTGCGCCCAAGATATCGTAGTCGCGATGAGTCAAAGTGAGTTGGCCCGGTGTTTCCCAGGTGAGGCGCACGGAGTTCGATTTTCCTCTCAATGACCGCAACCACGCGATGAGCGCGGGGCGGTGGGTTTCCGGGATGGTGACGGATTGGGTCATGTGGCTGGGGATCACATTTCGATAGTTCGGGTAGTGACCCTCGATGGTTTTGGCGATGAAGGTGTGGGGTCCCGAGCGGAACTGGATGTGGGTGCCTTTGTCATCGTCCGCTTGCAGCGCTACGGTATCGCGGTGGCTGAAGTCGGGATGGACGAGGACATACACGGCGGAGTTGGGCAACACGAACTCCCGCTTGGGAACGCGGGCGATTGCGCCGGACAAACGTCGGCCGTCGGTGGCAATGAGCTTGCCTCCGTCGTGCGGGTCAAAGTGCACACCGTTGAGCACGTAGCGGGTGGCGTCGGTGGAGGCGCACCCGGCGACAATCCCGAGAGCGGCGAAGGTTTCCTTGGGCAGCGCTGTGATTCGTCCTTGGACAATAGGGCGTGCTGGGAATTCGACTGCCGCTACTGGGTGATAGACGGACTTCACCGATAGGCCGCAGCATGACGTGGTGAGTGTCAGCGTGCTGTCATCCGCAGTTTCCGCATAGGCGAAGTGCGCAGAGCTTCCTTTGTCACCACGGGCGGCAGCCTTGAGGGCATCGGCAGGGATGAGGAAACGTCCGTAGGCGGACGGGCCGAGGATCGCGGTAACGCGGGTCTCCAGCCAGTGGTCGAGATCGGTGACTGCCAGGGTGAGTCCGGCGTTGTCGATGGTGGCGAGCACATGGGTGAGAACCGGCAGGGTGAAGCGCTCGAAGCGTAGCCGGGTGAGGAGCTTGCGGGCGGCGGAAATGTGGAAGATGGGGATGGTGAATTTCATGGGTATGGGGATCGTTGGTTGTTGGGATGGGAGGTCGAAGGTCTGAAGTTCAAAGGTCTCAAAGTCGGAAGAGCCGGAGGACTGCGACGACGCGCGTCCCTCCGGCACATTTCAGATTTTCAGAATTTCAGCTTTTACCCGACGGGTTTGATGTAGGCGTTGATGCCGACGATGACGGGCGAGCCGTTGATTTTGACGTCGGTGATTTGGTTGCCGTTGCTGCTGGCGACCGTGAGCGTTTTGCCGGTGGAAGACGGACGCGGGGCGTGCAGCGGGATTTCGATATGGAGGACGTTGTCCTTGATGGTGGTTTTCATGGTTGATTGGGGAGTTGTTGGTTTTCGGTTTCAGGAGAGAGAAAGATGAGCTTGTCGGCCTCGATCCATTCGACGGGCTGGAAGAACAGGCCGGGTACGACCGCGTGGATTCGGACCCGGGTGCAATCGATGGGTGCCTCGATGACGAAGCGCTCGAATTTTTTGTCACCCGGATCCTGCCACTCGGGCACGATCTGGACGCGGTCGCCGACCTTGAGTGGTGCGGTGCCGTTTCGGGGGATCGGTTGTCTCATGAGCGGAGGTAGGTGGTGTCCTTGCGTTGGAAGATGCTGTGGGCTTCTTCCTCGGTGAGTCCGTTGAACTCAGACGGCTGGAACGAGACCTCATCGGGGAAGAACGAGAACAGGCTTTTGGTGGAGCCGTCCTTGAAGGTGGCGATGACCTCGGGCATGGGATCGAACATGCCTTCCGGCATCGACCGTGGCATGGGAGTGATGATGACACTTCTGATTTTCATGATGGTTGGGGTGGTTGGTGGTTGACGATGGGAAAGGGAAATGGGCCGCCATGGAGCCTTTTCCCTTTTGGGATGCTGCATGGCGGCCCGGTGTTACCCCGGTCACGCTGGGGGTGTCGTGCGACCGGGCTTGCCTCGTGCGGTCCTTGCCGAAATCGGAAAATCAGGCGTCGGTCTCGGGCTTGTATTTGAGCTGCTCCACACCGCACTCGGCGGCGAGGATGTCGCAGCGTTTGCCGAGATAGACGGGCTGGTAGATCGAGCCGCTTTCCCTGAACGCGTAGAGGAATTGCACCTCTACGATTTCATCTGGGACTGGCACGGCATGGTTCGACGGGATCGTGACGTTGCCGGCGGGAACCAACTTGTCGCCATCGTAGAGACCGAGGGTGACGCTGCGTTTCTCGTTGCGGGCTGTGACGATGAACGACGCGCTCTCGACGAACTTGTATTTCAACTGCGGTCCGCCGGAATTCGGACGGCCCGCGCTGTAAGGCGCATCGACCTCCTTGAAGACGACGCCCTCACGGTGAGTGGCCCGGAGCTCTTCGTAGATCTCCACCTTGTCGTTGGGATCGATCGAAGTGCTCACCCAGCGGAGTGCCGGGAGATTCGGAGGAATGATCATCAGCAGGCCGGCGTGGCGATCGAGGTAGCGGCGGTGGCGGAGGCAGTTGCCCTTCACTTCCAGCAGGTCGAAGGCGTGGAGAGTGTCGCCCACGGTCTCCCCGTCGATGAGGACATCGAAGGGGATTTCCTCGACCGCGTGGCGAATTGGATCCGGGATGGCGACGACAAGTCCCCGGCGGTTGATGCCGGTGATTTCATCGCCCTGCTTGCGGACCATGAGGCGGCGGCCGTCGTGTTTTTCCTGGAGGCAGTGCGTCCTGCCGATGAGCAGGCGCGACACGTCTTCCTTTTCGATTGGGTTGAGGAGTTGGCAGCGAATGCCGCTGTCGATCCCCTCGTTGCCGGATTGCTGATAGGGTTTGGAGATACCGCCATCGGGTTGGTAGCCCTTGGCGATCTTTGATGCGACGAGCTTGTTGAAAAGCTTGGTCGCGGTTTCGAGCGGCACGGGCGTGTCAGCCTTGATGCCGGTGGTGAGCGTGTTGCCGCGACGGCCGTAAGCGAAGGTCACGATGTAGCCCTCGCCCTTGGGTTCGATGGCGGCATGATAGACCTTGTCGGAGTTTCCCTCGCGGAAATGGAGGGAGGCGGATTGGATGGTAGTGGTTTGCATGTGTTGATGGGGTTGGTTGTTTGGGGGAGATTCGCAACGCGTGGGTGGGCGGTTACGGGAGAATCAGAAATCTCCGGGCTTGTCGGGAGAGAGGTGACTGCGATAGGCCTCATGCATGAAAACGACCGCTCAGGAGTCGCTGGACAAAGTTTGTCTTTCCGGGTCGCCTTTTACCCTGATCAACGACCGGTCGTGTATCCCCCCCAAAAACCTGACCGGTCGTTCAATACTACTGTTAGCCCAAGAATGAATATCTGTTCACTAATGCCATGACCCAACAAATACAGGATGTAATTTCACTCGAAGGCGACCAGTTCGTTATTGCTGGATGGGATGGAACCGAGGCGCCATTTGACCCCAAGACATTCGACCTTGAGGCTCAGATGATCTCAACCGCATGTTGGCGAGGATGGCATGTATCATTAGCCATCCACAACCGATGTCTCGTATTGGACAGTCTTCACATTGGCTTGCCAGAAGAACTACTTTGTGATGTTCCTCCTGAGGAAGCCCCTAAGGTTTTTGGCAAGCCCCTCCAACGCTACGAATATCGCTGTCAAGTTTACTCCGATGAGGAAGGAGGATGGGTAGACAAGTTACAGTTGTCCTCGGAAGCACGTGCGACTGACATTGGGGGGGCTGTCTTATGGGATGGACATCTCTTACTCGGATCAGATTCTCGTCCGTTCGCGATCCTAGCACATCCAGCCTGGTATTACAGGAAGATCATCGAGTGTGAGTTTGTGCGCGGTGTGCTTGTAGGGCAATGGGATAGATCAGATGACTGCCAGCGTATTGCCGAGTGGTTCGATTCAGAAGCCTGCCCCAAGCCGCCTAAAGATCCATATGGTAGCGGCAGGCAACAGTTCAAGAACTGGCAGAGAGGTTTTGATGGGTTGATGGGAGCTCCATTTCGTGGCGTCTATTGCAGTTCACAAAAAGAAAATGGCTAACAAGAGACACAGCAACCGCCACTAGCCGCCCCATTTACATGATCTGTCGTAACTACAACTCTAACATCGAGTCCGACGCTCGCCGCCGCTAGTGGCGGTGCGTGCTCTTGGACGTTTGAAATCGAGCCCCGACAGGATTGCTCCTGCCGGGGCGTTTAGTTCCACCGGAACGGCTCCGGGCAGAGGCGGGGCTTACGTTTCCGCCAGTCCGCCTCATCCGAATAAGGGCACCACACGTCGGGCACCATTCCGGTGGAAATCCTCTCAATTCGCCTCCGCCATACGCCTGCCGTTGCGGGCCGGCGTGCTGCGGTTGGCGGCTTCTCGCGCACGCCCCTTGGCCCAATGACGAAGGGCGCTGATCTGACCGTCCATGAGGTTGGCCAGCGGGACCGTGCGGGTCATCGCTTCCAGGATCTCTTTCGGTCCCGGTTCCTTGCCTTCGGCATACGCTTCATGCATGGCGTCGATGAACACGGCTTCGATTTCGGCACCGGTGAATTGCTCACAGGCGCGGGCCAGAACGACGGTGTCATAATCGGTGGGTCGGCGACCGTGGCGCTTGATGACGATGTCCCAGATCTGAGCGCGCTCCAGAGCATCGGGCAGATCAACGAAGAACAGTTCATCGAAACGTCCCTTACGCAAAAACTCGGGCGGGAGTTTGGAAACATCATTCGCCGTCGCCACCACGAACACGGGCTTTTCCTTTTCCTGCATCCAGCTCAAGAACGAGCCGAACACCCGGGAGGATGTGCCGCCGTCGGTGCTGCCGCTGGACTGGCTGCCAGAGAAACCCTTTTCGATTTCATCGATCCAGAGCACGCAAGGCGCGATGGCCTCGGCGGTTTGAATGACGGATCGCAGGTTGGCTTCCGACTGGCCGACGATGCCGCCAAAGACGCGTCCCATGTCGAGACGCAGCAATGGCAAACCGAAGGCACCGGCGGTGGCCTTGGCGGTAAGGGATTTTCCGGTGCCGGGGATGCCGACGATCAACAAACCCTTGGGAGCTGGCAGACCGTAAGCTTTGGCGGATGCACCAAAGGCACCGCCCCGGCGCACGAGCCATTCCTTCAACAATCCGAGTCCGCCGATGTCGTCGAGAGACGTGGTGGCTTCCACGACTTCGACCAGGCCGTTACGCTTGAGCGTGCGGGCTTTCTCGCGGGCGACGACTTTGTGGTCGATGCACTTGGTTTCAACGACGGACAGGGCGAATGCATTCTCCGCCTCGGTGGTGGTGAGGCCCAGAGCGCTCTGCAACGCGGCTTCCCGGATGACGTCATGCGGTGTCTTGAGCTTGGCGGATTTGAGGATGCCGTCCAACACGACGCCGAGCTGGCTGTTGTCCGGCAGGCTGAAATCGACGTGGGTGATTTCGTGTTCGAGTTCGGGTGGGAGCTTGAGACGGCAGCCTAGCAGAATGATGGAATGGCCGTTGGATTTGGCGACTCGCAGGATGTCCTTGATACGCCTGACAAGCTGGGGGTCGCTCTGGTCCATGTGCAGTTGCAGGTCGCGGAACAAAACGACGTGGCCCGGACTGTCGGCGGCGAACATGCCGTCGAGGAGCTGGAGGGCGTCCAACGGATCCGGGCAGACGGTGACGCGGCCTTCTTTGGTATCGACCAAGCCCTCGCTGGAGGACCAGGCGTGGAGCTTGCGTTTGAGGGAAGTGCAGACAGTGGCGATTTCTGCTTCGGCGCGCGCTTCCTCGGAACTGATGACGGCGAGGCCGGGATAGCCGGCGGACAGGTAGGTGGTGAGTTGGTTTTGCATGGGATGATAATTTTTGAGTTGGTTAGGATGGATCGGTGACTGGATTCAGGTTGGGTAATGTGATGGCGGGTCTTTGCGCGTCCGGGTTGGGCGGGCCAAGGTTGGCGCGTTCCCAGGCGAGGCAGGCCTCGCGAGAGGGATCGCAATGGAGAAGCTTGCCGGTGGAGGCGCAGCGGACCTTCCAGAGTTGAGTGCGTTCGCAGAAGCGGATGTCCGTGGCCCGGAAGACGGTGAGTCTCCCGAGCGCACGAAGATCAATCGCTTCGGTGTAAAGGCAGTCGATGTGACCGCCGGGGTTGAAGCGAAGGGTTTGGCTCATGGTTTATACGCCTCCTTCGCCGAGGGGTTGTTGGTTCTGGTGGCGTTGCGACTGCCGCCTGAAGTCGGGTTTACGAGTGCGCTCGCGGGGCTTTCCGAGAGCGTCTTCGATAGCCTTGGTCGCGGCTTCGCAGCCTTTGCCTTGGAACCCTTCGGCCTCGACGGTGATCTCGCCGGTGGGCGTGACGCGGACATGGATCTTGCGGCTCATAGTGAGCCTCCTTCCAATGTCAGCAGGATCGAGCCATCGGCTTCCTGTCTGCGGTGCGTGCGGAGTCCGCGTGAACGGGCCTCGCGGATGGTCTTGTGGACGCCGTAGGACTGGAGCAATCGGCCGTAGCCGATGCCAACCTCCTTGGCGGCGTGTCCATCCCACCAGTCGGTGGTGAGGCCATAGGTGCCGTAATTTTCCGGGTGGGGATCAACGGCAATGTCATAGGGGCCTTTGAGCTTGATGACGTGTGGTGCCTGGCGGGTGATGCCCGCGTAGCCCCGGCAGTTAGCATTTTGAACGAGCTTGAGGTCCATTTCGGCGCAAGCGTCGTGAAGGGCGTCAAGGTCCCGGATCTGGGTCTGGATGGTGGTGAAGTGAGACATGGTTTGTTCTTTGTTAATGGTGTTTGGAGATGAGGCTTGAGGGGATCGATGCGACAAGGGCGGCCCGTCGTAACAGGCCGCCCTCGCTGCGGGATTCAGGTGATGGATTGGCGTGTTGAGTGGTTTTGGTAGCGTTGGGTGAAGTGAGAGGAGTGATGTTTAAAAAGTGCGCTTGTTGAGTAGGATTGGCGTGTCGTGTGAGGGTAATGGCGTGTTGGGAGAAAGGGATTTCCGGGCATCCCGAAGGACACCCGGAAGGGATTGGGTCAACTGACCGCCGCGAGCTTGCGCGTGCCCATCTGCCCGAAACGGGAGATGACTTCGCGCGCATCGCTGCGGGCGAGTTGCACCGCGTTTTCGCGCAGGCGTGACAGGCCTTCTGTCAGACTGGCCATCGCGCCGCTGTCGTTGCGGTAGTCCTCCGCGCTGCGGGTGAGCAGGTCGCGGCGGAACCGCTCCAACGTCGATTCGAGTTGTTGGTCGCCGGCGAAGTTCAGCGTGCGGAAGCTGTCGATGAACGTGGTGAGGCGGTTGAGCGTGCGTTGGTGGACGCCGTTTTCAGATCCGTCGATGGTGGCGAGAACCTCGCTGGCAAGCCGAGCGGTTTCATCACGCAGCGAGGCCACGCTCTCGCGGATGAATCCGTCGAGGTCGCTTTGCAGTCGGCGGGATGCATCTTCCGCAATCCGGCGGCGGTCGTCCGCTACTTCGAGCTGCGCCATACCATCGGCAACCTCCAGACGAATGCTGTCGGGGGCTGCGATTTGGAACAGCCGCGTCTCGAAACCGAAGCGCTTGGCGATGTCCCCGGCGGGCGGGAACGATTGTTCGATGGTGGCGATCAACCGTTCAGCGCTGCCATTCATGTGACGGGCAGCCTCGCGCCATTCGGCCATCGCGTTTTCACGCAACGGTGTGTAGCCAGCGACGAAGTCCAAGGTGGCTTCGCGAAATTCATCGCGGAGTTTGTCGAGCTTGTCGGTGAGGTCGCCGAGGCGGGGATTGGGAACGAAGCGACCGATGCCACCCAGGAACGGGAAGCTGGAGCTTTCGACGGTGGCCTGCACCCGGGACTCGATCAGGGCGAAGGCCGAGAGTGCGTCGCGAGGAATCAGGCGTTTGTGACCGAGCTGGATGAGCCGGTCGGAGACGTGTGCGGGATCGAGACCGAGGTCTTCGGGATTGAGCCGCTTGCAACCGCGCCAGTAACGGACGGATGTTGCGACGAGAACTCCCCGGCGGCAGATGCCATCGAGGAGTGTGGAATTTTGGGAACTGTTGTTTGGATTCATGATATGATGTTAGGTCTGGGGTTGGTTTGTTATTTTGAGGGGAAAATGAGACGCCCGCCCGGATCACAGGGAACCGGCCGGGCGTGGGATGCTTAGGGATTTCGGTTATCTCCGGAAGAGGGCTACCACCGCGAGGGCGGCACCCGCTCCGATTACAAGCGGCAGCCAGAAGTCACTGACCAGTTGCAGCGTGAGCGCCGTGAGTGAGATCACGGCAAACACGTGGATATAGGGCTTGGGATTCATTGTGATGGCGGGGGACGAAGGAGGGTTCCCAGGACGAGTACGACCGACACACCCACCAGGGCGTAGCCTATCAATTTCAACCCGTCACCTACCGGGGTCATGTCGGGTGCCGCAGGACCGCTTGCGGATGGATTGCAGGCCGCCAGCAGGACGACCGCGCTGAGCAAGAGCAGGGATTTCAAGCTGCCCTCCTGACCTGATAGATTTCGGGAAGCCACGCGATGCATTCGTTTTTGAATTGGCACCACGAGCACTGCATCCCGGGTTGCGGGTGGAACCGGTTGCTGGCGATGCCAATGACGGCGGTTTCCAGCAGCGCGGTGACCCGGCGCTTGCGATGCGCGTCGGCCGGCGGGGATTTCACGCGGATGATCTGGGGCGTTTTGGTTTTCACCAGAAACACCAGATCGAGCGATGGCGGGCTTTCACCCGTCGCCGCCTCCATCAACAGTTGGTAACTGACGAGTTGGATTTCGTGGTCGAAAGCCGCGTTTGCTGCGTCGGGCTTGGCGGCGGCGGATTTGAAATCGACCGGCGTGAAATCGCCTTCGACCAAATCCATCGCTCCCGTCAACGGAACCGACAGTCCTGGAATCTCCTCCGTTAATGGGACCTCCACCGCACGCGGCTTCTCCTTCATCGCTTCCGGGGAATCGAGGTAGGCGGCAACCACGCGCAAGCCGTCGAGACGGCATTTCTCACGACCGCCTTCAGCCTTGAAGTTAACCGGTCCTTCGTCGCGTTCGAGATCCGTGAAGGCTTTCTCGTAGGCGGCGGCGATGGTCTCCGGCGAATCATCCGCACCCCGCCACCTGGCGATGTGAAACGCCTGGAGCGCGGCATGCACCGCTTTGCCAAGGTGCAGTGCGGCCGGTGTTTTTTTCCGGATACATGCGACACGCTCGAAGTAGAATTTGAGCGAGCACCCGAGGTAGGACTTCGCCGCCGAAGGACTAATATGCCTGGGTAACGTTTCCGCCAGGGTTGTCGGCGCGGTGGAAAACGGTGCGTCATGGACAACGGCGATCATGCGGCGGCCCTCCTTCCGTTGGACCCGCCGTAAGCGGAACCGCTGCGGCGATTGCCATTGCCCTGGCGGTTTGCGCCGCCGTGGGTCTCGAGCAATTCGTCGATAAGCCCGGAGGCTTCCACTTTGTTGAGTTGGCGCACGCTCTTGCCGAAGCGTTCGTTGGCGAGTGCCTCGATGTCGGCCTTGTCGAGCTGGTGCTCCTCGACGAGTTTCAGGATCAGATCCTTCTGCTTGTCGGAACATTTCCACGCCGGCCCCCGCTGCCATTGGGTGACGTTGGTGGCGGGTGCCGATGCGTTGTCCGTCCGTGGGGTTTCCTCTGGCGGACCGAAACCATAATCGCCGGGCGGCACGAACCCGGTATGGAGGATCTGCTCGTCCACGTTGGATTGGAGCAGTTTATAAAGGCGCTGAGATTCCGCGGCAATGTCGCTCGCCGCGCTCAGCTCGGTTTCAACCGAGACAGAGAACTGGTGGGACGAGTAGCCGGGAAGGCCGAGGCGCTTCGAGTAATTTGCAATTAATTTGATGGCCATAATGATGTTTGATTGGGGGTTAAAACGAAAATGCCCGGACCATTGCGGACCGGGATTCGGGTGGGTTGGTGGTTTAAGATCCCGTGTCAGGCGGCGTCCTTCATGCGGACGATGACCTGATCGGGGGTGATGAGAGGCGGGTCCGCCATGCCGGAAAACTCCCCGCCGAGCGAACGGCGGAGCAATTCATCGGCAAGGCGGGTCATGGGCACCCGGCGACGTTGGCCCTCGCGGTAAAGCGCGCGGATCACGTCGTCGGACAGTTTGGGAGAATACAGTGAGCGTGGCATGGTGGAGTTGGGGTTTGAATTTTCTTCCCTGGATACAAGACGACCCCGCCTCATAAGGGTGAGCGGGGTCATGAATACACCTCCGGCGCTTCGATCACGAACTGCGGGAAGTATGAAGGGAGGGACTCCTTCAAGTGTTTATAGCACAGAAGAGCATCTCATCGCCGACCCGGGACGCGCACCCGGTCTGGCATGTGGAAAGTCCGACGCGTGCTTATCCCGGTTTAATTAGCGTCACCGCGTGTACCAACTCGATACCGTGTGCGTCAGTAATGTGTGACGGATTGAGGCGCAGGCGCGCGCCCACTGCGCACGTTCCTTAACAATTGTAAGCGTCCTTAATCGCATGCGCACGTTACCCAGTTGCTCGTCGCTAAAAACGCCGCGGCCGTTTCCCGCATGGTGCTGCGCGATTTGTTAAAAAATGCACAGCAAACCTTAACCCGTGCTGCGCCTGTAAGGTGTCACGCGGTTAAACTGTGGGCTTACGGCTTATCGTTGCGCACTGGTTAACGAATGCGCACGTTACCCAGCTGTGCGCTTTCCTTAAGGCTTGCTTGCACGCAGTGATCGTGGGCACCTTAACAGCTACGAACGCAGGCCAGTCGGAAACATCCGCGTCGTTAAGTTGGGAGTGAGGCTTCACTCGTGCGGGTGCGACGGCTCGCGCAGGATGCGATGATAGGACACGCGGTGGTCGGCCCCGTCGCGCGCTGCGAACGTGACAGACTTCTCGAGAAGAATGCGCTTGGAGTCGTCGTCTCCGGGAATGGTGACGTCGCGGATCAACAGGTTACCGACGTTAAAGTCGCCCTTGGTCTCCACCTCAAGCCCCTTGCCGCGCTCGGTAGTGGTCAGCCAGCGGTGCACCCCGCGGTGAAAGCGGTCGAGCGCAACCGCAGACGAGACGTCATCTGGCGTGCACAACCCAATAAGCGCATTGGTGTCGGGCTCGCTGTCTCTGGTGTATAAAATGGTGCGGGCTATGTGTGAGGTTCCGAAAGGCTACGCCGCGATCGGTAACATTTTGAAGCGTGCGCCGCCCAGCCGCCAGATTTTTTCTGCGGTGGTGACCAATTTTTGGGTCAGTTTTGAGCTGTTATTTTCATTACTCACTGACCTTCACCGAACAGTGCGTTTGGGTCACGTACATATTCCCCTGCAAGCATCATTCACAACCCACTGACGGTAAGTGCGCACTGACTTTCATATGTTAGCTGAACCCCTAGCAGTCGGACGTTTTCCGGCCGTTTGAGCCCCCATTTGACCAAAACCATGGGTCAAATGGGGGTATGCCTGGGTCACTCAGGCACCGTTTAAGTCTCTAACACGAATTTTGCGTCTGGGCGGTGTGAACATCGACCGCCTCAAAGCGCACTTCGTCCTCCGCTTTCACCGGATGTTGGTGGCGTGGATCAACTTCTTCCTCACCGTAGCAGTCGGCGACCCCGCTGAGCGCCGGGAACACAAGGCACGCATGTGGATGACCTGCGACAGGATCTCTTGTCAGGCGTCAAGTCAGCGGTGAAGTAGAAGCCGGGGCGTCCGATTTGCTGGAAAATCCAGGGCCGCTCGGGCTTTCGGGCCACTTCGAGAGGCACTTTTTGCCCCCGGATCTCAGGTCATTTCGCAAAATAATTTTCACATCCGGCACTTGGAAATCTGCATCTTCGCCAGGGCCTGGATCAGACATGTCGTGGTAAAGCGGAGCTTCCGCAGCATGCTGCATGTTGGTCCCGATTAGTTCCGCCTGCAGGAACAGCTTTTTGATATCGTCTATCAGACGGGTGTCGCCACGATTGAGCATCTCCAAAAGTGTGGTCTCTACCAGTTTGCCCACTGCGCGAGCCAATTCCTTCTTAGGGCACTTTAGTGGAATGAGGGCTTCTGTTCCCCGTTTTAGCTCCTCGATCCTGTCGAGCATTGTCTCATGGGTGAACTGTCCACCTTCGGCTGCCGGGATCGGTGCACCGGGAACCTGCTGTTCTGTAAGCCAATACCCTTGCACCCCCGTTGCCCGTTGGATCTTTTCCTTTAAATTGAGAGTCATGGCGATACGACCCGATTCGACGGCTCTGATGAGGCTTTCAGAGCAGCCGACCATTTTCGCGAATTCTGCCTGTGTTGAAAAGATCTTGAGCAGATTGTGAGCCCGTAAATACCGCCTAAGAATCCTTATCGAGTTCTGCATCTCCATGGAGGTTTTTTCACCTATGGAGACTATTCAGTCAACCAGAACCGACAAATGCCGGAATTGCGGATTTATGTAAGCGTTTATTATCAATGGGTTGAGTTGCCTGTATTTATTCTCATCCAGCGCAAGTGGTCAAAACCGACAAAAAAATGTCGATTTTACCTTGATCTCTTATCCCGCGAGGCCGAAGGATTCCCGCCTCACCAGCAATGACCTCATTTCCCGCAGAACACATCGCACAAACGGACGCCCGGCAGCCGGAGCACCGTCACGTCGATAGCGGAAATGAACCAACCCGCGGAAATCAGTCCGCAGAGCCTGGCGCCCCGTCGGCGCACACAAGACCGACACACGACCAAGCGGCTCAGAACCCGCCGTCACAAGAATCAGCGATCAGGGCAGTCACCAGCATCGCTACAGCACTCCTGCCAATCAACACGCTCCAAAAACTATTGTGGCAAGCGCTCGGCGGAGCCCACCATGACCAGAACGTCATCAGCAAGCTCACAAGGTGGATCCTGCAACACCCGGAACTGCAAATCCTCGTCCAGCTCAGAGCATACGAACGAAGGGGAATCAGGGCGATAGCGCCGTACGATCCCGAACATCAGCCAGGGGTGTTCACGATACGGATCATCAAAAGGAACGGAAAAGCCCGAATAGTCTTCTCCCCCTCCGACAGCGACTACGTTCAGGCGCAGTATTACCTGATCGGTATCATTGGTCCCATTGCCGAAAGCGTCGTCCACGGCGACACATGCGCCTACATCACGGGGCGCGGCACGGAGTCGGCCATCTTCAAGGCCATCAACAGAACTCAGCGCACTCCGCAGTGCGTATGGTGGCAGCTGGACATCCAGGACTGCTTCAATACGATACCAACAAGCGTCGTCATTGCAGTCTTCCCGCCACAAGCGCGTAAATACATCGCACTCGTTCAGCAACGGCACAGGGAGCTGAACAGCGGTGCATCTGGACTGCCGCAGGGGCATCCCATTTCGGCCGCAGTAGTAAATGTGGTCATCAACTTCCTTCTTGCTCCAATCCGACATGGGCTCAACGAAGGAACAACCGTCATCAGCTATTCAGACGATATCACCCCAGTCGGCCCCCGGGACGAAACGATGCGGATTGGCCGGGAAATCGAGCAAACACTTCGCGACCACGGGATGAAACTCAACCCGGAGAAATCGCGGCGCGACACGCCCGCCCAAGGCAGGACCATGACGCTCCTGGGATACGAACTCCAATGGCGCGCACCACAACTACCGCCCGTCATCGGACCACGGCGCAGAGCCTACGCGCAACTTACCGGCGCAATCGCCAACTCACTGGACCGCAACCATGTCGAAGCAATCATGCGCGGCTGGAAAAACGCGTATCGCCTGAGCAACGACCCGACACACCTACATCGAATGCAAGATGCCATCAGAGACGGATTCAACCGCTGGCATCAACTGCACACGACACGACCTATGGCCCCGACACCGGGGGACTCGTTAATACCAATTTTAACTTAATTTAGATCACTCAACCCAGCACTCCGAGTGCGGCGCGTAGGTGCGCCAACCGGCCGACCGGCCCTCAGAGGAATGGTCGTCAGCCAAATCAAAGTTTTTACCCGCGGAGCATGGCATTCCCATGTTCCGCCTATCCCTCTCCGCCCTCAAGCCGAGGTGCGGGAATCCCAAAAATGAAAATGAACCAAATCAGGTGCGCGAGCACCACTACTGCCAGAGGAGGCGTAACGTACTCCAGTAACCAAAACACTAAAACACCAACACCGCTCCATCAGCCAAAATAAAATGATTAATCATTCAAATCCTGAAACTTCCGCAACGCAGCAAATTGTAGCCGATGCGCCACCAGTCCCACCACAGTCATCGACGCTCGCAGCGCCACCCTCACCACCTGGGCTACCGCCTCCTAAAACGGGAGATGCTCCTGTGTGTCTTGGTGAGCTGGTTCCGCAAATCCAGGCACCCCCACCAGGAGTGCCGTCTATCCCTTTGCCGCCGGGATATGGCGCAGCGCCACCTCAGCCACCTCAGCCACCTCAGCCACCGCCAGTGCAGCCAGTGCAGCCAGTGCCGCCAGTGCCGCCAGTGCCGCCAGTGCCGACACCCATTGTGGCCGTGCAAGAATTGCCGGAACTTACAATGAAACAATTTCCGCCGTCGTTGCTTGTCGGTAGTGGCATGGAATTAAAGCTTGTTGGTCCCTCGGAGATCACGACAGAAGTGAAGGCTTGCTTGCGTTGCGATTTGAACTTCCCACGGATCAAACAACTCACGAAGCGTGCCGAAGAGCGTGCTCAGTTTCCACCGTTAATTCTGTTCCAAAAACTCGATAAAAAGCTGATCCTGATCGACGGGTGGAGCCGGATGGTTGCATTTCGCGCTCTAGGAATCAACTTATTCCCTGCGCTCGTCATCCACACCTGCTTGGAGGACGCGTTGATCGAAGGTCTCCGTCGAAATATGCCGAAAGATGGAAAGCTTCGCGGCGGGAGCGATGCCAACCGTGCGCTCAGCATCTTGGCCACGGCCCTGAATCGACCGATTAACGAAGCTGAAGCCGTATCTCTAGGACTCCGCTACACTCCCAACGCGCCATTGCCTGATTATATATTGAATGCCATGGGCATGCCATCGCTGCCGCCTCCGCTACCCAACGTCCGTGATAAGAAGACCGTGGAGTCCCCAAAATTTCGGCGGAAGCCCGAGGCTCGCCCCAGAAATTTTCGCAAGATGGCACCGTAGAAACCCCGCGCATTCCAATTAAAAATTCCTGACGCCTAACTTGTCAGAAGCCGCGAGGAGAGAATTACGATTTACGTACGAGAACCAATTTACCAGCACCGCTCTGAAATGACCTTCAGAGCGGTGTTTTTCGTTAAGAGCGGGGACGCTAAGTCCGGTGAAAAAGCGGCGGAATGTGCAGTCGCCGTAAATCATTCCGCCGAATCCCGTCGCTCCCGGAGCCAATGTCCTCGCGAAGGCAGGGAGATTTCGAGCTTCACGCAATGTTTCCGGAGCGCCACATCCGAGACGCCGATCTCGGTGGCGGCATGCATCAGCGGCTTTTGCCACACCAGTTTCTTCAGCGATTCCTTCTTCGGCCACGCGATCTTGGGTTTGCCGGGTACCACCATATCCGGTGCCTTTGCCAGTAGCTTGGCGGGTGTGAGGCCCCAGAAAGCGGCGACGGCTTTCTCGTCGTCGATCGTGTTGCGATAATGCTGGTTCATCATCTGGATCGACGTGCCGCAGTTGTAAGCGGTAAGCGCCTCATTTTTGTCGCGGTCAGCCTGCCAGCTAATCGAAGTGTGTCGGATGATGTCTTGTACCCATTTCTTGGCCTTGGTCGCCTTCTTGAGCATTTTCATTTTATAATCCCATCCCGTAGGAAGTCCGGTGAACGGATATTTTTTGAGCCAAGCAGCGAGGACAGCTGGGATGGGGACTGTGCGCTTGAGCGTGCGCCGCAGCTTTCCGCCTGTTACCCGGATGTTTTCACTGCCGATATCCTCTGGCTTTAGGTCGGCGATTTCACTGGGGCGGAGTCCTGCGAAGATGCCAATGGCCACCGCCGCCGCTGCCGCTCCGTCCTGAATGCAACTGGCGGCGTAAAGGATTCGCTTCGACTCGTCGAGAGACAGTGCTGCAATTTGGCTCATGTCCTTCGGCAGTTTGTCAAAACGCTCACAAGGGTTCTCGAGGCAGTAGTGATGCCGGACAGCCCAATGGAAAAAAACCGAAAAAATCAGACGAAATGACCGCTGGGACCGGACGTTGGTGTATTTTTTGAGTGAAGCCTCAAGATCGCTGACCGTAAATGCGTGGACTAACTTGTTGGGATCCTTTTTCAGGAGCAGCCTCAGGCCGATGTCATAGTTGCCCCGGGTCGCGTCCGAAATTCCATGCCGCGTAGCGAGGAACTCCTCTTTGGCATTCAGTATGGTGATCTCCTTGGTTTCCGGTCGGAATCGGCTTTCGAAAAACGCGATCGCTTGGTCGAGGTCCGCTCCCTTTTCACGGGCTCTGGCTCGAAGATTGACGTAGTGAGCGGCCACTTTCGACAGGCTCATGCCGTCGAGTTGCTGGATAGCTGATTCCGCATCGGAAAGCTGTCCGGGCGAGAGAAGCGTTTTCAGTGTCCGACGAGCGTCCGGCCTACCCTCGATTTCGAGCTGTAAGTCGGCTTGGCGCTGCAGTGCGTCTGATTTCTCCTGGAAGTTTTGACGGACCCGCGTGCCGTTCAACATCGTCCCGGTAACCCGCCACGATTGGCTGCCTGCGGCGTTTTTAAACGCGGTGAGCTTGAAATGATGAACTTTTTTCGGACGTGCCACGGTGTATTTTTGGCAACTATTGTGGCAACTGCAAAGGATTTCTTAATGAGTATTTTGTAACATACTGAAAATAAGTTTATTGAAGACAACAATTTTTTCGTTCGCAATGAAGAGGTCAGGAGTTCGAATCTCCTATGCTCCACGGTTCGACTGGAACGGGGCTGAAACATTGCCTCACAACTCATCACTTGCAGCCGCATGAAAACCGTGGCACTCGTGTTGGGTTGGTCTTCAAACTCCGTTGTTTGCAGCCATTTTTCTCCGCATGGACCGCACCCTTCACATGAAACTACGTTTACTCCTGATTCGCCGTTCGCTCACTCCCTTTTTCCTATCCTCGGTTTTGCTGACCTCCTGCACCTCAGACCCAAGTGGCCGGAGACAGAAAAACAATGCCTTCATCAGCTATTGGCCCGTTTCGGAAAATGCAGCAGGCCCACGGCTGGCGGTGAAGGACCTCATCGACATGAGAGGTGAAATCACGTCGGCTGGCTCGGAGTTTCTAGCAAAAAACAGCCCGCCCGCAAAACGCGACGCGGCATGCATGGCCATCGCACGGGAGCGAAATGTTCCGATCGTCGGGAAAACCAATCTCACCGAGTTTGCCGTCACCGTCTCCGGTCGGAATGGTTATTTCGGAACACCGGTGAATCGTCTTGATGGAAAGCACAAGTTCATCCCTGGGGGGTCGTCCAGCGGCTCCGCGGTCGCCGTGGCCGCCGGGCAGGCCGACGTGGCGTTCGGCACGGATACCGGCGGTTCGATTCGTGTCCCGGCGGCGTGCTGCGGGATTTATGGACTGAAAACGACGTTCGGATTGGTATCCACAAAAGGGGTGTTTCCCATTTCCGAAAAACACCTCGATACGGTCGGCCCCATGGCGGCTGATCTGCCCCGGTTAGTCCAAGGAATGGACCTTCTGCAACGCGGCTTCAAGGGGCGCTACGCCGCCGCGGTGGCCGCAAATCCATCTGCCAGACAGATCCGTATCGGGCGTCTCTATCTGCCCGGCACGTCTCCCGCGATTGATCAGGCGATCGATGATCGCTTGCGCGCGAAGGGGTTCAAGATCGTGAAACTGGATCCCTCATTTGCTGAAAAATGGGCGCAAGCAGACTTTGATGGGGAAATGATCGCTTCCTCAGACGCCTGGAGAAACGACCAGAAATACACCAACAATCTGCAGATCGACAGCAACACCCGCACGGTTCTAGCAAAAGGAGCCGTGGACAGCGTAACGCAGTATGACGCCGCAGTGAAGCGCAAGCCGGCATGGAAACGGGAACTCGCCCGCCAGTTCCGCAAGGTGGATATCATCGCCACGCCGACCCTCCAGATCCTGCCTCCGCGCCTGCCTTTCTGGCGATCGACCGTGTTCTTCGAGGCGGCGCTATTCAACGCCCAGAACACGGTGGCCATCAATTTTTCCGGAAACCCAGCACTCGCCATGCCCATTGCGATGCCGGACAGCAAAATCCCCACCAGCCTCCAACTCATCGGACCTCCGCGGAGCGAAGCCGAACTCATCAACGCTGCACGCCTGCTGCAACCGTCTCCCTAACCGGCCATCATCAGGAAGCTCCCCACAAACCCATCCCATCATGAAAACTTCATCCTCCTACCGCACCCTGGCGGTCACTTCCCTGTTGTTACTCGGCAATCTAACCGGCAATGCGGAAACTTCCGCCGAACTGATCGCCAAGGGTGATGCGGCAGACAAGTCATTCAATCCGACAGTCGCCTTGAAAAGCTATCTCCCTGCGGAAAAAATCGATCCCAATGATGTCACCCTCCTGCTCAGCATCGCCCGGCAATACCGTCACATGATCAGCGACACCCGCAACGAGGCGGACAAGGTCAAGTATGGCAATATTTCCCTCATCTATGCCAAGCGCGCGGCCGCCCTTGCTCCTAACAATTCGGACGCCCAGCTCTCCCCTGCCATTACCTATGGCAAGATGCTTCCTTACGAGGGAAAAGGTGCGCAGGTCGCCGCTTCGCCCCTGATCAAGGCGGCGGCGGATCGAGCAATCAAACTGAATCCCCGCAATGACACCGCGTGGCATGTGTTGGGAAGATGGCACCAGTCGCTGGCGAATATTTCCGGAGCACGCCGGTCCATTGGGGAGGTGCTCTACGGCAAGCTTCCCGTCGGCACGAACGCCGATGCGGTTGCCTGTTTCTCCAAAGCCATCTCGTTGAATCCCGGTCGCCTCAGGCATCACATCGAGCTGGGCAGGACCTACGCCCAGATGGGAAATGACGCGGACGCCCGCAAGTCTCTCGAAAAAGGCCTGAAGATGGCGAACAAGGAGAAGGATGATTTCGAAATGAAAGCGCTCGGCAAGGCCGCTCTCGCAGGGTTGCCTTGAATTCGGCATTCCTAACTGTCCGCCTGCCAGGTCGGCAGGTCGGCGAGGGAGCCGCCGATGAACGTATGGTGCCAGAGCTGGGTGGCCACGACGGCTGCTAGACCCATCTCCATCGACAAGCGTGGAACGGAACCGACGCGCATCTGCTTGTATCCCTGGCGCCAATGTTTCACCGCCTGAATGTCGAAATAGCCGGTTTTCCCCAGGGATTCTTCGCTTAGCAGCTCGTTCACGAACTTCGGCCCGGGATCGAGGTGGAAGCTATCTAACGGCGCGCGGAAAATCACCTTGCTCCGGCGTGCGATCTCTTTCGGCAACCAGCGCTCGGCCACCAGTCGGAGCAAATGCTTGTCCCGGAACCCGTTGAGTTTCCACCGCGGATGAAG
>JANODE010000095.1:0-63650 GCA_031412525.1 Akkermansiaceae bacterium | reverse complement strand
TTGGAGTTGTTCGGATCGGTCTTAGCGTTGAATTCGTCCAGGTTGGAGAATCCATCCTGATCGGGGTCACGGCTTGGGGAGTCCGCAAAGCCGGGATCAAGGCGGTTCTCAATCCACCACAGGTTGGGGATGGGCGAATGGATCGGCGACTCGTCCTTGTTGAGGGGGTCGATCGGGAGATCGGGTGCCTTGCTGGAGACAAACAGCGGGATGCCGGTGAAGAGATCGACAGGACGTCCGGCCACATCAGCCTTGGTCCAGGAAAGATCGCGCTTGGCGTCGGCCATTGCTTTGGAAATGAGGTCAGCACCTTTGACCGCAGGATCGCTGTTGCCAGTGCCTTTCAGCACAACGCTGAAATTCTCTTCAACGCTTCCGAACTTGGCCCAGCCCAGGTAGGCAAGACCCAGCGCGATCGCAACAGCTCCACCGAGAGCGGCTTTTTCGTAATTTTTTGAAAACCAGGACATGGTTGGAAAAGTGGGCGGTTGTCGGGATTAAGGAAGTTTCTTCGCGGGAAGAAACTGAAGGATGTCTAGGCGGGCGAAGACTTGGACCTGTTCGTTGCCAAGCACCTGGGAAAGAATGCGGCTGGTATCAGCTCGCTCTGGGGCCGCGGGTGCCGCAGCGACTTCAGCGGGTTTAGGTTCATCTCCAGGGAGGACAAAACCACCACCGAATGCACCGTCACCACCGGCGGGCTTTGCGGCGGCGGGTTTTTCGAATTGGGCGTCGGCCGCACGAGGCGGATCCTTTTTTGCGTTCATCACACGGATGGTGCGCACCACGATGAATTGATTCTCGGGCTTGACGATGGCGGAGAGGAAATCACGGGCGCTTTTTTCAGGACCTACAAAAGTGATTTCCAGCGGCAGCGGACGGGCGGCAGCATTGGCTGGAGCTGCATACGCCTGACCGTCCTCTTCTGGCAAAGCCGGACGGTGAAGGTTGCGGAACTCGGACGGACGAGCTTTTGCCAGCTCAAGCAGGATGTTTTTGATGCCTCCAAGCTGATAGTTGAGCATTCCGGTAGCGTTGCCGAGGGCGAGGGTGGTTTTGTACCGCTCAAACCCGGCGAAGAATGCTTCGGGAACGGTGGTCCCGGCGTCTTCGAAGGCCTTGCGGATCTCCGAATCCGTCGCCTTTAAATTGGTTGTGAAATCCTGGGGCGAAACATTCTTGATTTCCTTTGGGCGGAATTTCTCGAAAGACGCCTGCAACGCATCCACGGATTTCCGGTAGTCGTCGAGCGCTTTCTTTTTCCCGTCCCGACTCTCAGCCTTGGGATAAAGCGGCAGTTTCTCCAAACCCGCTGCTTCGGAAGCCGCCTCATCATACTTGGCTTTGGCCTCTTCATAGCGGGTCGCTCCGCCGGCACCCACGAAATACAGCAGGACAACTCCGAGGAGCGTTCCACCGCCGAGGGCGACCACAAACTTATTATCCTTGATCCAACTCATAACTCAGATGGCAAATATTGGGTGAATGTCACTTGATCGCGATCTCGCGGGACAAAGGGAGGGTGATTTCGAAGGGCAGACCGAGCTCTCCGGGCTTGCCGGTGACGGTGATGTCAAGAAGACGGTCATCGGTGAGTACCACATCCGCACCCTTTTCATCCTTGTAGGTGAAGCGGAAGCTACTCGACTTGTCGCGTAGGTTTTTGAGCAGTTCTGAAACAACGTTTTGGCTTTTCGGTGTCTCCCGCCAGAAGCCCTTGATGTGCACGGCATTTGCGGTGGGTGGACCAGACGGGGCGGGAGCTTGCCCAGGGCGTTTTGGCTGCGCCGCTTCCTCAGCTTTGATTTCGTTGAGCGACGAGCTGGCGTAGGCACCCGTGGCAAACTCCGCTTTCACAACCGGGCGGCCGTTCAGGGCTTTTGATTCGGGTTTCGCGGCACCGGTTCTCTTGGCAGCCAATGTGGGGTCAAACCCGTTGATCGGTTCAAAATCGGTCAACCAGACCGCATCACTGGCGAATGCACCACGAAGCTCGTTGATCACGTCCATCCACGCGGAATGAGCGGATTCCGAGTTGGTGAAACCGGCCGCGATCTGGCGCAGGCTTTCTTCACTTTTTAACAATTGCTCGATGGGGGCCTTAAACTCGGCGAGCTTGTTCCGCTGGTCCTCCATGGTCTTCGTCTCTTCCACCGCTTTGGCGGCGGCGAGATTCTGGAAGACCGCCCAACCGGCGACACCTGCGAGAAGCACGGCGGCAGCGGCGATGAAAAATGGCTTCCGACGATCGGCCGCACGCGATTGCTCGACCACAATCGGGACGAGATCGATATTGATCGTGGATTTCCCGATGCCGCGGAGGCCGAGTCCGACGAGTTCACCCATGAGGTGGCCTTCGCGTTGGATGATCGCTGCATCCACTCCCTTGCCGATGGCGACGTTGCGCACGGGATTGAAGTATTCGACCGGTAAATTGAGTTTCTCTTGGAAAAATTCGAGGGTGTAAGGGAGATTCGCGCCGCCACCAGCGAGGAGCACGCGACGTGGAGCGCTGCCACCGTGCTGGCTGCGATAGTAATTGGTGGTCCGGGCGATTTCCGCGGGAAGACGCGTGAGCGCGTTGCGGATGACCATGGCCAAAGCCGCCACGGATTCGTCCATCTGCTCGGTGTGGCCGCCCCCCAAGGCGACGAGACCATTTGAAATCTTCTGATGTTCCGCCTCGATGAATGAAATTCCGTATTCCTTGGCGATCGACGCCGTGACGGCAGAGCCACCGATCGCAATGCTTCGAGTGAAGAACCGGCGACCTTCAATGTAGAGCAGGTTGCTGGTTTTGGCACCGATGTCGATGAGCAGGATCGGCTCTTCCGGATTGCCGTAAGTGGCGCGGAACGAGTTGTAGATGGCCATCGGTGCGACATCCACCTCGGAGGTGCCGAGACCACTATCGTTGACGGCGGAGTTGATTTCGTCGAGCGCGTCCGATTTGATGGCGACGATGACGACTTCCTTGTCATCCGCGCCTTCGATGAGTTCATAATCCCAAACGACTTCTGCCAGAGGAAAGGGAACGTGCTGCTGGGCTTCGAAGGTGACGAGTTGCTCGATGTTGTCATCCTGGAGTGGCGGCAGTTTCACGAAACGTGTGAAAACCGACTGCCCGGAAATCGCATAACGGGCTTTCGTTTTGCCGATTTTGAGGCGCTGGACGAGGTCGGCGATGGCCACCCGGGTTTGTGCAACCTTTGATGCTTCCATCGAGGGATCAGCCACGATGGATTCCGAGTCATATGCCTTGAGGACCAGGCCGCCGTTTTTCGAGACTTCGAAAACGGCAATGCCGATGCGTTGGGATCCGATATTGAGTGCGACGGTGGTCTGATTGTCAGCCATGATGCGAGTAGATAAGAGAAGAGACTAATCCTGAGGGGAAGCGGCGGACGCCGGTTCTTAGCGACGCTCGACGGACGTTTCCGCGTAGCGATCCCACCACATGTTCGCGAACGGCGTTTCAGCCTTGATCAAAAGTGGCACTGAGTCGCTGCGCGAAATTTTGTCGGAAGCAGTGTTCCACCAACCGGCTTTGCCTTTGTTGGTTTCCTCATGCTTTTTCTCACCGTTCACGAGGACTTCGTAGCCCACGAGTTCCACTGCCGACTTGCCGCCTTTGTCGGAGCCGGTGAGGCGCTTGACGGACGCCGGCGAGAGATACACGGAAAAGAAAATCTGGTCGTCATCGAGAGGCACGTTGACGTGCTCCACATCTTTGGTCAGCAGGAGAAAGCTGCCTGGTTTGTCGGGGTTTTTCACGGCGACGTACCATTTGATGGTGACTTTCTCACAGGTTTTGGAAGGTGGCTCGGGAGCGAGGGAAATTTTCAGCTTGCTCTCGATTTCCAACCAGTCCTTGGGCTTGAAACTCTTTTGTTTGCCGCCGGAAAACTCAGGGGACGGGAGATCCTCAAAGACGGGTTTTTCACCGACCACCTTCGCGGCCTGGCCGAAGGCACTTCCCAAGGAAATCAAAGCGAGGGTGGCTGAAGCGGCGAGCAAGACGGAAAAGCGTGGGGAAAGATTCATACGGTCTGGGTTTTGAAGGAAGCTAGGGAATTGGGTTTCGGGTTGACCAGAGAAAATGATGATTTCCCGTAAAATTTCGTTCGAAGTAAATACACTCCAGCCTTGCAACCGCCACAAGCGATTGACTAACGGCCGTTTGGCCACCATCACTTCGCCATGGCACACGCGACATTCCCATCCGAAGAACGACGGCCGAGGGTGGTCGGAAGTTTCGGCAGCTCAGAGGATTTGCGCGAAACCAGCGCACTAACGGCATGGGAGACCTGCGACATCGCGGAAATCCGGCTCGATATCGTCATGTCGGAAAGTGCCGTCGTGGACGCCCCACCATGGGCGCATCTGTCCGTGATTCCGCTGCTTTTCACGGCCCGCCGCCACGACGAAGGAGGTGCCCGAATCCTGGACGCCGCGCAGCGGATGGAGCTGCTGCGGGGAGCGCTCGATCAGGCGGCGCTGGTTGACATCGAAGTCGCCAGCATTCACGAAATGGGCGATCTGCTGGAGGAGATCGAACGACGTCAAATTCCGTGGGTCGCTTCGTTTCATGATTTTGTAAAACTTCCGGACACCCGTGTGATGGAAGAAGCGGCGTGCCGGGCGAAAGAAGCCGGAGCTGCGATGTTCAAAATGGCGGCGAATCTCGGCTCGCCCGACGACATCGCCCGCCTCGCGGACTTCCAACTGGCGGATCACGGCATTCCGGTTTCCACGATGGGAATGGGCCCACTGGCTCCCGTTTCGCGCCTGCTTTGCGCGCAGTGCGGCAGTCTTCTCAATTATGGCTACATCGGGAAAACGCCAACGGCTCCCGGCCAATGGGACAGTCTGCTGCTGAAAAAGGCGATCGCCAGCCTCGCTTCCATCAGCTGCTAACCAATGATATCCACCGGCGCGTCGGGCAGCGCCTTGAGGAAGGCCTGGCCGTAGCGTTTTGTTAGAATCCGGTTGTCCAGGATGCACACCAGTCCCTTGTCCTTTTCCGTGCGGATCAGCCGGCCGACACCTTGCCGCATCTTGAGGATCGCCTCCGGCACCGAGTAATCCATGAACGGATTTCCTCCCGCCGCCTGGATCGCTTCGAGGCGCGAGGCGACTAACGGATGGTCCGGCACGGCAAAGGGCAAGCGCGTGACGACCACGTTTGATAGGGCCTCGCCCGGGACGTCCACGCCGGTCCAGAAACTGTCCGTGCCGAACAACACGCTGTGCACGTCGTTGCGGAATTCCTCGATCATCCGGTGCCTCGGCAGGCCATCTCCCTGCAGGAAAACCCGCCAACCTTGGGTGCGGAAAAAGTGCTCCAGCCGTTGCGCGCAATCACGCATCGTCCGGTAGCTGGTGAAAAGCACGAAGGCCCGTCCGTCACTCTCTAGCACGGACTGCCGGATGCCTTCCGCAAGCAGTTCATCGTATTTCGGCGTTCCGGGATCCGGCACCGATTTGTAAATCCGGATGCGCATCTGCCGCTGATAGTCGAACGGACTTCCGATGCACAGGGCACGCGCTTTTTCCGCGCCCACTCGGCCGCGGAAGTAGCCGAGTTTCGGATCACCAACGCCAAGCGTGGCGCTTGTCAGGACGAGGCTCTTTTTCCCGGAAAACAGCAGCGGCCGCAGCCGGTCAGCCACGTTGACCGGTGCGCCGTGCAGGCTGTATTGCGTTTCATCGCGACCGCTTCGTTCGACCCAATAGACGCTGTCCTCCGATCCCTGATCGAGGAAAACGCCCACTGATCCGTGCGTCTCCCGCAGGCGGCGCGAGGCATCCTGAAGCTCCGCGCGCGTCGTTTCCGATTCCACATCGGCGGCGAGCGCATCGATCTCGTTCCACAAATTCCGCAGCGGTTCGGCCAGGGTGTTAGTGACCAGCTCCGGCTCGCGGACGCGGCATTCCTTCGAATAGTCGCCGAATTTCGCGACGCCTCCCACGTCGTGGAAAAACCGGTCTGCCGCCATCAACGCCGACTCCACCGCGTTCATCGCGGAGGCCTTGCGGAAAGCCTTGAGCAGCCCCTTGCGCGTCCGCGGATGATAGAGACGCTGGAGGTCGAAACGAAGTCCTGCCTGGGAAACCCGCAGGCCTAACTGGACCGCGGCCACCTGCTCGATGGTGTGCGCTTCATCGAGCACCGCGAAGTCGTTGGGAAACAGGAAACCGCCGGTTTTTTTCACGTCTTCCTCCTCCGGCTCGCCCTCGGTGTTGAGCAGCGCAAAGAACAACGTGTGGTTCACCACGATCAATCGTGCCTCCGACGCGGCTTTCCGCGCTTCCTGGAAAAAACAATCTCCCTTCGGCCCGCAATGCCGCGCAGTGCAGAGGTGCGCCTCGCTGCAGACCTGCAGCCAGACTTTCATCTGCGGTTGGAAATCCAGATCGCTGAGCGTGCCATCGCGGGTGGCTTCCGCCCATTGCCGGATCGCCTCTAACTCGTCGTTTTCCGTCGCCGTGAAAAGATCCGCCGCCTGTTCGCGCGCGCGGCGAAGCCTCAGCGGGCACAAATAATTCTGCCGACCCTTCAAGAGCACCGCTGGCAACTCATCACCGAGGATTTTCCTAACAATCGGGATGTCCTTGCGGACGAGTTGCTCCTGTAAATTGATGGTATGCGTGGAAATGATTCCTTTCCGACCCGTCTCGATCGCGAACCGCGCGGCGGGCAGCAGATAGGCCAGCGACTTCCCCACCCCGGTGCCCGCCTCGGCGACGAGCGGCGAGGCGCCAATCAAGGCCTCCGCCACCGCCACGGCGAGTTCCTGTTGTTGCGGCCGGTATTCGAAATCGCGCGATTTCGCCAGCACGCCCTTTCGCGAAAACGCCTCCCGCACCGCATCGCTGAATCCGGGCATTGGTTGGCCTTCCGCAATTGAAATCATCTCGCAGCCATCGCATCCGGCATTTGGACTTCTGCCAAGCCGCAACTTCCGGCATCACCCATAACGCACTCGACACCCCCGCCCCGTCGCCGCCATTCTCCGTGCCTCGCGGCCTCCCATGCTTTTTTCCCGCAACCACCTGCTCCGTTTCCTGCTGCCACTTGCGCTCGTCGCGCTGGGCTTCGGACTCTACGCTTTCCTGATTCCCATGGAATCGGCGGCCGTCAAGCAGCAGATCATCGGCTTCCCGGATTCCGACGTGCAGGCGCACCACGCACGGCCGATGATCCTGACGGCGCTGTGTTTTCTGCCGGCGCTCGCCAGTTTGATCTACAGTTTTGGCGGCACGATGGACCGATACATGGCCCGCCAGTTCGCCGGGATTTTCGGCATCTGCCTTGCCGCGCTTTTCACGATCTGGCTGCTGATCGACCTGAGCGATAAAATCGGCGAATTCAGGGAGAGCCGGCATGTGCTGCACACGATCCTGCTGTTTTACGGCACCCGCCTACCCGCCGTGCTGTTGCTGTTGTTGCCCTACAGCCTGCTGCTTTCATTGCTTTATTCATTGGGGAAACTTTCTACCAGCCGCGAGATCATCGCGATGATCCAGTCCGGTCGCGGCGTCGTGCGGATCACCCTGCCGCTGATCACCGCCGGCGTATTTTTCAGCTTGCTGTGCCTCGGGCTGAACTACCACTGGGCGCCTGTCGCCGAGGGAGCAGTGGACGCCATCCTCGCCGACGCCAGCGGCAAGCAGGCGAACGAGGCGTCCAACGTGCTCTATCGGAATGCAAAATCGCGCCGGCTGTGGATGATCGGCGCGTTTCCACAGGACTATCAGAACAACAAGGCGTTGCTCAACGTCGAGGTCACGACGACCAACGCTGACGAAACGCTGTCGAGTCGCCTAACGGCAAAACGTGCCTTCTGGGATCGCCAGACGCGGACGTGGTCGTTCGAGGAGCCAATCATCGGTCGATTCGAGCCCGGACATCCCACGGAATTTCAAGCCGAGCCCGGGCCGCTGCGGATCAAGTCCTGGTCGGAAACTCCGTGGCAGCTCATCAAACCCGGCCTCAGCGCCGCCTACCTCGGGATTCCCGATCTCAACAGTTGGCTGAAATCCAATTACCGGAATGCAGAAACGACGGACGCCTCGCCTTACCTCACGCAGTGGCACTACCGCTGGGCGCTGCCGTTCACCTGCCTGGTGACGGTCCTGCTGGCCACGCCTCTTTCCATCCATTTCGCCCGCCGTGGTGCCGGTGGCGGGGTCTTCATCGCAGTGGTGCTCTCGGCGCTCATGCTGCTCACCAGCAACATTTCGCTCGCGCTCGGCGAGGCTGGCACGCTCCAGCCCGCGCATGCCGCGTGGTTGCCGAACGTTGTTTTCACGTTGATCGGGCTCTATCTTTTTCACCGCCGCATCTCGGGGCGTCAGATTTACCGCTACTTGTGCCGGTGCGTTCCCGGCAACGACTAACTCATTTACTTTTCATTCCCATGGCATTTGCAGAATCCTGGCATGTCCGCTCACGAGGCCGTGAGTGCGCCGCTACCCAGCGGCATTTTACCGATGGCGAATCCATCATTACCGCACTTTTTCCCGATCCCGAATCCAGTGGCTACGTCCGTCGCGATTATTGCGAAGACGGTTGGAAGGAACATCTGGTCGCGGGGGAAAAGCCGTTTTCTTTCTGGAAAACCCGCTTCACCGCGCCGACTGGGAACGAAAACGCCAATCCGGTGGAAAAACTCAGTGCCGAGGAAATCCTCCAGCGCCTGGTGGAGGAAGACGAAGATCACACGGAAAACGCCCGCTTCATCCTCGCGGTAATGTTGGAGCGCCAAAAACTCCTGCGCGAAACCGACAGCCAGCTCACCCCCACCGGCATCCTCCGTGTGTACGAGCACCGCAAGACAGGCGAAGTGTTCATCGTCAAGGACCCGAACATCCCGCTGAGCCAGATCGAGGCCGTCCAGAACGAAGTTTTTCTTCTGCTGGAAAACAACGGCCGCACACCGACGCCAGAAGAGGTCGTGCCGGATCTTCCAGTGGAGAATTTTTCTGAGGAATCTCCCAGTCCGAATGAGGCGATTCCGACTCAAAACCAGGCAGACACGAGCACACCTTCCACCTAGCGAAGACTGCCGGCGATGTCCCGTGCGAGGCGGGCGAGGAGGCGGGATTCGGCGGCGACCATGGGTCCGTAGCCGCTGGATTCGAGGGGCTCGCGATCGACGAAGGTTTTCGAAATCTTCAGCCGCTTATCCGGGAAGCTGTAAACCCGCCAGCCGGCCTCAATGACGGCGAATCCATCCTCGCCGCTGTGGAGCTGGCGGACATCGAGCGTGACCTGATAGCTGATCTCATCATCGCGCTGCCACGGATAGACCCGGACGTTTCCAGACTTCACCTGGCGGCCGATGTTGGCGGCCATGACGCGGGAAATTCCTTGGGTCAAATCGCCAGCCCAGCGGTGGCTTTCCGCGACGCCGAGTTGATTAGAGGTTTGCTGAACGACGAGATTCGGCCGATCCAGGTATTCCGCGAGGGCCACGGGGCCGATTCCGATGCCAACTCCACCACCTGACGGGGGTGGGCCTTCCGGGGTGAGCACGTAGTAGGTTTTGGTCGGCTGCGCACAGCCAACGATCAAAAGGGAACTGAGGAGAAGGAGGAAAAATCGGTTCATCGGATGGAGGAAAATATCAGCGTTTGCCGGATGGCGCTTTCGGAATGGGATTTCCCGATGAGTCGCGGCCGAAAAGCAGGGAATTCGGCTTTTCATCGACCGTGGTGGAAACCGCTTTCAAAGCTCTGAGCGCGGCGCGGAGTTCTTCCAATGTGCGCAGCAGATCGCCTTGGATCGCGCCGTCGGGACCGACGCTGGAAACGGATTTGTCCAACTGCGCGACGGCCGCACGCAGATCGGTGGGGAGCTGCTGGAATGACGGATCTTCGAGAGTTTTTCGGGCGGCGGCGACGGTTTGTTTGAGTTCCACCATCGTCGCGGTCGCTTCATCGGCGGCGGCTCCATATTTGTTCACAATGGACTCCAGCGGCAGTGCCTGAACCCGGTCCAACACGGCATTTAATTTCGCCTGGAGCTCCACCAAGCCAGAGGAAACCGTCGGCAGGGTGGTGAGTTCACCCACTTTTTCCAGGTCAGCGGGAGTGGGATCCTTGTAGTAATCCAGGTCCACAAAGAGCGCGCCGGTGAGTAGACTGCCGGGTTTCAAAGAGGCCCGAAGCCCGGTTTTGACCAAGTATCGGAGAAACTCGGAGTCGGGGTTGGTGATCTTTTCCGCATTTTCGCGTCGCAGGAGAGAAGGATCGATTTCGATCACTACAGGGATGCGCGAGTCGGCAGGATCCGTGAGGTAATCGAGCGAAATATCCGCCACCCGGCCGATGACAATGCCTCGAAACTCAACCGGGGCCGACCTTGAAAGACCGCGGACCGATTGATCAAAAAGCAGCAGGAATTTCATTGTCGGATTGAAGGCAGAGCCGGTGGCGGCGTCTTCGTCTGAAAAAAGGACAAAATTCATGCCATCGGCGGCATCCTTGCCGGGCGGCAGGCCTTCCGGCACGCCGAAAGTGGCTCCACCGGAAACCATCGCCTGAAGCGACGGCGTGCGGATTTTAAATCCATCGGCCCCTGCGCTAATGTCGATGCCGCTGGTGTTCCAGAAGCGCGTGTTTTCCTTCACCAGCATGCTGTATTCCTCGCGGATGAAGGCGTCATAGGTGACGACCCTGCCGTCCGCGTCCAACTTCCGGCTTTCAATCCGACCCACTTCGAGACCGCGGTAATAAATCGGAGAACCGGCGACAAGCGAGCCCGCCTCATCTGCGGTCAGCACCAGCCGCCTCCCCGGAATATTGCGGTTCGTTGCCGGTGGGGTTTCCAATCCTTTGAAATCATTGCAAACGCCTGCGCCGACGGGACCGGGATCAAGCTCGATGTAAGCTCCGGTCAGCAATGTCCCGAGGCCGGAAATATCCGTGGTGGAGACCCGCGGACGGACGACCCAGAATTGCGTGCCATTCCGCAGGAGTGACTCCGAATCGGGTTCCAGTTCCAGCGTGACGACCACGGTCTGCAGGTCATCGGACAATTTCACCGTCTTCACAAAGCCGACCTTCACCGAACGGCAGCGGACGTCGGTTTTCCCTGCCGCGATGCCGTCTGCCGTTTCAAAGCCGACGCGTGCGACCGGTCCTTTCGAGCTAAAATTCCGATAGACCATCCAGCCGCCGAGCAGCAGTGCGATGATCGGGACCACCCAAACGACGTTCCATCGCTGTGCGGCGCGGTATTCAGGTTCTACGGCAGGTGGTGGGATCGTTTCGCTCAAGAGTCTGAGGTATTGGAGGGTGAGGAAGGATCGAGTCCGAGGCTTTCAAGGCGGTCCCACAGCAGACGGGGATCGAAACTCATGGCTGCCAGCATCGTAAGCACGACCACCCCGGCAAAAGCAAGCGCTCCGGGGCCCGGCGTGATCGTCATGTAATTCCCCATTTGCACGAGCGCTACTAAAATCCCCACGACGAAGATGTCGATCATCGACCAGCGCCCGAGCAGTTCGGTGAACCAGTAAACTCGTCCGAGCATGGCAGGCGACGGGTGCAGCTTCCCTTTCGCCGCAAGACAGAGCCAGCTCAGCGCCACGATTTTCAACAGCGGAATCAGGATTGAGGCCGTGAAGATGACCAGTGCGATCGGGTAGGCGCCGGTTTTCCAAAAACGGATCATGCCGGCGGTGATGGTGGTGGCATCGACGTCGCCCAGTTCCGTCACGGTCATCACCGGCAGGACATTGGCCGGGATGTAAAGGGCGGCGGCGGCCAGCATGAGCGCCATCGTGCGCTGGACGCTGTTGGCTTTCCGCAGGTGCAGATCTGTCCCGCAGCGAGGGCACTTTTCCAGCGACACCGGGGAAACCTTGCCGCACGTGTGACAGCCGGCCAGTCCCCGATGGATCGCCCGTGGCAGCATTTCACTCATGATTTCGCCACCTCCAGGCGATCCCACAATTCATCCCGGTCGATCGCCGCAATCGCCGCCGCCATGCAAAACATGAGCAGGCCGAACGCCCAGAATCCCATGCCAAAATGCACATCCGCCACTTTTGCGAGCTTCAGCAGGCTGACCAGCACACCAAGCAGAAACACCTCCACCATGTTCCACGGCTCCGTAAAGTTCAGCCAACGCGCCACATGCAGCGCACCCGGTGCCACCCGTCCGAACATCAGTGGGCCACAGACATAGATCAGACCGAATGCCATTCCAATTGGAGCAATGATGGTGAAAATCGCCAGAGCGATCCCAAGAATCGGGCTACCTTCGCGGATCAATGCCGCGGAACCGGATGTCAGGCTCAAAACACCGTGAAACCCCCCACCCGCATCCATGGTTAGGAAAGGAAAATAGTGGACCACTCCCATCAGGATCAGTGATGTCAGCGAAAATGCCGTGGCTCTGACCAGCGATGCCGGCCGGTTCTGGTAGAGCACCGCCCCGCAGCGTTTGCAGCGCGCTGCCGTGCCTTCAGGAACCGCCGCCGCTTCATGCAGCGTGTCGCAGAAATGACAAACCGAGTGATGCGGCCCGCCCCGCGGCTTCGGCCAGGGATGCAGCGAGCGACTGGATCTGGAAAAGCGTCTGATCATTTTTTCCGGAAAGCCACCACCCGCTGCGCAAGCTCTCCCAAGCCCTCCACTCCGCATTCTACAAAATCACCCGCCTGCAGGTATTGCGGCGGAGTCATGCCCATTGCCACCCCGCTGGGCGTGCCGGTAGCCACAATGTCGCCGGGCAGGAGCGTCATGAAGCGGCTTACATAACTTACCAACTGCCTGACGGAAAACAACATGTCGCCGGTCCAACTGTTCTGGCGCATTTCTCCATTCACCTTGCTCCACAGGCGCAGTTTCTGAGGGTCGGCGATTTCATCTACCGTCGTGAGCCAAGGTCCCATTGGCGCGAAACTATCCGCGCTTTTCCCCTTCGTCCACTGCCCGCCCATTTCTTTTTGAAAGACCCGCTCGGAGAAATCACAAAACGTCGAGTAACCTGCCACGTAGTCGAGCGATTCCGCTTCGTCCACGTAGGATGCGGCCTTTCCGATGACCAATGCCAGTTCCACCTCGTAATCCAGCTTGGTTGAGCCGCGCGGGACAATCACATCGTCAAAAGGCCCGCTCCAGGCACTCGACGCTTTCATGAATATCGCTGGCTCGCTTGGAATTCCTTCGTCGAGTTCGATGGCGTGCTCCAAATAGTTTTTCCCGATGCAGACGATCTTCGACGGACGCGCTACCGGCGGGCCCAGCCTCGCCATCGGATCCACTACAGTTCCGCCCGGACACCCGGCCGCCACCCAATCTGCTAGAGCGCCGATGCCACCCGCCGTGAAAAAACCTTCATCGTAATCCGTGAATTCACTGCTTGCATCCAGCTTGCGGCCATCGGGTAAAATGACTCCGGGCTGCTCCCACCCTTTGGCTCCAAAACGAATCAGCTTCATGCGGTGAAAGCTACAGAAGATGCGGACCTTTAAAAATCTGAAAGTTCCAAAAGGGGCGAAATCCGGGCAAAAAAAGAAGCGGCCCGGCTGATCATCCCCCTAGGAAAAACCCATTAACCCGGGAGGCATCTCAGTCGGACCGCCTTGTCTTGCGACGCGGAAGAATTACCACGATCGCTCCGACCCCGCAAGAGTTTAATTCCAGAAATTGAAAAATAATTCGGGTCAGTGTCCAGCAGGTGAATGATTCAGATGGAGTCTCTCCCAGGAAACCTTTTAGAATCAATGATCGGTGGGGATGACTCCAGCAGACGCCCATGCAATCACCATTTGAAGTTAGAACAAAAATGTCTATTCCGCGGCAACCGGTGAGCTGAAACTGACCGCGAGGACTCAGCGAAACCCTCCAAAAATCGCACACATTAAAAAAGAAGCGGCCCGATTGATCATCCATCAGGAAAACCCATTAACCTGAAGGCATCTCAATCGGACCGCCTATTGGTGTCGCGACAAAATAAAGGAAGCATCGTGCGTGCCAAATGTTCCGACGATCTTTAATGAGGCCGCTCTTTGCCTTCGACGTCATTGAGAAGTATTCGCAAGGCCCCACCCGAGATCCAGACTTCGTAGATCAGGCATGCCAACGAGAGCCCCATCAGCATCAATGCGGCGAGGAAAACCATGACGGCCGCCTGAACGAAGCCACCGATCACGCCGAGCATCGACAACACGCAGAAAAACAAGCTAACTGCTCCGAACAGCTGCATCGTCCGGATCAAGGTCAGCCGCCGTCGGAGATTGTCGATCTGCGCGCGGAGGACAGCATCACCGTTTTTCAACCAATCCTGATGGAGCCCACGGATCAGCGCCGAGAGATGGAGAAAGCGGTTCGTATAGGAAAGAAAAAGCAGGCTGATCGCCGGAAACAGCAGCGCAGGCGTGGAAACATCGAGCGTCATGACCTTTTATAGCCCAGAACTCCGCATCGTTGAAGCCCCAAGTGGCTGACCTAACGGGATGGACTTGGCCAGACCCGAAAGACCCACCCACCCGCCGGACGTTCATTGCGGATGTTGAAATCCATTGCCGCCCTTGCCCTGCTGACTCTTGCCGCCAGCGGCGAGGATCCCACCGCGACCATCAGCCTGCCGGACGCACCGGAGCCCAAGTTGGGAAGCGACTCGATGCCGAAATCACGCGTCGATCCAGGCACGGTCACCGAGCATCTTTGGAAGGACTCCAAGGTGTTTCCAGGGACAATTCGCCAGTATTTCGTTTACACCCCCGCCAAGCTCGATCCTTCGAAACCCGCTGCGGTCATAGTGTTTCAGGATGGCCACACCTATCTGAATCCCAAAGGTGAGCACCGCGCCACCGTGGTCATGGACAATCTCATCGCCAGCGGAGACATCCCGCCGATGATCGGAATTTTCATCAACCCCGGGCACCTGGCCGCGGAGCTACCCAAGGATTCTTGGAAAGGCAACAACCGGAGCCTGGAATACGACACGCTGTCCGACGCCTATGCCCGTTTTCTCATCGATGAAATCCTGCCGGAAGTCGGAAAAACCCACAAGCTCACGACCGATCCCGCCCAACGTGCGATTTGTGGCCTCAGCTCCGGCGGAATTTGTGCGTGGACCGTCGCCTGGCAGCGTCCGGATGCGTTCCGCAAGGTCATTTCGCAGATCGGCAGTTTCACTAACATCCGCGGCGGCGATGTCTATCCGGGCCTCATCCGGAAAACTCCGCCGAAGCCGATCCGCGCCTTTTTCCAGGATGGAATCAATGATCTTGATAACCCGCACGGCTCCTGGCCGCTGGGCAACATGCAGATGCAAGCCGCGCTCAAGTTCGCAAAATACGACCATCGCTACGTCTGGACCCACGGCAACCACTCCGGCAAGGACGGCGGCGCGATGTTTCCCGAAACGATGCGCTGGCTCTGGCGGAAAAACTGAGGGCAATCACCGGGCTGGCCAATCCGCGGGTCTGCGTTAAGTTGTCGGCATGTCTCTAGCAGCAGCGATTTTTGATTTCGACGGTGTGGTGATCGACTCCCATCACGCCCACGAGCGGTCTTGGTTCATGCTCGCCGATGAGATCGGGAAATCTCTGAGCAGCGAGCAGTTCAATACGACCTTCGGCCAGCGCAACGAAACGATCCTTCCCCTGCTCGGTTGGGCAGACGAAAGCGACACCGCGCGCATCAAGGAACTAGGTGACCGCAAGGAGGTGATCTATCGGGAAATTCTCGCGAAAGAAGGCATCGAGGCGCTGCCCGGCGTCGTCGCTTTGTTAGGGGATTTGAAAAAAGCCGGAATTCCCACCGCCGTTGGCACTTCAGCCCAGCGGAAAAATATCGAGTGCGCATTCGGGCTACTGGGGATTGCCCACCTTTTCCACGACGTTGCCGCATCGGAAGACGTCACCCGCGGCAAGCCGGACCCCGAGGTTTTCCTCAAGGCCGCCGCCAAGCTCGGGGCCGATCCATCACGCTGCGTGGTCATCGAGGATGCGCACGCCGGACTCCGCGCCGCCCGGGCCGGTGGCATGAAATGCGTCGGCGTGACCACCACCCACTCCGCTGATTCGTTGGCAAGCGAGTCTCCGGACCGGATTGTGACCACCTTGGAAGTGCTTGATACCGATGCGCTAAGAGCCCTCTGGCAGCGCGGCTGAAAAAATCGTCAAGGCGTCCGATAGTGAAATCGGCGCAGGTTGTGATGCGGGATGCGTGGCTCCAAAACGACGGTAGGGTATCGTCGAATTTCGCCCATCCCATGAACACCGTCGCCGCCCCATCCCCGAGCCAAACTGAAACAGCCACAGGTCTCGGTTTCGATCGAAATTTCGCGACGCCGGGAGTTTCGCCCTTCGATGAAATCGAGTGGAGCCAACGCATTGCGGAGATTACGGATGATCGCGGCAAAACGATGTTCCGCCAGGAAAACGTGGAGGTCCCAAAGGCGTGGAGCGAGCTCGCCACCAAGATCGCCGTCTCGAAATATTTCTATGGCGATGCCACTCTCGGCAGCGATCCTAACAACGGCGGCCGCGAACACTCCGTCCGCCAGCTCATCCACCGCGTCACCCGCACCATCGCCGACTGGGGCGTCGCCGACGGATACTTCGCTGATGAGGAAAGCTCGGAAAATTTTTACGCCGATCTCACTTGGCTCTGCCTCCATCAATGCGGCGCATTCAACTCACCCGTCTGGTTCAACGTCGGCCTCCACGATCAATACGGCATCGGCGAGGGCGGCAGCGAAGGAAACTGGTATTGGAACGCGGAGGCCGGAAAAGCCAAACGCGCGCCCGGCCAATATCACTACCCGCAGGCCAGCGCCTGCTTCATCCAAGGCGTGGAAGACAAGATGGAAGACATCATGCGCCTCGCCGCTTCAGAAGCCATGCTTTTCAAATACGGCTCCGGCACAGGCTCGGATCTATCCACCTTGCGCTCCACCCGCGAGAAACTCTCCGGTGGTGGAAAACCTTCGGGCCCGCTTTCGTTTCTACGCATCTACGACCAGGTGGCGAACGCCGTGAAATCCGGTGGGAAAACCCGCCGTGCGGCGAAAATGAACACGTTGAAGGACTGGCATCCGGACATCGAGGAATTCATCGAAGCCAAGACCATCGAAGAAAAGAAAGCCTGGGCACTGATCGAACAGGGCTACGACGGCTCTTACAACGGCGACGCCTACGGCTCCGTCATGTTCCAGAATGAAAATCTATCCGTTCGTGCCAGCGACGGGTTCATGCAAGCCGCCGTGGACGACGGTGACTGGTGGACGCTCCGCGTCATCGATGGCGAACCCTGCGAGAAAAAGAGCGCCCGCGACCTGCTGCGGAAAATTTCGTTAGGCACCTGGACTTGTGGCGACCCGGGCATGCAGTTCGATTCCACCATCCATACCTGGCACACCTGCAAGGGCAGCGGTCGCCAGCATTCCACCAATCCCTGTTCCGAGTACCTTTTCCTCAACGACACTGCGTGCAACCTCGCCTCCCTCAACCTTGTTAGGTTTCGGAAGAGCGATGGGTCGTTCGACGTGAAGCGTTTCAAGCATGCCGTCCGCCTCTTCATCGTCGCCCAGGAAATTCTCGTTGACCGCGCCAGCTACCCCACCCAGCCCATCGCGGAAAACTCCCACGCCTTCCGCACGCTCGGCCTCGGCTTCGCCAATCTCGGCGCGCTCATCATGAGCCGCGGCCTTGGCTACGATTCGGACGAAGGCCGCGCCCTTGCCGGTTCCATCACCGCACTCATGACCGGCCACGCCTATCAGGTCAGCGCCGAGTTGGCCGCGGTCAGCGGCCCCTTCCCCTCCTACAAGGACTCCCGCTACGGCACGGTGAAAAACCCGCCCGCACCGTCTAACGAACCGTCAATGATCGAGGTCATTTCGCGCCACCGCGAGCTGGCTTACGGTCTAGCAGAGAACGCCGACTGCCAGACCATCATCGACGCTGCGCGCAACGCATGGGACCGCGCGCTCGATGCAGGACGCAGTCACGGCTACCGCAATGCACAGGTCACCGTGCTCGCCCCCACCGGAACCATCGGATTTCTAATGGACTGCGACACCACCGGCATTGAGCCGGACATCGCGCTGGTGAAATACAAACTCCTCGCCGGCGGTGGCATGTTGAAGATCGTCAATCAAACGGTGCCGCCCGCTCTGAGACGGCTTGGTTATGATGATGGGGAAACAGCCATGATTCTCCAGCACATCGAACGATGGGATACCATCGAGGATGTCACTGATGATGAAACCGGCCCGATCATCCGCAGTGGACTGAAGCACGAACACCTGCCGGTTTTTGACTGCGCCTTCAAGCCCTACAAAGGCACCCGCAGCCTCCATTACCGCGGCCACTTGCTGATGATGGCCGCAGCGCAGCCATTTCTATCAGGAGCGATTTCGAAAACCGTCAATCTTCCGGAAAACGCCACCGTTGAGGACATCATGCAGACCTACATCGAGGCATGGCAGCTCGGACTCAAGGCCGTTGCAATCTATCGGGACGGGTCGAAACGCTCAGCGCCACTCAACACGAAAAAGACCTCCGACATGGGCGGCAGCGGACAAGTGGCCGATGATTTCGCCAGCCAGCTTGCCAAGCTTGCCGCCGAGAACGAAGCGCTGCGCGATCAGCTCGATAGTCGTTCACGCCGCACGCTTCCGGACACGCGCATGTCGCTGACGCACAAGTTTGAAATCGCCGGACACGAAGGCTACATCACCGTCGGTCTCTATCCGGACGGCCAACCGGGTGAACTTTTTGTCCAGATGTCCAAGGAAGGAAGTACCCTCGGCGGGCTGATGGACACGGTTGCCACGCTCACTTCCATCGCCCTGCAATACGGAGTTCCGCTAGAACAGATGGTGAACAAATTCGCCTATCAGCGTTACGAGCCCAGCGGCTTCACCTCGAATCCGGACATCCGTTCCGCCTACAGCATCACCGACTACGTCTTCCGGTGGATCGGCTGTCAGTTCATTCAGGGCTACCGTCAGGCCACTTCGCCGGAATCAGAACAGGCCGACCTTCCCATGCCCGAACTGCCGGAGATGGAAAAACGCGCCATCAACCGCCCCGTCCGCGAACTCAGCGTGGCCGATCACACACACCACGCCGCCGCCCGTGTGCAGACCGCGCTCGGCACCGCCTACATGGGCATCACCTGTTCGAACTGCGGCTCCGACAAGGTCATCCGCGCCGGCGCCTGCGGCGTCTGCACGCAGTGTGGAACCAGCCAGGGATGCAGTTGATGAAGTTGAGAGTCTTTGGTTGAGAGTTGATAGTTAGAAGAAGGAACATTTATGAATACCCAATCGATCACGGCCGCCGGACTTCCACCCATCATCCAAGGAGGCATGGGAGTTGGAGTATCTGGCTGGCGACTTGCCCGCGCGGTTTCTCTAGCAGGGCAGCTCGGCGTGGTTTCCGGCACCATGCTGGATGTGGTGATCGTACGCACGCTCCAGCTCGGCGACGAGGGCGGTGACATCCGCCGGGCGTTGGGGCATTTTCCGTTTCCTGCGATGGCGGAGCGCATGCTGGAACGTTATTTTGTGGAAGGTGGAATCGCGCCGGACGCGCCGTTCAAAGCCACACCGCTGATGGCCTGTCCGCCGACGCGGCATTCGCTGGAAATCTCGGTGTTGGCCAGCTTCGTTTCCATCTGGTTGGCGAAGGAAGGCCACGACGGTTTTGCAGGCCTGAACCTGCTGGAAAAAAGCCAGCTACCAACGATGTCCGCGCTTTACGGTGCGATGCTAGCCGGGGTCGATGCCGTGCTGATGGGCGCTGGCATTCCCCGGCAGATTCCCGGCATCCTCGACAAGCTCGCGGAAGGCAAATCCGCCGAACTCCGCCTCGACGTGACCGGCGCGGACCGGACGATCACCGTGGAGTTTGATCCCGCGGATTTTTCCGGCGAAACTCCAAAGACACTGAAGCGTCCCATTTTTCTCGCCATTGTTTCCTCTCCGGTCCTAGCAGAAAACCTGCGGCGCAAGGCATCCGGAAAAGTCGATGGCTTTGTGGTCGAAGCATCGATCGCCGGCGGCCACAACGCACCACCGCGCGGCGCGATGCAGCTCAGTGAAAAAGGCGAGCCGATCTACGGGCCGCGCGATGCGATCGATATCTCGAAATTCCGCGAAATCGGGCTACCGTTCTGGCTCGCTGGTGGATACGGCGTGAAGGGAAAACTGCGGGAAGCACAGGCTGAGGGCGCGATGGGCGTTCAGGTTGGCACGGTGTTCGCGCTGAGTGAGGAATCCGGATTTGATCCCAAGCTCAAAGCCGAACTCATCGACGCCATCCGCCGCAATGAGCTCGATGTTTTTACCAACGCTTCTGCATCGCCTACCGGATTTCCCTTCAAGATCGCGCAACTCCCGAGCACTCTATCAAACCCAACGGTTTACGATCATCGCGAGCGCGTGTGCGACCTCGGCGTGCTGCGGGAAACCTACATGAAGGAAGACGGTTCGGTCGGTTTCCGCTGCTCCGCGGAGCCAGTGGGGCTCTATGCGACGAAGGGTGGCGACATCGCCCGCACGGTGGGTTCGTCGTGTTTGTGCAATTCGTTAGGCGCATCCATCGGGCTAGCGCAGCGTCGCAAGGATGGCAGCACCGAGCCGCCGCTGATCACCCTCGGCGATGACCTCGACAGCATTCGCGGAATGCTGCCGGAGGTGGGGACCAGTTATTCCGCGAAGCAGGTGATTGAAGAACTGCTGGCCTGAAATGTTCATGCTTTTGACCTCAGGATAAGCCTTCGCTGGCCAATGATTTGAGGCTGGCCGCATTTCATTGGCCTCATCGATTTGGAGATCGATGCTCCGTATTGGCCCAGACGCCAGATTCCGTTCGCTTTGCTTCGCGTTCCAGCTGGCGAAGGTGGTCCTTTTCCTTGGCGGCGGGCGTGCCGTCCGGGAGATCGGCGGGTTTCGTGAGGATGCGGGCGAGGCCTTTTTCCACAAGGATCTGATGGAGCCAGCGGGTTCGCCCGTCCTGCCGCACTTCGACGTGGGCGTGGTAGCGATTGTCGTGAAACGGGCTGTCCCAGACGGTGTAAATCGTGAATGGCTTGCTCGCTAACAGGTCAAGCGTGAAGGCCTTGCCTTTTTTGCCGATTTCGACCGCCTGCGCGGGCGTGATGCCACCGAGGTCGGCGGCTTGCTGGCGGATGCGCTCGTGGTTGGAATCACCGCCGGCGTAGCTTTTGAAAGCGCTTTCCGGAGTGTCCACGAAGTAGAGGCGGAACTCGGCCTGCCTGCCGTCCGGGAGGCGGGCCTTGAAACTGTCACCATCGTTGTTGCGTGCCTCGATGAGCGAGCATTCTTGATAGACTTCATAGCGCCCGGACTTTTTTTCGGAGGCCTTGGGAGCGGTGGTCTGTTTTTCCGCACGCGAAGGTGCGGACGGGGTCGGCTGGGCAAGGGATTTTTTCTGATCGACGGCCCAGAGGATCACGGCTGCGGCGACGAGGAGCACGACAAACCACGACGATTTCGGCTTCGGGCGGAGGGTCATTTCAGAGGCCCTTTTTGCCGTCGTATTCCTGATAGGTTCCGGTGGGCGTGACGACGGGACGCCATTCTCGGTTCAGGCGGCGATAACGAGTAATGAATTGAGTGGGATCCGCCCAATTGACGAGGTCGGAGGGAACCCCGCTGCGCTGCATGCCGATGCTGATGTTGTGGCGGATTTCGAAATGAAGGTGGGCGGGGTACATGCCGAAGTTGCTGCCAATGGTGCCGATTTGCTGGCCGCGTTTGATCTGTTGGCCTTCTTTAACCATGATCTGGTTGAGGTGCCCGTTGAGGGTATCACAGAATTTCACCTGGCCAGTCGAGGGATCGCGGTAGGCATGGCGGGTGAGCACGACGTTTCCCCAACCACTGCGGACATTGTGGGCGAAGGTAACGACGCCGTCGGCGATCGCATAAACGGGATCGCCGAGATCGGTCTCACCGCCGCCGCGTCCGTTCCAGTCCTCGCCGAAGTGCTGCGGGCTTCGAAGTCGCAGGCCGCGGGCTTTGTAATAGCCGTCGGCATTGGGTTTTCCAACGGGAAAATCAAAACCGTCGGCAAGGTTCACCTTCACGCCTTGAGCGGAGGCGACGGTCGTGAACGAGATCAGGGTCATCAATGCCCACAGCAGAATCAGGGACTTGAGAAACGGGTTGGTGACACGGGTCATTGGCCACCAGTCCACTCGCCGGAAAGCTTTGCCGCAAGTTCAAAAAAAGGCGGTATGACCTTGATGATCATGCCGCCTTGGAGAATTTCAGCCGTGACTCAAGATCACTTTTGTTCGCCGATCGTCAGCGGACGGTAGCCGCCGATGGACTTGAAGTAGATCAGCAATAGCAGGAAAATCACCGCCATCGTGGCCGGGATGTAGGAGTCGGCTTTGAGTGTCTTGCGATCGCCAACAATGCTGGCTTCGGCGAGGATTTTTTGATCCGGAGTCTTTTCTTTGGCGGTCTGGGCGGCGGAAAGCTTGGTGCCGTCGAGACCGGTCACCGGGTCGAGGAAGAGGAAGCTGCCGGGTTTTTCCGCCTTGTTGGCATCGTAGAGAGCTGGGTTGGTCGCTTGGAGGTGCTCCACGGTGTAGCGGTCCTTGGCATATCCGAGACCAGGTCCGCCGAGCAGGCCAGCGGACATCATGCCGATGCCGCCCATGATGGACATGGCGATGGCTCCGGTCCGTGGGAAACGATCACCAACGACGGCAAGCATGGTCGGCCAGAAGAAGGTTTTGCCGAGGGCGTAAACTGAAAGCGCCAACAACGCGCCGACAAAGGTGGTGATGCCGCTGACGAGGTTGAGGCCGATGACGGCGAGCACGGAGCAGATGAGAAGCAGGCCGATGGGAGAAATTTTCAATTTGCTCTCAATGAAATGGGCCGAGAAGCGGAGCGCAAACATGAGCAATGAGGTGAAAACGAAGAGGATCTTTCCTTGGGCCGGAGTGAGGATGTTACCGGTGATGTTCTGGATCCAGCCGTCAGTTCCGAGTTCTACGGCACCGACGAGGGCATGGGCGATGAAAAGCACGAACAGGAGGACGGCTCCGATCGAAAACTTGGTGAGCACGCCGACGGTGACCAAAAGCACCGCGCCGATTCCCCAGGCGGCAGCGTTTGGCAGCTTCAGAGCGTCTTGGAAGAAAAGAACGAGGAGATAACAGGCAACCGCGGATCCGAGGATGCCGACTTCCTTGAGCATTTCACCGACCTTGAGGCCTTTTGAGGCGGCTTCGGATTTCGGGAACGACTGTCCGAAAAACGCGTAGCCGTAGAGGAGGGTGGGGATCAGGAACAGGCCGAGCTGGATTTTCCAGCTGACACCGGCTTCGCCCAACGTCCAGCCGATCAAACCACCAACCACGAGACCGGCGGGCCATGAGGCGTGCAGTATGTTCAGGTAGTGGGTGCGGTTTTTCGGGAAAAGGGTGGCGACGAGTGGGTTGGCAACGGCCTCGAGCGTGCCGTTGGCGAGTGCGAAAACGAAGGTGCCCCAATAAAGGAACATGTAGGCGGTTTCCTGAGGCTGCCCCTTGTTCGCAGCGAAGGTGATGAACGCGGAGAGGACGTGGAACAGGAAAGCGGCAAAAACCAGCTTGCCGTAGCCGATCTTGTCCACCACGACGCCGCCGATGATGATCCCAAAACAGAATCCGGTGAAACCTGCGCCACCGATGGCTCCGAGCTGGGCCCCGGTGAATCCGAAATCGGCCGCCCAGTTGGCCAGGATGCCACCGCGGACACCGAAGCCGATACCGGCTGCTAGAATGGCGAGGAAGCCGGCCCATAACAGGCGCTTGGCATTGGGGACTGTGGATACGTCTGTATTGGTCATGGGTTGATTGGTGTTGGCGGGAATTATCGGGTCAGGCGGCGGATGGCAAGTATCTGAGTGAAAAATGTTGGGTCAGGTCGCCAGGCGTCGAATTTTGAGAGAAACGACCTACCGGATTTTGCATGGCGATCTTACAGAAATGGATTGCAGTTAGGACGGTGGAAAGCTTATTCTTCCGGAGCCTACCGCTCCCCCCACTCGTGATGAAACTGCTTCCCTCAGGTGTTTTTGCGCTTATGGCCGCGGCCTCTCCATTCGTTGACGCCGCGGTCACGACCACGGCCTACAGCCACGGAAACCCGAGCAACGATGAACAATACCTGCTGGAGCTGATCAACCGTGCGCGGGCGAATCCGAAGAACGAAGGGGTTTTCCTCGCAGGAATTCAGGATGCGGGTGTCAAACTGGCGACCGGTTTTTTCAAGGTGGACACGACCCGCATGAAATCCGAGTTCCGGCTCTATCCGGTGCAACCACCGCTGGCATTCAACCCGGACCTGCTCGCTTCGGCGAAGCGTCACAGCACGGACATGGCCACGAATGTTTTCCAAGAACACACCGGCACCGACTCGTCCACGATCACCAGCCGGATTGAAGACACCGGCTTCATCGGAGTGGCCTATGGCGAAAACATTTATTCGGATCGGGTAACCAGCCCGTTCTACGCCCACGCCGGGCTGAACATCGATTGGGGCCCTGGCGCATTTGGCGTGCTGCCCGGCGTGCCACACCGAACGGCGATCATGGGATTCGCAGGGCCGCCCTATCGGGAAATCGGGATTGGCGTTTCAGCCCGGACAAAGGGCGATCTGGTGAAAATCGGAAAATTTGCGGTCACCCAGGATTTCGGCACCCGCTTGAACTCGCCGGATTTTCTCGTGGGCGTGGCGTATTATGACGTGAACAAAGACGGCCTCTGCGATCCGGGCGAAGGCATCCCAAACATCCGAGTGCAACCGTCCACCGGCACGTTTCATGCGATCACGTCGAGCTCGGGCGGCTATGCCATCCCCTTCACCACGCCGCCGGGGAACGCGCGGGTTGCCTTCAGCGGTGGTGGCTTGTCCGCGACAACGGATTCCGCGTTTTTCATCAACGGATCCAATGCCAAGGTGGACTTGCGCATCACCACCGGTACGCCGTTTGTCTATCTGAAGCCGCTGGATTCGACAGCAGATGAAAAGGGCGGCGGTGCGAAATTCCGGATCGTCCGGGCCGGGCCAGTCACTGAGCCGCTGGACGTTTCTCTATCACGCCCAGTCGTGGCGCGGGCCGGATTCGCCATCCCGGCAGACTATCTAATCACTGCCGTATCGCCTGCAAAACTAACACCTCTCGCCGCGGACAAAGGCCGTCTGACACTGACAATCCCAAAAAACGCTGCTTTTGCGGACGTTAATCTTAAAGCGGTGGTCGACAAAAAAGCGGAAGGCCGGGAGTCGGTATCTTTCGAGGTTCTTAAAGCGAGGGTCTACCGAACCGGGAGTCCCTCCATCGTGTCGATTGCGATTACCGACTGAGTGGAAAATTAGAGATCGGCATTCTGGTGATTTCCGCTGGCAGGGGTGTCGGAAAAAACAATGCACTGGTCGAGCAGAGCATCCGAGGAAACCCGGCAGCCGGGCCAAATGACGGAGTTTCTCACGATGGCACCCGCTTCGATGATCGCGCCGGGGCCGACGACGGAGTTTTCCAGATAAGCTGCGCCGTCCACTTTGGCATCCGGGTGCACGGCCGGGGCGAGGGCGAGTTCTTCGTGGACTCGGAGGTAGGAATTGCGATCGCCCAGATCGAGCCAAACGCCTTCGTCGAGGGTGATCGCGCCAAGCAGGTTGTTTTTGGCGAGTTCGAGAAACGCCGGAATGACGGAGATTTTTTCGCCCGCTGGAATCAAGCCGAGGAAGCTGGGGTCGATGCAATAAATGCCAGTGAAGACGTGGGTGCCCTTGGCCTTGCCGAGGAGATTGCGGATGTCGGTGACGCGCTTGCGGGATGGATCAAGCGCAATGTGGGTGGCATCACCGTTAGATCGGAGGGCGAGGGTGACGGGCAGAGGAGAGGCAGCGTGCGCAGCGATGAGTTTTTCCAAAGGCATTGTGGAAAAGATGTCACCGTTGTGGATCAGCAGCGGTTCGCCGCCGATCCATGGCTCGATGTTTTTCAGTCCGCCTCCGGTTTCGAGAAGGATGGGTTCGTGAAAAAAGGTGACGTCATTTTCCGGCAGGAAATTTTCCCAGGCCGCAGGCAGATGGTGGGTGTTCACCGCGAATTTCGAGATCCCGGCGCGCTCGCAAGCGGCGATGGCCCAAGCGGCGAGCGGTTGATGGAACAACGGCACCAGCGGCTTCGGCAGGCGGCTGGTCAGCGGTTGGAGGCGGTTGCCAAGTCCGGCACCGAGGATGAATGCATGGTTCACGGGCGAGGCATTGACCGGCCGGGCACTGCATTTCAAGCTCCATGTGAATCAACACGGCGTAACCGCTTGATGCGGGGAAATGCCTCGCTTAAGCTCCCCGCCAGTCGTGAGTTCTCCATCAGATATCGTTTTGGGATCATTCGTCGGTGACGCCCTTGCCCTCGGTCCGCACTGGATCTATCACCAGAAGGAACTCCGGCAGAAATTCGGCCACATCAACGGCTACCTGCCGCCCGCTACGGCCTATCATGCGGGCAAAACCGCTGGGGATTTCACTCACTACGGGGACCAGACGCTGCTCGTCTTGCGCTCCATCGCCGGACTCGGGAAGTTCGATCTTCATCAGTTTGCGGACACCTGGCGCGAGCATTGGGAAAATCCCGGCACTGTGTCATATCGGGACGGCGCGACGAAATCCACACTCGCCCACCTGAAGTCCGGCGTGCGCCCGGAAGCCGCTGCATCCGCCTCGGCTGACCTGGGAGGGGCCGCCCGCATTGCGCCACTTTTCCTGGTGAACTGGGAAAACGACGCCTGTCTGTATTCCGCAGCCCGCTCGCTGACCGGGTTTACCCACAGTGATCCCGCCGTCATTGAGGCAGCGGAATTTTTCGTCCGAGTGGCCCTGCTCATCCAGCGCGGCTCCGGCATCCCGGCTGCTCTCCAACAAGTGGTAGCGCTCCCTCATTGGAAGGCGATCCCGATGGAATGGGTGGCGGCCGCTCGCCTCTCGGCCCTTTCCAAAGCGACGGATGCGGAGGCGCTGGAAGAACACGGGCTCACTTGTCATGTCCCCGATGCGTTCACGAGCATTTGCCATCTTTTGCTCCGGCATCCGGACACCCCGGCGACGGGCCTGATGGAAAACATCAATGCCGGCGGCGATTCGGCTGCTCGCGGCATGCTGCTGGGGCTCGTCTACGGTGCAGCCCGGCCGGTTGCCTCATGGCCGGCAAAATGGCTCGCAGAACTGAACGCCGTTAGAGAAATCCATGCGCTCGCCGCAGAACTCAGCTGCACCCGTCGGGAAAATTTCCAATCAAATTCCCCGGGGAAATTGTAATCGCCACCGGCAGCGCTCGCGCCGAGGCTGCCGACCATGTCCGAATCCGCCACTCCCCCGCCCCTGCCCGCCGGCATCCGTGACGACGGCCGGCCGGTGCTCACCGTTGTTCTCAGCGCGGTGCTGGGCCTTTTCATTTTCTGCGGGGCGGTGTCCCTGCTGAGTGCCGCGCAGATGTTGCTGCTGGACCGTCGCGATCTCGAAGTCGCCGACGGGCTGCTCACGCTGCTGCTGATCCTGACGAGTATTCTCACGTACTGCCTGCTGGGGTTTTTCCCGGAGATTCCGAAACGCTGGTTCCTGCCGCTGTGCCTGTTCGCCCCGGCCGTGCCGATCGCCATCCTGCCGCTGCTCGTCTATTTCCATGCGCACATTTCGTGGATCCAACTCGGCGTTGCGGCCACCCATGTTCTGCTAGGTTTGATCATCCTGCGCAAGTTGAGAGGGAAAGCCCCCCTTGCATGGCCGCTCGTTCCTGCGGATCGGGTCCAGCGGCGGCGTTTCAGTTGGAGAAATCTCGCAGCCGTCGTACTGGCCCCGGTGCTCGTGCTGCTGCCGCTGGCGTTCATCTACTGCCTGTTTTCCGCAAAGCTGGCGTTGGAGCATTTCACCGATGGTTTCGCCCTGCTCCGCCCCGGCGGCATTACCATGCAGGTGCGGGAATATGTGCGGGACGATGACGGCCGGAAAATCACCCTGGTGCCGATGTCCCATGTGGGTGAAACTGAGTTCTATCAGGAAATCGCCGCTTCTTTTCCGGATGATTCGGTGGTCCTCATGGAAGGTGTCTCCGACCGCGGAAATCTAATGGATGTCCATTCCGATTATTCAAATATGGCGAAGACCGTGGGCGGCGTCGAGCAGGTGAAGGTTTTCAAACCGCGCGGCCGACTCATTCCGGCGGACGTGGACATGAGCACATTCTCCCCGGTTTCCAAAGAGCTGCTGAAAACCGCCCTCCTGGTCCACTCGAAAGGCGTCACCGCGGAAACCCTTCCCTATCTGATGAAGCCCGCGAAGCCTGGCATGGAAAAAGTTCTGCTGGACGACATTCTCACCAAACGGAACCACCATCTGCTAGGAGTGATCCGGGAATGGCTGCCCCAGGCAGAGACGATCATCATCCCGTGGGGCGCGGCCCACATGCCGGAAATCGCGCGGGAAATTCAGAAGATGGGATTTCGCCAGGCCGGCACCCACGACTACACGGCCATCCGCTTCGGATCGTGAACGTCGGTTTGTTAGGAAATCTCAGCGCAGGTCAGAAGCCATTCCGCTCACCTTTTCCACGGTGAAGACAGGCACGTTGTCCCACTCGAAATCCCAATTTTTGAAATCCTGCGTGATCCGCTCGCGCGCAGTGGGCGTGATCGGCTGGGTGGTGAAAATTGGCAGGACTTTTGCTCCATTTGCTGAAGTCCGATAGTCCACTCCCTTTTCCTCCACCATCAGGACAAAGCCGACTTTCCCGCCGGGGCATTCGCCGATCCCGATGTCGAGGTCCAGCCATTGGCCTTTTTTCAGGTGAATCCAGTCACCCTCGACCGGTGGACTGCCATGCAAAGGAGTGGGTTCGCCGGGTGCGCTTGTTTCTGATGGCTCCCATTTCCCGGTGATCACGTTGCTGGACGACGCCCAAGTGGCGATCAGGCGCGGGCGGCCTTTGCTGTGCACGCTCAGGTAGTCATCGCCGACTCCAACGAAACGAAAATGAATGTCCCGGTTGACCGCGACTTTTCCCTGATAGTGGACGAACCAACCAGACGGCTTCACCTTCTCAGCAACGTTGAAAACCCTGGGGCCGGAATCCGCATCCGAGAGCGGGATGGCGATCTGTGTTAGAAAAAGCGTGTCGGGTGCCTGGAAAAATTTCCTGAAAGCAGAATCCCGGAAACCCGCGTCCTGGATTTCCACCACGCGGCTCGCAAAATCCATGTAGCGCGAGATTTCGTAATCCTTGGTCGGCTTGCCGTCTTTGGTTTGTTTGAAATCGTAAAACCGCCCGGGCATCGAGCCCTCGACGGCCACGTTGCTGCCGAATGGCGTCATGAAATCTTCGCCGCCAAGCGGACCGATGCCGATGCCGTGGATGGGTGCGGTGCCCGCGCCATTTCCGAGGCGATTTCCAATACCCGGTCCCGTGCCGTTGCCCGCCCCAGTCGGCAGGCTCATGTTCACCGGCAGGGCCGAGTCCATCATCGCGGGGGATGTTTCCGGCAGCGTGAGCCCGTTGATTGCGGTGGAGGCGATTTTTCGTGAGGTCGCCGCAGCCATCGTCTGGTGGCGCGTGGTCTGGATCCTTGCCACTTTTTCACCGCGGCTCCCATGACCGTCGCCACCCGGAGCGCGGAATTTCACTTCCTCTTCCGGATAGACCCATCGGTAGAGAAACAAAACGGCGACGAGCACGAACACCGCGTGGACCAGCAGCGAAATCGAAAACGCTCCCAGGCCGAGGCGCTGGGTGACGGAAGGTTTTTTCTCACACGGTGTCTGTCTCGATGGATGGGTTTTCATGGGCTTGGGTCAAAAGCGGATTCGCGCCTTCTATTAGACTCGTATCCTTGTCACCGATCGTCCGCAGCGTCAATCAGGCAGATCTAACCAGACAAAGGATTCAGCCGATCACACACGGCACCAAAATTCCATCACTCATGCCGTGGATCTTCTTTTTGTCAGCTGGCACGATGGTGGCAAGGCAGCCGCCGAAATTCGTTTCACCCGCGTCGTTGGTGAAAAAGTACGGGCAAAGTCGCACCCGCCCCTGCATGATTTCCACCGTGCCATCCTCGCGGAACACTGGATGCTCCACCCGCCGCCCCTCGCGGAACTCCTGCAGGATCCACGGCTGCTCGGACGATTGCTCGAGCGCTGCGTGCAGTTTTTCCGACCACTCGGCGGCCGGCATGTCGTGACCGATGAATACCCCGCGCGATCCCCATGCAGTCTCGTGAAAGCCGCTGACTTTGAGCACCAGCTTGCGCTCTTTCTGACTGAAATGGGCAACTTCTTCCCACGAGTGGGCGTTCATCCGCGGCAGCGCGGCGTGAGGTGGCAGCGGTTCGGGATCGAGCACCCAGCCGAATGGGACCAGCTCGCGCAACCGCTGCAAGTGACTGCCACGCAGCGTTTTCTCCCAGATTTTTTTCAACGCCGGGGACCACAACAGCGCCAGCCACAGTTTGTCTTCCAGATGCGGCTTGAACGGTGGCGTGATCTTGATTTTCCCATCCGCGGCACCATCTGCTAGCCGGCGCGACGAGGAAATCGACTCCCAATCAAACAATTCGAAAAACCGATAGAGCGACCTGCCGTCCGGCTCGTATTCTTCCGCAGACGCCACATCCCACCCCTCACCGAGCACGCCGGTGAGCCATTCCATTTCTGGCCGGTAGTCGCCGGATTCTTCGGAAACCAGCACCGTTCCTCCTTCCGGCATCAGCGAACGGAAACCGTCGATCATGCCGTCCGGTCCGCCGAGAACTTCGAATCCTGCCTTCGAATAAACCCGCGCCAACCACGCTGCGACGCCGATGCCACCGGGCACACTGTCCAGTTCCGACATGGCAAATCCGGTTTCTGTCAGGATCAGGTCCGGCCGAATCACGCGGGGAAATTGCTCCGCCGTGGTGGGTTCGCGCTGGAGGTTCGCCAGCCATTCGGGTTTCCCCTCGTCGAGCAGTTCGGCCAGCCACTCCGGCAGTTTCCCCGCTGCGCTGCGTCGGTAGAGACCATCACACGCCTGTTGGAACCGGGCGAGCGGGTGGCCAAGGGACATCATCTGACGCGCATCCGCCTTGGTGAGTTTCAGCGGTTCCGGCGACCAGCGCCACGCCCCGCCGCCAAACAGACCGCCCTCCGGCAGGCCATCGCGCAATTCAGAAAGACTCAATCCCATCCCCCGCCAAGTTTCACGCCATTCGCCCGATTGCCAAGGCGCATTCTTCCAGCTTGCGCCGAATCGGGACTTCGCTCTGATTGCGGTGACCGGATGCCAAAAGCCCTCAGCTACATTTGCCCGTTTTGCGAAACCGAAGTCGCGGTGGGTAAAAACTGTCCCGGCTGCGCGAAAAAGTCGAAGAAGCCGGTCCTACGAAAAAAATCCTGGTCACAGGACAAAAGCGCCGACGGCCTCGATCTTCCAGGCGGAGATTTCGACTACGATGACTTCATCGCCCGCGAATTTGGCACCTCACCGCACCGAAAGACCGGGCTGAAATGGTATTGGTGGCTCCTTGCCGTGGTGCTTCTCGTCGGGACGATCTACGGAATCGTTCACGTCTAGCACTGCCGATGAAAAACGCGGATGCCTTTAAAACACTCACCCTTCCTTACTCAATCGCGTAGGAATCGCGCTTAGGCTTGAATCATTTTCCGTCCACTCTAGCCTGCTGAAGCTATACTTCCTCCGATTCAACCGACACGAAAATCTCTATGATAAAAAATGACCGGCTTCGTCCGGATTGATTCCCGCGTCCAAATGCCCCCCCCCAAGAACCCTGCCCTTTCAAGGATCGCGCCAGCCTTGGAGTCCGTGCAATTCGCACCCGTTAGTCCACCCTCCGAGGTGGGGGCTGCCTTGTCGGAAATCGGTCTGGGGCCGCGGCCGGGTTATATCGGAGAAGAGGCAAATTCCCACGACTGCATCCACCGGCGCTTTGAAGAGCAAGTGGTGCGGGATCCCAAGGCGGTCGCAATTCATTTCGAAGGCGAAGAGTGGACCTACGAAACGCTCAACAAGCGCGCGAATCAGGTGGCCGAGCACTTGCAAGCGCTTGGCGTCGGTCCGGACTTGCTCGCCGGAATTTACATGGAGCGCGGTCCATGGCTGATCGTTGGGGTTTTAGGAATTCTCAAAGCGGGCGGTGCCTATGTCCCATTGGATCCGGCATTTCCAAGCGAGAGACTTCAAATCATCGGCGAAGATGCGGACCTCAAGGTGCTGCTCACCGAGTCGGGCCTGGCAGAGCAGTTGCAAATACCCGGAGCCGAGACCGTACTGTTGGAACCGGGAGCCGGAATTCTGGATCGCAGGACCACGAATGCGCATTCGGACGTTCATTCAGACCATCTCGCCTACGTCATTTACACTTCCGGTTCCACAGGGAGGCCCAAGGGCGTGCGGATCCGGCATCGTTCTGCGGTAAATCTCCTCTGCTCCATGGCGGCGGAACCGGGATTCGGGCCTAACGATTCGCTCCTCGCTGTCACCACCATTTCGTTCGATCTATCAATTCCGGAAATCTTCATGGCCTTCATCACTGGCGGCCGGATGGTCCTGGCCCGGCGGGGCGTTGGCGCGGATGGAGAAGAATTTGCAGCGATGTTAGAGAAACACCGCATCACGTTCGTCCAGGGAACTCCGACCACCTGGCGGCTCGTGCTTGCTGCGGGTTGGAAGGGCAAAAAAGACCTGAAAGTGGTAATCGGAGGCGAAGCCGTGGACAGGGATATTGCGGCAAAGTTGCTACCACTCTGCGGCGAGCTATGGAATTTCTACGGCCCTACCGAGACAACAGTTTGGTCTACCTGCCTGCGCATGCAGGAGCGAGAGGGACCGGTGGTGATCGGCCGGGCCTTGCCGGGAAATGACATCTACGTGCTTGATGAAACGCTCAAGCCGGTGCCGTTAGGAACGTCCGGCGAGATTTGCATCGGCGGCGATGGAGTGGCCCGTGGTTATGCAAACCTACCCGAACTCACGGCGGAAAAATTCGTTCCCGATCCATTTTCCAACAAGCCAGGCGCTCTCATGTATCGCACCGGTGATCTCGGGCGCTGGCACCCGGATGGCATGCTGGAGTGCCAGGGTCGCGCGGATCATCAGGTGAAGGTGCGCGGTTACCGCATCGAGCTGGGAGAGATCGAGTCCGTGCTCAAGGAACATCCTAACATCCGCGACGGCGTGGTGGTGGTTCACGAACCCGAGCCCGGCGACCAGCGCCTGATCGGCTACATCATTCCTGACGGCAAAGCTCCCTGTCGAGAAGCTCTGCAACAACACCTCGGAAGCCGCCTGCCGGATTACATGGTTCCGACTGCATTCGAATCGTTAGATTATTTCCCGCTGACGCCAAATCAGAAAATCGACCGCAAAATGCTGGCTCAGCGGGCAGTCGTTTCCCATACCCCAGCGGTCGAACTGACAAATGGATCGCCGGCGGAAACGATCGCCGCGATCTGGCGGAATGTGCTCGGTCTGTCAGAAGTCAGGGTGGATGCCAATGTTTTCAAACTCGGTGCCCACTCGATGCATGTCGCCCGCGTGCATGCGGAGTTGAAGCAGCGCTTTGAAAAACGCATCACCGTCGCGCGAATTTTCCAACATCCCACGCCGCGCGCGTTGGCGGCTTATTTCGAGCAGGAATCCCCAGCGGCAGAGATGGGAATGGCGAAGATCAAGCCTTCATCCAGCGGATCGCGTGACATCGCCATCGTCGGCATGTCCGCGCGATTTGCCGGGGCGCGGAATCTCGATGAATACTGGCAGAACATCCGCGACGGCGTCGAATCCATCCGGGATTTCAGCGAAGCGGAACTGCTGGCAAAAGGCGTGTCGCCGGAATCGTTGTCCGACAAGCGCTACGTCCGCCGTGGATGTGTGCTGGAGGGTCACGACTGCTTCGACGCGGACTTTTTCGACATGAGTCCGCGTGAGGCCGAGCTGACAAATCCGCAGCACCGGGTTTTCCTGCAAGCAGTCTGGGAAGCACTGGAGCACGCCGGATACGTGCCGGAATCCTTCAATGGTGACATTGGGCTGTATGCCGGATCGGGCCATAACAGTTATGCCCGTGCCCATCCGGATCTATCAGGATCCGAATACCTTCAATACCTTGTAGGAAACGAGCAGGATTATCTAACCACACGCACGGCTTTCAAGCTCGGCCTGAACGGCCCTGCGTTGAACCTCCAGACAGCTTGTTCCACCTCGCTCGTCGCCATCCATGCTGCCTGTCGGGCGCTGCTAGACGGGCAGTGCGAAATGGCGGTGGCCGGCGGCGTGTCAATTTCTTGGCCGGAAGGGCAAGGGTACCTGTACGAGGAAGGGCTGATCTTTTCTCCGGATGGTGTTTGCCGGGCCTTCGATGCGAAAGCAGCGGGCACCGTCTTCGGCCATGGCGTCGGTCTGGTCACCTTGAAGCGCCTGGACCAGGCGAAAGCGGACGGCGACACCATCCACGCAGTGATCCGCGGTATCGCCATCAACAACGACGGCACTCGCAAGGGAAGCTTCTCCGCGCCCAGCATCGAAGGCCAGGCAGAGGTCATCGCCACCGCGCTCGCCCAACAGGAAATCCACCCTGAATCGATCGGTCTGATGGAAGCTCACGGCACCGGCACGGCCGTCGGCGATCCTATCGAAATCGCAGGTCTCACCCAGGCATACCGTCGATGGACCGGGAAAAAACAATTCTGTGCGCTGGGTTCCGTGAAGAACAACATCGGCCACACGGATGCCGCGGCAGGCGTGGCCGGTCTCTTGAAGGCGGTGCTTGCCTTGAAACACCGCCAGCTGCCGCCGATCCTCCACTATCAAACGCCTAATCCGGATCTTGATCTCGAAAACAGTCCGTTTCATGTGCAAACAGCGCTCACCGACTGGCCAGGCAGTCAGCCACGCCGCGCGGCGGTTAGTTCCTTCGGCCTGGGCGGGACGAACGCGCATGCGGTATTGGAGGAATATGTGGCTGAACCTCTATCAGGAGTCTCACGGCCGTTCAGGTTGTTGCCGTTTTCTGCCAGAACGAAGGCATCGTTCGACCAGCATGCCGGGCGCTGGATGAGATTCCTGAAACAACAACCCGACGTGGATCTATCCGACGCCGCATTCACCCTGCAATGCGGTCGCAAGGGATTTGAAAAACGTGGATTCATCGTGGCCGAGTCGGTGGGGAATGCGATTGAACAGCTCGAAGCAGGGGAGCTCCGTGCACAATCCGCACCCGTAATGGAGCGTGAGGTGGTGTTTCTTTTCACCGGCCAGGGCGCACAATATCCGGGCATGGCGAGGGCCACGTATTTCAATGAACCGGTATTCAGCCGTGAGCTGGACCGGTGCAGCGAGCTGCTGGAACCATTGCTGGGCTTCCGCTTGATAGACGCTCTCTATCCGGACGGTGAAGCGCCGGACCTTAATCAAACCTCACTCGCCCAACCCGCGTTGTTCGCGGTCTCCTACGCCCAGGCGATGCTGTGGATGAGTTGGGGCGTGAAACCAACCAGCATGCTCGGCCATAGCATCGGCGAATACGTGGCGGCGGTGTTAGCCGGCGTGTTCTCTCTGGAAGACGCGCTTCGTTTGGTGTTTGAACGCGGACGCTTGATGCAGTCGATGAAGCCGGGGGCCATGCTTGCAGTGATGAAGCCGGAGGCGGAAGTCGGGCGATTGCTGGAAAATCACCCGGCGCTGGACCTGGCTGCCTGCAACGCTCCAGAACTCTGCGTGGTGGCCGGGCCAGCGGAGGCGATTACTGCATTTTCGAAAGATTTGGAAGAGCAGGAAATCGTCAACCGGCCTTTGCATACCTCGCACGCGTTCCACTCGCGGATGATGGACGGCGTGCTGGAAGAATTCGCCCGCTTGGTGCGCGATGTGAAAAAGCAGGCGCCGGAGATTCCCTACCTTTCCAACGTGACGGGCGACTGGATTTCCGACGAGCTGGCGCAGGATCCTGAATACTACGCAAGGCACATTCGCCAATCGGTTCGATTCTCGGAAAGCGTCACGCGCCTGTTGGAGAACCCGAAACGATTGTTTCTTGAAATGGGACCTGGCCGCACCCTTGCGACGCTGGTTGGAAAGCATGTCGGAGACGCGTCCGATGTGGTTTCCCTCGCCACCCTGCCGGGTGCCATGGACAGCTCTCCTTCATCCCGGTTTCTGATGGAGGCTCTCGGAAAAGCGTGGTCCGCCGGGCTGAATGTCGATTGGCAAGCGCTCTATCCGGATGAATCCCGCCGCCGGATCCCGTTGCCCACCTATCCCTTCGACGAGAAGCGCTATTGGCTGGAGGCACCTGTCGCAAAAAAGACTGATCTGGAAAAACGCCACGATCTATCAGAGTGGTTCTACAGTCCTGGCTGGCGGCAACAACCGATGGCGAGCCACAGCGAAATGTTTCCTTCTCAAGTCTGGATGACACTGGGGCCGATACCAGACGTCCTGATCAAACGGATCGAAAGCCGTGGTGACCGCCTCATTGACGGGGGCTCCCTGATTCGTCCCGGGGATGACCATGAAATGGCGGCATTTCTAACGGGGAGCGCGGACTTGCCCGATCAAATTCTCATCGGCTGGACCATGGAAGGCGGAGATTTCGAGCCAAAATCTGCAAACGTCGATCACGGATGTGCCTGTACAGTAAACACCATCCGCGCGCTTGCAGTGGCGTGGGGCAACCGCAAACCGCTGACCGTGCATTTCCTAACCAGGGAATTCCACGAAGTCCTTGGTGGCGAGCGGGCGCAGCCGCAGTGGAGTTTCCTTCTAAGCTCCTGCCTCGTCACCACGCAGGAATTGCCGGGAATCCGGTGCCGCCAGTTGGATCTGGATTCCTGCGATGACCGGATGGCGGAAGCAATCCTGGAGGAATGCCTCTTTCCCGATCGCGAGCCCTGCATCGCCTGGCGGCGCGGCCGCAGATGGGTGCGAGATTACGCGCGGGTGCCGCTGATGGAAGCACCGCCCATGCTGCGGGAGGGTGGCGTCTATCTGATCACCGGCGGGCTTGGCCGGGTGGGGCTCTTGTTCGCGGAACACCTTGTCCGAAAGGTGAAGGCGAAGGTAGTTCTGATAGGTCGGGGTGCCGTCCCCCCTCGGCATGAGTGGGAAGAGTCGTCAGCCACCGGATCTGAACCGACAGATCGGGTGACGAGGCTGTTGGAACTCGAAGCGCTGGGTGGCGAGTTGCTCGTGCTGAAAGCGGACGCCGGTTCACGACAGGAACTGGCCACCGCCCTGGCCACGGCAAAAAGCCGGTTCGGCGAGATCCATGGCATCATCCATGCGGCGGGAATCGTTTCCTCGCAGCTCATCCAACAGAGCACGCCGGAGGATTTAAATCGCCATCTTCACGCGAAGACGGAAGGTGCGCTGGCTCTCTATCAGGAGACGAGGCATCTCAAACTGGATTTTTGTCTGCTCACTTCGTCACTCTCCGCCGTCCTGGGTGGCCTCGGCTATCATGCGTATGCCGCCGGCAACGCCTTCCTGGACCAGTTCGCGCGGTGGGCCAATTCCTCGTCGGATTTCCCATGGATCAGCGTCAACTGGGACGCTTGGAAATTTCCAGACGAGGCAACCGTGGGTCTCGGCAGCGCGATGTACCGCCTCGCCATGACCCCGGACGAGAGCGTGGAAATTCTGGATCGCGTGCTCGCCCACCCGGAAATCAGTCGACGCGGGCTTGTCATTTCGACTGCTCCACTCGCACCCCGGCTGGAGCAATGGGTCCATGACCCCACGCGGCGGCGGATCGCGCCCAGCGAGGCATCTGAAATCCCGGCGTCCAGCAGCACGGCTCTCGAGCGCATGCTGGAAATCTGGAAGAAACGCCTGCGCCGTGAAGTGGCTCCCGATGATGATTACTTCGATCTCGGTGGCGATTCGCTGATGGCCGTTGGCTTGTTCCAGGAGATCGAAAAGCACTTTGGGCGTGCCCTACCCATGTCATCGCTGTTCAACTCCCCCACCCCGGCGAAGCTTGCTTCACTGGTTGCGGCTGCTGAGCCCCAGAAAGCAGTTAGAAAGTCCGTCAGGGCGAATACCGTCCTTCCCGGGCACGTGATCGCCATCCGCAATACCGGTGGTCATCGTCCGTTGTTCTGCATCCACGGGGCGGACGGCGGAGTAATGTTCTATCGGGAATTTGCGATGCAGCTTGATGAAGACCGCCCGTTCTACGCGATCGAGGCACCGATGCTGCAGAATCTGAACCTGAACGCACTCGCGAGCGTCGCCGAGACCGCGACCGCCTACCTGGCGGACATCCGCAAAATCCAGCCGGAAGGCCCATATCTGTTAGGTGGCTATTCGTTTGGCGGGCTGGTGGCCTACGAAATGGCACAACAGCTCAGGTCCATGGGTATTGAAACTTCAAAACTCCTCCTGTTCGACACTCCCAACCCGGCATCAAAAGTCCGCCGGTTCTCCCTGCTTGAGCGCATCAAGGCGCAATGGAATCGCCAGGGTGGAAACAGCTCTGTCGAAAAACTCGCTGGCCTCAGCAAGCGCGTGGCCAGCGGGCTGGTCTTTCGTGTGAAATTCGAGCTGGAGAACCGGAAGGCGCTGAGGTGCCACGCCTCGGAGGGCGATCACCTGCGGCATGTACAATCCCGCCTGCAACATGACGCCCTCTATGACATCTATCAGCCCCGTCCCTATGACGGAGCCACCTGCCTTTTCATCGCCCAGGATGGCGGGGGTGACAAATTCGCCTACGATGAAAATCTGGGATGGAACGGCTGTTTAACCGGCGACCTTCGAATCGCGACGGTGCCGGGAAGTCATCTGGAAATTTTCCGGGACCCGAATCTGGAGCATCTGTTGCATTCAGTCCGGTCCACGATTTCAAGGGAGGACTGAGAGCTGGAAAAACAGAATGGATGTTTCCGTTCGTTCCGCCGGCGGTCCTCTAGCAGGTAGCGACGGGACTGGCCCTTGAACAGGGTGGCTTCATTTAAACCATCGAGATTCAAGGACCCGTCCACCTATCAGACATGTTTCACGGAACGTAGGGAAGGGATGAATGATGGAGAATGATGCGCAGGACGCCTTGGTCGTCTTTGCGGAATCCCCAGGTCTTGTCGACTTCCGTCACCTCGCCCTTGTCATTCGTGATGCGTACCTTTCCCATTGTCAGCGCGATGTTTCCGCTGATGTGAACGGCTGCATTCTCGAATTCATACTTTTCCCATCCCTTAAGCGCGAAACCCGTATCCGGATAGGTCTTGTTCCCTCCGGCGAAATACGAGAGCGCTCCTTCCTTGGTCACCCGGAAGGTGTTAGGAGAAGTGGTCAACGTCGGTTTGAACATGACCGCTCCCATGTTGTAGCCGTATCCCTTGTCGAGGACCTCCGCCGCAACCTCCCTGGCCTTCTCGGGCCCTTGATCCTTGTAGGTTTTTGAAATCTTGATCAAGGCCGCTCCCCAGGCTTCCTGTGCTTTCCGGACGTCATCCTGCGTGATGTTTCCATCGACGACGGGAAATTCCTTTCCATACGCCGTAGAGGTGATGGCTCCGAGGGTGAGAGCCATCAAGGTCGTGGTCATTGGTATGCTTTTCATGGTGTCCTGTTTTTAGTGTTAGGATTTTCCACCGTCACTTCATGTCACGGTGGAATCGCACGAAAATGGGTCTGAAACTCCGAAAGTCAAAAGATAGGAGATTCGAAAATCACACCGATTTTCCACCCGACTCACCACAGGATCTCCCGATCCCAATCGACACCCCCGGGACACCCGTTAGACCAGCAGGGCGATCTGTTCGCCAGGGCCGTGCACGCCTTCAATGAGGATGCCTTCAACATCGGCGGTTTTGGACGGGCCCGTCGCCCAGATAATGTTAGGGCTTTCACCGAAAGCAGCGATGGCATCCGGGATGGTGCGGTGGATTTCGGATTTCTCCAGAACTGCGACGTGGACCCAGGGCGACAACGCAGCAAGGCGGTGTGAAGTACGGTCATCGTCGAGGATGACGCTGCCGGACTCGGCGATGGCCCCGGTGGCGCGGGTGATGCCAAACTGATAGTCGTCGTAGCGGCCGCGATCATATTCCGTTTCCACGATCAGGCCGGCAGCGGTGAGTTTGGAACCGATCGCTTCATAAAGCGCGGGATCACAGTAGCCGTGGCGCTGGTTGTTTCCATCCAGGAAATCGACCAGTCTTTCGATGGATTCCATCGGGCGTCCATTCACCTTTTTGAAATTGCGAGAGAAGATTTCCCACAGATCAGTGCCATCCAGCTTGGGCGCGGAATGGACGATCGACAGGTCGTAATCCGGATAGGGAGCCTTGTTTTTCACGCCGTCGGTGGCGGACCGGATTTTGGCAAAAATACCTTCTTTCATGATGAGTTTGAACCGCCAATCAGAGGACGATCGCATGACGGATGCAAGCCCGGATTGGGCCGATGCCTATGCCGTCTCTACTTCCGCGCGGTGATTTCAAGATCATCGAACGCCATTCGGTTGTCGCCTGCAACCGACCCGCCGGGGGTGGGAGCGATGGTCCCGCCGCTCCACCAGGTGATGGCAATGTGGCCGAGATTCGCCGGTTGTTGGCGGTCGGCCATCGGCTGTGGACCGAATTTCCCTTCACCAACCGCGGCGGTCCATGAGTTCTCACGGAAATCGAGACGTAGCTTCACTGGATAAACGCGACCCCGCTCGAAGGTGAGGCCGGTGTCGGTGAGGCTGTTGTCTGGGCGGCGGCTCAGGATCCTGCACGTCGCGTTGTTGAAGACCAGGCCGCCGAGGAGTTGTCCGCGCTGATTGTAGCACAGCCATTCGAAGGAATTGCGGACACCGTTAGAAGAGTCTGACACCTGTTGGTGCCAGGCCATTTCCACCACTGCCCGGCCGTCTGGAGTTGGAGCGAACATGACGTTGTGCCGGAGCGACGTATGGACTCCGGGTGTCTTTTCTCCCGGAACTCCGCCAATGAACGCCTGTTGGGGGGACCGGGGAAAAAGTCCAGCAAGCACGCCTTCACCTCCGCCGGGCAATTGCCCCTTCCATGCGCCTCGCGTCCAGCCGTCCCGGCCGATGATGGATTGGGCTGCCTCATAGCCTTCTTTGGACTCGAACCCGCATTGAAACAACCCGATGGCAGGAGAAGTGGCAGAAAACCATCCACGACGGTAGCCGACCGTCAGGCTCAGGGCGGCCAAGACAGGGACCATGGCTGCTAGAAAAGGCCACCGGTGAGTGGTGGGTCGTTTTTCCTCTGCCTTAGGGCGGGTCGTCATCACCGATTCCGCTCGCCGAGCTTTGCCGGAGTCCGCCGGTGGTGTCAGGAGTGCGCGGCCGATTTCACCGACTTCGCAAACCTCCAGCGGTTCATCCACGCCCTGCAACAGATAGGCTCCATGACTCGTCCAGGTGAGTGGACCCAATTCCGCCAGTTCCCGGCCCTTCAGGACCTGCCGGGCGTTATCGAACGTCGACCGGGTCATCAGGATCTGGTCGCCTTGGCCCAGCGACATGACCCGCGCGCAGATGTCCACCTGGATGCCATAGAGATCCTTCGGTTTCGCCTCGCCGGGGCGTTCCTCGATGATCACCTCGCCGATGTGGATGCCAATGCGGTCGAGCAACGGAGAGGAGGAGTTTTCCGATAGGTCCCGCAGCCGCGATTGAAGCAAAAGGGAAAATTTCACCGCCTCCGAAGGCTTCGCGAACACGAGAAAAAACGAGTCACCGGCGGTCCCGATCTCCTCGCCTTCGGAAAATCCGGCAAGGGTTTCTCTAACCAACGCATGATGTTCCTGAATTCTGTCGAAGCCATCCGTATCCCCTAACGCCTGCTTGAGCCTCGTCGATCCGACCATGTCGGTGAAAAGCAGCGTGAGCAGACCGATGCGGTGCTTGCGCCGGAACTCCTCCACCCGGTCACATTGCTCGAGGGCGATTTGTAGATCCATGGTGGGAGGGGTGATGCGGGCGACCTTGCAAGAACTGAAGCGATCACGGATCACCCGTTAGGAAACCACGGCGGCGATGGCTTGATCAATGTCCGCCAGGATGTCGTCGATGTGCTCGATCCCAACCGAGAGGCGGATGAGTTCGGGAGGGATGCCGCAGGCTAACAACTGCTCCTGATTAAGTTGGGAGTGGGTGGTAGTCGCGGGGTGGATGGCGAGAGACTTCGCGTCACCGACGTTCGCGAGGTGCTTGAAGAGTTTCAGCGAATCGATGAATTTCGAGCCTGCAGCGGCTCCGCCCTTGATGCCGAAGACGACCATCGAGCCGCCCTTGCCACGGAGGTATTTCCCGTTGAGAGGGGCCTGCGAATCGCCTGCCAGACCCGGATAACGAACCCACTCGACGGCGGGATGGGCTTGAAGGTGTTTGGCGACTGCTAGAGAGTTTTCGCAATGCCGGTCCATGCGCAGCGGCAGGGTTTCGATTCCTTGGAGGGCGATCCACGCATTGTCGGGCGAGAGGCAGGCCCCGAGATTGCGGAGCGGGCCGGTGCGCATGCGCAGGATGTAGGCAAGCGGTGCGAGTGGTGCGGGCAAATCGTGGCCCCAGCGGAGGCCGTGATAGGAGCCGTCCGGCGCGTCAAACAGCGGATGCTTCCCGCCGGACCAGTTGAATTTTCCCGAGTCGATCACGATGCCGCCAATGCCGGTGCCGTGGCCGCCGAGCCATTTCGTAAGGGAATGAACGACGATGTCCGCGCCGAAATCGATCGGGCGTGTCAGGTAGGGCGTCGAAAAAGTGGAATCCACGATGAGCGGAAGCCCGAGTGAATGTGCGCTGTTTGCGATGGCTTCGATGTCGGAGATTTCGAGAGCAGGATTCGAGACGGATTCGCAGAAAAACGCGCGGGTCTTTTCATCCGCTGCAGCGGCGAAATTTTCCGGATGGTTCGAATCCACGAAACGGACCTCGATACCGAGTGCCGGGAGGATGTCCTTGAACTGGGTGTAGCTGCCCCCATAAAGATTTCTAGCAGAAACGATGTTGTCGCCCGCTTGGGCGAGATTGATGATCGAGTAGAAAATGGCCGAGGTTCCCGACGCGACGGCCAGACCCGCAGCACCGCCTTCCAGTGCGGCGACGCGCTGCTCGAGCACGTCGTTGGTAGGATTCATGAGGCGGGAGTAGATGTTGCCAAGTTCGCGGAGGGCAAAGAGGTTGGCGGCGTGTTCCGTGCTGTTGAAGACATACGACGCCGTTCGATAGACCGGAACGGCGCAGGCATTCGTCGTGGCATCAGCGGTGTAGCCGGCGTGGAGGCAGAGGGTTTCGAGTTTCATGGGGCAATAAGTTGACGCTCCTGATCAAAGTTCGGCGGACATTTGAGATCAAGCTCGGAAAAGTTGCCTGATCCCAAGAAACCCATTACGACTCCGGCGTGCCCCGTCCCATCGAATACCACCTCATCCTCTCGACGCTCATCGCCTTGCCGGTCGCCGCTCAATCCGTGGAAGTGTTGCCGGAAATGGTGGTGCTCGCGGAGCGCCAGATCTCCTCGGAAACACCGCTGGCGGAATGGGATCGCGAGGATTTGCAAGAAGCCGCACCTCGGACACTCGACGAAATGCTGGCACGAGAGCCGTCGTTTTCGCTCTATCGGCGGCAGTCCGCAATCTTCGGTAACCCAACCTCCGCCGGCGTCAGTCTGCGCAACACCGGTGCCACCGCCGCCTCCCGCACGCTGGTTCTATCTGACGGCATCCCACAAAACGACCCGTTCGGCGGCTGGGTCTACTGGGCGCGGTATGATGCGGCGACGCTGGATTCCATCCGCATCGTGCCGTCCGCCCGCTCGACGGTGTGGGGAAATCAAAGCCCCGCGGGCGTGATCCAGATGAACGGCCACGCACCATTTGAAAACCGGCACGTCCTGAAACTCGGCGGCGGCAGCCAGGGCACGATCAGCGGCTCGACGGTCCATCAGATGACCAACACGGAGAAGACGCGCGCGGTTTCATTCTCCGCCTTCGGGCTGCATACGGACGGATTCTATGCGGTCGATTCATCCCAGCGCGGCCCGATCGACCGCAAGCTGGAAACCGATCTCTATGGGGGTGATTTGAAATTCGCCTGGCTCGCCGCGCCCGGCCTAACAGTGGAGCCGATGGTTTCCTACTATCACGAGGAACGAGGCAATGGCACTCCTCTAACCGGAAACTCGACCGAAGCGGTGGACCTCGCGCTGCGCGTCACTTCGGACGAGGGCGATTTTTCCTGGCAGGCACTCGCGTATCATCAGCGCCGGGAATTCGAATCTGTATTCAGCTCGCTGGATGACACCCGATCGGTCGAAGAACTGGCGCTGGATCAATTCGACGTGCCCGGCCGCGGCACCGGCGGTGCGTTCACGATGCGTTGGGAAGACGGCGGGAAATGGACGTTCACCGGCGGCGCGGACGGCCGGTTCATCACTGGCGAGACGAATGAGGACGCGGGCACTTTCCGTCGCCGCGAGGCTGGCGGCGAACAGGCATTCGGCGGGATTTTCGGCGCGGCGGGCTATCAAATCGACTCCGCCACCCGCATCGACGCAAGCGGAAGATTGGATGCATGGCAGCTAACAGACGGCCGGCGTATCGAAACTTCTCTCGCCGACGGCTCGCCCCTGCGCACGGACTATCAGGAAGACCGCGATGGCGTGGAGCCTTCCGCATCGATCGAATTGACGCGTGAAATCACGAGTGACGTGCAAGGCCGGATTTCCGCAGGTTCGGCATTCCGGCTTCCCACGTTGAATGAACTGCACCGGCCGTTCCGCGTCCGCAGCGACATTGTCGAAGCGAATCCGGACTTGGATCCCGAGCGGTTTTTCAGCATCGAAGGCGGCCTCGAATGGAAAGCAGCGGAAAATCTAACCCTGCGTGCCTCCGTGTTCCACCACTGGATTTCGGACGCCATCGCAAATGTGCCGATCACTGATCCTGCGGAAATCACGGCCATTTTCGGCGTGCTCCCGCCGGACGGCACCGGCTCGCAGCGGCAGAATGTCGATCAGGCTCGGGTGCTCGGCATCGAAGGGCAGATCGAGTGGTTGCCGGTGGATGAGGTGACCCTCGCACTCAGCGGCCTTTGGTCAGACACCGAGTTCAACGACTCGAAAAGCCAGCCGCTGCTGGAAGGAAAACCGTTCCCACAGGCTCCGGATCTGCGTCTGGTCGCCAGTGTCGATTGGCGGGCGACCGAGCAAATCACGGTTTTCACGGGATGTGAGTATGGCTCGTCCCAATACGACGACGCGCTGGCAAGCCGCGAGATCCCGGACTACACGAGCGTGCGGATCGGCGCGTCATGGCGGGTGGCGAATGCGATCTATCAAGTCCGGGTCGAGAATTTGTTCGACGAGGAAATCCAGACCGGTCTGAGTAGCGACGGCATCCGCACGCTGGCGGCCCCACGGTCGCTGTGGGTCGGCGCAGAATGGGCCTTTTAAAAAAGCACGGGCGTAAGAATCGAACATAATCTACGTTTTCAGAATTCCACCACTTACCGTTGATGAAACCTATCATTTCCCTGCTGCTCTCCCTCGCTGGAATCGCGGCCGCCCAAAAAGTTAAAGTCGAAGAACTCTACGGCAACTATTGCTCAGGCTGCCATGGCGCGAAGTTCGAGGGTGGCCAGGGCGGTTCGCTCGTCGATGGCGAGTGGAAACACGGCAGTTCGGATGCGGAGATTTTCAAGTCCATCGCCAAGGGCAACATCCAGCTCGGCATGAATCCGTGGGAAGGCGTGCTGAACACCGACCAGATCCGCTCGCTCGTCATTTTCCTGCGGGAGAAGGAAAAACAGACGCTCGCCAAGGGCATGAGCTTCCCGGTGCCGTCGGCGGACAAGGTCACGAAGACCGAGCTGGAGGAATACCGCATCGAGACGCTGGTGGATGGCGGACTAAAGAATCCGTGGGCGATCGCGTTTCTGCCGGACGGCAGGAAACTGGTGACTGAGAAATCCGGCAAGCTGCGGTTCATCACCGCTGATGGAAAACTCGATCCCGCCATCATTGAAGGCATTCCTGCAACGATCGACCACGGCCAGGGAGGTCTGATGGAAGTCGCGACCCATCCGGATTTCGAGAAAAACGGCTGGGTCTATCTCGGCTTCTCGGACGGCACCCGTGAGAAAAAACCGGACGGCAAGGACGACGTCAAATGCATCACCGCCGTCGTCCGCGGGAAAATCAAGGATCACCAGTGGACCGACCAGGAGTGGATCTATCGGCCAGATCCGAAGTTCCGCTCCGGCGCGGGCGTGCATTTCGGCACGCGCTTCGTTTTCGACAAAGGCTACATCTATTTCGTCATCGGCGAGCGCGGCGGGATGATGGAAGTGCAGGATTTGAAACGGCCTAACGGCAAGATCCACCGCCTGCACGACGACGGCCGCGTGCCTTCCGACAATCCCTTCGTCAACACCCCCGACGCCATCCCCGGCATCTGGTCCTACGGCCACCGCAATCCGCAAGGACTCGCGATGGATCCCCGCGACGGCGCGCTTTACGACACCGAGCACGGCCCGCGCGGCGGCGACGAGCTGAACCTGATCCAGCCGGGCAAAAATTACGGCTGGCCGGTGATCACCTACGGCATGAACTACGACGGCACGCCGATGGTCGCCATCACCGAGAAGGAAGGCATGGAGCAGCCCCTCACCTACTGGCAGCCGTCCATCGCCACCTGCGGACTGGATTTCTACAACGGCGACAAGTTCCCGAAATGGAAGGGCGATTTGTTAGTCGGAGCGCTCGCCCAACAGGAAGTCCGCCGCATCCGGCTGGTGGACAAGAAGGTCGTCTCGCAGGAAATCATCCTGAAGAACATCGGCCGCGTGCGCGATGTCGCCACCGGCCCGGACGGCCTGATCTACGTGATTCTCAACGGACCTGATCGGATCGTGCGCTTGGTGTCCGCAAATTGAACCACCGTGGTTGCGGCGTCTCGTCGCAACGACTTGCTTTTTTGAAATGCCACAACGTCCCGGCGAACAGGCGGCTCACTTGAAAAACCTCGGAGAATCCCACGTGAACACCTGCCCAAGCCGGATGCTGTAAGTGTTCTTGAGTTCTTCCAACGGACCGATGAGGAACACCACAACGGTTCCAGAGCCATCATTAGCCAGAACGCGGAAGTGCTCGATCTTCACCTTATCGTTGGGGATGATCTGGTCATTTTCGATCCTTCCAGGAAAGGCGATTGAGCGCCCTTTCATCGGCTCAATTCCAATGCTGTTCCAGTATGGCACGGGATCGAGGCCACCAAGATGTTTAATGAGGAACTTCTCGTTGCTGCAACAATTCTCCATCGACAACTCGACGGCCCGCAAAGCGTCCGCTCGCATGTTGTGCATGAACAGCAAGGGTCCTGCATACGTGGACTTCAACTTTGCTTCACTCTGATAGCGAACCTGCAGCATGAGCAGTGCATGCCCCGGTGGAATTTCCTTTATGAGGGCGTTCCCCACCGGACTACCCGGTTGTCCTAGCGAAGCTCCGAACGAAAGGAGCAAGCTAAGGGTGATTGCCGCAATTATCTTCAGCTTCATATTTTAGCTCCAGAGGTCCGATTGGTTTATTAACAGTGATCGAAAGTTCTCCGCTCGCTCCTACCAGAATTCTAATTCATGCTTTGCCATATTTTTGCTGCGACCCGCCGGATACTCCACCATCTGGTAAGGCAGCGCGACTATTTAGCACTTGCAAGCGTGTCGGCAACCTTGAGCGCCGTCCAATGATAACTTGTTTCGTCTCCCAGATTGCAAGCCTGCTTGATAAGGTTGAGATCAGCAGACAAAAGAATACGTAGACGCACATCGTCCTTGAGCTGAACTGAATACGACGCCAATCCATCTTGATTGACCCGATAGGAATACTCATTGATTTCAAACTTGAAATCGGCGGTGTGATCCTTAACCGGCTGTTTTTTCTGAAATGTGGTCCTCGCTTCCCCGTTTAGTTCGCGGAAGATTGTTACTTCGACACTTGGGCTGATTCGGCCTTCCTTATCGGTTGCCTGGCACACTGACCAATGAAACGCTCCTACAGGCCCGTCGTTTAGACCTAAGAAAAATGGCCTTATGGAACCATCACTAGTTTCCATCCCAAACAGACAGTAGTTTCCTGATGGAAAGCGATTTACTATTCTTCCGTCGGTGGAGTGAAAATCTTCACTACGGCAATAAGCCAGATGCATACCAAAGAAAAAAGATACCAATACAAAAGTTAAAGCAGTTTTCATTGTAATATTTGGTAAGCGGCGGTGAATGTTGGCCGTCGTGGGGATGGTCAGCTTTTCTTCCGCGCCTTGAACCATTTCCGGAAATCTCCGCCGTGGGAATCCGGCAGGGTTCTTTGGCAGAGCCAGTCTTGCAGCGGTTTGATCGGCGCGACCTGGATGGGCAGGTGGTTCATCGCCTTGGACATGGTCATCGCGGTGCGCCAGAAGGACGGCGAGGTGGCGAGGTGGGCGAAGGGCGACATCGGTATTGCTCCGGCGGATGGCACGGATTCGCGTTTCGCCTTGTCGCGCAGACGCAGTAACAGATCGGGGATCGGGATATCGACCGGACAGACTTCGTTGCAGGCGCCGCAAAGCGAAGAGGCTTTCGGAAGGTCCGCGAGTTCCGGGAAACGGCTGCCGAAGAGGATGGGTGATAGAACCGCGCCGACCGGGCCGCCGTAGGTGGAGCGATAGGCGTGGCCGGAGGCCTGCCGATAGACCGGGCAGACGTTCTGGCAGGCACCGCAGCGGATGCAGCGGAGGATTTCCTTGCAGTTGGAGGCGAGCACGTCGGTGCGGCCGTTGTCCATGAAGACGACGTGCATGTGCTCGGGACCGTCCGGTTGGTTAGACGAGCGAGGGCCGTTGATGAACTCGGTGTAAACGGTGAGCTGCTGGCCGGTGGCGGAGCGACCTAGCAGGTTGAGGAAAACCGCGAGGTCCTTTTCCTGCGGGATAACTTTTTCAATGCCGACGAGGGCGATATGGACCGGCACCGGAGCCATGCCGAACCGGGAGTTGCCTTCGTTGGTGACGAGCACGAGGCGGCCGGTGTCCGAGCAGACGAAGTTGGCACCGGTGATGCCGGCCTGGGCGAGCATGTATTTTTCGCGAAGATGGACGCGGGCGCGGCGGGTGATGGTTTCCGGATCGTCGTTGTAATCGGCGGCGATGCCTTCGCGCAGGAAGGTATCGGCGATGTCGCGGCGGTTCTTGTGGATGATGGGTTTGACGATGTGGGAGGGTTCATCGCCATCAAGCTGGATGATGAATTCACCAAGGTCGGACTCCAGGCACTCGACGCCGTTCTCTATCAAAAACGGGTTGAGGTGGATTTCCTCGGCCGCCATCGACTTGGATTTCGTGAGCTGGGTGACGCCGTGCTGGCGGAGAATGGATAGAATCGTCTGGCGGGCATCCTCGTCGGTGGAGGCGAAGTGGACATTGACGCCGCGGTTTGTTAGCGCGGTTTCGGCTTTTGCCAGGTAGTCGCCGAGGTGGTGGAGCGTGTGGTCCTTGATGGCGGCGGCGAGTTTGCGCAGTGAATCCGGATTCGGATAGTCTTCGTGGAGAACGTGGTAGCGCTTGTCAGTGCCCTTGGACGAACCGTCGATGACAGAAGCCTGCTTCTCGTCCGAGATGTCGCGGGCGTATTGGTCGATGGGTTGGATGCCGATCATGGGAGTGTTTTGCGAAGCAGTTGGATGGCGTGGCAGTGCTCGATCGGGCGGCCTTGGGTGCGGGCGAGTCCGGTGAGGTGCATGAGGCAGGACATGTCGCCGCTGACGAGGATGTCGGGGTGGGTGTCGAGAATGTTGTCGAGTTTCAGGCTGCCCATGCGGCCGGAGATGTGGGGAAAGGTGACGGAAAACGTGCCACCGAAACCGCAGCATTGTTCCGCCTGGCCGAAGGGGGTGACGATCGCATTTTCGATGGATTCCAACAGGGCAAGGGTGGCCGCGCCGCTGCCGGTGCCGCGGCTGTGGCAGGAGCGGTGGAAGGCGATGCGGGTGGGTTTGGCAAATTTTCCAGGCCAGGTTTTCACGCCGAGTCCGTTGACAATAAAATCCATGACCTCCCACGTGCGGTTGGCGAGGGAGGTGATGGAAGCGTCGGGATTCTCCTCAAATTGGAGGGGGTTGCCGTGGAAATTCATGGCGGCGCAGGAACCGGAGGGGACGATGACGGGAAGGTTACCCGCGAAGACCTTGGCGCAGTGTTTGGCGACCTTGCGCGAGGCTGTCCAATCGCCGGAATTGAAGGCGGGCTGACCACAGCAGGTCTGGTCCTCGGGAAACTCGACGATGACGCCGAGGTGCTCGAGAACCTCGACAGTGGCCTTGGCGGCTTCGTCATAAAAGGCATCGCAAAGGCAGGTGCCCATCAGGAGCACACGTTTATCGGTAGGGCGCAGGAGTTGGGTGGCCATGGCAATCGCTAATTCAGACCCTAGGAGATCTGAACGCTGCCGCAATCGGAAAGCGGATTCCACACGATTTTTCCGCAGGAAATGGCAAACAGAAATCCGTGTTCCCTTTGGAGGTGGGTTTGCGCTAAGAAATCCGTCGCATGGGACTCATCTCAAGGTTTACTGGCTTCAGCGCCATTTTTGTGCTGTTTTCCCTCCCGGGGCATGCCGGCGAGATAGCATGGGACGAGCGTCTCGCACGCGCGGTATCCGGTCGGCTAAAGGAAATCGGGAACGAGGTGGCGACGCTCTCGCCGCAACTCGCGCAATACCCGGGAATTCCCATTGACGATCAAGGCGGGACGGGCGGTTTTGCCAGCATTCACCCGGCGGCAACTCCTGAAAAGGATACCCGCTTTGCCGTGGAGGTCCGCTGGTCGACGACAGCCACGGTCGATCTGGTGGCCCTCGTGCCGGCCAGGCGCTACGACGCAAAAGGACTGAAGGCACATTACGGGATGCCGGACAGTTTCACGGTCGAGCTCATCGGGTCTGACGGAATGGTAGTGGGCCAGGTCGCAAGCGAGGGAAATTCGCGGGCCAATCCGGTGCGCCGCGGACATCCATTCGTCTATCAAGTTTCACCACCGGTTGTGGCGGCGGGATTGAGGATTTCCGCCGGGAGATTGCAGGCAGACCCGGAAGGCGAGGGAAATTTTGTCCATGCCTGGTCCGAGGTGTTCGTTTTCGAGGGCGACCGGAATGTCGCCGAAAGGGGTGAGGTCAAATCGCTCGGCGGGGCGGCACCATCCGCGCCATGGCTGTGGAAATCCGAGTTTCTGATCGACGCCCAGACGCCACTGGGGCTGCCGGAAGTCCCGGCGGAGGCGCATCAGAACGTCGGCTGGCTTTCTAACGGGCGGGCATCCGCATTGGAGCCGGCGATGCTGACAGCGGACCTAGGCGCTGAGGCGGAGTTGAGCGCGATCCGGATGCTACCCGCCAGGCGTCCGACGTCGGACTTGCCGAGTGGTTTCGGGTTTCCGAGAAAACTCATTGTATCCGTTTCCGCGACAGGTGAAGCCGGAAGCTGGCAGGCTGTTTCACAGCGTGATTTCCGCAATCCGGGGCACAATCCGGTGCTTGTTTCTTTTGAAAAAACCCGCGCCCGCCATTTGCGGATCGAGGCCACCGAGCTTTGGAAGGACTTTGAGAGTTACCCTGCATTCCTGGCATTCAGCGAGGTGGAGGTGCTTTCCGGTGATCGAAATCTTGCGGTCGGAAAGGCCATCCGCTCGTCGGACGAGACGCTCAACATCATCGGCTCCGGCGGTCGGAATTGGAGCATCGCCGCACTCAGCGACGGTTTTGGGCCGGACGGACGGCTGGTTTCCTCACGCGAGTGGATGCTCCAGCTTGACCGCCGCCTGCAGATCGAGTCGCGGATCCATGATTTACAAACCGAAACCGGGCGGGTGGTAAGCGGCTGGCGCAACACCGGCCTCACCGTTTTCATCCTCCTTGGTCTGGCCGGGGCGTTCGCCATCATCGCGCTTCCCATCCGCTACCGCATCCACTCGAACCGCGAGCTGATGAAGGTGCGCGAGCGCATCGCAGGGGACCTTCATGACGAAGTCGGCAGCAACCTCGGCAGCATCCAGATGTTCGCTGATCTAGCAGAAGGTCGCTCGGGTGCCTCCGACGAGTTGAAACGAATCCAGCGCATCGCTTCCGAAACTGTTAGTGCCGTTCGTGACATCGTCTGGCTGCTGCGGCCTGAGGGCGATCACCGGATCGGCCCGGTAGAGCATCTGCGGGAAACCAGCTCGATCATGTTGGAAACGCTGAAGTGGAAATTCCACGCCAACGAGGACTCATGGCAGGTGGAATTTCCCGAAGAAGCGAACCGCCACCTGTTTCTGTTTTTCCGCGAGGCTTTGCATAACATCCTGCGGCATGCCCAGGCGAAGAACGTGGAAGTCCGATTGGAAACCAACCCCAGCCAGTTCCACCTAACCATCAGCGACGACGGCGTCGGAATCGATCCCGAACGCCTCTCACGCCCGGCCACTTTGCGAGCCCTGCGCCAGCGATCGGAAGCGCTCGGTGCAGACCTTCGCGTCACCAGCCAGCCGGGAGATGGCACCTGCCTCGACCTCACCGTTCCGCTGGGAAAAAAGCGCTCGTGGAAATCCAGCTTCGTTCGGGAAGGTCCGGACAAATCCTAAACCCGCGCTTTCCGTGCCAGCCACCCTCGTTTAAGAATCACTCACATGGCCGACCTCATCCCGAAAAAAGGCAGACCCATCCGATTGATCCTGATCGAGGACCACGCGGATTTCCGCGAATCCGTCTCGATGGTTCTCACCGAACGCGGCGGATACGAATGTGTCGGCGGCTTTTCCACCATGGAGGATGCGCTGGAAGCGATCCGCGGCGGGCTGCAGACGGACCTCGTTCTATCAGATCTCGGTTTGCCCGGCATGAGCGGTATCGTCGGCATCCGGAAAATCCGCGAACTGCTGCCGGAGGCGCGAGTGCTGGTGCTCACCGCGTTCACTGACAAGGCGAAGGTGTTCGCCGCATTGGAAGCGGGGGCTCACGGCTATCTCGTCAAAGCGGGAAGTGCGGCGCGCCTGATGGAAACGCTGGAGGAAGTGCTCGCAGGCGGCACCCCGCTCGACCCGAAAATCGCCGGCATGATCCTGCAAACCTTCCGCCAGCTCAGCCCGATTTCCGGAGCTGAGTCACTATCTGCCAGGGAGTGCGAAGTGCTGCAGCTGTCGGCAAAAGGCCTCGCCCGCAAGGAAATCGCCGACGAGCTCAAACTCAGCGAGCACTCAGTGACCGAATACATCAAACGCAGCTTTGACAAGCTCCACGTCCGCAGCTTGCCGGCCGCCGTGACCGAGGCAATCCGCCGCGGATTCCTTGATCTCTCTTGAGCCTTCGAGCTTACAACTACTCGTGTCCCATGATTTAGGGACAAGACAACTGCGGGAATTCCGGGTAATTCTTTCCTCGTCAACGGGAGGTGTCCTTTTGACATAACAGGAGAAGAGGGGTCACGCAGGGGCGTGGCCCCCCTTTCTGTTTGGCGGCACATGCGTGGAAGTCCAACTGCGTGCAAAATTCACCGCACCCCTCCCCCATCGTGCAACCTTCCTCTCATCGGCATTCCCTTCACGAATTGCAAATCGTCGAATCCACCTCTGTTTAAAGAGTTTGCGACGATTCAACGAAGCTGGCTCATCTCTTGCGAATCAGCGTTCGCTATGAATCCAATCCTCATTTCCAAAACCAACTGCCACAGCAACAACCGTTCTTCAATCCGCCGTTTTGCGATTGTTGCTGGCGCTTCGCTGCTGATCCTCGCCGGTGCCTCCAGCTCGTGCAGCACCGCCAACGGCTTCGGCCGCGACGTTGAGAGAACTGGCGATAAAATTCAAGACGCGGCCTCGCGATAAGAGCCCAGCCTCAAGCCATCGGGAAATGTGAAAGCACCTTCCCGGTGGCATTTTTTACCGTTAGGCCGTGAAGCTCGCGCAGAGTTTCCGGCTTTCCGTGTTCAATAAAGGCATCAGGCCACCCGATTCGCTCGACTGGCGTGTGGACCCCTGCATCATGCAGGTTTTCAATCACTGCAGATCCGAAGCCGTTGAAAAGCACGTGGTCCTCGAACGTGCAGACCACCTTGCACTTGCGGGCGTATTCCTGAATCAGTTTACCGTCGAGCGGCTTGATGAAGCGGGGGTTGATCAGGGCGACGGACAGCCCCTTTGCTTCTAACTGTGACTTGGTGCGCTCAGCCATCTCGAACATCGTCCCGAGGCCTATCAGCGCCACATCCGTGCCATCGGCCACGACTTCCGCCTTGCCGATTTCCAACAGAACCGGAGTTTCCTTGACCGGCGTCCCCCGGATCACACCGCGCGGGTAACGAATGGCAGACGGCCCATCGTCGTAATGGGCCATCGTGTGGAGCATGTCCACAAACTCGTCTTCATCCTTCGGCTGCATGTGGATGATGCCGGGAATGTGGCGCAGGTAGCCGATGTCGAAAAGACCATGATGGGTCGGGCCGTCGTCACCTGATAGACCACCGCGATCCATGCACAGTCTAACGGGGAGCCCCTGCAGCGCCATGTCATGCACGATCATGTCGTAAGCGCGCTGCATGAAAGTCGAGTAGATGGCGAGAAACGGCCGGAATCCCTCCGCAGCCAGACCGCAGGCGAACAACGCGGCATGTTCCTCCGCGATGCCGACATCATAGTAACGGTCCGGCAGTTCCTTTTTAAAGATTTCCAATTTCGTGCCACCCGGCATCGCAGCGGTAATAGCCACGATCTTCGGATCTTTTTTCGCAAAATCAGTCACCGCACGACCGAAGAGGTCGGAGCAAGTCGGCGTGGAAACGGCATCAGTCGAACCGTCTTCGATCTTGTAAGTGCCGAGCCCGTGGAATTTCCCCGGATTGTCGAGCGCCGGCTGATAGCCCCTGCCCTTTTCCGTGATGATGTGGAGAACAACCGGCTCATGCAGCGTTTTAAGGTGCTCGAACGTACGCACTAACAACGGCAGGTCATGGCCGTCGATCGGGCCGAAATACCGCATGCCGAATTTCTCAAACAGCACGTTCTGGAACAGCAGGTTCTTCGCACCTTCCTCCACCCGGTGGGCGAGCGTGCGGGCGGCCTTGCCAGCGATTTTTTCCACAAACTCCGCGGCTTGGCGGCGCACGGCGGCGTAAGTGTGATGCGTCTGGAGCGCGTTGAAATAACGGGCAATGGCTCCGACATTTTTATCGATCGACCACTCGTTGTCGTTGAGAACGACGATGAATTTTTTCGTCGTTTCCGCGATGTTGTTCAGCGCCTCGAGCGTGGGCCCGCAAGTGAAGGCGGCGTCTCCGGCGACGGCGACGATGTGGTTGTCACCGCCGGCCAGATCGCGAGCTGCGGCCATTCCCAGCGCGGCTGATAGAGCGGTCCCGGCATGGCCCGCGCCATACGAATCATGCTCGGATTCGCTGCGGAGGAGAAAACCGTTGAGCCCCTTGTAGGTGCGGATCGTGTGAATCTTTTCCGCGCGGCCGGTGAGCATCTTGTGGACATAACCCTGGTGGGAAACGTCGAAAACAAACTTGTCACGCGGCGTGGAAAACACCCGGTGAAGAGCCACGGAGAGCTCGACGACACCCAGATTGGGCCCTAGGTGGCCGCCCGTTCTCGATAGCGAGCTGATGAGAGTTTCCCGGACTTCCTCGGCGAGTTTGCCCAAATCCTCGTCAGCGAGTTTTTTGACATCGTCTGGGGAATGAATCGTGGAAAGCAGGGGGCCGAGAGCGGGAGGCTTAGAAGAGGCGGATGTCATTATCGTCGTCGTCGGAATCGTCCGGAGTGTCGGTCGGAGTTTGAAAAGCATCGACCGGTTTAGTGGGGGCATCCAGCGCGATTTCGTTTTGGTTGCGAAGCGTGATCAGCTCGATCCGCCCGCGGGCGACCTGGAGTATTGCCTCGCAGCGGGTGAGGAGCACGGAGCCTTTTTCATAATGCGCCACCAGATCTTCGAGCGGGAGCTGTTCATGTTCCATCGCTTCGACGATGGCTTCGAGGCCGGCGAGTGCTTCTTCAAAGGAGGGCGATGGATCTTTTTCCTCCGTGTTGGTTGTAGAGCGGGCCATGGGTTTACTGATTGGATTTTTGGCCGTTGGCGCGGATGGCGCGATCGCTGTAATACACCATGTCCATGCCGACGAGTGGCTGGGCGTAGGGAAAACGCTTGGTGATTTCAGAAATCCGGGGGTCTTTGTCAAAAATCGAGACGCCCGGAGGATAGGTGGAGAGGAAAACGCGGCCATTCATGACCAGAGAGGTGAAGTCCTTGTATTTGTCCGCGACCTCGGACATCGGGCCGGAACCATGCGAGGTCGGAGAAATCAGGATGCCCACCGCCGGTGTCTGAAGGTCCGCGGCCATGGTTTCGATTTTCGTAAAGCCCTGACGCGTCGGTGGCAGCCAGACGCTGACGCGATCCGCATACCAGGCGACTGCCCACGGTTGATCGGAGAAAACGATTTGTTTTTCAGTGACCCAGCCCTTGAGTCCCGATTTTTTGCTGTTGAGCGCCGGTGCATAATACGGCGGCCAATGAGGGATGCCGCCGCGGTCGCGCACCGTCATGCCGACCCGCACTTTCAGCGGCAGCGAGAGAATCAGCGGCAGGGCGCAGATTCCGACGATCACGATGTGGTGCACATTCCGGAGAATCGGCGTCGCGGCGACCACTTCCAGGCGGCTCCACAAGATTGACACGAAGGCCAGCCCGTAGGCCGTCATGATGGGGGCGAAAAGCAGGTGCAGTTGGTTCGGATCGAGCGGCTCTTTGGAAATTCCGAAAATTGCCAGCCCGAATGCCGTGGTCACCCACATCAGCAGGATCGCCCAGCGGAAGGACGCAATGGAGCCGCGTTTGAATGGATGGAGCAGCGAGAGGAAAAACAGTGGAGCGATGATGATACCACCGAGGAATGGAATAATGTCGGTAGCCTGGAGCAGCGTCGTGCGAAGGATTTTCGAGATCAGTCCGTCGATCACCAGAGGCTCGGCCGCCAGATCGCTGGTCCGCATGACGGCGGCTTCGGAGCCATTTCCAAGGCCGTTGTAGAGGGTGAGAAATGCAGTGCCGAACGGAGTGCCGGTGATGCTTTGGTTTCGCAAAACCGGCCCGATGCCTGCGATGAGCAAGAGTGCCAGAACCGAAATTCCAACAATCCCCCGCGGCCGGAAGGCGACTGCGGCAAAAATGATATAACCCAGCGCGATCCACACCGTCATCCAGTGCGTCAGCGCGAGCAGTGTGAAAAACACCCCGGCGATAATTGCCGGCGTCATCGCGATACGTCCTTCCGCAGCCGCTTCCACCGCGCGGTAGACGAAGTAAATGCCGCAGGAAAACAGCAGCAGCATCAACATTTGCGGCAGACCGCTCAGCGAATAACTCCAGAACGTTTCACAAAACAGCATCAGGATGGCACAAACCCCGGCGATCTTGGCGTCGAAAATCCGCGAGATCAGCAGGTAGTTCACGCCGATGGCCATCAGGAAAAACAGCGTGCTCACCGTGGCAATCACCCGGTCCAGCGGATAGACCATCTCGTTTTCATTCATCTGCCACGCGTCGCCGTCGTCCGCACCGATGAGTTTCAGCACGGCCGCATTGAGCAGCGGATTGAGCGGCGAGTGGTAGGTATCAGGGAAAAGCATCAGCGGCACCGAGCGACCGGCCTCGCCCTTTTGCGCCTGATAATAAGCCACCGGACGGATCATTTTCGTCGTGAATCCATTGCCCCGGGCGATCTCGCGTGAGATCTGCGCCTGGTCCATCGCCTGCGGGGAATTGAGCCCGCGGAACAACGTGAATAGGTTCCCCAAGGTGAGCGCGACGAGAATCAGGAAAAACAAACTGCGGCGGATGATCACGCCGGTGTCGAGTGAGGCAGAATTGATACTCATTGAGAAAGGGGATGGAAGCAGGCGGTGAAATTCACATTCCGAGTTCCTTCAACTTGCGCTGGAGGGTTCTGCGGCTGACCCCAAGCAAATCCGCCGCGTGCGTGCGGTTTCCCGCTGCGGTGGAGAGCGCGGCCCGGATCGTATTGGTTTCGAGCGCATGCAAGTTGAATTCCGCCGGTCCATCAAGGGTGATTTTGGGAACCGCCGCGGAATCGGAAACGGGAATCCGTTGAAATAGCAGGAATTGCGGCAGATGGCGGACGTCGATGACGGAATCGTTGCTCATCACCACGCCGTGTTCGATGGCCGTGCGCAGCTCGCGGACGTTGCCCGGCCATGAGTAGGCGAGCAGCAGGTCCATCGCCTCGTCGGTCAGCGGTTTCACCGGTCGGTCGTTTTCCTTGGCGAATTCCTGGAGGAAACTGTTCGCCAGCAAAACGATGTCCTCGCGCCTGGCCCGCAGCGGCGGCATCTCGATTTTCACCACGTTCAGGCGGAAATACAGGTCCTCGCGGAAAGTTCCCTTATCCACCATTTCGCGCAGGTTCTTGTTGGTCGCTGCGATCACCCGCACGTCCACCTTGATCGGGGAATTCGAACCAACGCGCTCCAGACTTCGCTCCGAGAGCACGCGCAGCAGTTTCACCTGCGTGTTCGAGTCGATCTCACCGATTTCATCGAGAAACAACGTCCCGCCGTCCGCCTGCTCGAAGCGGCCGATCCGCCGTTGCGACGCTCCGGTGAACGCGCCTTTTTCGTGGCCGAAGAGCTCGCTCTCCAGAAGCTGCGCCGAGAGCGCCGCGCAGTGCACCGTCACCAGCTTCGCCGCCGGCCGGCCGGATAGATGGTGCAGCGTCGTGGCCACGACTTCCTTGCCGGTTCCGGATTCGCCTTCGATCAGCACCGTCGCCCGCGTCGCCGCAACCTGTTGGATGAGTTCGGAAACTTTCCCGATCGCCGCAGATTTCCCGATCAGGCGATCCAGCTTGTGGGTTTTTTTGACCTGCTGCGTGAGCTCCTTGTTCTCCGTCTCCAGCGTGCGGCTGCGAAGCGCGCGTTTAAGCTGCATTTCCACTTCGTCGAGATTCAGCGGCTTCGTGACGAAATGCCATGCCCCCCGCCGCATCGCTTCGACCGCGGTGTCCACCGACCCGTACGCCGTCATCATGATCGCCACCGGCGGCTCGGGCATCGCCAGCGCGGCATCCAGCAAGTCCATGCCGGAGTCGCCGCCTAACCGAAGATCCGTGAGCAGCAGCTTGATCGGCTCGGTTTTCAAAATCGCCAGCGCCTCGCTTTTTCCCGCCGCCGTGTAGACGTCGAAATCCTCCTCCAGCGCACTGCGCAGCCCCTCGCGGGTCGCACGTTCGTCTTCGACTATCAGAAGTGTGGGTAACATGGCGTGAAATTCAAAGATCGATCACCGGGTCCGGATCCGGCGCGCCTAACAACCGCACGGACCGTTCGGCGTGCGGCAGATGGATGAGCACCCGCGTGCCTTGGTTTTCCTCGCTCTCGATGGCGATCTCGCCGCCATGCTCGCGCACGATGCGGCGCACGATGAGCAGGCCGAGGCCGGAGCCGGAGGGTTTGGTTGTGCGATACGGCTCGAAGATCGCCCCCATGTGTTCCGGAGAAATACCGGTGCCGTTGTCCTCGATGGAAATGATGTGCTCGTAGTCGTTCACCCGCGTCCGGATGGTGATGCGGCCGTTGCCGCCGGGGATCGCCTGCGAGGCGTTGCGGATGAGGTTGTAGAAAACCTGTTGAAACTGCCCGGGATCCACCAGCGCGGGAGGCAGCGTTTCCGCCAGATCGAGCTGCACCGAGATCCTGCGCGATGCGAGCTCGGGCTCCAGCAATCGCAGCGTCTCTTGCAGCAGTTGATGCAGGTCATGCTTCTCGCGCAGCGGAATCGTCGGCCGCACCGCGTGCAGGAACTGTTTTAGAATCGTGTCCAGCCTCCCGATCTCCTCGCGCGCCGTGTTCAGGTTGTCCTCCAGCGGCCCTCGGTCGCCCGGCGGCAGCTTGCGCAGCTTCCGCCCTAACAATTGCAGATGAATGTCCAGCGAGTTGAGCGGATTCCCGATCTCATGCGCGACCCCGGCGGCTAACAACGTCAGTGCGTTCAGCCGCTCGGACTCCAGCGTTTCCTCCGCCTCTGCGCGGGTGCTCGTCAGGTCGCGGACGAGCATGACGTAGCCCAGCGACTGCCCTTCGTCCTCGTTGCCTTCGATCGGTGCCAGATAGAAATTCAGATAGCGGTTCTCCGGATAGAACACCTCCAGATCGCGCGAGATCGTGCGCCCCGGTTTGCCCAGCGTGCCCCAGTCCAGCCCGCGGATCTGGGAGGAAATCACCTCGCCCGTCGCCCGCTCCGGATCCAGCCCGAAAAACTGACACGCCGCCTGGTTCACGAATCCGATCACGCCCTCGGGATCCAAAATGATCACGCCCTCGCGCAGCGCCTCGAAGACCTTTTCCAAAAACCCCTTCTCATGCAACAGCCTTGAAACGATCTGCTGCACCTCTCCCGACTCCACCCGGTCCAGCCGCGCCACCAGCTTCTCAAGGAAGCCGGACTTCGCCTTGAGTTTGCCGGCGCGGTGTTTACGATATTCTGGGATCGGCATGAGCGACGTATTATTAATCCTTTGCACCTTCCCGCTCCCCGAGCAGGCGCGACAGATTGGCACGGTCCTTGTGGAAAGGCAACTCGCCGCTTGCGTCAATCTCGTGCCCGCCGTCGAGTCGATCTACCGCTGGCAACGCAAGGTCGAAACCGCATCCGAGGTCCTCGCCATTTTCAAAACCACCCGCGCCGTTTTCCCCGCCTTCGAGCAGGCCCTAACCGAGCTGCACCCCTACGAGGTCCCGGAAATCATCGCGCTTTCCCCGGACCACGTCGCCGAGCCGTATCGGAAGTGGCTGCTGAGCAGCATTGTTGAATAACTGTGGCTGCTGCGTCTCGCACCAGGCCGTTGCCGGAGCATCTTGCTCCCTCCATCAATACCGCAGCATCTCCGGGTCAATCCATGCGTCCCGTTTCTCGTATCATTTCCATCAACCACACGACGTGTCTAACCCGATCCTGCCCTAAGGCAGATTATTGAAATGCGTCACCTGACCCCATTCACCTGACCCCATTCATTCCTGACCCCATTCATTGAAATGCGTCGCCTGACCCCATTCACCTGACCCCATTCATTGAAATGCGTCACCTGACCCCATTCAGGTGGAAAGCGATGAGCTAAAGCGCTTCTCATTGCTCAATCATCATCTTGGCCCACAAAAGTGTCAGCCTCCTAAGGAAAACCAATCTGAATTTGTTATTCCGCCTTGTCTAAAGCAGTTTTTACGACAGCGGGATTCTGCAGGCCGCTCAAAAAATCTTCTCGCCACGCGTTCTGCCGTTTCAAAAATTGCGCCTGCGAATTGTTGTCGCCGTTGTGATTTGATTTTGGCATCACCACAATTTCCTTCGCCCCTTGGAGTTGATTCACGGCGGCAAACACGCCTGAAGGTGGCGAAACGGTGTCAATCAAACCGACTCCGACAAGTGCCGGACATTTCACTCGTGCGGCAAAATTCACGCCGTCGAAATACCGTGAAGTCTCACGGACTTTCGCAGCGTCCTTCTTCCCGCCGTTGCTAACCCAATTCGGCCAGCCGGGTTTGCGGCCGACGAGATCGCCGGACTGGTCGCAGCCGGCAGGCACGAGCGCCATGAGGCCGGTGACTTTGGGATTCAGGCCGGCGGCGGCAAATCCTTGAAACCCGCCCTGGCTCAGGCCGGACACCACCAGAGTCCGCCCATCCCAATCGGGTCGCTGGGACAAATATTCCACCGCGCGATAGCATCCGAGAAACATACGAAGAAAATAACTTTGCTCACGTTCGTCATTGCCGATGGCGGTGTAATTCGACAGTGCGCCAGCGGAAAGATTGTTGTAAAACGACTGTGGTTGATCAATCGGCAGATCATGGGCGGAGATGTTCAGCACCAGCCAACCCTCGGCGGCGCGGTCGGTCACCCAATTTTTTTCCAGCGGATATAAGCCCGCCCATTGCAACAGCAGCAGTGCGGGAAACTTGTTTCCTTGGGTTGGTCGCGCGATTTGGCCGTGAATTTTGGAGCTGCGGATATTGTCCATCGAGATTTGGCTGTAGTCCACGCCGGGCCTTCCGCTGCTCATAGCGGTCAACTTTCTATTTTCGGGCACCCCGGAAAGCTCCTGAATTTTCGCCTGCCAGAAGGTATCGAAATCGGCGGGGCAAGGCTGGGACGGTCGGATCTTTTCGGGGGCTACCGCCGCGCCGGCGAGTGCCTGCGCCGACTGCCCGGCGCGATTGGTCACGAGCACATCGACCAGAATGGTTCCTGGCCTGGCGAGCCGGTGGCTGAACCGAGCCCGGTTTCGCATCAATTTTACTCTGCCGGAATCAAGCAGTTTTCCGCCGCCTTTTCTGAGCGTGTAACGGATTTTATCCGGTGCGGTGTAGATCGGCCGGTTGATTACCAAAGCCCGCCAGGAAGCAAGTTCGCCAACCTCATAAACGCCGTCGGTGCGGTTTGAAAAAATTTTCAAGCTGATGGCTGCCGATGATTGTGTTGCAAAAATCAAAGCCATTACGGCGCACATCGCGAAGGCGTAAAGCGACTTCCCTTGATTCGAAATCATGGTTTGAGATTGGCAGGCAAATGAGGTCATCAATGGATGAGTTGAGTTCTTTGAGGTAAGCATTTTCTAGGCAATTCCGGTCGATTCATTTCCGTCGGATCCTTTCTTCCGAGTCCTGCGAACTGGCTAACGGATTCAGCGTAACCCCTTGTCGGCCATTCAGCAAGCGAGCCGTTGTCAAGGCTGGTCAAGCTCGCCACCTGATTCGTAAGTTTGGGGGCCAATCCAGAATATAACCGACATTCATCGTCTGTTCTGCCCCTTTCTCTTCGGATGCCAATGGTGCTTCCTCAGCGATTTTGATTCATCGACCAAGTTCGTAAATGGGATCAGGTCACGCAGTCCAACATTTCGCGTCCTCGAGTAGGGGGTTTCGTTTTGCTTCTCCGCTTTTTTAGGTGCGGTCTCCGCAGGGAACAAAGTGGGATACGGCGATACCAGCTACATGGCAGGGGGCATTCCTCAATACCGCGCCATCTCCGGATCGATCCGCGCCGCCCATTCCTCGATGCCGCCGCTCATCGAAAACGCGTTCTCCACGCCGATCGATCTGAGAAAATGTGTCGCCCGCAGCGATCTCACGCCGTGGTGACAATACACCACCACTCCCCTTTCATTGCGCGCCTTGAGTCTTTCCCTCACGCCCGGAAACAGCCCGAGCGGAACCCACTCGTTGCCGGCAATCTGGCAGATCGCCAGCTCGTCCTCTTCCCGGCAATCGATCAGCCGCGGCCGTTCGTCTGCAGGCAGTTTCACCCACTCCGCCACGGCATCCGGACGGATTTCCATCGACGTGGCGGGGTCGGGTAGAAATGGAAGAGGCCCGCTCACTCGACGATCACCGGAGTCCCTACCTGCACGTTATCGAAAAATTTCTCGCTCATGTAGTGCGGCATCCGGATGCAGCCGTGTGAGGCGGCGAAGCCCGGCAGGTAGCCCGTGTGCATGCCGATGCCGGCGTTGAAGCGCATGAAATTCGGCATCGGCGCCGGATAGTAAATCGCGCCCGGCGGAACCT
>JANODE010000094.1:0-15761 GCA_031412525.1 Akkermansiaceae bacterium | reverse complement strand
GATGCCGATCCGGAATTCACCGAGCAGCTTCAGAAAATTGGCGTCGAGGTTCTCCGAGGTGAGTAAATGCCCCATCTCGCGGATTTCCAACACCTTATATTTCGGTTCTTGGCAAACTGCTATTTTACATCTCTAAATATTCGTGCGCGACAGCGTTCCCTCGCGCGCCTAGACTTCGCGTATCCCAAACCCCAACGCTGATCCCATCCTTCATGAGCACTGACTCGTCGCCAGTCTGCGAATTCACGGCATTCGCGCGCGCCTGGCTCCGCGCACCGCTCAAAGTGGGCTCTATCGTCCCGTCCGGCCCGGTGCTGGCGAGAGCGATTACTTCGGAAATTTCCGCGACCACTGGGCCCGTGTTGGAACTTGGACCCGGCACGGGCGTCTTCACCAAGGCCCTCCTTGCCCGCGGAGTTTCAGCTGAAAACCTGACCCTGCTCGAGTACGATCCGAAACTTGCCAAACTCCTCTGCGCACGATTTCCCGACGTCCGGATTATTTCCGCCTGCGCTACGAAACTGGAAAGCCTCCGCCTGTTTGAGGAAAACGGCGTCGGCGCGATCGTCAGCGGGCTGCCGCTGCTCTCGATGCCCCATCAAGTGATCCAAAGCATCCTCGAAGGCTCTTTCTCCCAACTCCGCGAGGGTGGCACCATGTATCAATTCACCTATCGGCCGCTGTGCCCCGTGCCGCGCAAGGTGATGAAAAAGCTCGAACTGAAAAGCACCTGCACCAGTTTCTCGATGCGCAATCTTCCACCCGCCTGGGTGTTCGCAATCCGCAAAAGAAGCCAATTCTGCTAGTTCAGAGCTTGAGGAAATTTTCCAACAGTTTCTTGCCGTCCTGAGTCAGGATGGACTCCGGGTGAAACTGGACGCCATGCACCGGTAGTTCCTTGTGCATCAACCCCATGATCTCCCCTTCTTCGGTCCACGCGGTGATCTCCAGGCAATCCGGCAGCGTCTCGCGTTTCACGATCAAAGAGTGATAGCGTGTCGCCTCGAACGGGCTCGGCATTCCATCGAACACGCTTTTTCCCGAATGATGGATCGGCGAGGTCTTGCCATGCATCAAACGGTCTGCGCGCACCACGTCCCCCCCATAGACCTGCCCGATCGACTGGTGCCCGAGACAGACGCCGAGGATCGGAGTTGTCGCGCCTAACCTTTCGATCAGCTCGCAGGAAATCCCCGCTTCCGTCGGTGTGCACGGACCGGGTGAAATGCAGATGCGCTCGGGCTTCATCGCCACCACGTCGTCCACTGTTAGGACGTCGTTGCGAAAGATCTTCATCTCCGCACCCAGCTCGCCGAAGTATTGCACGAGGTTGTAGGTGAAGGAATCGTAGTTATCGAGGATGAGGAGCATAGCAGGAGGAAAGATTTAAGGTTTTTTAACCGCAATCGGAGCGCAGCGGACATGGACGAGCAGTTTAAACAAAATTCATCGAGTCAAATGAACGCAGATACACACAGATGGGAGAAGGATAAGAGGCGAAGCATTCTTTTTTGAATCCAATCATCAAAACTCTTATCTGCGTCCATCTGAGTTCATCTGCGGTTGAAATCCTCTTCATGAATTTTCAGGCCCCAGTGTGCGGGCCAGCGCGATGGCACTCAGCAGCGCTTTCGCCTTGTTGACGGTTTCATCGTATTCATACGTAGGATCGGAATCCGCCACGACTCCGGCACCCGCCTGCACGTAGGCCTTGCCGTTTTTCAAAAGGCAGGTCCGCAAGGTGATGCAGGAGTCGTGTGAGCCGTCAAAACCGAAATAGCCCACCGCCCCGGCGTAGGCGCAGCGTTTGTTTTTTTCGAGCGAATTGATGATCTGCATCGCGCGGATTTTCGGTGCCCCGCTAACAGTTCCTGCGGGAAACGTCGCGCGCAACACGTCGTAGGCGCTGTGCGAGGGATCGAGCTCGCCCGAGACATTGGAAACAATGTGCATCACGTGGCTGTAGCGCTCGACGATCATGAAATCATCCACCTTCACTTTGCCATGCTTCGCGATGCGGCCCACATCGTTTCTCGCCAGATCGACTAACATCAAATGCTCGGCGCATTCTTTCGGGTCCTTCATCAAGTCCGCAGCCAGTGCGTCGTCTTCTTCCGGCGTTTTTCCTCGCGGACGCGTGCCGGCGATTGGACGGATGTCGATTCGGCCGTTGATCGAACGCACGTGCACTTCCGGCGAGCTGCCGACCAGCGCGAAATCCCCCAATTCCAGAATAAACATGTATGGCGACGGATTTACAAAGCGCAGCGCCCGATAGAGATCCACCGGCGGCTGATCGAAATCCGTTTCAAACCGCTGGCTCGGCACGAATTGAAAGATGTCACCCGCCTTAATGAACTCCTTGCCTGCTAGAACAATCGCTTCGTATTCCGCCTGTGTCGTATTGCTTGTCGCCAAGGCGGGCGTCACTTTCACCAACCCGTTGAGCGCCGGCACATGGAATGGTCGGTTGAGAATTTCCACGATCGCCGCGATCCGGCCGCGAGCGGCGGCGTAGGCTTCCTCGTGAGTCGCGGATTCATCGAGAAAAGCGTTTGCGATCACTTGCAGACGCCGCAACCGGTGATCGAACACCAGCAGCGTGTCCGCCAGCAGAAACATCGCATCAGGAATCCCCAGCGCGTCCGGCGGCGGCGATCCCAGCGTCGGCTCGAACTGGCGCACGGCATCGTATGATAGATAACCCACCATGCCGCCGGAAAACTGCGGCAGCGCCCCGTGCGTGACCTGCTGATAGACTGCCATTTCCCGCTCCAGCGCCGCCAGCACATCGTCCTCCACGGTAAACGAGCGCACCTTCGAGCCTTGGCGGATCGTGATTTCCTTCTTCCGCGCCTCAAAAACCATGCGCGGACCGCTGCCGACAATCGACCACCGCCCGCCCTTTTCCGTGCTTTCCGCGCTTTCCAGGAGGAAAGAATGGCGACTATCCCGCAATTTCAAATAAGCGGACAACGGGGTCTCGAAATCCGCCGCAAGCTGGGTGTAAACGGGCACGACATTGCCCCGCTTCGCCAGCTCAGCGAAGATTTCCAAAGATGGCTCGACCGGAATGGAACTCACAACGCCGCGAAGCATGCCCGGGAAATGAGACAGGGCAAGCCCGGACGCAACACGGGAATCAGGTGGTGACCATGCGCTGAAAAATCTGTCAGCCGGCCAATTTGCACCCCATCACCGTCCCCGCATGCAGTTCGGCAATCTCCCGTTTGCACTGGTGAATCGGTTGGAGTCCCTGCGGCACGGACGCCAGACAAACGGCATGGCATGGGCATGTATCGGAACCGTCACACGGACAGTCATTTCCCGACCGCCTAGGTGACGAATGTTCACTGAGTTTTTCGTCACCTGATTCCCTTCGTTGATAGACCGACTTGCGCTTTGGAGTCCGGGCCTGTCCAACACACCCCCCCATTTCTCAGCGGTATCCGTGGCATCACTCTTCCGGACTCTGCTCGTCGTCGCAATCCTGACGCCTTTGCTGTGCGTTCAAGCCCACGCACACGGGACGCACTCATCGTTGATGGGAAAGGTGGACGCGCGGTTGGCCGAAAAGCCTGAAGACGGCGGGCTGTGGTATCTGCGTGCGATTCTGGAGTATGAGCACGAGGAATTCGAGGCGGCGGCGATCGACTTCGCGAAGGTGGAAAAATTCGCCCCCGGCCAGTATGCGGTTCTTTGGTGGCAGGGGCGGATTCTCGATCATCAGGGGAAATTTTCCGAGGCGAAGGCAGCACTGGATCAGCAGTTGAAAAAAACGCCGAATCACTGGGGCGCATTAGCCACGCGGGCGCGAGTCCAGATGAAGCTGGCAGCGAATGTGGAGGCGCTGGCGGATTTTCGCGCCGCTCTCGCCAACTGCCCGTCGGCTCAGCCGGACTTGATTCAAGAGGTGGCACAGGCACTCGCATCAAACGGCATCGTGGATGAAGCGGTGGCAATTCTCGAAGCTGGCATTGGGAAAAATGGTCCCATCCCTTCCCTTCAGTTGAAGCTGTTGGAAATCGAGGTCGATGCGGAACGCTACGACAAAGCTCTCGCACGCCTGGATTCCCTCGAGAAGTCAGCACCGCGCAGGGAGCCATGGATGGAAAAACGGGCGATCATTCTCGCGCAGGCAGGCTCCATCGCCGGATCGCAGGCTGCATGGCGTGCGCTCATCGGTCACCTCAACTCCCTGCCACCCGCGGAGCGCGACAGTCACGCGATGATCCTCCTAGCGGAACGCGCCCACCAGGCCCTGGCCGTTCTCCGGGCTTCAACGTCCACCACTTCCTCACCGTTCAACGGATTCTCAACCCTTCAAAATCAATGATCACAAGCAACATTTCACGGATCGCCCTAGCAGGTTTTCTTCTAGGCACCGCCGTTCAGGCACAGGTCTCTTTTCCCAGCTCGGGCTATTCCCAGAATTTCAACTCTCTGGGGACGACCAGCACCGCGAAACCGACAGGCTGGACGGTGTGGAATGGTCCGGGGACCAGCAATACACTGTGGACGAACGCCACCGGCATCATCGGTGGTCCTACTTCCACGACTAACAGTATCGGCCTGATGACCCTTAACAGTTCGGCCCTGACGGCAAGCAACACGCCAACCGCCAATGCCAACAACGCTTACAACGCCGGCGCACCGGGCGACAATACCAATCGATTGCTCGCCAGCGCGCCGACAAGCATTGGCGGCGCGGCGTTCCAGCTCAGCCTAACCAACAACACGGGCGGGGCGCTGGGCGGCATCCAGATTTCCTATGACATCCGCCGGTTCACGGCCCCGACCACGGTCAACGAACTCCCGGGATACTGGCTGTTCTACAGCACGGACAGCGGAGCGAATTGGGTCAATGTCGCAGCGCTCAACCCTACCGTTTCCGGTTCGTCGGGCATCCTCGTACCCAACACCGCCGGCGTGACCAACGTTCCGACCACCACCATCAACTTCGGTTCCGCCGTTGCAACCGGAGGCGAACTTCGACTCCGCTGGGTGGATGACAATGCCGAACAAGGCTCGCCGGATCAGATCGTCGGTCTGGACAACGTGGTCATCAGCACCACCCAGGCACCGCCCACCGTTTCACTCACCGCTCCGACTAACGGATCTACCACGGCGAAACCTGCTGCAGTCAACCTCGTCGCCAATGCCGACGACTCGAACGGCAGCATCGCCAAGGTCGAATTCTTTCAGGGCGCGGTAAAACTGGGTGAAGCCCTCTTTCCCGGTCCCTATCAGTTCAGTTGGACTGGCATGATCTCCGGACCTTACTCCCTTACCGCGCGTGCCACCGACAATGACGGCGCAGCGGCGACCTCCGCCGCAGTTAGTGTCACCGTCACCAATCCGAACAACCAGCCACCCACCGTAGCGATCACCTCGCCAACCGACGGTGCCACCATCCCCGCCTCGTCTCTAACACTCTCCGCCAGCGCTTCTGATGGCGACGGGACAATTTCCAAAGTGGAGTTTTTCAATGGTGCTACAAAACTGGGCGAAAGCACCACCCCACCCTACCGCTTCACCATCGCCAGCCTCGGGGTCGGAAACTACACCTTCACCGCTCGCGCCACCGATAATGACGGCGGTATCACCACCTCTGCAATCTCTAACGTGCAGGCGGTCGCCTTCACCGACACCACCACCATTGTCCGCGGAGCGGCGTGGAAATACTTCGACCAAGGCACTGATCAGGGCACCGCATGGAAGGAATTGTCATTCGACGACAACACCTGGGCCTCCGGCAACGCCGAGCTTGGCTATGCCGACTCACCAGTCACCACCTTGCGGCAGGGACCGGATTCGCCCACCACCAGCGTTACGAAATTCATCACCTATTACTTCCGCAAGCAGTTCTCCATCGTGGACGCGAGTCAAGTCATCGGACTGCGGATGAACCTCCTGAGAGATGATGGTGCCGTTGTCTATCTGAATGGCACGGAGGTCGCCCGCAGCAACATGAACGCGGGTGCGGTTGACTACCTTACCGAGTCCGCCACCATCGTCAGCAACGCAGACGAGACCACTTATTTCCCGATTACCCTGCCATTCTCCAGCCTTGTCAGCGGCAACAACGTGATTGCCGTTGAAATCCACCAGCGCGACAACACCAGCTCGGACCTCAGTTTCGATCTGGACCTCATCACCACCACGGCGGGAGGAAACGCGCTGCCCGTCGTTCAGATCACTGCGCCTGCCAGCGGAAGCAGCGTCATCGTGGGAACTGCGATTCCCATTTCGGCCACCGCGACGGACAGCGATGGCACGATCGGCAAGGTCGAGTTTTTCGCAGGTTCGACCAAGCTCGGAGAAGACAGCACTGGCCCGGATTATAGCTTCAATTGGACAGGCGCGACCGCAGGCTCCTACAACCTAACCGCCGTTGCCATCGACGAGCTTGGCGGGAGTTCAACTTCAGGCACGGTCTCGGTGACGGTCATTCCTGGGCCGTCCGGCACGCTCACCCGCAGACCCTATCTGAACTCACCCGGTCACACCAGCATCGTCGTCCGCTGGCGTAGCAGCAGCAGCGTGGTCGGTCGTGTGCGCTATGGCACTTCCCCGGAAGCCTTGACCCAGTTCGTGGATGAATCCACCGCTCGAAGCGCTCACGAAGTGAAACTCAGCGGATTATCACCTTACACCCGTTATTACTATAGCGTCGGATCCGCTTTGGACACCCTCACTCCGGAAACGGTCGAGACGACCAGCTTCAGCCCTGGTGCGCCGGCACCCACCGCCGCTGACTACACTTTCCGAACGTCACCCACACCAGGCACTGCGGTGAACACCCGCATCTGGATCGTCGGCGATTGCGGCCGCGGCAGCCAGGTCCAGGCAAATGGCCGGGATGCTTATTATACTTCCAACTTCACCGGAGGCTTCACCGGCACCCGCATTCCGGACCTCAACCTGCAGATGGGCGACAACGCCTACAACAGCGGGACCGAAAATGAATATCAAACCGGCTATTTCAACATGTATGCCAACATCTTCCGGAAAATGCCGCAGATGAGCACGCTCGGGAATCACGATGCCAACAACACCACCCCCAGCGTGGATGGCAACTACTCTTACCCCTACTTCGACATGTTCACTTTCCCAACCCAGGGAGAGATCGGCGGCGTGGCGTCCGGCACCGAGCATTACTATAGCTTCGACTATGGAAACATTCACTTCATCTGCCTCGATTCCAACTCCAGCACCCGCACCGTTGATAACCCGGCTACCACCGGAGTGAATGAAGACGGAACGATGGCCGCATGGTTGCGCCAGGATCTCGCCAGCACCACCGCCACCTGGATCATCGCCTTCTGGCACCACCCGCCCTATTCAAAAGGAAGCCATAACTCCGATACCGAGGCCGCCATGGTGCAGATGCGCACCAACTTCAACCCCATCCTCGAAACCGGTGGCGTCGATCTTGTCTTCAACGGTCACAGTCACAACTACGAGCGCAGCGTCCTGCTTGATGGACATTACGGGACCACTGGCACCATCACCGCCGGGATGAAGAAAAACGCGGGCAACGGCAGCACCGCCGGTATCACCACCGTCACCAACGGAAAGATCCGCAATGCGACTAACAACTTCACCGCCACCGCCACTACGGCCACCACCATTCCTGCCGATGGCGCATACATCAAGCCGCTCACCGGTCCACGCGACCGCTTCGGCGCGGTTTATAACACCGCTGGCATGTCCGGCCTGGCGGACGCCGACACGATCGACCACAGCGCCATGTATATCTCCTACAACAACGTCGGCACGGTGAACCTCGATGTGAATGGGAACTCCCTGACCTGCACCTTCGTGCAGAGCGGCGGCGCGACACCGGACAACTTCACCATCACCAAACAAGGCGCGGCCGACACCGACTCGGACGGTATTTCCGATGCTTACGAAATCGCCAACGGCCTCAACCGCTACGGCAGTGATACCAGCACCGGCACGGATTCCGACGGCCTCTCCAACTTCCTCGAATTCGCCTTCGGCCTCAATCCCAACGCCAACGACGCTGGCGTGGTGGAAGCGGACATTCCCAACGGCCTGCTCACCAAGCGCGGTCAGCCTACCAACTGGTTTCAAACCACCTCGAACGGCACCGACTTCCGCGTGGTGTTCCTCCGCCGGAAGGACTACCTCAACGACGGCCTGAACTACACCCCGCAGTTCAGCGGCGATCTCATCACGTGGACTAACAGCACCGCCGTGCCCACCGTCATCGCCACCGATGGAGACATGGAACTCGTCACCATCAAATACCCTCTCTTCGCCGCGGGGCGGAAGGCGCGCTACTTCCGCGTGGCTGTTGACTAACCGATACTCCCGACAACCCGTGCCCCCTTTTTTCCCTCATGAAACCGATTTCATTCCTGCTCGCATTCGCCGGCCTAACGGCATGCTCCCCGGCCGCCATCATCTACAGCGGTGTTGAGAACATACTTATCCCCACCACGTTTGTCGGCGTCTATCTGGACATCGATGGCGGCGGCGCGGTGGCCATGGAAGCCACGGGATGGGATGTGAATTTCATCTTCAATGGCGAGGGCATGGGGAGCAGCCCGTCATTCCGCCCGGTGACCCCCACCGTCGTTCTCAACGCTCCGGTGCTCAACCTTGTCTCCGGCACCAGCGTTTCCTCCTCCAGCACCTTCGCTGCCACTTACCCCGGTGGCTACAGCAGCTCGGACACCCACGTTGGAAACAGCCTCGGGCAGTTCGCGTCCGGCACGGAGGGCTACATCGGTTTTCAATTCACCACCAATACCAGCACCGGACCTCTCTTCGGCTGGATGCGGGTGGAGCTTTCGAACACCGCCGCCACCGGCTTGGTAAAGGACTGGGCCTATGAGGACAGCGGGGCCGCCATTTCTGTCGGGGCGATCCCCGAGCCGTCGTCCGTGCTGTCGCTATTAGCAGGCGTGGCCGCGTTCTGTTACCGCCGTCGGCGCTGATAGAAACAGCCGACCTTCGACCTGATCCAACAGATCGGAGCCCTTCAGAATCAGGAAACTCCGGCCAAAGCTTCAGGGCCGTGGATGGAGCCATCCCGGATGATGAGCGTGCGGTCGCCGGCTTTGGCGAGATTCTGATCGTGGGTCACGACAACGAGCGTGACACCATGCTCGGTGGCAAGATCGAGGAGGATTTTCATGATTTCCGCGCTGTTGGCAGAATCCAGATTACCGGTTGGCTCGTCAGCGAAGAGGACTTTCGGTTCGTTGACGATGGCGCGTGCGATGGCGACACGCTGCTGCTCTCCGCCAGACAACTCAGCGGGAAGATGTTCCGCACGATCTTTAAGTCCCACGCGCTCGAGGGCGGCGAGTGCGAGTTCCGAGGTGTCTCGCCCATCAATGGCACCGGGGACGGCGACATTCTCCAACGCGGTTAGCTCGGGCAGCAGGTGATAGTTCTGAAAAATATAGCCGATGCGCTGATTGCGGAACTTCGACTGCTCCTTGCGGCCCATGGCATACAAATCGGTGCCGTCGATGCGGACGATGCCTTTTTCCGGATGCTCCAAGCCTGCAAGCGTATAAAGCAGCGTCGTTTTTCCCGCGCCGCTCGGGCCGCAGAGGAAAACTTTTTCTCCCCGATGGATACTGAGATCGATCCCGTGGAGCACCTCGATCGATTTCCGCCCGATCGTGTAGCTCCGGTGCAGGTCGATGGTTTCGATCATCACGTCATTCATGCGCGGAGCTTGGGCGAGGCTCATGAGGCACGCAAGCCTCGGAGTGCGGCACGCCCTGCTGCCTTCGGTGGCGGATGGAAACTCTGGTCCGCATGGGGACGGGCTACCGCCATCCAGTTAGAGCTTCGCCAGCGCGACGACCTGCTCCTGCTTCGATTTCACCACTCCGCCGGGTTGTTCGAGGGTGATGACGAATGCCTGAGGATTGGTGAGTGACAGCTTGGCAACGATTGGAACCACGACGGGCGCGCCATCTGCTGGAATATCAAACACGCCGCCATCGACGGGTGCTTCGTCGCGTTTCGGGTCCACGATCCAAAGCTGATACTGTGCTTTTTTCGGATCGTTTGCCGGGATGCCGCTCAGGGTCATGTAGCCCTTTTGTTTGGAGTCGCTCCAAGTGACTTTTCCGCCGGCTTCCTTGAACGTGCCGAGCCCCTCGAATTTCCGTTCGATCAGGTCGCCTGCTTCGCTGCGGAGTTTGGCTTCTGCCATTGCAGGCGAAGAATCCGCCGGGTTTTGCGATCCGACAGCTGCGTAGAGGAGAATCGCAGCCGCGGCGGCCCATCCGGTCAGTGGATTGCTAACGATTTTCCGCCAGGCAGGCACCTCGGGGCGGATGATATTAGAAGGCTGATTGTTTCCGGCAGTTAGATCGGCGCATGCGTGGAGGCGGGCGGCGAGGGCGGCAGGCAGTGGTTCGATGGATTTTTCCATCAGCAGCATGTCACAGGACGTCGCCAGCAATTCTAACGCAAGGTCAGGGCTGGCTCCAAGTTCCTCGCTGAGGATCATGAATTCGCGCTCTTCCTCATGGCTCAGGTCGCCCAGCGCGTAGCCGGCGCTGAGTTCTTCGAAACGCATCATCAGTTCTGATGGATTCATGATGCCGATTGATGGTTAGTAGTCCCGAGACGCTGCAATTGGTCTCTCAAAGTGATGAGCCCGCGGCGGAGGCGGGTTTTGATCGTGCCAAGCGGCAGTCCGGTTTTTTCGGCGATCTCCGGATGGGTGAATCCGTCTTCGAAAAACAGATGGAAAAGCTGGCGCGTGTCGGGCGGAAGATTGGCGAGCGTGGACCTGACCGTTTCAGGATCGCACGTGACGGAATGGCTTTGTGAGGTCGGCTGTGGAAGCGACTCGGCGGCAGAAAGAGGCTCAAAATCCGGGCGGCGGCCAGAGCGGCGAAGAAAATCAATCGCGCGGCGTCGGGCAATCAAGCCGATGAAAGTGGATTCGGAGGCGATGGCCGGATTGAAAGAGGCGGATTTTTTCCAGACCTCGGTGAAAACTTCCTGCACGAGATCCTCAGCTTCCGCCTGATCCTTGATGTAGCGGCGGGCAATCGCCCACACGATGCTTCCGTAGCGGGTGATGCATTCGTTCATGGCACGCGCCTCCCCTGCCGCGACCTGCGGTAGGATGGGTTTTTGGGCTAGTGCGTCGGGAGCTGTCACCGTTTTGTTGGAGGGGAGGGCCGTTAGGAAAATCGGCCCGTCCAGATCAATAATGGCCTCACAGGATTTCGCAAGTGCTGAAAATTTTGAAACCAGGCGTGAAACGCTCGACGCGACCGGATGGACGTCCGTCGCTGTGTAAAAACCCGGCCCCCACGTGGAAAACACGCGGAAACCGGGCCCCATGGAATCAATCGACATTCCTGGAAATTTTAATCAATCACTCTTTGTCGGCAGGCGGCATGAGCACCGTGTCGATGACGTGGATGGTTCCGTTCGACGCCTTGATGTCGGCCTTGGTGACCTTCGACTTGTTCAGATAGAGAGCGTCGCCTTTCACTTCGAGGGCGAGCGTCTTCTTGTTCACGGCGGTGGCTTCCTTCAGTTTCATCGCTGCTGCTGCATCCACATCGCCGGCGACGACGTGATAAGTGAGGATGTCAACGAGCTTGGCCTTGTTTTCGGGCTTCAGCAGCGTTTCGACAGTGCCGGCTGGCAGTTTGGCGAACGCCTCGTCCGTTGGGGCGAACACGGTGAACGGGCCTTTACCTTTCAGCGTATCGACAAGACCGGCGGCGCCAAGGGCAGCGGCGAGAGTCTTGAACGATCCGGCGGCGACGGCGGTATCGACGATGTCCTTTTTCTCTTCCGCAGCCACCGAGCTGGTGGCGAACGAAGCAAGGCTGAGAAGGCAGACGAGGGATTTGAACAATGGTTTAATGGTTTTCATTTTGTGGTTTCGGTTACTTTTTAATCGCGGCTTCCAGAGTGGAGTCCGGATTTCAGGCTGGCTTTCGACGGAAATTTGGAATCAGATTCAAAAAACGCTTTTAGAAATGTTTTTCGCAGATTGCGCGTTTTTTTGAATCTGAAAAGGCAACGCCTCCGAATACCCGGACAGCTCCAACACAACACTATCATGTCCTACGAAACCGACAGCAGCCTGAAACTCTATTTGCGGGAAATTGGCAAAACCCCACTGCTCACCCTGGCGCAGGAAACAGAGCTCGCCGAGCGCATCAAAATGGGCGACAAAGAGGCTCGCATGCAGATGATCCAGGCGAACCTCCGTCTAGTCGTGAAGATCGCACAGGACTACTCTGGTTACGGCCTGTCGCTCGGCGATTTGATTTCCGAAGGGAACATCGGCCTGATGCACGCGGTGGAGCGGTTTGACCCGGAAAAAGGCGGAAAACTTTCGACCTACGGTGCCTGGTGGATCAAACAATCGATCAAACGCGCCCTCGCGAACCAGTCCAAGACTATCCGTCTTCCCATCCACATGGTGGACAAGATCGCCCGCATGCGGCGCATTTCATCGATCCTCGCCGAGGCACTCGGCCGCGAACCGACCGATGACGAACTCGCCCAAGAGCTCGGCCTGCCGCGTCAGAAAATCGCAATGCTGAAGCAAGCCGCCCAGCGTCCGACTTCGCTCGACGCCCCAGTGAGCGAAGGCGACGCTACCGAATATGGCGAAATCATCAGCGACGAATCCGCAGCCAACCCGCTGGATGCGCTCGCTGACAAAAATCTCCACGGCGAAATCGACGGACTGCTTTCCATTCTGAACGAGCGCGAGCGCCGGATTATCGACGAGCGTTTTGGCCTGAATGGCCTGAAGCCCATGCTTCTCGAAGACGTGGGCCGCGAATTCGGAGTCTCTCGCGAACGCATCCGCCAGTTGCAGAATTCCGCACTTGCGAAAATGCGAAAGGCATTGCTGAAAAAGGACAAGCCAAAAACCCGCCCATACGGTGGCGACATGGCCGAAGCTTGAACCTACTCGGCTTTCGGTTTGCCAGACTTCTTTCTTGCACATGAACTGCGTTTGCGCTGACCTGTCGGCGCATGGTGCAAGCTAAGCAGCGATACTCAGTCCTATCATCTGGAATCACGGCCATCGTCGTGATCCTCCAGATCCTGGTCGTTCAGGCACTCGCGCTCAGTGGAGAGCTCCATCAAAGTTGCCACGACCATTCTCACGAACCGGCGCACGAATGCGCCATCACGCTTTTTGCCCACAGCGGTTGTGACAAGGTCAACCCGGACATCGTGCCGGTGTACTCTCAGGCCCTGACGCCGACCGCCCCGTTAGGCTTGCCGGTTGCGATCGAAGCCGAACCGACCCATCTGGTTGGCGGTGTTCTCGCCCACGCGCCGCCCAGAGGCCCCTGATCCGGCAATTGCCCGCAGGTTTGTCTGTTAGTCAGCGGCTTCACGGTGCCTTTGGCGGCGCGTGTCGTCATGCCGCCATCCTTTTTTTGCGCGCCGCCGTGCCTTCATGTTGTTTATGAAACCTTTCCCTCATTTTTCCATTTTCCCCTCCCTCGCCCTCATCGCGGCCACCGCTTCTACTATCACCTTGGCTCAGTCAGAAAACGATCCTGCCACCGAGCTGGATGCCGTGGTCGTCACCGCAAATCGCTTCGATCAAACGCTCTTCCAACAAGTCCAGCCCGCCACCGTGCTCACCGGAGAAGAACTCCAGCAGGAAATCGCCCCCACACTTGGCGGCACGCTCGACAGTCAGCCCGGCGTCAGTGCCACCTCGTTCGGACCCGGTGCCAGCCGCCCGGTCATCCGCGGCCTCGGCGATGACCGGGTGCGCGTGCTCCAGAACGGCACATCGGTGCTCGATGTTTCCAACGTCAGCCCGGACCATGCCGTGGCCGTGGATCCGCTGACGATCCGTTCGGTGGAAATCGTGCGCGGCCCGGCCACATTGCTTTACGGACCTAACACCATCGGCGGCGTCGTCAATGTCATCGACAACCGTATCCCGCAGGAGCGCTTCACCGGCACCTGGCCCGCCGGAAAGATCGAAACCAGCGCGGGCACGGCGGACAACTTGTTTTCCCAGTCCGGCGAAATCGCCTGGGGCCACGGGCCGCTCGTGTTTCACCTGGATGGCTTCAACCGCGAGACGAGCGATGTGGATATCCCCGGATACGCCCGCTCCAAGGAGTTGAGGAAAACCGATCCCCTGCCCGCCGGTACCGAGGAAGCGCGCGACACCCTCCCGAACAGCGCCACCTCATCCAGCGGCGGCGGCATCGGGGCCTCCTATGTTTGGGAAAAAGGCTATCTCGGGTTTTCCTTCTCCGGAGTGGATTCGGACTACGGCACCGTCGCGGAACCGGACGTCACCATCGGCTTGCGCCAACGCCGCTGGGACCTGCGCAGCGCGGTTTACACCCCGGCTCCGTGGATCAAGGAAATCAACTACAAGCTCGGTTACTCGGACTACGATCACACCGAGTTCGAAGGCAGCGAGGCTGGCACGAGGTTCCTGACCGAAGGCTACAACGGTCGCATCGAGTTGCTGCATGAGAAGCTCGGCCCCTTTGAAGGCGCGTTCGGTTTTGAAACGCAGCACAGCGAGTTTTCCGCACTCGGCGCGGAGGCCTTCCTGCCCACCGTCCAGAATCAGGTGAACTCGCTGTTCTTCTTCGAGGAAATCCCGCTGGACTCGATCCGCTTTCAGTTCGGCGTGCGATACGATCACCAGACGAACGAAACGGAAACCAACGCCGCGTTCGGCCCCGGCGTGGACCGGGATTTCGACGCGTTCAGCACGTCCGCCGGCGTGGTCTATCAACCCGTGGAGGATTACGCCATCGCCTTCTCCGTCGCTTACACCCAGCGGCCACCGACCTATGTCGAGCTGTTCGCTGACGGCCCGCACGTGGCGACCGGCACCTTCGAGGTGGGCGATCTGGATCTCGGCACCGAGGATTCGCTGTCACTGGATCTATCAGTGAGGAAACGAACCGGGCGCGTAACCGGAAGCGTCAGTGGATTTTACTACCACTTTGATGACTTCATCAGCCTCCAGCCCACCGGCGGTATCGATCCGGTCGATTCACTGCCGATTTACGCCTATCAGCCCGTCGGCGCGGATTTCTTCGGGGCTGAGTTGGAAACCACCTTCCACCTTCTCGCCCCCATCGAGGCCCTGGCCGCGAAAGATGCGAAAGCACCACCCGCCGCCCCAGCCAGTAGCGATCGCCAGCTCGACCTCATCCTCCGTGCCGATTTCGTTCACGCCGAGAATCGCAATTCAGGTGAATCCCTCCCGCGCATCCCACCTTTCCGCACGACCGCCGCGCTCGATTACTCCGACGGCCCCTTCAGCGCCCGCCTGGAAGGTCAATGGGCCGCGTCCCAAAACCGCCATGCCGACGACGAACTCCCCACCGACGGCTACTTCCTCGTCAATGCCAGCCTCAGTTACGATCTCCAACTCGGCGACGTGGCCACCACCGTTTACCTCCGGGGAGTCAACCTCACCGACGAGGAAGCCCGCCAAAGCACTTCATTTCTCAAGGACATCGCCCCCATGCCCGGCCGCGGCCTCATCGTCGGCATCCGTGCCGAATTCTGACCAACAAGGAGCGGCGGAATCTGTCCGCCGAAGCCCATGAAAAGCCAATGAATCCCCGCCAGGAATAGAGGTAGGAACGGGGCATTGCCCCGCTCCTCCCTCCGAACCGGACAGGCGGATCTCCCGCATCCGGCTCTCCAGTCAGCAGTTTGCTCCGTTACGGAGACTGGCGAATTCCGATTCCCGGGCCTCTAGCAGGCAAAAG
>JANODE010000093.1:0-1569 GCA_031412525.1 Akkermansiaceae bacterium | reverse complement strand
GCGGCCTGGACGGAAGCTTCATCGATGTCAGCGTCGCGCACGGCCATTTCGGTCAGGACGATGACGCGGTCACCGGTGATTTCGGCAAACCCGGCTCCAATGGCCAGCTCGTGGGTCTTGGAATCCTTGGTGTAGCGCAGTTCGCCGGCGTTGAGGGTGGAGACGAGGGCGGCGTGATTTGGCAGGATGCCCATCTCGCCGAGCGCTCCCGGCAGCACGACGCCGGCGACGTCATCGGAGAACGCTTTGCCTTCGGGGGTAACGATTTCGAGGAGCATGGCTGGGAAGTTTACAGTTTTCAGTTATTCAGTTTTCAGTTCCGGAAAGGTGAACGCATCCTGCAGTCAGGGGCCGCATTCGGATTTTGGGGGATGTTCCGGTTCAGAGATTCCCGCAATGATTGCTGAAAACTGAAAACTGAAACACTGAAAACTTCTGCTTAATCCTTCTTCACACTGTCGATGCCGGCCTTCATGTAGAAGTTGGCTTCGGGAACGCTGTCGTGTTTGCCGTCGAGAATTTCGGCGAAGCCCTTGACGGTGTCCTTCACGGAAACGTAAACGCCCTGCACGCCGGTGAAGACTTCCGCCACCGCGAACGGCTGGCTGAGGAAGCGCTGGATTTTACGGGCACGGAACACGGTCAGTTTCTGGTCGTCGGAGAGTTCGTCCATCCCGAGAATGGCGATGATGTCCTGGAGATCCTTGTAGCGCTGGAGCACATTCTGCACGCCGCGGGCAACGCGGTAGTGTTCCTCGCCGACGATTTCCGGGGCCAGCGCCTTGGAGACGGAGGACAGAGGATCCACGGCGGGATAGATGCCGAGTTCCGCAAGGGAACGCTCAAGCACCACGGTGGAGTCCAAGTGGGCGAAAGTGTTGGCGGGAGCAGGATCGGTCAAGTCATCCGCAGGAACGTAAACGGCCTGGAAGGAGGTGATGGAGCCGCTCTTGGTGGAGGTGATTCGTTCCTGCATCGCGCCCATTTCAGCAGCGAGCGTGGGCTGGTAACCCACGGCGGAAGGCGTCCGTCCGAGGAGCGCGGACACTTCGGAACCGGCTTGGGAGAAACGGAAGACGTTGTCCACGAAGAGGAGCACGTCCTGGTTTTTCTCATCTCGGAAATATTCGGCCATGGAGAGGGCGGAGAGGGCGACGCGGAGACGGGCACCGGGGGGCTCGTTCATCTGGCCGTAAACCAAGGCAACCTTGGAGCCGGGAGCGAGGACGGGGCGGCCTTTGTCATCGATCTTGACGTGTCCCTTTTCATCCTTCTCGGTGGCGATAACGCCGGACTCGATCATTTCCCAGTAAAGGTCGTTACCTTCACGGGTTCGTTCACCCACCCCGGCGAAGACGGAGAAACCGCCGTGGCCTTTGGCGATGTTGTTGATGAGTTCCATGATGACGACGGTCTTGCCGACGCCCGCACCCCCGAACGCACCGACCTTGCCGCCCTTGGTGAAGGGGCAGATGAGGTCAATGACCTTGATGCCTGTTTCGAGAATCTGCGCGGAAGGATCCTGGTCGGTGAGCTTCGGTGCCGGGCGTCGGCAAGACCGTCGTCATC
>JANODE010000092.1:0-6298 GCA_031412525.1 Akkermansiaceae bacterium | reverse complement strand
ACACGGTAGTCGCGGAGGATTTTGTCGAAAATTTCTTTGACCGCCGCTTGCACTTCAGGGCTCGACCAATTTTTGATATTCGGACATTGCGGGGCGAGCACGAGGCAAGGGTTCTGGTTTTGCACGCCGTTACCCACGAAGGTATTGACCAGAGCTGAACCAAGCTGGCTGGTATTGTTATCCCCTCGCGACCCGACGCCGTGAAGGTAAATTACCAGCGGATAAGAAGCGGAAGGATTTGCGTTATAGCTGGCCGGAATGAAGAGCTGATAGGGAATCGTCTGACCACCGACAGTCAGCGAGCCCGGCGTGAACAAAGCGGGATCGGCGGCGCGCGCCGGACGTGTTGCGCCAACGAGCAACAGGCAGACCAAGGCCAGTCGATGAATCATGCCGTTCATTTTCCACTTCCGCTCTGCGGCTGGAGACTTCGTTTCGCAGCGTTGCCTGCGAGTTCGGGAAATCCACCGCCGGCGAGTTTGTGATAGACCGTGGCAGCAGCTTCCTTGTCACCGGAGGCGGCGAGCTTGCCAGCGCAGGCGAGCAGGGCGTCCGCAACGCATGGCAGGGTCTCAGGGCGTTGAGTGGCAGCGAGCAGGATCTTTGCCGCGTCGCGAGTGCCATGCTCCCCGAGTGCGAGGGCGGCGGCGCGGGCGATGGAGGCATCCGGGTCGGCGAGCAATGCTTGCAACGGAACCACGCTTTCCGCTTCCGCGCGGACGCCGAGCGAGGTGATGATGCCAATTTTGTCACGCCCCGAGGCATTGCCAAGCGAGTCGCGCAGCGCCCGTCCCGCCTCCGGGGCGGGAATCCGCTCCAGGGCATAGCGTGCCATGTGGGAGAGTCGCTCGTCGACTAACAGTTCGGCAAGTGCTGGCACCGATGTGGTGGTGCCGAAGCTTCTCAGCATGCGGCAGATGGCGTCCTTGGCGGCGACGGAGACATCACTCCGCAGGATTTCCACGAGGCCGGTTTCGAGAGAGGCTGCCGCAGCGGCGTCGTTGCGGGCTGCGAGGAGGGCGTTCTCGAGCGGCTGCAGGAGCTTGGGATCGGCACCGGTCTGATAGGTTTTTAAAGTTTCAATGGCTGGATCTAGCATCACTTGTCTGGGTTGTGTGTTCGTGGGTCGGTGCGGAGGAAATCAAAGCTGCCAGGGGCCGCGGCGGGCGTAGTCGAGGAAGCGGTTCGCCTGCTCGTCGCCGGCGAAGCACTGGTGTTGGGCGTCCCACTTGAGCGAGCGCTTCAGCGTGTAGGCGACGAGTGCCAGATGACTGACCACCGCCGTGTTGACGGCCACCTCGATGTCGCGGAACGGCGTACCGCGCGTTTTCACACAATGGAGGAAGTCCGAGAAGATGCCGCCCTTGACCGCATAGCCAGGAGGAGTTTTCGCCTCGCGGGTTTCGCCCGGCGTGCCCTCGACCTGCATGTTTTCCCGGCCGGGGCGATTGTGGGTGAGCATCACGCCATTCGGGTATGGGAAGGCGAGGAACTTCTTCCCTTTTTCCTCGTTGTAGATCACCTCCGTCGGTTGCAGGTGCATCAGGTCAGCGGCATAGGTGGCCCCGCCGAAATGGTGGGCACCCCAGTCGGTGAGGCCGCCGCTTGAATAATCCACATACGACCTCCAACTGTTGCCATCACAGGCAAAACTGCCGGAACAACGTCCGGCGTTGTAAGGCGCCCATGGCGCGGGTCCGAGCCATAGATCCCAGTCGATGTCATCCGGCACGGGTTCTTCGGGTAGGTTGCACTGCAAGGGCAGTGGACCGACATTCACGTTGATGGATTTGATCGGGCCGAGTTCGCCGCTCCAGCACTTGCTGACCAGTTCGCGGTAGTCCTGAAAGACGCGCTGGCTGCCGCCGGAAACCACCCTGCCATAGCGCCTGGCGGCATCCACGACCAGCTTGCCCTCGCGCAGCGTGCGGGTCTCCGGTTTCTGGCAATAGACATCCTTGCCGGCGCGGCAGGCATCGATGGTCATCTGGGCATGCCAGTGATCCGGCGTGGCGATGTGGACGGCGTCGATGTCCGGGCGCGCAAGCACCTCGCGGTAGTCGATATATTCCGCGCAGTCGCTGTTCCCGTTTTTGAAATCCACCTTCTTCTTTGCCTCGCTCCGGGCGGATTGACGCACATCGCAGATGGCGACGTATTGCACGTCCTTGTTATTGAGAAACGAGACCATATCACCGCGGCCCTGGTTGCCGATGCCGATGCCGGCCATGACGATGCGTTCGCTGGGCGGGGGCGTCTCCGCATTGCCGAGGGCGGTGGACGGAATGATGGTGGGAAATCCGAAGGCGGCGGCGCTCAGGCCGGTGGTTTTGAGGAAATCGCGGCGGGTGGATGATTTCATGATCGAACGGAGTTGGGTATGGTTAGAATGTTAGTTTACGCTCTTCCGCATGAGCGGATGCACGACGATCTCAGTGTCGCTCATCATTTCCGGAGCGGGTAGCGGCAGAGTGACGGCACCGCTGGCGGCCCACTCGGCCCCACGCTGGAAGGTGATGACAAAGCCGGCATCGGTCATATTTTTCGGACCGTGGCCGAGCACATTGTGAAAGACCCGGCCCTTGCCGTAAATGATCGCCATCAGGATGGGTTCGTTTTCGCCGCTGCCTTGCTTGGCAGGATCCGCGTAGGCGGTGGCCAGCACGGTGAGATTGCGGGCGGGACCCCGGAGTTTCGAGTAGAGTTCGTCGGCACAATGCAGCCAGCGGCTGGGAAGCCCCTTGGTGATGGGGTGCTCGGCATCGCGAATCTCGACGACGTAGGGATGCGGCGGTCCGTGGGTGCCTGCGGGCGATGGCGATTCATCGCGGATGATGGCTCCATCCCTCCAGCGCAGCATGGGCCCGGATTTCTCGTTGCGGCCGCCCCAACCGCCGACGCCGATCATCTCATTGAATTCCGGCCAGTCGGGAAAGGTATTGTTAGCAGCATGATAGATCACCAGACCTCCGCCATTCTCGATGTGGCGGGTGAAGTCCGCGCGGACCGGATCAGGCCAGCGGTCGCCATTGTAATTCATGACCAGCACATCGTAGTCGGCGAAACGCGGTCGCCATGCTTCCCAAGCGGGTAGGTTTGCTTTCTTGAATGCGTCCTTGGCGATTTTCCATTCGGCGATTGCCGTCTTGTGCGCCTCCTCTTGTGCGGGAGTGGCGTCCTTCGGCTTTTTCGGCATTTCCGGCCCTGCAGCAGGCGAGGTGGTGACGTCCGTGGTAAAACGCCCCGTATCCTCGAGCATGCGTTTGAGTAACGGCGTGGTGGCCACCCAATCGTGGTTATTCTGGCCGTCAATGATGAGAGCCTTGATTTTTTCTGCACCGCTGAGTGGGGCGGCGGCGACAACCATGATGGCGACACGGGTGAGTGTGGAGCGCAGACGGTGGATCAGATGGGTCATAATCGGGTTTGAAAGGGTTGCTGAAAACCGGGAGACGTGGCTGGGACCAACCGCTGCCATTTCCTAATTTGCACAAACCCGAAGGTTCGTGCCACCCATCAAAATTAACGGGATAAGAACATGCGCAGAGGCACGCCCCACTCTCGCTGCGTCACTTGTTCAAGAAGGGGCGGACTCACTCCAACAGCAATTGGAAAACGGCTTTACTCGAATGAAGCCCGTTCTTGATGAAAGCGCCGGATAGAGGTTCAGAGTGGCTTGATGGTCACGTGTCGTGCCTCCCAGGCACCGTTCTCACTCTGCAGTCCTATTGCACCGCCTGACGGGACGCATCTAGTTAGTCGGTTCACTTCCTTACCGTTGAGGATCACAGTGATCGTATCTCCCTGGCAGATGGCTTCATAGGTATTCCATTCTCCGATAGGTTTTTCGGCGGTTGCATCCATGCTCTTCAGGCCACCCTCCGCCGGCTTCTCCACCGCCTGCGTGCCCACGCAAAACACTTCGCCTTGATGGCGATGAGCCCCTTGGCATTCGAACGCCTTCGGCCAGATCTTGTCCGGGCCGGTCAGATGCAGGAACAGACCGGAGTTTCCTGCTCTTTGCGTCGTCCACCGCCACTCGACCACCAGATGGTAGTGGGTCCAGCTCTTCTCGGTGCGAAGATAGCCGAAGGGCTGGCCGGAGCAACGTAGCGTGCCGTCCTGCACGGACCAGACCTTGGCTGCCGCAGAACCGTCCTGAAGTGTCGAGACCCAACCCGTCAGATCCTTCCCATTAAACAACTCGATGGGTCCCACCGGCTTGATTTCCATCGCCATTGCAGAGCCTGCGGCGAGGATGAACGGACTGATGTAATATTGGATAAAGGATATCATCTGATTTGAAATTGAATCTGACTTAGTTCGTTGGGAAGGCTCATCTGGAGACGTGAGGCCTCCCCTCACTCCAATTCGCCAAGGTAATCGAGCAACTCCTTCTGCTGGGTCACATTCAGCTCGCGGAAGCGGGCGTGATTCGTGGTGCCCGGGGCATTCGTCGTGTTGAAGACGGCGGATAGATTGGGCGCCTGACCACGGTGCAGATACGGCGGAGTGCTCCAGACGGCACGCAGCGTCGGGGTGTCTAGCAGAGCAAGCGGAATCTCTGCGCCGATGGACTCATTGCCCAGTCGTCTGCCGCTGGAGGTGTTGATCGTGCCGACATTCCAGCGGGTGAAGATGCTGGCGTTGCTGTCAGTCAATTCACCGCCACTGTGGCAGGTGATGCAGCCTTTGCTCGTGAAGTGGGCCGCCCCGGCTTGTGCTGCGGCGGTCATGGTGCCATCGCTTTGGCGGAAGGGACTCACAGGGAAAACATTCAGACTCGTGACGTAGGCGGCGAGGGCATCGAGGTCGGTGCTGCGTCCGGCATTGGCCGTGCCGAGTGGCGTGTTTACCGCACCGACGATCAGACCGCTGCCGCCGCTGAGGCCGCGGATCTGTCCTTCGAAGTCCTGCACTTCATCGAAGTTCGCGCTCCAGTGCAGCGCTCCATGTGCCATGCCGGCGTGGCCGCGGAGGTCGATGGTATTCCGCAGACCTTCGCCGAACTGGGTGAGGTCCCACACGCGACCGTCTTGGTCGCCGCCGAGGTGGCAGGAGGCGCAGGAAATGTAGCCTTCCGACGCGAGGCGTGGGTCGTTGGAATTGTAGAAGAGCTTTTTGCCGAGCAAGACGGTGGCAGTTAGAGGCTCGGTGCTAGGAAGAACGACTGAGGCGAGGAATGGCGCCGTCGAGCTGGTGCCGGAGGTGAGGGTGCTAACATTGAAGACCCGCACGCAGCGCTCGAGGAAATTGTGGACGTAGAGTTTCGAACCGTCCGGACTCACACAGAGTCCGCTGGGGGCAAAGCCGAACATATTTCCCGATGTCGCCGTGGAGATCGCTGGCAAGGTGCTGCGTGTGGCAGTATCGATCACGGCCACGCTTTCATTGCCGATGGTGGCGGCAAAGAAAAGATCTCCACGCGGAGAGAAGCAGCCTGCCACGGTCATGCCCGTGTTATCGAGGTCAATTCGGTCGGTGATGACTTCGTTGTTCGTCGTGAGACGTATCTGGGCGATGAGTGAGCGGACGCTGGAATCATGCGTGAGAGGTTGTCCATCGCGTGCGGTGGAAGTGCCTCGGGAGATATTGTCCTTCTTGGCGGTGATCCACGCTTTGAATCCATCCGGGCTGATGATCGCGCTGGAGAGGTAGTTGGGCACGCCCCGTGCGGAACTTGGACTATCGACGGTGGTGGTGTCGCGGTTGAGCGCAAAGGTGCGGACGGGCGCGATGGGGGCGCTGAGTGTGGTTAAACTGAGCGACGACGGAAGATATTCTAGCACTTCACCGCGGGCATCTGCCGAGCGGAAGCGGGTGACTAACAACCTGGTGGAATCCGAGGAACAAGCGATGCCGCGTGGGACGACACCTTCCTCGGTGCTGCTGAGGGGAACACCGCCCGTCAAGGCACGACTCGATGGATCAAACTTCAACACACCTTGCCGCCCCTCGCAGGCGACAAAGGCCGCCGTGCCGTCGGGCGCGAAGCATATCCCTACGGGCATGGAGCCACGTCCACAGTTTAACGTGGCCAAAATGACCGGGCTATTTGCATCGATAACGCTGACGGTCCCCGCGTGCTTATTCGCCACCCAGACCTCGGCATTGCCGGGGCGCATGGCCAGGGCCACGGGTTCGCTGTTAGCACCGTTGTTTAGCCGATTGTCCACGGTGAAGCTGGTGGCATCGAACCGCACCACGGTGCCTTGGGCCGCCGTGCTGGGGTTTTGGTCGTGATCGTCGCCATCGGGCAGGACGACCCATACTTTGTTTCTTGTCGAATCGTAGGCAA
>JANODE010000091.1:0-18437 GCA_031412525.1 Akkermansiaceae bacterium | reverse complement strand
TGTTCCACGGAATAGCGCAGGCGGCCCCGACGATCGGACTTTAAGATAGCATTGCTCGTAGCAGTCATAATCCGCAACGCTATGACTGCCATGCTACGCTCCGGACAGAATCTTCAGATGGTGCTGTGAACCCCGCTTACGATTGTCCTTTGTGGTGGTGGCGGAAGCGGTGGCGGAGTCTTGCCGTTGTTGCCGAACAACAGGTCCAGCATGCGCCGCTGGATTTGTCTAAATTCGGCGAGTTCCGCAAGTTGTTCAATTTCGCGTGATGCCAGCCAGTACTGTTTCAGGATGTCTGCCCGGGTCGAATTGGCTGCCATACCATTGGCGTGTTGACTCCCAAGTCTTTCCACCATGTGTGCTCGATGATTTCAAAATCATCAGGTCCAGGGCCGTTGCACTGCCGGAAGCTTGGCAAATTTCCATTTGGGTCTCGATCCCGGCATCGGATCGAGTTGGTAAAGAATAAAAAATTCTGTTCGATCGCGAAATAAACATTCCCGCAGATCGGTTCCGCCTCGTAAAGAGGGCGGCACACATCGCCGTCCAGCTTGCCTTCAATGGCGACGATCAATCCCGTGTCCTTCATGCGCAATGCATGGATAGAAAAATGAAGGCCGCGATATTTTGCATACACTTCATGAATCCCATTGATGACTTGGGAGCCGTAGGCATTGTCCCGCGAGTTGGTGATCACGTGGATGAGATACATCTTCCTCGAATCCGTCCCGGTCAGGAAATCTGCCACTTTCACCACTTCAAATTTTTCGGGATCCCGGTCCTCAATCAGGCTTCTGGAGGTGCAAGTTTGCAAAACCATCGTTTCCAGCAATTTCTCAGCGGCGAACCCGGACGTGGTCCGATAAACGGTTCCGTCGATTTTAAACTCATGATTGATTAGCAGGTATTTCTCGCCCCATTCGCTGTCCGTCGTGCCCTCCAGCCGAATGGATGCCTCGCGGACCATGTTTACTCCGTCGCAGTGAATTATCCGGCCTTCGCACGTGACGATTTGGAAATTCAAATGGGATGGATGCCGGTATTGCAGATTTCTCATAAGCGTGTGGATTTATGTTTCATCCGGGCGGACCTCCTCCATGCCGAGGTCGCGGACATTGTTTCCCTCAACCAGGACTTTTTGGACGAAGGTGCTTTGTGGCGGTTGTGGAAGCGGCGGAGGAGTCCTGCCGTTGATGCCGAACAGCTGGTCCAACAGCCTGCGCTGAATTTCGCCTTGCTCGCCCTCAGCAGAAGAAAACGGCTCCGGCCAGGCGCGGACGTAGAGATGTGTGGGGCGTTCCTCGCAATGCAGCCAATGTTGCCTCAGGACATCCTCCTTGGTGCATTTGGCATACTGCCAGAACGCCTCACCCAGCCACATTTCCGCGCTCACGCCCTCGATGAAGCCGTTACGCCCATTGCTATAGCAGGGAGCGAGGTAAAGATTAGTCCGGTTGGGGATGTGGAAATCTCTCAAAAGGTCCAGATACGAACTCTGTTGCACCGTAATATTGGAAATGCAGAGAGCTTCCGCCAAGCGAGAACCGAATTGATCCAATAATGGACATGATACATCTTTTGCAAACCGAAATGAAAGTTTTCCAGTATTCGAGAAATAGGAAAAACTATGCGCATGATCTAAGTCGGGACGATCCCAGGTTATCAAATAGGAAGTCGCTTTTGGTAAATCTAGCGCTTCTGACACTTCCTGATAGCGAATATTGATGCTTAACTTGGCAATTGCTGAAGAGAGGTGATAAATTTCTCCCATGACTTTGCTGAATTCCTTAATAATAGGAAGGCATGTATTCCAAACATCCACCGGAGCCATTGAGGCATTCATCCGAGCATGGAACAAATAACTTTCCTTCGATTTGTTGTTAAGTGTAATTACGGAATCCATTGGCTGAAAGAGGTTACTGTGTCGATAATTTCAATGTCAATTTCAAGCTCATTTCTTAGGACCACTGCTAAATCATTCAACCTTGAGAGATCAGGCTTGCCGTTATCGCTCAACCAGTGGACATCGAACTGGAACCTGCATCCCTCACCTTTAGCTGCCAATGCAGCTTCGGCGGAATCGCGCAATTTTTGCACCATCGTATCACCCGCCGCAGACAATGATGTAGATGTCTGCTGGACGACCAGTCCGTCCGCATACTCGAAATCCAGCCCTTCCACCACTCCGTCATTGAGTTCGTCCAGATAGGTCGCCGTTTTGTGCCGCCCGATTTTAGCGGAATGAAGCTCAACCAGATTCCCCCGGACGAATATTCCAAGATTCTGGTTCGGTGATCCCGCGAATCCCAATTTCCACGGCGAACCGGCATTCGGATCCTTGAAGAAATATTCCAATAGATCCTTGCCGGCGGCGGAGATGTCATCCAACGGGCCATTCGGTGCGAAGTTGGAATGAAAGGACTTGATGGTCAGATTGAACATGTCTTCTCCCGTGTTCGCGTTGAGGAGAATCGTCTTTTCATAGGTTCGTATGAAGTTTTTCGCCACCACGTCATCCAGTTTTGCACCAAGCAGCTTCTCCATCAGCCCCAGTCGGTCGAGAAAGTGGGAGGAGCCATTCCGCATGGCCTGCATGATCTTAGGCGAGTTCCCGATCTCCTCCGCAATGAGCTTGCCATTGAGACTGCCGACCTGTCGGGAAATCGCGTCATTCAATGCGTCTGCAACGGGTTTGGCTCCGTCCGACTGGAGCACGACCTGTGCATCCAGCCTGCCGGTCTGTGCCGCGCGGATGGCTTGTTCCGCCGCTTCATGATCCGCCGTGGTGATGACTCGGGCGGCCCATCGCTTGTTGAATAATGGCAGGACCCGGACGCCGAAGCTCTTGACCGCAGGCAGGGTGGCGAGAGCAATTCTGGGGCCGGTTTTTGCCAGTCCTTTTGCCAGGGCACCCACGCCCTTGCCCAGCAAGAGCTGCTCGCCCAGATACCCGAAACTGTAACCGAAAGTGCGATAAAAAGTGCGGAGGTTTTGCCGCCACCAAGGCAGGTCTCCCATTGAAACCGACTGGAACACGCCCAATTCCGCGCCTTCATACATACGCCCGCAGAACTCCTCATACCATGCTCCCAGACCTTGCAGGATCACCCCGGCGGAGTCGGTGATGAGTTGCAACGCCAGGACTTGCCCGAGCACCTTTGCTTTATGAACCTTCCAGTTGAATTCCTTAAAGCGCTCCCAACTGCTGAAATTGCCTGCTAGATCTCCAAGCTGCCCCCCCAGACCTTGCATGGGTTCGATGAAGCCATGCTGGACGACGTTTCGGATGGCGTTGCCAGCTTCCATCGCACGGGCGTAGGGATCATTGGCCCAGCGTTGCGTTTGGAGGATCAAAGTCGCAGCCAAATTGTATTGAAGGTGGATATTTTGCGCATGCACCCATTCGACTAGCTTTATGTCGTCCAGCGCCCCTTGCTTGATGCCTTCCAACAGCCCGAGAACCAGTGCCTCAGAATCCGTCTGGGCAGCCATCCAAGCTCCAAATCCATTGAAGAACGGCACCAGAGCACGCTTGGCGAGCGGTCGGATGAAGTCCTCTCCCGCTCCGCCAAAAGCAGCTGGAGCTCCGGCCATTACAGCCGTGGTGCTCGTCGGCGGGTCTCCCACCAGTTCGTTCACATAGTCGATCACCCGGCCGAATGCAGCATCTGCTACCATGGTTTGTTTGAGGACTCCCACCTGGCTACCATTGTGGATCAACCGAATCTCGACGTTCCCTACCGCAGAGAAGGCCGTGTAGAATTCAATGGGATAACCAGCGATCCGGTTACCACAAAAGATGACATTCTGGGTGCGGATCCTTGGATCAAGAGTTCCAGTTTCGTAAGCCTGCTGTTCCCCTTCGTTGAACAAACGAGTATCCGAGTAATCAAATCGGGGACCATACTGGCTGTCCAGCAGACGTCCGTAGGTTCCGAGGTCCTCGCCCGTGGTGGTGTTGACAAACTGGACTTCAAATCCGTCCTCCCATCCCGACGGGATGGTTAACCTGCCCGCGATCATCCGGTCTCTGGAAACCAGTTCCGCAGGCATGTTTTGTACCGTTACGTTAGTATCTCCCATTTTGCCGGAGAAACCGATCTCATCCAGATGCACGGGATCCGCCACTCGATAGTTTTTGAATCGCTCCATCGAAACTTCCTGCCACCCTGATCCGCCTTGGGACCCGCGGCATTCGATTTCAATCACACCCTTGGCCATAATGGTATCTTCGATATCGCCAAAATGATCCTCACCAAGGCGGTCGCGTTGGGTGACTGGCAGCCGGAAGGTCTTGAGATAGGATGCCGGAGGCGCTGAATGGTCGTATTCGAAAGGGTTGAGGGGATCGAAGCGGACCCAACGCCAGCGCACCGATTTGATTCGCTCGTCCCGTCCCGTGCCAGACCCATCCGGAGACGAGATGGTACCGTTGATCGAAAATGATCCGTTCTTAAAAGCTTCGCGGACGATCAACGCGGCATCCCGCTCCCCCACCGAACCTATCAACTGTCCCACTTGGTACAATGGTCCGCGGTTTTGCGTCCATGTTTCCCACGGAGTCGGTTTGACATAGTTTTCCCAGAAATCCGGGTAAGACATCAGTTCACTGAGTTTGGACCACCCGGTGTTGGCAATGACTTCAGTCCCGCTTTGCTGAACGGGATCACTCGGCTCATTGTGCAAGCCCAGCCTCTTTTTAACCGCCCAAGGCGTTGTGGATGTCGTTGTGGTTGTGTAATGGGTCGATTCGTTAGTAACAGTGGTGACAGTATCCGTCACTACGGTCTGGGTGGCTGCCAGCCATTCGAAGTATTCGTCCGACGCAAGCGCGGACGTAAATTGGTGGGTCGAAAGCCAGGGATTCAATTGTTCTCCTTCCTCCGTCACAATTTCGCTCCCGTCCATAAGCAGGACACCATCATCAAGAAGAGTGGTTTTACTAAGATAACTACCGTCTGCAATTGCAACATATCGCGGCGATCCGGCGACGGAATAATTGGAACCCCATTCCTGCGTGAAATAACGGGAGTTCAAATCCTCACGATCCGTGTAAAGAAAGGGTTCCGGCGGACTATTGTAGTGTGTCTCATATTCAAATTCGAACTCAACCGAGTAATATTTGTTATCCGGAACTCCATCACTGTCAGCGTCCGCGGCATCACCAGCAGGGTTCAAACCCAGGAGAGCAGCATTGAGATCACCGATCCCGTCATCATTTGAGTCTGTGAAAAAACTGCTTGTTCCTAGTTGGCTTTCCTCTGAATCAGTGAGGTTGTCTCCGTCGCTGTCAGCATCGTTGATATCAACGCGCCAGAAGAGTTTTTCAGGTCTGCTGCCATCCGGTTGGGTAAGCTGGATATTCGCGGTGATAAGCGATCCGTCACCGATGAAGCTGTCGATGACGAACCAGCTTTCAGGGGAGAGGTCCGCGGTGGAGCAAAAGGTGTATTTTTTCCCGGCGATGGTGGGCCAGCTGATGATTTCAGCCTCAGGGGTGCTGATGATTTGTTCACCGTTGGCGTCAGAGGTGTATACGGCAGGGATATGGGCGATGGTGGGACGAACGCATCCGGTGGGTGGGTTTCCATCTGAGGGATCAGTGCCGGAGATGGCTTCGACTTCATTGGTCCAGTCGTCGCCGTCGGGGTCTGCCTGAGGATCAAAGGCCGTAAAGAGGTTGCCGCTGTTGTATTGCTTTTCCCAAATGTCGGAAACGCCGTTGCTATTGGTGTCGATGAATGCATCAGCGGCTGTGGTAAGTGAAATGATGAGAAGGGCGGCACGAGACGCACCGGAAAATGCCAAGCGGACATTGCGCCAGTCACGTTTGAAGAGAACATTCATCGGGCGGTCACTCCCTTCTGTTGAGTGGCGGGGGCCTTAGTACGCCAGTAGTTGAGCACGATGTCCTTGGGTTGCGGAGGATGGGCTTTTAGCTTTGCTTCATTTTGGAGACGGAATCTTTCGCGGCCTTCGTAGGCGATTTGAAGGCGGTCGTGCTCGTTGTTGTAGAGGTCGTGGAGGGATCTGATGGAGGCGAGGGTGGCGGCATCGGGATTTTCCGAGAGGACGGCGAACGTGGCTTTCCCGGTGGGGAGTTCGGGGACTGTCGTTAGGCCGTAGTCGAGGCCGCGGTAAGTGGCGAGGTCGCCGACGGTTCCGATCTTCTCGTTGCCCCATGACATGATGAGGCTGTGGGTTTCTCCATCAGTGCCGATGAATGAGGTGAAGCCAGATAGAAGGGCAAAGTCGGCGGACGAGAAGAAGGTGACGGACTCTCCACCGCCGAGGGGCGAGAGCGTGACTAACGAACGGAAGGTCTCGTCCTGCGTGCGGAAAATGGTCGCTCCGATGAGCAGGAGTTCCTGCTCAGGATGTGCCGATTGGATTTCCTCGATGCGTGCCTGGACGTCGGGTACCGCGGGGTCTGGCGGAGGAACTGGTTTCGCGGGGGCGGGGAGGGCGATGGGTTTGATTTGCTGGATAGTGATGGTGCGTCCGCCCTGCTGGTGGATTTCGGTCTTGAGGATGTCCCGCGCGAGAACGGCGGAACCGGGTTTCGCAGGCTCGGGAGGCGGCGGGGTGCCGTCGGGGATCTCGCCGATGACGCGGGCGGACGAGGGTGAAGCTGTTGCCTCGACGCCAGGAGTCCCGGCAGATGCTAACGAACTGTGGAAGATGGCCATACCGGCGCAAATCAGGGAAAACGAGAATTTCATAATTTTGGAGAGATTCGAATCATTGATGTGTTCCTATAGGAACCTAACGTCGATCAAGTTCAAGCCTTATCGTGCCGGGATTGAACTTAGAGATCTCAGAGCAATTTTCCCAAATATGCGTGGAACAATTAAAAACTGCCCGTGTGACACAGGGGATTTCACAATACGAGTTGGCTAAACGTTCAGGGATCAGCCGGACGATGATTCACCATCTGGAAAACGGCAAACGGAATCCTACTCTTATCACCATTCATGCGCTTGCCACCGCGCTTGACGTGAATTTATCGCAACTCGTCCAAACCGGACTGGAAATCATCCAGCATCTTCGAAGTCCTGACGAAATTTCTTGAGAGACCGGATCGGATTGAAGACAGATTTCTCTATCCTCCACTGATCTTTCAGAAGCCGGAACCTTGACATCTCAGGATGACTCTCGGACATTTTGGTCGGTTTGGTGGCATTGTTGCGGTCGATGCCGGCCGCTTTGAGTGAGGGTTCCGAAACCTGTCCGCAGAGTGGACTGACAAACAAAAACGCCCGGCTCTTTGAACAGAGGACCGGGCGTTTCATTTCGTGTTTTGCGGAAAATCACGGTTGTGGCGGCGGCAGTTCCGTGGGTTCAGAAGACGGGCCGTGACCGGGATCTACGATGCGGCGGGCGTTTTCCAGCCTGCGGCGAATTGTTTGCCGGCATCGTCTGTGCGGAAGCGCAGGACAAGGCGGTCCATGCTGACGAGAATCTCACTGACTTCGCGGAAGCTCGGGCGGAGAGAAACAGTGAGGGTCTTGCGGGTGACTTTGGCGGTCTGCGGTGACTTGATGATTTCCTTATATTCGTTGATTTCCTTGAGAAGGGCGGTGGCGTCAGCGGCATCGAGGCCGTAATCATCGAGGCCGACGGCATCGGTGGCGAGGGCGGATAGCAGCTTGCCATGGACGAGGCGGGCCTTTTCCAACAGGGAGGTCTCGCGCATGGCGTGCCAGACGGAGACGGAGTAGTCGGTGATGGCGGCCTCCCCTTCCCGGCCGGCGTCCTCATGGTATCCGGCGAGGGCGGAACCAATTTCCTGGGCAAGGGTTTCCACGTCCATGGCCTCGCGCTCCTTCTGCTTGGCATGGCCTGTGAGGGGGGATTCCTGCCCGGCGATGACAGGTCCAAGAGCCGCTACTTTTGCGCGCAGGAGGGCTGCTTTTTTCGTAAACGCGAACGTGCGATTGTCTTTCCAGATCAGGATGTTCGCAGGCGTATCGATGTAGTCGATCACGGTGAGGTGCATGGAGTGACGGTTTGAAAATTCGTCTTTCATGATGTTTCGATAGGGGTTGTTATTTCGGAAATGGCGAAAATACCTTTACGTAAAACTTAAAAAACCGTTAGCCCCTCAGATGTCATGATGCTTTGAATCTGCCTGATATATATTTCTGTGGTGGCCGTGCAGGCAGCCAACGGCGGGCGGTTTTTTGCTTGGGACGGAGCTCAGGAACTATCGACCGAAGCGGTCGGAGTATCGACCACTCCGTTTGGACCACCGACAGGAGCATTTGGACCACCGACCGGAGCGCTTGGACCGCCGACCGCGGCGTTTGGAGTATCGACCGCCGAGTTTTGACTATCGACCGCCGGGTTTGGGTCATCGACCGCGCCGTTTGGGTCGCCGCCTTGGGTGGTGTGATCCGCGGAGCGGATTCTACGGAAAGGTGAACGTGATCAGGCTTCGCCACCCGTGACGATCTCGCAGCTCGGGAGTTTCGCCTTCAAGGCCTTGACCGCTTCCGGTGTGACGGCGGTCTGCCAGAGATAGAGACGCTTCAGATTCGGCATGACAGCGAGCTTGGCGACTCCGGCGTCGGTGACCTTAGTGCCATAGAGATTGATTGATTCGAGCGACGGGATTTTCAGCAACGAGTCCATCGAAGCGTCGGTAACGTCGGTTTCTGCCAGGCGGATCATGCGGAGGTGGGTGGCAGCGACGAGCATCGCAACGGAACGGTCTGAAATCTTCGTTGCTGATAGATCGATCGCCACGAAGTGCGGTAGGAGCTTTTCCAGTTTGGTAAAACCCGCATCGTTGAAATTCCCACGCAAGGAAACCGCGGTGAAAGTGAGTGAGGAGCTTTGTTGGGACTCAAAGGTGAGGGCACCCGGGAACTCCTTGGAAAGTCCGCTCACTGTGGCCTGCAAGGCAGCGTCCGGTGCAGTGGACTTCGGCTTTTCTGGAACGGCATCAGCCTGTGCGGTCTTGACGGAACCGGACGCGGCTGCGGGCGTTAGTTTGGCGATAGCCTCCTTGACCGGCGCGGGAATTTCGATGTCCTTGATCGACTTCAAGGGATCAGCACCGCTGTCGAGCCACCATTTGAGCACCACGACTTCATGGTCTTCGATGTCCGGCTTGCCTTCGGGCGGCATGTGATCCTCATCGTCGTCGGGAAGATCGATGCGCGCAATGATATGGCTCTTTGCCGCGCTGCCAGGCTCGATCGCCGGACCATCCTTGCCCCCTTTGACGAGCATCTCGTAAGTGTCCATGCGCAGCTTGCCCTTTGCCTTGCCATCCTTGTGACATTGGACGCAGCGGCGTTCGAGAATCGGCGCGACGATGTCAGCGTAAACCAACTGGTTCTCAACGGGTTTTTCAGGAGCATCGGGTTTCTTTCCCTCGGTTCCGAGAAACTTGCGGATCGGTTCAGGAGCGTATTTCGTCAGGTAGTCCTCGCCATGCGTTAGAGAAGCGCCGTCATGGCTGGCGAATCCCATGATACCGACACTTCCGAACAGCAGCAGTCGATAGAAAGCAGGATTGGAGGACAGACTCACCGTCCACGATTTCACAATGAAGGTGAACACCGCAGCGACGGCGAACACCAGCCCACCCCAAAGATGGCGTTCCGCGATGGCATTGTTTCCGTAATCCTCACCGTGGCCATGATAGAGAAGAAATCCGGCGATGACCGCGACGATGGCGCTGGCTGCGCCGAAAAACATGGGAAAAAGCGGAGTCTCGCGCGGCTCCGAAGTGCGGCGGCCAAAGATGGCGGCCAACTCCTGGAAAAGGATCAGGGAAAATACACCGATCGGCAGATGCAGCAGCACCGGGTGGAAATGTCCGAGGAAACGAACCATGTCGGGCATTTTTCCACCTTCTGGTGGGCCTGCCAAAAACGGCATCGCGATCAGGCCAGCGATGGCGAGAACGCAGAAAAAGGTAATTGCCCAAGGTTTCCCGGGCCGGGTGAGAGTGGGATTTTCAGCCATGGATTGCGGCGTTTACGATTGTTTACGCCGTTATCTTCCATGCGCTTTTGAAAAAGTCACACATCAATCGTGACCTCCGGCTTGCCGGATGAGGTAGTCCTTTTGGGGGACTTGCCCTTCCTCAAAAACGGAATAAACCGCGCCACGTCATAACCCAGGTATCCCATCGCCTTGACGAAGATCCACAGCGCAGTGGCTTCATCGACGAAAGGGATTGGGTCAGGCAGTGGACCGGCGATGAGGAGATAGAGCCCTGATAAAATGGCGAGGAACCAGGCGATTCGGCGTTTCATGACCTAGAGGGTAACACGAATTCTCCATGCTGCAATCCGAGGAAGACACTTGATTCTCCGGCGAACCCGAAGAGACTCCGGCACACTGAATTTTCCCCATGGACCTCACCACGCTCAATACCCTTAAAACACTTCACATCGCCGGCGCCCTCGGACTCTTCACCTCGCTCGGAGCAATTCTGTTAGGTGGATCAGGGAAAAAGGGCGCTTCCATCCTCCACGGGATTTCCCTGATACTCATCCTGCTGGTCGGATTCGCCATGTTGCAAAAACCGCCGATGGGTCAGTCCTGGTGGATGATCAAAATCGGTCTCTGGCTCTTCATCGGTGCCGCCCCCGCGCTCGCAAAGCGGAAGGTCTTGCCGACCTCCGTGGTGCTGGTGCTCTGCCTCGCCGCAGCGACCACCGCCGCCTGGCTGGGTCTGACCAAGCCGTTTTAACTAAATCTTCGAAACTTCCACGTGCACTTCCATCCGGCAGTGCCCGGTGCCACGGTAGTTTCCCCGAACGGGCGCGACGTCTTCATAGTCGCGGCCCACGGCAATTTTCACGTAGCGTTCGTCAGCGAGCGTGTTGTTTGTGGGATCGAAGCCAATCCACCCGGCAGCTGGCAGATAGACCTCGCTCCAGGCGTGGGATGCCTGGGCACCGACGAGCGAATCTTTCGGCCCGTTGTAGAGGTAGCCGGACGCATAACGCGCAGGAATTCCCACTGCGCGGCATAGCCCTAACATCACGTGGGTGAAATCCTGACAGACGCCGCAACGGAGGGCAAAGGCATCCTCCAGGTGCGTGTTGACGCTGGTGGCACCGGGCTCATAACGAAACTCCCGATAGACCCAGGACATCAGGGCGAACGCCTGATCATGGATGGAGTTGATTCCGGCCGTCACATCCACGGCCTGCCGCCAGACCTCGGGATGGCGCGAAACCCAGCGGCTTTCCTGCAGGTATTGCCACGTCTGCTCACGGATCGACGGATCTTCCAGCCCCGCCAGAGTCGCTTCCCGGCTGACTTGTGAGATGTCGAGCGGCAGGTTGTGCACTTTGATCCGGCTCTCGATCTCCAGCTTCGAATGCGGGCTGGGAAGCTCGAAGTGATGGGTGATGTTTTGAAACAAGTCCGTGAAGCGCTTCACGCGGGTGGCCGGGATCACGCGGATCAGCGCCGATAGAGTTTTCTGATAGGGGAACGTCCGCGGCTCGAGATGAAGCGTGTTGATGCTCTGCGTGACCGGACTCGCATAATGAAATGTCGTCCGGTGGGAAACGGAAAGCTTCATGCCGAGCGTCGGCGTGACCGACTGGTCGGGATCGCTCACTGCTGTTGTTGCTGTTGTTGCTCCAACTGCCACGCGGCAGCCATGGAGAGTGAGGGCACGATGGCCACGGGCGTGAGCTGGATGCGCTCGGGCATCAGGACGTAGGTTTCGAAAATCTCGGCACCGATGTGGTTGAAACGCCCTTGGAGCGCGTCGAGATACTCGTGCAGTCCTTTTTCAAAAACGTCCTTTGTGGAGCCGAAATCCAGTTCTGCTAACAAGCGCCCGGCTTCGCGCTCGGCTTCATTCGCAAACCCGCCGCGGGGAGTTCCGGAAATACGATGCAGGCTGGTGTCCACCTTTTCGATGCAGTAGCGCACGGAGCGCGGGAAGTCTTTGGAGAAAATCAGGAAATCCACCACGCCCTCGGCGGTGATGTCGCGCTGGGACGCACGGAACGCACCCATCGCACCGCACGAACGGAGAATGGCGCTCCAATGCAGGATCTGTTGGGAAGACGTTTCAAAACCGTCCTCCACCACCGGGAGATAGCTGGAAACATCCAGGAAACGGGTAGTTTTGTCCGCCCGTTCCAGATGCCGCCCAAGGTCCATGAACTCCCACGCTTCATTGCGGGATGTGGTGGAGGCGGCGACGCCCAGGAAAGTCATCGCCGAGCGCCTGACATTTTCATAAAACCGCGGTGGGTCGAGGCTGATCAACCGCGCCGCCTCGTCCGAGCGGGAAAACAGATAGAGGGCGTTGAGTTCCTCCCAAAGTTCGTCGGAAAGCTGGTCGCGAACCGTGCGGGCGTTTTCGCGGGCCAGCGCAATGCAGGAGATAATGCTGTTAGGATTGCGCGGGTCGTCGGTAAGAAAACGGATCACCTCATCGCTGCCGGTTTCATCGAAGAGTTTGCTGAATGCCTCTTCGTCGCCGGTGCTGAGGATGATGGGCTGCCAGAATCCTCGCAGGCGGTCGGTGTCTAACTTTTCGTAATCCAGCAGGAGCTGTTGATTGACGTCGATCAACCGGGCGAGGTTGTCGGCCCGTTCCACATAACGGACCATCCAGTAAAGTGTGTTTGCAACTCGTGAAAGCATAACAGAAGTTAGTCGCGGAGAACCCAGGTGTCCTTGCTGCCACCGCCTTGGGATGAGTTGACGATGAGCGAATCTTTCGTCAGCGCGACGCGGGTCAGCCCGCCGGGAACGATTTTCACCTCTTCCCCGTAGATGATGTAGGGTCGCAGGTCGATGTGGCGGCCTTCCATGGCACCCTCGCACCAGGTGGGCGAGCGGGACAGCGAGATCACTGGCTGCGCGATGTAGTTGCGCGGATCGGCGATGATGCGCTCGCGGAAATCGGCGATTTCATCCTTCGTCGCGGTCGGTCCCATCAGCATGCCGTAACCGCCGGACTCGTTGGCTGCTTTCACGACCAGTTCTGGGAGATTGGCGAGGATGAATTTCATGTCTGCTTCTTCGGAGGCAAGATAGGTCGGCACGTTTGGCAGAATTGGCTCCTGACCGAGGTAATACTCGATCATCTTCGGAACAAAGTAATAAGTGACCTTATCGTCCGCCACTCCGGTACCCACGGCGTTGGCGAGCGCCACATTTCCCGCGCGGTAGGCGTTCATCAAGCCGGGCACACCCAGCACCGAGTCCTTGCGGAAAACGACGGGATCGATGAAGTCGTCGTCGATCCGGCGATAGATCACGTCCACACGAAGCAATCCGCGGGTCGTGCGCATGTAAACGAATTTGTCAACGACGACGAGGTCCTTGCCCTCGACGATATCGATGCCCATTTCGCGAGCCAGGTAACAATGCTCGAAATACGCGCTGTTATGACAGCCAGGGGTGAGCAACACGCAAACCGGATCTGCCTCTCGCCGCGGCGAAATGTGATGGAGCATGTTGAGCAGCTCGCGCGGATAGGCATCCACCGGGCGCACGCCCATCGTTTCAAAAATCCCCGGGAACGCCCGCTTGAGCGCGTTGCGGTTTTCCAACAGATAGGAAGCGCCGGACGGGCAGCGGCCGTTGTCCTCCAGCACGTAGTATTTTCCGTCCCCACCGCGGATCAGGTCACTGCCGCAGATGTGGATGTAAATGTCCGCCGGCACGTCCACGCCGCGGAATTCCGGGCGATAGTGCTTCGCCTGCTCGATGTAAAACCGCGGGATGACGCCGTCCTTGAGGATCTGCTGGTCGTGATAGATGTCGTGCAGGAAAAGATTCAGTGCGACGATCCGCTGCGTGAGGCCTGCTTCGAGGTGCTCCCACTCGTGCGCGGGCATGACTCTGGGGATCGGATCAAAGGGGAAAATCCGCTCGGTGCCGCGGTCGTCATGATAGACGTTGAAGGTGATTCCCTGACGCAGGAAATAAAGTTCTGAATTCGCCTTCCGGGCGAGGAAATCACGCTGGTCGAGCTTGCCGAATTTCTGGAGGAGTGGGGCGCAGTGTTCGCGGATTTTTCCGTTCTCAGCGAACATTTCGTCGTAGAATTTTCCGGGATCGTAGCCCTTGAACATTTCCATAGGTTTCTGATTAGCAATAAAGCACACTGCGGGCCAACTTTTAAAAGGTCTCTCAGGATAAATTCCCAGGAACTCCGCAAATTTCACCATTCACCCCACCGATTCCGCTTTGTTCAGATCTCCTCTTGAAAACCCCCACCTGCCCGTCTATTTCTGCCGCGGCCAGAGAAAATGGCCTGTTTTCATACCGCTATGAATGCCCTTACAAGAAGCCTTTCCGTTTACTGGTCGTCCTCCATCGGGAAAAAATTCGTAGTCGCCATCACGGGGATCGTCCTCGTGCTCTTCCTCGCCGGCCACCTGGTCGGAAACCTGGTCGTCTTCGCCGGCCCAGCGCCTTTCAACGAGTATGCGTATTTCCTCCATCACATGCTCCACGGCGCTGGCATCTGGCTGTTCCGGGCGGTCATGCTGGTGATGATCGCTGCCCACATCATCGCCACCATCACCCTCACCCGCCAGAACCGCGCGGCTCGTCCTCCCTACGAGTATGAAGCAACGATCCAGGCTTCGAAATCTTCGCGCACGATGATGATTTCCGGCCTCACGATCCTCGCCTTTGTCATCTATCACCTCCTGCATTTCACCGCCCGTGTCGGCAACGAATACAACAACCCCGAGCTCTATCGGTTCATGCTGGACGGCAAGGAAGTCCACAATGCCTGGAAAATGGTCATCGACGGCTTCAGTTGGTGGCCCGCGACGCTTTTCTACGTGATCGCGATGACGCTGCTCTGCTCGCACCTCTCGCATGGCGTCGGGTCGATTTTCCAAACGCTCGGCTTCCGCTCGAAAAAAGCAGCCGGACTGATCAAGCAGCTTTCCATCGGCTACAGCCTGTTCATCTGGCTCGGTTTCATCTCCATCCCCATCGCCATCCTCGTTTTCAACTTCGGCCGCTGATTGTCCCCTTACCTATCTGTTTCACAACCACTCGCGCATCATGTCCATCGTCCTCGATAGCAAAATCCCGTCCGGCCCACTCGAACAGAAATGGTCGAAGCACAAGATGGATTCCAAGCTGATCAACCCGGCGAACAAACGGAAATTCTCCGTGATCGTCGTCGGCTCCGGGCTCGCCGGCGGCGCGGCCGCCGCGTCGCTGGCAGAGATGGGCTATCAGGTGAAATGTTTCTGTTACCAGGACAGCCCGCGTCGCGCCCACTCGATCGCCGCACAGGGCGGCATCAACGCGGCGAAAAACTATCAGAACGACGGCGACTCCATCCGCCGCCTCTATTACGACACCATCAAGGGTGGTGACTTTCGCGCCCGTGAGGGAAATGTCTATCGGCTGGCCGAAGTATCCAACTCGATCATCGACCAGTGCGTCGCCCAGGGCGTCCCCTTCGCCCGCGAATATGGTGGCCTGTTGGACAACCGCTCGTTCGGCGGATCCCAGGTTTCCCGCACTTTTTATGCACGCGGCCAAACAGGGCAACAGCTCCTGATCGGATGCTATCAGGCGCTGGAAAAGGAAATCCATAAAGGTGGGATCAAGATGTATTCGCGCACCGAGATGCTCGATCTCGTGCTCGTCAACGGTCATGCCAAGGGCATCGTCGTGCGCGACCTCGTCAGCGGTGAGATTTCCTCCCATTCCGCCGATGCCGTCATTCTTGCGACCGGCGGCTATGGCAACGTCTTTTTCCTCTCCACCAACGCGATGGGATGCAACGTGACAGCTGCCTGGCGGGCTGCCCGGCGTGGCGCGTTGTTTGCCAATCCGTGCTACACGCAGATTCACCCGACCTGCATTCCCGTTAGCGGTGACTATCAGTCGAAGCTCACCCTGATGTCAGAGTCGCTCCGCAACGACGGCCGCATCTGGGCACCGAAAAATAAGGAAACCGCCGAAAAACTCCGCAACAAGCAGATGAAGGCGGGAGACGTGGCTGAAGACGATCGCGACTATTTCCTCGAGCGCAAATACCCGTCATTCGGCAATCTTGCCCCACGCGACATTTCCTCCCGCGCGGCCAAGGAAGTCTGCGATGAAGGCCGCGGCGTGGCTTCGACCGGACTCGGTGTCTATCTTGATTTCCGCGATGCCACCAAACGCCTCGGCGAAGACACCATCCGCTCGCGTTACGGCAACCTTTTCCAGATGTATGACAAAATCGCCGGCGAGGATCCTTACAAGGGCCCGATGATGATCTATCCGGCTGTGCATTACACGATGGGCGGCCTCTGGGTGGACTACAACCTGATGTCGAACGTCCCAGGCCTCCATGTGTTAGGTGAAGCGAATTTCTCCGACCACGGTGCTAACCGCCTCGGTGCATCCGCGCTCATGCAGGGCCTGGCCGATGGTTATTTCGTCATCCCCACCACCATCGCAAACTATCTTGTCACGCAGAAACCCGGCACCGTCAGCACCTCGATGCCCGAGTTCAAACAAGTCGAAACCGAGGCGCGGGACCGTGTCAGCACGCTTCTCTCCATTCAGGGAAAACGCACCGTGGATTCTTTCCACCGCGAACTCGGTCTCATCATTTGGAACCAATGCGGCATGGCCCGCTCACGCGAGGGGCTCACAGAAGCTCTCGAAAAAATCCCGCAGGTCCGCGAGGAGTTCTGGCAGAACGTCCGCATCCCCGGCTCGGGCGGGAACGTGAACATGGAACTCGAAAAAGCCGGCCGCGTCGCCGACTTCCTCGAGTTCGGCGAAATCATGTGTCACGACGCCCTTGCCCGCGAGGAATCCTGTGGCGGTCACTTCCGCACCGAGCACCAGTTCTTCAACGACAGCCCGGAAGTCATCTCCGGCAGCACCCAGGCCGGAGAAGCCAAACGCGACGACGCGAATTTCTCCCATGTCGCCGCTTGGGAATACAAGGGCAACGACAGCGCGCCTGTTCTCCACAAGGAACCGCTCGTGTTTGAAGACGTCCACGTCTCCATCCGCAGCTACGCCTAACGGGGCGTTTCCTCACGGACCGCGGAATTCATTCCGCCTCTTGTGTTCGGCCAGCGGGAACAGCGTCTACGGACCTGGCTCCAACAAGGAAGGGCGATATCCGATCGCCCAGTCCTTGAGGTGACAACTCCTAGCGTTTGACACACCTCATTGGCTCCCCATGGACACGGCGGACAGATTTCCGCCGCTCCTTGGGGGATGGGGCGCATTCTCCGCTTGATGGATCGCAAAAAACGGCAGCCCTCTCGGACCGCCGTTTTGAAATCAATTTCTATCCGAAACCATCAGATCCCCTTCTTCACCACGTCGGTGAGGAGGTCGATGACGCGGTTGGAGTAGCCCCACTCGTTGTCATACCAGCTGATGAGCTTGAAGAACGTGGAGTTCAGCTCGATGGAAGAACCGGCGTCGAAGATCGAGGAAGCGGGCGAGTGGATGAAGTCGGTGGAGACCACTTCGTCGTCGGTGTATTCCAGGATGCCCTTGAGGTAGGTTTCCGAGGCGTTCTTAAGGGCGGCCTTGATTTCCTTGAGCGAAGTCGGCTTCACCGTCTTCACGGTGAGGTCGACGGCGGAAACCGTCGGCGTCGGCACGCGGAACGCCATGCCGGTGAGCTTGCCGGCCACTTCAGGGCAGACGAGCGCAACGGCTTTCGCGGCACCGGTGGTGGACGGGATGATGTTGATGGCTGCCGAGCGGCCGCCTTTCCAATCCTTCTTTGAAGGACCATCGACCGTCTTCTGGGTCGCGGTGTAGGAGTGGATCGTGGTCATCAGGCCTTCGGCGATGCCGAAACCTTCCTTGAGCAGCACGTGGACGATCGGTGCGAGGCAGTTCGTGGTACAGCTCGCGTTGGAAATGATGTGGTGCTTCGCAGGATCGTAGAGCTCGTCGTTGACGCCGACGACGAAGGTGGCGTCCTCGCCCTTCGCAGGAGCCGAGATGATGACTTTTTTGGCACCAGCGGTGATGTGGCCCTTGGCTTTTTCGGCCTCGGTGAAAAGGCCGGTGGATTCGATGACGACTTCCACGCCGAGTTCTTTCCATGGCAGGCCTTCCGGGCTGCGCGCGCTCACGACCTTGATGTCATGGCCGTTGACGACGATGATGTCGTCTTCTTCGAGATCAGGAGAGGATTTTTTCGAGGAAACGGTTCCGGAGAAGCGACCCTGCGTGGAGTCATACTTCAAAAGGTAGGCGAGGTTGTCCGCTGGAACGATGTCACCGACGGCGACGACGTTGAAGGTGGTTCCAAGGTGGCCTTGTTCGACGAGGGCACGGAAGACAAGGCGGCCGATGCGGCCGAATCCGTTGATGGCAATAGTAGTAGGCATGACAGTATTTCAGAATACCGATGCGGCTCTTCCGCCCGGCGGCGGGATTGTGCATGCCGAATGCGAAGCGTCAATCTTCAGGCACCAATTCCATGCAAAATG
>JANODE010000090.1:0-22499 GCA_031412525.1 Akkermansiaceae bacterium | reverse complement strand
TTTTTCGTCGATGCCTGCGAATCCAGATCAAACTCGCGGACCGACTCCAGATCCGTATCGAAAAACTCCAGCCGCAGCGGCTTCGCGGCCTGCCAGGCAAACAGATCGAGGATCCCGCCGCGCACGGCGAACTGACCTCGCGAAGCAACGGTGGGCACCCGCTCGTAACCGTGATCGCTGAGGGATTGCGCGAGCTTCCCTGGATCGAGCGTGGTTCCCGGCTTCAGCGGCGTCCGGCTGGCACGCAGCGCATCGGGTGAGGGGGCTTTTCCGGCAAACGCGTCGCTGCCGCAAATGACCACGCAATGTTCCGAGCGGGCGAGGATTTCCAGCACCGAAAACCACTCCGCGGCCGACTCCGGATCAGCAATCGTGCCGTCGCCTGTTTCCACCGGACCTTCCGGCAGCACCATGGCGGTCACGCCCCAAAGTTCCAACTCTGCCGCCAGGCGTTCGCGGTGACGAGGCATTTCGGAAACCATCCAAACTCGCGTTTTTTTCCGATCCCGCGCTGCAGCGGTGACTACCGCTGCGAGAAATCCCTGGGCGGCCTCGGCGCAGTGATCGAGCACGACCTCACGCTCACCTTTGGCCAAAGGGGCCAGGCGTGCGGCGAAGTCAGGCTGGGTCACCGACCGGCGCAGCCAGTCGTGAGCGGGATCGTCCGTGCGGGACACGCCGGAGCTTCGGGTCGCAATCCGTGCACCGCAAGGGTGAACGGGATTTTGATTTCACGCTTTCCCGAAACGGCTGAGCTATGGAGGATCTGTGGCCAGCGATGCCACCTGAAATTTCCCATGCTCACGACTGGCAGGAAGAACGCCAGCGTCTGGAAGCCGAAATGGGTGAGAAGATCACCCTCGACGCCCTCACCGGTGCTAACGGACTAACACTCGGTGAGCCGCGGAAAGACGACGCTGGGGGTGATGCGGGATGGTTGATCGCCCAACGCGTTAAAGGTCACCGCCATTCTGCGGATGACGTGCTAACAGCCTGGTATGCGCTGCAGGTTTCGCCGCCAGTGTCCGATCATCTCGACCTCGGAACCGGCATCGGAACGGTGGGTTTGCTCACGCTGTGGGGAATGGGTTCGCAAGCGCGACTGACCTGCGTGGAAGCACAGGAAGTCAGCTATCGACTTCTGCAAACAAACATCGCGCTCAATGGACTCTGGCAGCGTGTAGACTCTTTCCACGGCGATCTGCGGCTACTGTCGCTTGATCGAAAATTTCCGCTGATCACCGGCAGTCCGCCGTATTTTCCGGAAGGCTCAGGCGTTATCCCGCAGGATTCGCAAAAGGCTCACGCCCGATTTGAACTGCGCGGCGACGTGTCCGACTACGCAAAAGCAGCAGTCAAAAATCTCGCTCACAGCGGCTGGTTCGTGCTGTGTTTTCCTTCGCGGCAAAAGCAGCGCGCGGTGGATGGCATCGTAGCGTCCGGTTTGAAAATCGTCCGCCAGCGCGACGTGATTCCGCGGGAAACGCTGGAGCCGCTTTTAACGCTTTTTGCCTGTCGTCATCCGGGCGATCATGATGGAGAAACGCACATGGAAATTCCACTAACAGTCCGGCTGGCGAACGGACGTCTTTCGGAGGAGATGGCAGCAGTGCGGCGCGGATTTGGATTTTCAGATGGCGAACCGCACGGAGGTTACGGACCATGACTGCGCTTCAACTGTTGTATGAGGATGCATTTCTAGTGGCGATCGACAAGCCGGCCGGGATGCTGGTTCACCCCGGTCGAGAACCCGAAGAAACGGAATGGATCGCGATGAAACGCCTGCGCGACCAACTAGGCTGCCGGGTTTTTCCCGTCCATCGCCTCGACCGCCCGACCTCGGGCGTGCTGCTTTTTGCGTTGGACAAGCAGACGGCGGGTCACACCCAGCAGGCATTCGAGCGCAGGAATGTTAGGAAAACCTATCATGCGGTGGTCTGCGGAATCGCGCCGGTGGCGTGGACTTGCGATTCACCACTGATAGAAACTGTGGGGGAGGAACCGCAGTCGGCGAAAACCACATTTGAGCGATTGTGCGTTTCACCGGATGGAGCGTTTCCTGACGAGCCGTCGCTCCGGCTATCGTTACTCAAGGTGACTCCGGAGACCGGGAGATTTCATCAGATCCGCCGCCACCTGCTGGAGTCAGGCATGCCGATTGCCGGTGATTTCCGCTATGCAGGGCGTGAGCGCAGCTTTGAGCTCGGAAGGGTTCTTGGCATTGGCACGCGCATGCTTCTTCAGGCAAAATCACTGTCGCTCGACCATCCGGTGACGGCCGAACCGTTGCTGATAGAGGCACCGGTGGATGCCTGTTTCCGGAAGTGCTTTCCGCTGTGATATTCAGTGGGCAACTCCGGACTCCGACTTTCCGCGCAGCTTTTGAATGCCGTTGAAAAGAAGCAGGACGATGATGCCTGCGAGAAGGCCGCAGAGGCCGTTAAGCAGCGAGGGAATGACGGGCGCGAGTGCTCCGCCGCTCTTGGCAATGTGTTCAATGGTGTGGTACAGCCATGGAATGCCGTGCGTCACGATTCCGCCACCAACGAGGAACATCGCGGCAGTGCCAAGAATGGAAAGCGACTTCATCAGAAAAGGCGCGAACCACAGGATGGCGCGGCCGAGCGTCTGGGAGGCCGCGTCGCGACGTTGGGTCAGATAGAGACCTGCGTCATCCAACTTCACGATCCCCGCGACCAAGCCATAGACGCCGACGGTCATGAGGATGGAAATGGCGCAAAGAACCGAGAGCTGGCGGGTGAAATCCTGTTCCGCCACCGTGCCGAGTGTGATGGCGATGATTTCAGCGGACAGAACAAAATCCGTGCGCACGGCTCCTTTGATTTTTTCCGCTTCGGTTTCCACCTTCACTTCCGGCGATGTGGCGGCGAGTTCAGCCAGGTTTTTCCCTGCTTCTTCCTCGGATTTGGTTCTGCGGTGAACGATCGCGTGGTGGAGTTTTTCCACTCCCTCGAAGCACAGGTAGAGTCCCCCGATCATTAGCAGCGGGACGATGCCCCAGGGGGCGAAAGTTCCGATCAGCAGCGCCAGCGGGACGAGGATCAGCTTGTTGACGGCGGATCCTTTCGCCACGGCCCAGACGACGGGCAGCTCGCGTTTTGACACCACTCCGCTGACCTGCTGGGCGTTTAGTGCGAGATCGTCACCGAGCACACCGGCGGTCTTTGCGGCGGCCTTTTTCGTGAGGATGGAGACGTCGTCGAGAATCGTCGCGATGTCGTCGAGGAGGGTGAGGAGGCTACCGGCTGGCATGCGCGGATCATGCCCCGCAAGCGGGCGGGGGAGGCAAGCCGCAAATCCGGCGGATCTGGGCGGATTTAGGGTGTCAAACTTCGTCGGCCGTCATCATCAGGCCGATGAAGCCGGCAAAAAGCCCTATCAGGATCACCCACCTCCACCAGGCGACGTTCCGGTGGGTGACGGTGAAGCCGCCTTCGCGATCCCACCAGGTGATGCTGTCGTTGGAAAGGCGGTTGTAGGAGGTGATGCCGGTGATGAGGGCGACGAGTGGTATTCCAAGTCCTTGTCCGCGAATCCAGACGGAAAATATCCTGCTCAGCCCTTGGAGATACGTCAGTTTCGCGCCATCGCTTTTTCTCAACCGCACGCAGAGAAGGGCCTTGAATGGCGTGGTCCCGATGGTGGTGAGAAACGCGGGTTCGATGAAATTGTAACCCAGCAGCAGGATGATTCCGAGAAACGTGTCGTTCATTTCAGCCGCCTCGGGCCACACGGCCACGACCGTGGCGCCGACCAAAAGGCAAAACAACAGGAAATCAAAGGTTCTCGCCCAGTATCTCACCCATGGCCGGACTTGGGGACCCGATGGGACATAACCACTCCAGTCGACGCTGGAGGTCGGATCGGAAACGGGAGACGCGTAAGGGGAAGCCTGGAAGGCGCTGATAGAGCCTGCGGGTTTCCAGTCGATCATTCCCTCGGTCCAGAGCATGGTCCCTTGATGAATTTTGTTAGCTGCCAGTAGGGACTGGATTTCCTCCTCGCTGACAGGCCCTCGCTGCTCGCCGGACTCGTCGAAATACCATTGGCTCATGCGACCGATCGTTTCTGGGAAATAGCCGACATGCCAGCTCCGAGTGCGGGGTCTGGAACTTTTGCTAGGTCCGGTTAGTGTCGGGCCGCTTGCAGCCGTTGTTTCAGAGGCAGGTCGGATGGTTCGTCTTGGGCAGGTGGCTCTTCGACCGGATCTTTCTGGATCAGGTCGATGTCAGGGAACTCATCGAGATAGGACTCTTCAAGCGAAGTGCGGGAATCTGCGGGCAGGGATTTGAGCGGTTTGATACGTTTCATGGCAGACTTGGGTCGCAGGTCGCGGTCCAATGTCGTTGAGGGTCGCATCAAGACAGGTCAAGGGGGTCATGCCGCCCCTCCCACTCTAAAGCGGGCAGAATGCCCTTTGATCAGGCGGATTACCCCGAAAGGGTGAGGAAGATTCGGCGTCCGGCCGGTGTTCTATGGGGGAGTCCATGATCCAAAATTTCACTGTCCGGTGCCGGGCCCTTTTCCTGCTGCTCCTCACCGCATTCTCCGCATCGGCGCAGCGGGAAATGGAATCGCTCGATCGCGGTCTCATTGCCATCCGGCAGGACGATGGCCGAGTCTATCTGGGCTGGCGCCTGCTTGGCAGTGAGTTGGAAAAAACCTCATTCAATCTCTATCGGATTGCCGGCGGAGAGAACCAGAAGGTCAATCCTCAACCGCTCACCGGCGCGACCAATTTCCTCGATGCGGACTCCGGCAAGGCCACCGGCTATTTCATCCGGCCGATGCTGGAGGACAAGGAAACCCAAGCGAGCGCGACCGTGTCAGTGTTAGGAAAACCCTGGCTCGAAATTCCGCTCAAGCCGCTCGAAGGATACCGGCCGGGTGATGCATCGACCGGCGATCTCGATGGCGACGGGCAGTATGAAATCATCCTGCACCGCGTTTCAAAAGGAAGGGACAACTCGTTCAACGGTATCACCGGCACGCCCGTGCTCGAAGCCTACAAGCTGGATGGAAGTTTCCTCTGGCGCATCGATTTGGGCATCAACATTCGTGAGGGGGAACATTACACGCAGTTCATCGTCTATGATCTGGATGGCGACGGCCGTGCGGAAATCGCCTGCAAAACGGCCGATGGCACCACGGACGGCGTGGGCAAAATCATCGGCGACGCGACCAGGGACTGGCGCAACCACGTGGAATCTTCGCAGAAATTCGGCCGCATTCTGGAGGGACCGGAATTTCTAACAATTTTCGACGGGAAAACCGGAGCCGCGCTGAAAACCGTCGATTACATTCCCGGCCGCGATCCCATCGATGGCTGGGGCGGCAACGGTGGCAATGGTGGCAACGATTCTTATGGCAACCGTTGCGACCGTTTCCTCGCGTGTGTCGCCTACCTCGATGGCACGCGTCCCAGCCTCGTGATGTGCCGTGGGGTTTACGGCCGGATCGTGCTCGCGGCATGGGACTGGCGCGGTGGCGCGCTCACTTCCCGCTGGGTTTTTGATTCCGGAATCGGCCGCCCCCCCTTCGCGGATGTCTCGCCTTTTTCCGGCATGGGAGGGCACTCGCTTTCGGTGGCGGATGTGGATGAGGACGGGAAGGACGAAATCGTCTATCAAGCCATGACGGTCGATGACAATGGCAAGGGACTTTTTTCCACCGGACGCCGCCATGGCGATTCCATGCACGTCGGCGACTTCGATCCCGCGCGGCCCGGCCTCGAACTCTATCTGGTCAGTGAAAACGAGGAGGAAACCGTGCGATTCCGGACTCCAGGTGCCGGTATGCACGACGCCCGGACCGGCAAGCTGCTCTGGTCCCACAGCCCCGCAGTGGACATCAGCGCCGGCGTCGTCGCCGATATTGATCCCCGCCATCCCGGTGCGGAAGTCTGGGGCGGTCCCGGCGGTTTGCGCACGGTTCGCGGTGAATCGATTGGCAAGGAACCCGCTCTATCAGACTGGGTGATCTGGTGGGATGGCGACCTGCTGCGTGAAATATATGGAGGGTTTTCGGTTTTCAAATGGGACCACGAAAAACGAACCAGCTCGAAGATTTTCTCCGCCGAGCCGCCTTATCCCGGCGGCCGGACCCGCTACGCCGGCATGCGGCCCTTGCTGGCGGCCGATCTGATAGGCGATTGGCGTGAGGAAATGTTAGTGGCTGGACCTGCCGGCCAATCCATCCGCCTTTACACGACCACGATTCCAACTGAGCACCGCATTACCACTTTGATGCACGACCCGCAATACCGGCTCTCGGTCGCATGGCAGAACGTGGTTTACAACAAGCCGCCTCACACCAGCTATTTCCTCGGAGTGGGCATGCAAACACCTGCTCGGGCGGCTTTTCATCTCACAGGCGCTGCATTGCCAGCGGTTTCCGGAAAGTGAAAAACCGCAGCGTTGACAGTAAGGGATGGTCACGATCCATTGTGGTGATCGATTACAACTCCCTGACCATGAAATCTCCCGCCTTTGTTCTCCTTTCCGCTGCCCTGATGTTGTCTAACACGCTGGAGGCGCGATCCTGGAAAGAGGCCGGCTCCGGTAGGACGCTCGAAGGTGAGTTTGCGCGCACCGAAGGAGATCAGGTCGTCATCCTGCGGGCAAACGGCACATCGTTGAAAATTCCGCTGGCGAAACTGTCCGATGAGGACAAAAAATTCGTCTCCGAACAATCGGCCGCGAAACCCGAAGCAGCCGCAGTGGAAGTTTTCAAATGGGAGACTGATCTGGAGGTCGCCAAGAAACGGGCGAAGGACGAGAACAAGGAGATCCTGGCAGATTTCACCGGCTCCGACTGGTGCGGCTGGTGCATCAAACTCAAGAAGGAGGTTTTCGATCAGCCGGAATTCCAGGAATACGCGAAAAAGCACCTCGTCATGTTAGAGCTCGATTTCCCGAGAAAAACCGAGCTGCCGGCGAAGCTCAAGGAGCAGAATGAGAAGCTTTCAGAAGAATTCAAAGTCGACGGATTCCCGACGATCCTGCTCATGAATGCGAGGGGCAAGGAGCTCGGACGCACCGGCTATCAGGAAGGTGGCCCGGCGAAATACGTTGACCATCTGAAGGAGCTGCTGAAGTGATTCCAGCCTGCGGTAGAACCCCACGATCGATCAGCCGGCATAGCGGTTGAAAGTCGGCGGCCGGAGAAAACCGATCAGCGTTTGCCCGGAGCGTTTCGCGAAATCCACCGCCAGCGAGCTCGGCGCGGAAATCGCCGCGATCACCGGGATGCGCGCAGCCAGCGATTTCTGCAGGATTTCAAACGAGACCCGCCCGGACAGCATCAGGAACGTTGCTTCCAGCGGGATTCCGTGCAGGAGCGCGTGACCGATCACCTTGTCCACCGCGTTGTGGCGGCCGACGTCCTCGCGTAGAATTAACAAGTCGCCGGCCGCGGAGAACAGCCCTGCGGCGTGCAGCCCGCCGGTGGCATCGAATGCACTCTGCGCTGCGCGTAATTTTCCGGGAGCTGAGAGAAACACTGCGTCAGTGATTTTCGGTTTTTCCGTGATCGGCGGGAAGTCGGAAAAAATCGCCTCCAGCGTGGCCTTCCCGCAAAGCCCACATGAGGAGCTGCTGAAAACATGGCGTGTCAACCTTCCAAGGTCTACCTCCACATCATCGATCAAGAAGGCCAGCGCTCGGTTTTCGTCCGGACGAATTTCGGTTTTCCGGAGATCGGCGACCGACGGAATGATGCCCTCCGTGATGAGAAATCCGACTACCAGATCGAGGTCCTCGCCGGGCGTTCGCATCACTACGGCAACGGGATGTCCGTCGAGCCGGATTTCCAACGGCTCCTCGACGGCCACGAAATCATCGGTGGCGATCGCACCGTTAGGTCCGCAATGGAAGAGCGGGATCGATCGTGAGGCATTCATGCAGTGAACCTGCCACTTTCCGGCCGAGCATCAATCCCGGAGCCGGAATTCGGCATCGGTGAAATGGCGGGAACCCACCGCGCGCACGGCATTTTCGAGAATCAGGACAACCCGCTCTTCCCGAAGTTTCCGAAAATCCGCAGCCACGATTCCGGCATCGAGGAGTTGATCCAATAATTCCTGACGGCGACGCGCCAGTTCGTCTGCAGACTTTTTGCGGATCTTCATGGCTTTCAGGCGGGATTCCACGGCCATCTCAGGGTAAACGGTGCCGAAAGCATTCGGTTTCAGCCACTGGGCTGCGTTTTTATCGTGAATCGCCGCGGCGTAGGTGTCGGCGGAACTGGTGATTTGCTGATTCGTCACCCGTGATTCTGCGAGAAAAAGATTTCTGATGGAGCTGAGCAACCGCTGGGTCTGGACTTTCGCCGCACCCGTCTGGCCGGCTGCCAGAGTGGTGAGGTTCTTCACGGCGAATCCTGCACCATCGAAATCGGCGTTTGCTAACGGTTCGATGGCCTCACTGCGTCTGGTGGGCGATCCGGGTGCGAGATTTTCAATTTGATCGCGCGTCATCCACCGCCCGTCATGCATGAGCAGTCCCTTGTCACGCTGGGCGGCGGCAAACACGCGTTCCTCTACCTCCTCAAGGTTTTCCGCCTTGGCCGCGCGGCTACGGGTTTCGAGCATTCCAGCGAGCGAATCCCTGGAAAGCCAGAGCCCCTCAAAGCGGATCTGGCCTTCATCAAATCGTGCGACATGGGCTGCCAGCGCGGAGGCATGGCTCTCTAATAATTTCCCACTGCGGTGATATCGGGAGATGAATTTCCTCATGTCCGCCAAGATCTGGCGCAGTGACGAGATGTCTGATTCCACCATGATCGAGGGTGGAATGCGATCGGGCAGTTCGATGAATTCCGCGAGTTTTGAGCGCTGGATGTCCACGTTCATTTTTCCGCTGACGATCCTCAAATAGGGCCCGTGCGAGTCAATGATCCTCGTGAATGCCACGGCCCTCGCCGTGCTGTCCCGATGGTAAAACTGCTCCTTCAGCACCGCGACGCCGGCAGCCCGTGCTTCGCAAACGCACATGGCGAGTGCGCTGGCAATGGCTGGCAGATGGGCGGTCAGTCGCATCGATTTTTTCCCTTGGCCTAGACGTCGCATGTTTTTGAGGGTCGGGCAAGAACGCTCGTCGGGGCTCGCCAAGCCGGAAGGGATGGACCATTTCAATCTTCTGGACTTTACCCGCTCCCGATTAGCCGCTAATTCCCTCGCGCGATGCACGGATTTTCCTACAAAAACGGTTCACTATTCTGCGAAAACGTCGGTCTTCAGGCGCTGGCCGAAGAGCACGGCACTCCGCTCTATGTCTATTCCGCGGGCACGATCCTCGACCATTTTACCCGCCTCGATGCGGCGCTTTCCGGCGTCGAGCATGAGGTGGCCTACGCCGTGAAGGCGAATTCCAATCTCTCCGTGCTCCGCTTGCTCGCCACTCACGGCGCGGGATTTGACATCGTTTCCGGCGGCGAACTATTCCGAGTGATCAAGGCCGGTGGTGATCCGGCGCACTGCACTTTTGCAGGAGTCGGAAAGACCCGTGACGAGATCGTGTATGCGCTGGAGAAGGGGATTTACTCGTTCAACGTCGAGAGTGAAGAGGAGCTTCGTTATCTCGACAAGGTCGCCGGCGATCTCGGTATGATCGCCCCCGCCGCCGTCCGCGTGAATCCAAATGTGGACGCAAAAACCCACAAATACATTTCCACCGGCAAGTCAGAGAACAAGTTTGGCGTCGATTTCACCGCCATCGAGGATCTCTACGAACGCGCCTCGAAGGAGATGAAAAACATCAAACTCCGCGGGCTCCAAATGCATATCGGCTCGCAGCTCACGTCGATTTCACCGTTCATCGAGGCCGTCGAAAAAGTCACACCGCTCGTGCTTTCTCTAAAGGAAAAATACGGCATCGAATTCTGGTCCATCGGCGGTGGCATCGGCATCATTTACCAGGAATCCCTCGACTCCGGCAGCGTCGATTGGTGGGAGAACCAGCCATTGGAAGAACGTCCGCTGACCATCGCCCACTACGGCGAGGAATTGCTCCCGCGTCTGAAAGATCTCGGTCTGAAAATCCTGCTGGAACCTGGCCGCCTCATTGTGGGCAACGCCGGCGTGCTCATCACCAAGTGTCTTTACGAGAAAAAAGGCTCCGCCAAGACCTTCAAAATCGTCGATGCGGGCATGAACGACCTCATCCGCCCTGCACTCTACGAAGGCCATCATGAAATCGTCCCGCTCTCCGAACCACCAAGCAGCGAGCGATTCAAAGTCGATGTCGTCGGCCCGATCTGCGAAAGTGGCGACTTTTTCTGTCAGGACCGCCCGCTGCCGGATTTCCAACCCGGCGAATACATCGCCTTGATGTCCGCCGGCGCCTACGGCTTTGCCATGGCCTCGAATTACAACTCACGTCCGTTGCCTGAGGAAGTCCTAGTCGAAGGTGCAACCGCCACGGTGATTCGCAAGCGGCAGACATTGGATGACCTGATTGAAGGCGAGCTCTGATCGAGGCGGGTGACCCGCCTGGTGATGATAGAGATGGGATGTGGATCGTGATCCGGCGAGACCCCGGTTTTCAAAAGCACGTCAGAGATGGGACGGCATTTATCTATCAGGCGAGAAAACCTGCCGGATAGGTTTGAATCAGACAATGGTTTTTTGCGGCATTGAAAAGCTCCGGTTCCAGCAGCATCAGGGCGGTGGCCATCTCCTTTTATTCTGCCAGAAGTTCGCTGAGAATCTCAGGCCCCCGCATCAGACCCAGCCGTCCGGATACCCGTGGAGGTAAATGCGGTGGTTGTGCAGGGAAGTATCACGCTCTTACCTGGGGAGACCTGCCGGGAGCGATCCGGGCAGGAGTCAGCAGAGGCCATAGTAGTTGAGGAAATGAGCCGGGGGCGCGATGCCCGTGTAAACAACGTTAGGATAAGTTTCCGCTGTGTCTGCGGGCGTTTCGCGGAAGCAGGTTTGGTTTCCTTCAGGTGCGGAGTGGTTTCTCTTCTGTCAGGGGCAATTTCCGGGAGGCACGTGAGGTTGCGGGGATGGAACCGCCGATTTGCGCGTTGTCCGGAGCTGTTTCCGAGATGCAAGTGCCCGTTTCGGGTCGGTAAGATTCAGTTTCTTCAGGGTGAGCGAGCGCTTCCAGGTGGTGCATGCCGGTTTCCCGGCAGGGGCGGTTCGTGTCTTGTGAGGGCATGTGAATGACCCCGTAGGACTGATGGGGTGATGTGCGGGGAATCGTGGTGTCGGGTGGGTTGAATTCACCCGGCCGTGAGATTTCCTCTTGATCCGCTCCGCCTGAGCCCATAGGCAAGGGGCTACCAACCATGGGACAACAATCGAAAAAGATCATCAAACGCCGTCGGCGTGCCGATTATGTGAAGCGCAAAGCGGCACAGGCGAAGCTCGGCGGTATCGCAAAGAAGCCAGCCGCCAAAAAATCGGATGCTGATAAAAAGGCTCCTGCGGCGAAAAAGGCTGCCGTCAAGAAGGCTCCGGCCAAGAAGGTCGCCAAGAAGTCGCCTGAGTTGGAAGAAGCGCAAGTCGCCGTTGCCGCTCCTGAGTCCACGGAACCTGAATCGGCCGCTGCGGTCGAGCACGTCGCCGAGAAAACGGTGGAAGCGATCGAGGAAACTGAAGCGGCTGCTCCTCAAGAGGACAAGGAAGCCTGAGCCCTCCAAATTTCAAAGAGCCGCCCCGCAACGGGCGGCTTTTTTTGTTTCCGCAGGGCTACCTCATTTTGGAAGCGCCTGTGTCTCAAGGCCGGGCCACGTGAAAAGGTGGTTGTGGCGTCTAGGCGCAAAGTGACGTTGCTTCGAGACGCAGCAACCACGGTCCGCAGCTACTGCGAAAGGACTTGGCAATCAGCTATTTTAAAATGAGGGAGCCCAGCTTGTTTCCGGCGGGAGGGTTGACGGGGTGGGCGAGGGGAGGCAGGTTCGAGCCATGCAGGCAGAGGTAAAATACAAAATCGGCAATGAAAAGCTGGTGAAGGTGCTGGAAGGGGCTTCGACGCATTTGCGAGGCCTGCTGGATCGCCAGGGCCGGCCGGATGGGGCGCTGCGCATCGCGGTGGTGGGGGGCGGGTGTTCTGGCCTGCAATACAAGATGGATTTGTGCGACGGTCCGCGGGACCGCGATATCCTGGTGCCGAGCAACGGGGTGAATGTGGTGATCGATCCGAAAAGCGCACTTTTCGTGAGTGGCAGTGAGTTGGATTTTTCCGACGATCTTCAACAGGGTGGATTCAAGGTCAGCAATCCGAATGCGGTGGTGACTTGTTCGTGTGGCGAAAGTTTCGCGGCGTGAGGGGATGGTCATTGATTTTTTCGGGATTTCCCTGACGTTCAAAAGCACATGAAACTTCCGAGTGTCCTGATCATCACGGGCCTTTCCACTCTTGGGGCGATCGCCGCGGGCGTGCCGCCGACATCCGCAGATCTGGTGGTGGGAGCAGCCGGGAAACCGATGGAGGCGCTCATCAAGGAGCTGGCGAATGAAAATTTCCAGACGCGTGAGGAAGCGACAAGGACGATCTGGGAGATGGGTGATACCGCGCTGTCAGCCTTGCAGGAAGCGGCGAATGGCAGCGATCCGGAGCAGGCGTTCCGGGCGCGGGATTTGATCCGGAAAATCCAGCTTTCCATCACGCCGGAGACGGATTCGGAAGTGATCGATTTGATCGAGCGCTACACCAAGGCCTCACCCAGTGAGAAGGTGAACCTGCTGAACCTCATGTCGAAAAAGCGGGCATGGCGGCAGGTTCTCAAGCTTTACGCGACCGATCAAAACGCTGAGTTGCGCGCCCGATTTCAGGAAGCGGCCAAGGAAGTCGCCGTGCATGCGGCGCGCGAATGCCTGCTGGAAGGGAAACCCGGCGCGGCTCGCGATTATCTCGAAATGGCACCTGCGGACGCTGCCGGTTTGATGGCTCTGGCGGATTTCCACCGCAGTCAGGGATCGCTGGACGCGGAATTGAAACGCGCCCAGGCACTCAAGGGCAGGAACTCGGAGGCTTGGCAACTCGCGCTGCACCGGGCAGCGGGAAACCTGGAAGCGGCCAGAGATTCCGCCATCGCTGCGGGTGAGCCCCGGATCAGCGCGGCGATGTCGGTCTTACTGGGAGATCCGCTGCCATGGATGAAATCAGACCAAGCGGGGAATCGGGGTGGGGTGGTGCGCAAAATTTACACATCGATCGCCCTGAAGCGCTGGCAGGGGAAGGAAGTCCGCCCGGCTGAAATCGACTCGCTGACACGCGCCATCGGGAATCGCGATGAAGCGGAGCATCAGGATGCGATCAACGCGCTGTTCCTGCTTGGCGAGACCGGCTTGGCGGAAGCCGCGATGTTGAAAAGCTCGGCCTTCGAGGGTTTTAAACATTTTGAGTCCCTCGAGCGGGTGACGGAGGCACTGAAGGCGCTCAATCTGAATCCGGAAAATCCCGATTATACGGCGTGGGTGGGGAAACGCATGGAACATCTGGTGAAAGATGACGATGAAGATGAGCGCGACGTTTCAGAAGAAACGGAGCAGCTCGTGGCCATGGCGAATTTCCTCGAACGCCGGGGACTCACCGCAGAGGCAGATGCAGCCTTTGTCAAACCCTTGGAAGCGCTGGCAAAAAAGGACATCGGCATTTTCACTGACCTCCTGCGCAATCTTTTCGGCAATCAGGAGAGCACGAGTGGTGCGCCGTTGTTAGCAAAAAAAGTCGGTTTCATCTGGGCGGGCGAGGATGCCGGGCGATGGGCAGATCTGGTGACGACCGCATTCGGTGAAGAGGACGAGACTTCCGCATGGTGGGCATGGCTGCCGGAGCTCGATGCATCAGCCAGCAGGATCGACCGCTTTGATGCGATGCTCGCCCTATCAGACATCGGCGGGGATCCCAACAAACTACGGGCGAAGTGGCTGGCCCTCGCCTGGGACAAGGTCAAGCGTGCGCCGGAGGATCGTAAGCCGGAGCTGGTCAAACGCATTTCCTATGTCACCACGCAGATTTCGTCCAAGTCCGGCGACGCGGAGCAGGGGCTGCGGGCGTGGGACCAGCTCCCCGAAAATGCCCGTGGCGAGATTTTCTGGGGTGCGCACATCCTTAATCTATCAGCCAATAACCGTTGGGACGAGGCAGCGGCCATTTTCATCAAACAGATCAAAAGAGCGGGCGAGCTGAAACAGGAACCCCGGCCGGACGCTTACGCGTATGCGGCTGCCTGCCTGCGCCAAGCGGGGCGTGCAGCCGAAGCAATTCCCTATGATGACTGGGCGGACAAACTTGTGCTGGGAAACACCGAGTTTGCGATCGAGATCGGCCGCGCCTATGCTTACGGGCGGGACTACAAGCGTGCTCAGGAATGGTGGACCCGCGCGATTGAGGAGAGTGATCCGGATTCGGGTGAATTCTCCTCCCGGCTCAGTTTAGTGACGGATGCCCTGCTAGAGGCTGGCCGCTGGAAACCTGCCGCGGCCATTGCCGAGATCACCGCCCAGACTTACGCGTCTTCCGACTATTCGAGCATGCCGGCCGTCGGACTCCTCCGCCAGCGCATGCAGGCGGACCTGACACGCGCGCTTTCCAATCTCAAGACCGACCGCGCGGGATCCATCGCACTGCTGGAAAAGTGCCACCGGCTTTTCCCGGGCGACGGCTCCTTGGCTGATAGTTTTTTCCCGGCACTGCGCAAGGCGGGATTGATCGAGGAGCATCATCGATGGTTCGAAGTTTCCTGGGACCTGATGGCGGATGTTCTGAAACGCTATCCGGCGTCGGAGAACACCTATAACACCGCAGGCTGGTTGGCCGGCCGTTCCCGCCTCAAGCTCGATCTAGCAGAAGACTATCTGAAAAAGGCGCTTGCGATGAATCCCGAGCAGTCCGCCTATCTCGACACCATGGCCGAGATCCAGTTCGCCAAAGGTAACCGTGCCAAAGCCATGGAGTGGTCGCACCTGGCCGTGAACTATTCCCCACAAGACGCCCTCCTGCGACGCCAGCAGGAACGATTCCGCTCGGAGCCTTTGCCGCGCTGAGCTCGGCAGCCTGACGCAGTGCATTCGGACGACGCACCGCTTGACACATGGCCTCCGGTAATGCGGGATTCCCGCCCCATGGCCAAACTTTCCATCCGTGACTTCGATCTTGCCGGCAAGCGCGTTCTCATCCGCGTCGATTTCAATGTCCCGCAGGACAAAGCCACCGGTGCCATCACCAACAACCAGCGCATCGTCGCGGCGCTTCCGACCATCAATTACGCCCTCGAGCAAGGCGCATCCGTGGTCCTCATGTCCCATCTCGGCCGTCCGGATGGCCAGAAAATTGCAAAGTTTTCCCTGCAACCCGTCGCCGACGAACTCTCGAAGCTGCTTGGTAAGCCCGTGAATTTTCTCGATGACTGTTTCGGCCCTCAAGTAGAAGCGGTCTGCGCCTCCATCAAGCCCGGCGATGTCGTTCTGTTGGAAAACCTGCGCTTCCACATCGAAGAGGAAGGCAAGGCCAAGCGGGAGGACGGCACTTCCGTCAAGGCGGAGCCCACGAACGTCGAGGCATTCCGCGCCAGTCTAACGAAACTTGGTGACGTTTATGTGAACGACGCATTCGGCACCGCCCACCGTGCGCACAGCTCGATGGTCGGCGTGGATCTCCCGCAGAAGGCTGCCGGATTTCTGATGGAGGCGGAAATCAAGGCGTTCACCGCGGTGCTCGACAATCCAGCCCGCCCGCTGTTAGCAATCCTCGGTGGTGCGAAGATTGCCGACAAGATTCCGCTCATCACCAACCTGCTCAACACGGCCGACAAGATCATCATCGGCGGCGGCATGGCTTACACGTTCCTCAAGGTGAACCGCGGCATGGAGATCGGCGGCTCGCTCTTCGATCAGGCCGGTTCGGAAATCGTCGCCGAACTGGAAGCCAAAGCCAAGGAGCGCGGCGTGGAACTCATTTTCCCGGTCGACTTTGTCTGTGCTGATAGTTTCAGCCCGGATGCCAACACCCAGTCCGCCACCCTCGAAAGCGGCATCCCCGCCGGATGGGAAGGCCTCGACGCTGGGCCGGAGTCCATCAAACTTTACACTGCGGCCATCCTAGCCTCGAAAACCATCGTCTGGAATGGCCCGGCCGGGGTGTTCGAATTTGAAAAGTTCGCCGGAGCCACCAAGGCCATGGCAGATGCAATTGCCACCGCGACTGAAGGCGGCGCGATCACGGTCGTCGGCGGAGGAGACACTGCCACCGCAGCGAAAAAATTCGGCGTCGATACCAAGGTCACCCATTGCTCGACCGGCGGAGGAGCCAGCCTGGAATTTCTCGAAGGCAAGGTCCTTCCCGGCGTGGAAGCCCTTTCCGAAGCCTGATTTGATAGAACCCACCCACACCTACACCCGCACGACTCATGAACCGCAAGCCGATCTTCGCCGCCAACTGGAAAATGAACAAGGGAGCTTCCGAAACGGAAGACTTCATCAAGAGCTTCCTTTCGAAAATCCAGGGACAGAATTTCTCTTCCGAGATTGTGATCGCCCCGCCGTTCATTTCGCTGCCGAAACTTGCCGACCTCATCCACAATGCGACAGCCGGCCAGAACGCACACGCCATCCAGATCGCCGCGCAGAATTGCTCGCAATATGATTCAGGAGCCTACACCGGCGAGGTCAGCGTGCTGATGTTGCGCGAGTTTTTCGTCCACTACGTCATCCTCGGCCACAGCGAGCGCCGCGCGATCTATGGAGAAACGGACGCAATCATCAACGCGAAGATCAAGAAAGCCCGTGAGGCGAACTTGAAGCCGATCTTCTGTATCGGCGAAACCCTCGCCGAGCGCGAAGCGGGCAACCTCGAAAAAATTCTCCGCACCCAGATCACCGGCGGTCTCGATGGTGTTTCCGAAAAAGATCTTGGTGAAACCGTTATCGCCTACGAACCCGTTTGGGCTATCGGCACCGGCGTCACCGCCACCTCGCAGCAAGCCCAGGACGCGCATGCTTTCGTCCGCTCCGTCATCTCCGAACTCTACGGCGCCGACGCCGCCGCCAAGATCCGCATCCAATACGGTGGCTCCGTGAAACCCGGCAACGCCGCGGAACTCATGGCCTGCCCGGACATCGACGGCGCCCTCATCGGCGGTGCCGCATTGGAGCCGCAGAGTTTCCTCGAAATCATCCTCAACGGTTGCAAAGATTCTTGATTACGCGATTGATGTTGGTTAACCTAATTGGTAAAGTAATGTTGTCATGAAAGAGAAGATTGCTTTCTGTTATATCGTTACAGTTGGGAATATCTTAGTCGCTCCAGTGGCAAGTGCAGGGCCGGCCACCGTTCTGAGTGCTTCGTTTGAGGTGGGGGAGGTAAAAGCATGGTCGATGCTCAGACAATATGCTGACCAAGTGGCATGGAATACTTCGTTCTTCCAAGAAAGCAATCTGGACGGTGTTAATGGAGCTCGGTTTCTCCTTTTTGGAATGGGGAGCAATCCAGGGAAAATCAGATTCTCTTTAACTACTATTCCGGGCAAGTCATACGCGCTCTCCTATTTTTGCGGTGGAACTGACACTCAAAGGCTTCCCATTGGCTCTGGTCCGGGATTTCAACTCACCTTCAAATCATCGGTTCAAGCGTATCATGGTAAAAAAATCCTTATTGATCACTTGGGATTGCCGATCGAGGTCGACGATCTGGAAAGTCTCGATTCACGAATCCATCCATTCTCCACCCCGGGAACTTGGAACTGGAGAATTCATGCTTGGTTGCCAGTGAATTATTCATTTGTGGCGAAGAGTGATACAACTTGGATCGAGTTTGAGACCACTACGACTAACGGTAATTCGTCAGTCGGTGTTTTGGATCAAGTGCTTGTAACGACAGACCCATTCGCTGAAATCTCTTTCTCAGGTTCGGATGTGAAAATCAATTTTGCGGGAAAATTGCAAGAGAGCGGAAATCTTCTCAACTGGAGCGACGTTTCGCCTCAACCCGTGAGTCCTTTTGTTTTTCCCACGAGCACTCAACCTCGGTTTTTCCGAGTGGAAAAATAAGTGGCCAAAAAATTTTTCTTCAGGCTTTGACCCGTCGTTTCATTTCATTAGCTTTAAATCCATGCCTGCCTTGACCCGCCTCGTCGCCCTCACACTGGTGCTCCTCGCAGGTTGGACACGTGCCGAGCATGTCATCGTCGCCGGTGGCCCGGCGCTGCGGAAGTGGGAAAACTATCGGGTTCCCGCCGATCAGCACGACCGCTGGTGGGCGAATTTCATACGTGCGTCCACCTTGCGCATGGAGGAAATCCGCAAGGCTTATGGACCCGGCGCATCGATCGTCTGGATGGTCTATCAGCCTGGCTATCAGGCCCGCGGCCGCGAGGACGGCCAACCTTACACTTCCTGGATCACCCAACTCGCCTCGAAGAACCGGGCTACGCTCATCTGGTTCGACAGCGGCGGAGGATTCATCCAACAGCTCAATTCGCGCCCGCGTGGCTCGGTCGAGACCTTTGATTTTTTCGGCCATTCCAACCGCTACTGCTTCATGTTCGACTACAGCGCCGACATCATGGCGGCTTCGAAAGCCTGGCTCCACGAAAGGGACCTGCCGCGCATCAAGGCGTCCATCTTCACCCGCAACGCCTATTGCAAAAGCTGGGGCTGCCACACCGGCGAGAGCATGAGCGCCGTTTGGAAAAGCGCCACTGGCATCGCCCTCGAAGGTGCCCGCGGCCCGACCACCTACGTCCCGGTCGGCCAAGGCAAGATGCCGGCGGTCAATGGCGGCTGGGTCAGATAATCCGCCAAGCATTTGCGGGGAAATGGCGAGAACCGCCGTTTCTTTCCCTTCATGCTCAAGTCCTGCCTCCGATCCTTTTCACAAACTCTGGAACTCCCATGAATCTCGCCGAACTCCAAGAACTCCACTCGCTTCCGTTTTTCGACCTCATCACGCGCTCGCGGGCGGTGCATTTGAAAAATTTCCCGGAGGGGAAAATCCAGCTGTGCACGCTACTCTCCATCAAGACCGGCGGATGTTCCGAAGACTGCGGATACTGCACGCAATCCGCCCGCTATCAGACGGATCTGGAGAACCAGCGCCTGCTTTCGAAGGAAGTCGTCATGGAAAGCGCCCGCGCTGCCCGTGAGACCGGCTCTACGCGCTTCTGCATGGGAGCCGCCTGGCGCGGTGTTCGCGGGGGCACGGAACGTTTCAATCAGGTGCTCGACATCGTCAAAGACGTTTCCTCACTCGGCATGGAAGTCTGCGTCACGCTTGGCGAGCTCGGTCCGGATGAAGCGGTTGCCCTTCGAGATGCCGGTGTCACCGCCTACAACCACAATCTCGACACCTCGCCCGAGCATTACCCGAACATCGTCACCACCCACACCTACGAGGACCGTCTGCGGACGATCCGCAACGTGCAGGACGCCGGCATGTCGGTTTGTTGTGGCGGCATTCTCGGCATCAGTGAGACCATCACCGACCGCCTTCGCCTGCTGGAAGTGATTTCAAGCTTCAACCCGCAGCCCGAAAGCGTGCCGATCAATTCGCTCATGCCCATGCCCGGCACCCCGCTGGCGGAAAATCCGCAGGTCGATCCCTTCGACCTCGTCCGCATGATCGCCTGCGCCCGCATCGCCGTTCCCGGAGCCAAAGTCCGCCTCTCCGCCGGCCGCACCCGCCTCTCCGACGAAACCCAAGCGCTCTGCTTCTATGCCGGAGCGAACTCGATTTTCTACGGAGAAAAACTCCTTACCGCCGAAAACCCCGGCGCGGAAAAGGACATGGCATTGCTGAAAAAGCTCGGCCTCGAAACCCTCGAACCCTTCCCAGCCATGCAAGCCCCGGGCATCGATTCCGCGCTCCCCGCGAATCCCGCCGTCTGCGAGCACGCGGGCTGCTGCTAGGAGATCGTCGGTTTTCCGGCTCGTCCCCGCTTTTCCAGCTCGAAATCTCACGCACGCTTGCCAGATTCCGGCGTGGATTTGTTTTCGAGACCTAAAACACCGGAAGATAAGGCGCTTTCCGTGACGCAACTGCTGCGGCGGATGAAAAACCTGTTGGAGATCCAGGTGGGCGAAGTGTGGGTGGAAGGGGAAGTTTCCAACCTCAAAAAACAGGGCAGCGGGCACTGGTATTTTTCGCTGAAAGACGCCGGCGCGCAGATTTCCTGTGCGATGTTTGGGGCGAGGAAACGAGAAGGATCAGAAGCGCTTGAAGACGGAGCGAAGGTCCGGGTTTTCGCGGAAGCAAGCGTTTACGAGGCAAGGGGACAGCTTCAAATCATCGTTCAGAAAGCCGAGCGGGCCGGGGCAGGGGATCTGCAGGCGAAGTTCGAGGCGCTGAAACGCAAGCTGGCAGCGGAAGGCCTTTTCGATGCAGACCGCAAGCAGGCGATCCCGAGTTTCCCGAAAACCATCGGCATCGTCACGTCCGGGACTGGCGCAGCCTTGCAGGACATCCTCAATGTGCTCGGTCGGCGTGCACCCTGGGTGCAGCCCGTGCTTTTCCCGGTGAGGGTGCAGGGTAGGGGAGCGGAGATGGAAATCGCGCAGGCCATCGCAAAACTGGGCGAGCCGGAGAAATTCGGTTATCCACGCTGCGATGTGCTGATCGTCGGCCGCGGCGGCGGATCGATCGAAGATTTGTGGAATTTCAACGAGGAGGTGGTGGCGCGGGCGATTGCGGCCTGTCCGATCCCCATCATTTCCGCCGTCGGTCACGAAATCGATTTTACCATCGCGGATTTCGTTGCAGACCTCCGCGCGCCGACGCCGAGCGCTGCAGCCGAGCTTGCAGTGGCGGACGGAGCGGAGCTGCTCATCCGTCTTTCCCAAATGCGCCGGCGGTTGGAACGCCTGACTCGCGATCGGTTGGCCAGGGCCCGGATGGACGTGGACGCGCTGAAACGCGGCGTTCTGCGGCGGGATAGCGAAAGACTTTTGATGGAACCAACGATGCGGCTCGATTCCGCCCGCAATCAGCTGTCACAGGTGCTTAAAGCGTCATTGGATGCAGCCGCGTTTCGAGTGAATGACGCCCGCTCAAGGCATCGGGCACAACTCCCGGCGAAAATTCTGGAGCGGCGAGGGGAATCCCTCACCGACCTGCGACGCCGGATCGGTCGCGTGATATCAGAAAAATTGGAGCGAAGGTCGGAACGCCTGGGGCGCCTACGGGAACTACTGCGTGCGCTGGGGCCGGAGTCCGCATTCCAGCGTGGGTTTTCGATTACGATCGGAGCCGATGGAAAAATCATACGATCCGTGAAGGAGCTGAAAATTGGCTCACTTTTGCGCACCAAGCTGGCTGATGGCGAGGTAACCAGTGAGGTCCGTGGCTGACAAAAATGCCGATTCGTCGGTCTTGCGGCAGTTTGTTTCGCCGCACTTGATAATTCAGAATGTCATTCATTATAGAGATCAAAATATAAAGTGAAGGAGAAAGCATTGATTGTGAGTCAGTTAAAGGTTTGCTAGTAAATTTTTTGCCATCGATCTTTCGGATTCCTTGATCTCATGGCTCTTGCTGCCTAATTTCCCGGCCTCCCCCCATGAAAACTACGAAATTACTGATTTGTGCAGTTGCCGTTGCTGCGGCATTTGCGGCGGTCAAGGCGCAAGGCCAGAACATCACGGCAACTCTGGTTGATATCAGCCCGAGCCTTGCCGTCACCGGAACCATCGACAATGGAAGCTTCTTCCAGGAATATCCTTCCGGCGTGTCGCACTTCACGGACTTCGACGCCTTTTGTATCGAACCGGGCCAGAGCCTGGCGTATGGCGAAACTCTCGTCTATCAGATTCAGGATCCGTCGTTGCTGATCACCCCCGACAGGATTGACAGGATTTCCCGCCTCGTCGGTGGATACCTCGCCTCCTCGCAATCGGCCGACGATGCCGCTGCCGTGCAGTGGGCAATCTGGGAAACGACCAATGAGACTCTCTCCAGCCCTTCGCTGCTCGATGGCAATGTTAGGATCTCCACTCCGATCAGTGAATCCACCGCGTCGCTTGCCAATCAATACCTTGCGAACATTGCCACCTATTCCCCGGTAGCATTGACTTATTTGTCCAACCCGACTCGCCAGGATGTGGTCACTTGGGAAGTCGTCCCGGAACCCGGCATTGCCGGCCTTGCGGCCTTTTCCGCATTGATGCTGCTGCACCGTCGCCGCCGGTAATCGCTAAAACTTTGGCTGCTTTAAATAGGCAGTGGCTGCGGCGTGGGCCGATCATACCCCGCGCACTGGATTCAGATTTCGTAACCCACCAGCCGGGCACCACTTGCGGTTCAGGACATGGCACAAAAGAAAAGCGCGCGTTGGATATCCCCCCGGATCTCGCAACGCGCGCTTTTTTCAGCGCCTTCCGCTTTCGCCTTGGTCGGTTGATTTCCCCCCGGATCTCAATTCGACTCAAATTTGGCTGAGCTTTTGAAGGCTGAATTCCCAGAGGCCGTAGCGCCTGCGAACAAAATCAAATTACCTGAAAATCAGGAGAGCGAAAGCAATTGATGGTCCCGATTCCG
>JANODE010000089.1:0-14920 GCA_031412525.1 Akkermansiaceae bacterium | reverse complement strand
GTGCGGTCGAACATCCCGTTGCGATGAGCTCCGAGCCAGTTGTCGAGCAAGGCGGACTCGGTGTTGGTGGGAACGGTGGAGGCTTGATGCAGAGTGACAAGACCGGTGCCGGATTCCATCAGTTTTTTGAGATAGGCGTTGCGCTCCGGATTGGTAAAAGGTTCAGGCTTTTCCTCGACGCCATCGAAGTAACAGACAATGGAGCTTGCGCCGTGGAGAACGGATAGGTCTGCCGGCCAACCCGCCGTGTAGGTGAGGACGTCGGCGTCCGCAAAAGCGGGCGATGCTTTCAGAAAGGAAGCGAGCAGCGGAATTCCGTTAGGAAAATCATACTCGCCGGGTCCATGGCTTTTCTTGCCGCCGATGATCACGATCTTTTTCGCAAGCGGCGGGGATTTCACGGCGGCAGCCCCGAGGTTCGGCGCGGGATTCTGGGCAGAGAGCGTGACGGCGATCGTGACGCCCAGCAGTCCCAGCCCGGCATACAGCGGGAAGCGGGGAGGATATGATTTGGATTGAGATTTCATGATCATTTGTTTGTAAAGTATTTCAGGGATGAGTCGGGGGAACCATTAGATAGTTCAGGAGATCCTTCATGCCTTGTTCGCCAAGCGCCTTGTCGAGTCCAGCGGGCATGAGGGAAACGGGCGATGCTTTCATCTCGGCGATCTCGCTCTTCAGCACGGTGACGGGCGGACCACCAAGACCTGCTAGCAGAATCTTCTCAGCCTGATCCTCGACGACGACGCCGATCACGACCTGGCCGTTTTTCAAAGTGATGTTGAAGGCGACATGGTCCGGGTTGAGAGTGGCGTTCGGATCGGAGATGTCCTTCAAGACCGACGCGTAATCCCGATAGACCAGATTGGATAGATCTGGTCCAGCCTGCCCGCCCTTGCCATTCACCGCGTGGCAGGCGGAGCACATGGCAAAGAGCTGCTCGCCCCTCGCACGGTCGCCGCCTGCGAGTTCGGGCGGATTACTCGTCTGAATCGGTTCCTCGGCGGGGACAGCCCAGGGCACGAGCACGCGGCGAAGGGCGAACGCGCGCGGTCGGGCGTCGTCGGCAGTGCTCCAGGTGACTTGCAGCGCGGTGGATGGTCCGGTGGGCAGTGCGATTTCAAACGGCACCCAGACGTCCTTCTTCGCAGAGATGTTTTTCAACGATGCATGGCCGGGCGTGGAGACCCTGGTGCCCTCGGGACCGGCGATGCTGATAGAGACCCGTTCCGGCGGCAAGGTGTAGTCGAGCCGCTCGCCCGGCTGAACGGCGGGGCGCAGCATGTTCCAGAGATCGAATTGGCCGCGCAGGGTGAGCGTGCCGGATTTCTTGAGAAGTTCCCACAATCGTGAATGAATGGGACTGGCAGCGGTTAGGCCGCGCGAGACTTCGAGATCGGCGTGTGGCAGCCAGCCGTTCCACTTCTCCGCACCGTCTTTCGAGATCCACTCGGCGGTCACGCCGCTGAGACCGGCAGCGAGACTGAGCACGGATTCCTGTGGGAGCTCGTTAGAGGGACGGCTTTCCTTTGAAACCGGCCAGTCGCTGACGTCGATCGCGCAGTTCAATGCCCTCTTCCGCGGCTCGGTGGAAATCACAAGTGTGTGTCCGTCTTCGGAAGTCTTCACTCTCAGGACCTTCACTGACGTGCGTGGTGCCGACTTCTGCTGGCTAACAGCGCGATAGCCGGGACTGAACGATTCAAAAAGATCCCCTTCCCTGACGAACCAACCTTCCGTGAGTTTTATTTTTTCCTCGATGCCCTTGAGCGCTGCCCCTCCTACCGGGCGGTCGAATACGACATGCATTTCTGTCAAACTAGCGGCATAGGCGAGCACCGGCTGGGCTGCATCGGGCTCCACCCGGGTGATCTTGAACAAGCGGCCAATAGCACCGGGTCCGTTGCCCCAGTCGGGTGGTCCGTCATGGACGCTGACAAGCAGGTCTCCCATCGGCGAAACGCACTGGTCGATGGTTAACCAGCTCAAGCAGGCGATGATTTGATTCTGCCCGACGTAACCGGAAGGCGTCTTGACGAGCTTGGTTCGATAGATTTTCCCGCGAGCCTCGCCAGCCACCCACGCGTCGCCGAGCCACCAACCGGGGCCGAAAACCGGGCCGCCGTTCACCGGTTCGTTGAACTGCAGGCCGCAGGTCGATTGGTGCTGCGGGCCGTAATCAAAGACGCTTGGTTCATCGATGACCTTGGGCAGGTGTCTGGGATGCCGAGGGGGGAATCCGTGGTGCCCCGTTTGCTTGATGTGAATCAGTTCATAAAACGGGTTCCCGTTAGGCATCCAGGTCGCGCCTTCCTGGTCGGTGGCGAAAAGGTCACCCGCGGCGTTGAAGGCGAGGCCGACGCTGGCACGGACGCCCGTGGCTACGATCTCACGCCGCGAGAAATCCGGCGGAATGCGCATGATCGTGCCGCGCTCGCCGGTGATGCTGTATCCCGCCTTGCCATTCTCCAACAGATAGCCGTTCTGCGAGTTCGCCGCACCGAGTCCGAAGAAGATGTTGCCTTCCGCGTCCAGCGCCACGCCGATGGCGTCCGACGCACCTCCCGGGAATCGCTTCGGTGTCTCCCAGTCCTTCGCCACCACGATTTCCTTGTCCGACTTGTCGTCGCCGTCCGTGTCCACCACGAGCACGAGGCTGCCCTTGCGGGCGATGAATACGCCGTCTCCATATTTGTAGCGGGGCGGCGTCAGAGCGATGTTCAACGAGAGGATTTGTCGGCCCGGATCATAAAAGACATCCGCCTTGTCCTCGAGTCCATCGTCATCGGTATCAGCGAGCAGATAGATTTTTCCGTCGTAGCCGAGCGCGACAAGTTTCCCATCCGCCCGGTAGCGCACGTTGTTGATGGCCTTCAGGCGAACCGGCAGTTCACGGACCGCGAATCCCGGGACTAACATTTGCACGGGAGCGGCATCAGGGCCGCCGGCGGGTCCGGTGGGCTTTTCCGCCGCCATGGAGGCGCACCCGCCGAATGCGACGATGGAGAGGAGGATGGCAAGGGATGGATTTTTCGGAATCATACGGGTGTGGCGATCCGTTCAACGCGCGGCTGCCTTCTGAGGGATCAACAGATAGGCCATGAGATCGCGGAGCTGTTCGGTGGTCAGGGCTTTATCGAGACCGGCGGGCATCAGCGAGATGGCGAGCTGCTTCATCCCGGCGATGTCGTCGCGCGGGACGTCGATGAGTTGGCCTCCGGACAGGGCGAGGGAGACGCTGTTTGCGTTTTCAGCGGAAAGCACGGCGGTGAATTCGCTGCCATCCTTTTTGGTGACGGTGTAGGCGACATGCTCGGGATTGATGGCGGCATTCGGATCGCGGATGTCGCGCAGCACGCTCTCGTAATCGCGGTAAACAAGGTTGGTGAGGTCAGGTCCGACACGTCCGCCGTTTCCCTGGATGGCGTGGCAAATGATACACAAGTTCTGGAAAACCACCTTGCCGTTTTCCCGGTGTGCGCCCGCGAGTTCCGCCAGATCCTCGTTGTGAGGCATTGGCGGCGCCTCCTGCGGTTTTGCATACGGCAGCAGCACGCGCCGCAGCGGAAATGCGCGGGGCGTGGCGCTGCGGTCAGTGAACCAATGAGTGGTTAGGTCCGGATCACCCGTCGCGCTCGGGAAGGAAACTTCGAGCAGCGCCCATTTGTCACTCGTCGTGGTTAGAGTCTGGGTCGCTTCATAACGCCCGCCGCTTTGCTGCGAGATGGACGTCTTGCCATCGAGCTTCAAGGTGAATGGCCGGGTGGCACTGAAAACCACATTGACCTGCTCCGGAGGATATTCCCAATCGAGTTTCGAACCTTCCTGAATGGCCGGATAGAGCATGCGACCGAGATCAAGCTGGCCACGCAACGTGACGGAGCCTTCGCCTTGCAGCCGGTCGAAAAAACCACTTTGGGCGCCGCCACCCGCTTCGGTGAGTTTTCGCGAAACGGCGAAATCCGGGTGCGGCAGCCAAGTCTTCACAGCGTCGCCCGCTGCCGGACGGAACTCGGCATCCAGTCCGGTGAGGTCGGCTAACAAATCAATCTGGCCCGGGTAAGTGCCGCCGGTTTCCGTTTGGAAAACGTCGCTCGCGATGCTGATCGCGTAACCGACGGCCGCGGCTCGCTCGGGCGAGGTGATGACCAATGTGCGCCCGTCGTCAGCGAGGGAGAGCTTTTCCACCGGTAACGGATAGCGCGGGGCGGCGAGCTGGTTTTTGACGACCTGATAGCCGGGGCGCATTGTTTCGAATCGGTCGCCGGCCTGTGCATAGCGGCCTTGCACCACCCGCACCTTGCCCTGCATCGCGGCGAGTGCGGCGGTGGAGAGAGGTTGATCGAAACTCACGCGAAACTCCTTCGGCGAGGCGCTCCATGCGATGACCGGCTGTGCTGGAAGTGTTTTCTGCGGCGCGATTTTCCATAGCTCGCCCGTCCCGGTCGGCCCGCTGCCCCAGTCCGGCGAACCGCTGTGCAACGTGACCGCGAGCGCCCCGTCCGGCGACACCGCCTGGTCGATGATGATGTGCTGGAGTTGGGCGAAGATCTCGTTTTTCGCCACGTAGCCAGCGGCGCTTTTCACCAGTTTCGTCCGATAGATCTTCCCGCGGGACATCGCCGCCACCAGCGCATCGCCGCGCCATGCGTTAGGGCCGAAATGAGGCGCGCCAGCTGCCACCGGTTCGTTGAACGTGAGGCCGACCGCGCTCTGGTGTTGCGGGCCGTAGTCGAAGGTGCTCGGTTCATCCACGACGTTGGGCAAATGCCGCGGATGCTTGGCCGGGAAGCCATAGTGACGGCCCAGCTCAATGTGCAACAGTTCGTCGTAGGGGTTGCCATTCGCCAGCCAGGTCGCGCCTTCCTGCTCGGTGGCGAAGAGGTCGCCAGCCGCATTGAAGGCGAGTCCGACATTGACGCGCATGCCGGTGCTAACGGTTTCCTGTGTCTTGAAATCCGGCGACACCCGCTGCACCGTGCCGCGCTGGGTGCCGAGGTTGTAGCCCGCTTTGCCGGTCGTGGCGTCGAGTAGATAGGCGTTGGTGAAATCATGCGTCGCGAGGGTGAAATAGACGCTGCCGTCCGGGCCAACGGCGATGCCGAGCGAGTCCGAAACCCCGCCGCCCAGCACCCTCGCCTTTTCCCAATCCTGCGCCACGGTCACCACCTTGTCGCCTTTGCCATCGCGATCCTTGTCGAGGATCAGCAGCACGCGGCCACGTGTCGCGACGAACACGCCTTCGCCACGCGCATAGCCCGGAGGCGTGAGCGCCATGCCCATCACCAGCTTCAGATCCTCACTCTGATAGAATATCTCCGCCTTGTCTTCCACCCCATCGCCATCGGTGTCGCGCAGCACGTGGATCCTGCCATCATAGCCGCCCGCATAAAGCCGGCCATCGGCGCGATAACGGAGGAAGTTGATGTTAGTGAGCGACAACGGGAGCTTGCGCGGGACAAACCCCGGCACGAGCGGCTGGATCACCGGCGGATTTTTCTCCGCCACCAATGGCACGCTGCCAGCGACTTTCGCCACCTTGGAAGGAGCGATGAAAACCACGCCCGCATACTTGCTCGCGAAGTAGTTCCGCAATGCCGCCACCTCATCGTCGGTTAGGGCGCGGTCATAGACCATCACCTCGAAGATGTCGCCTTGGAAAAATCCGCGCGGCGAAGGAGTTCCACCCGCGTTGTCATAACTCCGCGCGCCGATAACGATCTCATCCGCATGCATGATGGCATCCTGCGTCCGAGGGCGTTCCGCTTTTCCGGTGATGCTCTCCGTGACCTTGTCCGCCGAGATCACCGCCACCGCGCCAAAGGGCGCTCCAACGGGAACCGGGTCGGCAAGCAAGTCGCGCTCACCGGAGAATCCCGCCCCTTCGACATTCAACGAACCCATTTCTTCTTTGGTCGCCTTGCCTCCGAGGTCGATGTTGAATCCACTCTGATAGTCGTTAGATCCGCTCTTGCTGGCGGCGATCAGCCCGCGGAAGCCACCTCCGTTCCACTTCGCCCGCGCGTACACCAGCACCGTTGCCTCGCGCATCGACAGACCGTTTGTTTTCACGACGAAATGCTGTGATACACCGTCGAAGGAAAACATCTTCGCCGGCCACTCGGTGCGACTCCGTGGTTGGGCGTCGGCCACTTCCTGCCGCGCGTCGCGCTTGTTGCCAGACGCGTCGTGCCAGATGCCCGGAGCCAATTTGTCCTGGGCGACCTTCGGTCCGTTAGCCCCTCCATCCAGCCACAGCGCGAGGCCTTCGTTGACGGGAAGCGACTTGTCCGCCCACGGCTCGACGGCCGGGGCGGTGGTATGGAGCAAGACGAGGAAGAAAAGGAACCGGTGGGTTTTCATGCAAACTTTTTCCGGTTAGACGAGAGATTTCGATAAACAATCGACGCAGGCTTTCGAGAAAGCCGGGTCGTTGATTGCGCAATCGAGTTCCACGAGAGGGATGTCTTTGCGCAGGCTTCTTTTGATCGCTGAAAACAAAGCCTCGTCCGCCGCAGGATCGTGAAAAGGTTGGCCTTCCGCGCTGATGACACTGATCGCGAGCTTCGGCAGCAAGACGGTGACGGGGCCGGTGGATAGATTGACTTTCTCCGCGAGGATGCGCCCGAGTTCCTTGCATTCCTCCGGCGTGGTCCGCATCAGCGTGACCTGCGGGTTGTGCTGATAGAAAAGACGGCCGGCGTATTTCGCGGGCACGGTTTCCGGTGGGCCGAAGTTCACCATGTCGAGGCAACCGGGAGCGACGATGGCCGGGACTCCGTTGCGCGCGGCAGCTTCAAGTCGGTTAGGTCCTGCGGCAAACACCCCGCCCGCGAGTTCGTCAGCCCACTCGGTGGTGGTGATGTCGAGCACGCCGGCGACGAGGCCGCTTTCGACCAAGGATTCCATGGTTTTTCCGCCGGTGCCGGTCGCATGGAAAACGAGAACTTCGTAGCCTTCCTTTTCCAACAGCATGCGGGCGTGCTCAACGGCCTGGGTGGTGTTGCCGAACATGGAGGCCACGATCAGGGGCTTCGCATCGGTTTCCTCGGGGATGACGACATCGGCCAGGGCGCAGACAGTCGCAGCGGCCCGAATGAATACCGCGCGCGAAAAGCGGTTCAGTCCCGCAACGTCGACGATGCTCGGGATCATGATGATATCCTTCACACCCAGATAAGGCGCGACGTTTCCCGCCGCGACGGTGGACACCATGACTTTCGGAAAGCCTAACGGAAGTGCCCTCATGGCCGCCGTGCCGATGGCCGTGCCGCCGGTGCCGCCCAGCGAAATCAGTCCTGCGATCCGGTCGTCAGCGACCATTCCCGCTAACAGCGCGGCGGCGGACTCCGACATGGCCGCGACCATGGCACCGCGGTCGCTCCGGGCCTGAAGTTCTGATAGATCGTGCCCTCCCGCTTCGGCGACTTGTTCGCGGGTGATGTCGGCGGTGATCTGGCTGGCACCAAAGCCGCCGGCGTCGATCAGCAAAACCTCAAATCCTTGCCGCCGGATGTGATCGGCGACGAAGCGATGCTCCGCGCCTTTGGTGTCGAAAGTGCCGAGGACGGCGATGGGTTTTTTCACGGGAGGAAGAATGTTAGGCGTTCGGCAGTCGCAGGGCGGCGAAGCGCTTGACTTCGTTGGTTAGAGCAATCTCGGTAGGCAGGCGCTCCATGGAACTCGCACCGTAGAAACCATCCACGCCACGGCACTTTCCAAGAATGTAAGCGGCATCGTCCGGCGTGGCGATCGGACCGCCGTGACAAAGCACGAAAACCTCAGGCCGTAGATTCTTGCAGGTATCGGTGATGGCCTGGACTTCACGCACGCAATCCTCAAGGGTGAGAGCCGTTTCCGCGCCGATGTTTCCGCCGGTGGTGAGGCCCATGTGGGCGACGACGATGTCCGCGCCGGCTTCGGTCATGCGCTTGGCTTCGTCGGTATTGAAGACGTAGGGAGTTGTTAGTAAATCCAGTTCGCGGGCGGCGGCGATGGTTTCGACCTCCAGCTGATAGCTCATACCGGTTTCCTCGAGGTTCGCGCGGAAGGTGCCGTCGATGAGTCCGACAGTGGGGAAATTCTGGATGCCGGCGAAGCCGAGGGATTTCAACTCCCGCAGGAAATGATCCCGCAGCAGGAATGGATCGGTGCCGTTGACCCCGGCGAGCACGGGCGTGTGTTTCACTGCGGTTAGAACTTCTTTCGCCATGTCCTTGACGATGTCGTTGGCATTTCCATAGGCCATCAGCCCCGCGAGCGATCCGCGCCCGGCCATGCGGAAGCGGCCGGAATTGTAAATGACGATGAGGTCCACGCCGCCGGCTTCCTCGCACTTCGCGGAAAGTCCGGTGCCAGCGCCCGCGCCGATGATCGGCACGCCGCGTGAGACCTTTTCGCGAAGGCGTTCCAAGATGAGAGATCGGGGCGAGGTGGGCGTATTCTGCGGGTTGTCTGACATGATGCTGGCAAACACCTACGCGAGGGAGGCAGTTTTCCAAACAACCACTGGAACATGAAAAAGGACATCCGTTTATCGAAAACGACCGAACTGGTGGTGCGTGCAAGCGCGGCGGACGCGCGGGACTGGCTGGCGGACGCGCCGGTGTGTGCGGCCCTCTCGCGGTATGGCATCGTTCACGTCGGCAAAGCGGAAATCACCGCACCCTACAGCGTGAGGCGGCCGGCGTTGAGCGGGACTTTTGTCATGATGTGCACGGGGGGCGAGGGGAGGGTGTGGCTGGAGGGAAAATGGCAACCGATGCTGCCCGGAATGGCCTGTCTTGCGCCGCCTAACGCATTTCATGCCTATCGCGCGGTCCCTCGGAAATCATGGAGCATCGCGTGGGTACGTTATCGGGAGACTGAGGGATCGCTGCCGGTCATGAGCACGCGCGCGCCGGTGCTGGCGGCTTTTGACGGGGGAGCGATGGAAAACGCGGTCGCCGGGTTGTGGCACGAAGCTGGCGGAACCGCATCACCGGCGGCGATGCAGTTGTGGGTGGATCTGATCCAGCATTACGCGCGCACTTTTGCCGAACCATGGCGCACGGATGATCGGTTGCGCGAGGTTTGGGAAACGGTTGCCCGCGATCTGGGAGCGGACTGGTCACTTGGGAAAATTTCGGCTCTGGCCGGGATCAGCCCGAAGCAGTTGGGGCGGCTCTGCCAGCAATCGCTCGGCCGCACGCCCACGCAGCACGTAACTGCGCTCCGCCTCCAGCACGCGGCCCAGCTCCTGACGACCACTCGCGACAAGGTGGAGTTCATCGCGCGGGAAGTGGGCTATCGCAGCCTTTTCACGTTTTCCCACACGTTTAAGAAATTCACCGGCTGCCGGCCGAGCGAGTATCGGAACAAGTGAGGAGAAGCGCTCTTGGGAGGCAGAAGACTGCTCCAAAGAGGTTAAATTAGTTTACATTGTAGATTCAATGTGGAGGATCAGCCAAGGCCGTAGTTGGCCCAGTAGAGATGAAACCATTCACGATCATCCTGTTTTTACTGATTCCCCTCTCTGGAATACGAGCCGCTGTCGCGATGATCGACGTTTCCAATCTTACGGGGTCGACTAAAGATCAGTTCGCAAACTTCGGTCAGACTTTCACGCCAGGCGTGGATGGAACGCTCGATGGCTTGAGGCTGATGATCGCCTCGAGTGCGTCGTCCTTCACGGTGACCGTCTGGGATATCGATGCGGAAACAGGCGGCTTGAGAAACGTCCTCGGTGTGAAATCCATCGTTTCCTCGAAGATCGCGTCCAGTTATAGCTGGGCGGAAGTGTCTTTCATGACTCCGATCATCCAGAAAGCCGGGCAGCCGCTGGCTTTTACAATTGCCGGTGGGCCAAAATTTTGGGGGCCTGCGATTTCCAGCGTCAGCGTTTATTCGGGAGGTGCCTTTTTTGAGTATTCGGGCAGCGCGACGATCAACTCCCAGAATCGTGATTTGACATTTCAAACGCTGGTCACGCCGATTCCGGAGCCAAGTGTGTTGTGGATCGTTGCTTGCGGCTGCCTGCTTCCGTTAGGTTTGCGCAAGCGCTGAAGGTCGTCCAAGGCGGCCGGTTACTCGTCCGGGCGATTGACGGATTTGGTGACAAAAGGTTTGGTCAGCCCGTGTATTGATTCGGCTTGGTGCCCATTTTCATGAAAAACCCTTGTTTCAGCGTCTGTCGCGCGATCCTTGTTTCCCTGTCTGCGGTCCTCTGCGTCGTGGCGGAGGAAACGGAATTCACCATCGGCCCGGACTATGCGGACGCGCCGGAAACCAAAGTGCAGGACGGAGTGCCGCAGGGGCGGATCGTGGAATTCACGATGGATTCGAAGGACAGCCGGATCTACAAGGGCATCGCAAAGGACCGCAAAGGAACAGTGCCGTATCAGCGGAAAGTCGCAGTTTACATACCGGCGCAATACAAGGCGGGCGATGAGGTGCCTTTCATCGTCGCACAAGACGGGCTGGGCTACCGCAGGGTTTTGCCGATCGTGCTCAACAACTTGATTCACGAAAAACGCGTGCCGGTGATGGTGGCCGTGATGATCAACTCGGGCGGCGGCGATTCCAAGGGCAGCCAGCGTGGCCTCGAATACGACACGGTGGACGACACCTACGCGAAGTTCATCGAGAAGGAAGTCCTGCCGAAAATCAGCAAGGACTATCAGATCCGCTTCACCAGCGACCCCGAGGGCCGCGCGACCATGGGCGGAAGTTCCGGCGGCGCGGCGGCATTCACCATGGCCTGGTTTCATCCCGATCTCTATCGGAAAGTCCTGACCTATTCCGGCACCTACGTGGACCAGCAGTTTCCGACGAACCGGAAAACCCCGCATGGCGCGTGGGAATACCATGAAAATCTGATTGGAAAATCCGCGAAGAAGCCGATCCGCGTCTGGCTCGAGGTGAGCGAGAAGGACAACGGCCACGATCGCGACGAGGCATCGCTCCACAACTGGGTGATGGCGAACCAGCGCATGGCCGCCGAGCTGAAGGCGAAGGAATACGACTACCGCTACGTTTTCGCCAAAGCCGCCGGCCATACCGACGGACGCGTGACCAAACAAACCCTTCCCGGCGCGCTCGAATGGCTCTGGCGCGGATACAAAAACAAGTGATTGTTCGCGCCGTGAGTTGCTCCTCCACCATCATGCCGTCCTGGTTGAAAATTTCCGTCGCTCTGATCGCCGCTGCTGGTCCTGCGTTTGCGGCCGAGCCGGAAGCTGGTTACAAATCCCAGATCTCGCCGATTCTCGAAAAATACTGCTTCGACTGCCACGCGGAGGGCATCGAAAAAGGCGAGTTTTCGATGGACGAGTTCAAGGACTTGTCCGGGCATCTCAAGGATCGCAAGCATTGGCTCGCCATCTGGCATAACCTCCGCAGCCAGGTCATGCCGCCGTCCGACAAGGATCAACCGAACCCCTCAGAACGGCATCAACTGCTGAACTGGATCGAGCGCGACGTTTTCAAGCTCGATCCTGCAAATCCCGACCCCGGCCGCGTCACGATCCGCCGCTTGAACCGAACGGAATACGGAAACGCCGTCTTTGATCTGCTAGGAGTCGAGTATGACACCCGCGAAGTCTTTCCAGCGGATGACACCGGTTACGGCTTCGATAATATCGGCTCGGTTCTCTCCATTTCCCCGCTTTTGATGGAGAAATACATCACTGCCGCGGACGAAGTGGTCGCGCTCGCGTTGCCGGCCGGAGCGGCCGCGCAGGTGCCGCGGGTGGACATCGATGGCAACACGTTCAAAGCCTCCGGTGATCCGAAGACGAACGCCGGCTGGCTGCCATTTTCCAAAAACCAGAAGGTGAAGGTGGATCAGGAAATTCTCTGGGACGGCGAATATCAGGTGAAGGTGGAATATTCCATCCACGGCGCATCCGAGGCCACCACGGATGAGGCGCTGCTTCGAATTTCCGCGGGAGGGACGCAGGTAGGCGAGGTTTCGCTGGGTTGGGACCAGCGGCGTGTCATCGAACTCACCGGGAAGGTGGCTTTGAAAAAAGGCAAGCAGCCGTTCGAAATCAGCGTCACTCCCGGAAAGCGTCCGCTCGCCGATGAAGAGGAGCTTTCTCTATCCGTCCAGCGCGTGATTCTTCAAGGTCCGCTCGGTGGTGGGCAACAGGAGTATGCGAAAGGCTACCGCATGATTTTCGTGGATGGCCCCGCGCCAGACACGGTTTCCGGCAAGGACCGCTTTGCCCGCAAGATCATGCGCAGTTTCGTCAGCCGCGCTTTCCGCAAGCCGCTGGACGAGCAGACGATCGACCGCCTCGCCGCCATCGTCCGCGATGTTTCTGCAGAGCCTGGGAAAAATTTCCAGGATGGCATCAAGCAAGCCATCGCCACCTGCCTTGCTTCGCCGCGCTTCCTGTTCCGCGTCGAAATCCAACCGGAACCTAACAATCCGGCGAAAATCGTGCCGCTCGACGAATACTCGCTCGCCTCACGCCTTTCGTTTTTCCTCTGGGGCTCGGTGCCGGATGACGAGCTGCTCAGCCTCGCTTTCAACAACAAGCTGCGCGCCGAACTAACACAACAGGTCGACCGCATGCTCAAGGATCCGCGGTCGGATCGATTGGTGCGGAATTTCGTCGGCCAATGGCTGCAAGCCCGCGATGTGGAAACCGTCGCGATGAGCGCGAAGACGATTCTAGGCACCGGCACCAACCGGCAGGCGGCGAAGGTCTTTGATTCCCGCCTCCGCTTGGACATGCAGCGCGAGACAGAGATGTTGTTCGACTTCATCCTGCGCCAGAATCGCCCGGCCGAGGAGCTCATTTCCGCGCGCTACAGTTTCCTCAATGAGCGGCTCGCGAAATTCTACGGTATCGACGGCGTTGTGGGCGAGGAGATGAAGCCCGTCGACCTCACCGAGCACCCCGAGCGCGGTGGATTGCTCACGCAGGGGACCTTTCTCATGGTCACCTCGAATCCCACACGCACCTCCGCCGTGAAGCGCGGGCTCTTCGTTCTCGATAACCTGCTAGGCACGCCCGCGCCGCCCGCCCCGCCGAACGTGCCGAAGCTCGAGGAGGCCGCCGCTGGAAAAGCAAACCCGACGATGCGCGAGCAGATGGAAATTCACCGGAAAAACCCTGACTGCCGCGGCTGCCACTCGCGCATGGATCCGATCGGCCTCGGGCTGGAAAATTTCAATGCGCTCGGCCAGTTTCGCACCCAGGAAAACGGCAAGCCCATCGACTCGGCCGGGAAACTGCTGACGGGAGAAAAGTTCAACGACGTCGCCGGCCTGAAAGAAATCCTCGCTGGCAAACGAAAGAACGATTTCTACCGCTGTCTTTCCGAAAAACTCCTCACCTACGCCATCGGCCGCGGCGTGGAGTATTACGACTCCACCACCATCGACCTACTCACCGAACGCCTTCAGAAAAACAACGGCAAGATTCGCGACCTCATCCTCGGCATCGCGGAAAGCGCCCCATTCCAAAAACGCCGTGGAGACGATTAACCCAACAACAACCCGCAAGTCATGAGCCACCATTCATTCACCGGAACCAGCCGCCGCGGATTCCTCCGTGGCCTCGGCGCTGCCGTCGCACTGCCAGCCCTCGAGTCCTTCCGCCCGCTGCTGGCCGCAGGAGCGGAAAGGGCCATAGCCACCACCGCTAGCGGCGCGCCTTTGCGCATGGCCTTTCTCTACATTCCTAACGGAGTGAACATGGACCTCTGGCGTCCCAAAGGCACGACGGCCAGCTACAAGCTCGGTGAAACGTTCAAGCCGGTCGAAGCGCTGCGCGATCATTTCCAGGTTTTCAGCGGCTTCGAGCAGAAGAACGCATCCGGCGGCCAGGACGGCGCAGGCGACCATGCCCGCGGCGTGGCCAGTTTCCTCACCTCCGCCCGCGCGCTCAAAACGGCAGGATCGGACATCAAGCTAGGCGTTTCCGTGGACCAGGTCGCCGCCAATGCCGCGCAAAACCTCACCCGTTTGGCGTCACTCGAGCTCTCTGCCGAAGGAGTCCGGAAGTCCGGGCAATGTGATTCCGGCTACTCGTGCGCCTATCAGTTCAATCTCTCATGGCGCTCTGAAGACCAGCCGATGACGCCCGAATCGAACCCGCGCGCCGTTTTCGAGCGGCTCTTCGGCGCCGGAACGAACAAAGAGCGCGCCGCGAATCTCGGCCAGCGCTACGCCTCGAAAAAATCCGTGCTCGATTTCGTGGAAACCGATGCGAAGGCGCTTCAGAAATACCTCGGCCGCAGCGATCGGCATAAGCTCGATGAATATCTCACCGGCGTGCGCGAAATCGAGCGTCAGGTGGAAAAAGCCGACGCCATGGGCATTCCCAAAGACCCTGGAGTTCCCGCGCCCGACGCGACTCCGGGCAGCTACAAGGAACAGCTCAATCTGATGTTAGATATGATGGTGCTCGCCTTCAAAACCGATTCCACGCGCATCGCGAGTTTCCTCATGGCCCACGACGGCAGCAACCGGAACTTCGCGGACATCGGCGTTTCCGACGGCCACCACACCATCTCCCACCATCAGAAGAACCCATCGAATCTGGAAAAAATCGCGAAGATCGATCGCTTCTACATGGAGCGCCTCGCCTATTTCCTCGAGAAGCTCAACACCACCCCGGACGTCGATGGCAAGTCGCTGCTCCACAACTCGATGATCGTTTACGGCGGCTGCATTTCCGACGGCGACCGCCACAACCACGACGATCTCCCCATCCTCGTCGCCGGCCACGCTGGCGGTGCCTTCAGCCCCGGTCGCCACGTCGAGCTCGGCGAGGACGTCCCGATGTCCAATCTCTATCTGAGAATGCTCGAGGAATTCGGAGCGAAGGAAAAACGCTTCGGCGATTCCACCAACTCCCTGCGCAAAATCTAACACTGGACCGCGAAATTCATTTCGCCAGTCGATGAACCGCGAAAGAAAGGCGCC
>JANODE010000088.1:0-36903 GCA_031412525.1 Akkermansiaceae bacterium | reverse complement strand
CCTCCTTCGACCCTCCTCAAGGTGTTCTCCGATGAGCGCTGACCCTGCGCCCCACCGCTCATCCCAAAATTGTACGTCGTACAATTTTGGGCGGCGTCCGGCCCGACCTTGGCGCCCCGCGGCCCTCGCCCTGACCCTCCTGCTCCCGGCCGCAGCCCAAGCCCAAGGCTTCGCCAACCTCGGCACCGAGGCGGAGGGCTTCGCCCTCCCCGACCCCGCCTACGCCCTCGCCTTCCCCACCGACCACGGCCCCCACTCCGACTTCCGCATCGAAAGGTGGTACCTCACCGCCAACCTCGTGGCCGCCGACGGTACCCCCTACGGCCTCCAATGGACCCTGTTCCGCTCCGCCCTCGCCCCCGGCGGAGAGCCCGACTCCCAGCTCTGGATGGCCCACGCCGCCGTCACGACCCCCGACGCCCACTTCGTCGCCGAGCGCCTCGCCCGCGGCGGCATCGGCCAAGCCGGCGTGACGGCCGACCCCTTCGACGCCTGGCTCGACGAATGGCGCCTGTCCGGCGACCTGTCGGGTAATCCACCCTCACCGCCCAAGGCCCCGACTGGGGTTTCGACGCGACGCTGACCGCCCAGGGGCCGGTGGTCCTTCAGGGCGACGAGGGGTTCTCCGTCAAGTCCGAGGACGGCCAGGCCTCGCACTACTACTCCATGCCCTTCCTCGCCCTGACAGGCACCCTCCACCTCCCCACGGGCGAGGTCCCCGTCACCGGCACCGCCTGGCTCGACCGCGAGTGGTCGTCGCAACCCCTCGCCGACCGGCAGGTCGGCTGGGACTGGTTCGCCCTCGGCTTCGATACGGGGGAAAAACTGATGGCCTTCCAGCTCCGCGCGGACGAGGGGGAGCCCTTCACCGCCGCCACCTGGATCGACGAGGGCGGCACCCCCACGCCCCTGCCCAACGGCGCCCTCCTGGCGACCCCCCTCGCCACGAGCGACGTCGCCGGCCGCACGCTGCCCACCGAATGGCGCGTGACGCTCCCCGCCCAAGCCCTCGACGTCACCGTCACCGCCCTCAACCCGCAGGCTTGGATGGACACCTCCGTCCCCTACTGGGAAGGCCCCGTCACCGTCGCCGGCTCCCACGCCGGCGTCGGCTACCTCGAGATGACAGGGTACTGACCCCCGCCCCCCCAGGGTCTGGGTCGGGGTCCTGTGGGGGGGCCCGGGGGCGCCGGGGGGGGGGGGGGCGGGGGGGGGGGGGGGGGGGTGGGCGGTTGCAAAGCGTTGCTGCCAACGGCTCCCTGCCAACTGCCAACTGATTTCACCGCGGTTGCCACTTCTCGGGGTCGGCGATCATCCGGCCGAGTTTCGAGCCGATGAGTAGCGATTTCTCGATAAGTGGCGCGACGGTGACAGGATCGAGATATTGGCAGGCTTCGGCAGTATCGAGCCAATGCTGGGTTTCCGCGTTTTCACCATCAGAGTCAGTCAGCTTCACGGCAAAGTGGGCTGGATACCGGCGCTTGCGCCAGGCTTCGGCGATATTCGCCCCAACGGATCGGGATGAGCGGCGGATTTGATCCGTTAAGGAATAGGTCTCCTCTTTTGGAAAGCCCTTCGATAACAAAAAGATTTCCTGCTGGAGATCGAAGGCGAGTTGGTAAACATCGAGTTCCTTAAATGATTGGATTTTCATGGGCATCATCTTTGAAATCACTTCTGCCCTCTGCCCTCTGCCCTCTGCCCTCTGCCCTCTGCCCTCTGCCCTCTGCCCTCTGCCCTCTGCCCTCTGCCCTCTGCCCACCGCCAACTGAACGACGCTGCCGCCCTTGGTCGATTCTCCTGATGGGTGGGAGAAAACCGGAAGTTAGGGGGGTAATGGGGCGCTTTTTCCAATGCGAAATGCATTTGGAAATTACTGCTCGGATCTTTCCTGATCGGGCTGATTGTTCAAGAAAATTTGAACAATCGTCGCAGATTTCTGCTAGGGTGTGTGCTTTGGATGAGCTGGGATCAGTGAAGTGAGAGACGGGAGCTCTAACTGCGAATGGGATGCTGGGTTTAGTGAGGGTGGCGACAGGGAGGCGCGCGGGGATTTCGTGCCAACTTTATTTCTATCAATCACTTTTCAGTTCGGCGGGGCTTTGGCAGTTCTTTCGCAATTCATTCGCTCAGCTGCGAGACGCAGCAGCCACTTTTAGGAAGGAAGGGAAGTCAAAGGCCGGACGGTCGGGCTGGAGTTTGGCAGGTCTTTCGAAGCTCATTCGCTCAGCTGCGAGACGCAGCAGCCACTTTTAGGAAGAAAGGGAAGTCAAAGGCTGGCCGGTTGGGCTGGAGTTTGGCAGTGCTTTCGAAGCTCGCTCAGCTGCGAGGCGCAGCAGCTACTTTTAGGAAGAAGGGGAGGACAGAGCGGCGGGGCTTTGGCTGTTCAATGGCTGGCGAAATGAATTTGCCTATGGGCCAGCCGGGGTGAGCTTCGCCAGTAGGTGTGATGCCTGCTAACGCGGGCTCTGGATTCGCGGTCCCTGAAGAGGGGCCTTCACTTGTCGTCGCTGCCGTAGGAGGCGCCGTACGAGCCGTAGCCGTAGCGGTAGGCTTTGCCGTATTTGTTGGTCTGATAGTTGCCGTAGGAGTAGTTCTGGCCGATGAGGCGGCGTTTTTCGGAGAAGCCGTTGAAAACGACGCCGCTGGGAAGGGTACTGTCGTTTTCCAAGAGGGAAATGACGCGGCGGACGGCTCCCTTGGGAACATAATTGGCGCGGATGACGAGGCAGAAATTGTCGACCAGCTGGGCGATGATGCGGGTGTCCGGCACGGCAAGGAGTGGCGCGGAATCAAGGACGACGAGGTCGTAGTCCGCCACCGCTTTTTGGAGGAATTCCTCCAGTGAGCTGGCGTTGAGGAGTTCACCGGGATTGGGCGCGGGTTTGCCAGCGAGCATGATATGGAGGTGGGGAGCGCCGGTTTCGGTGTAAATCGCATCGTCGAAAGACGACTGGCCGGTGAGCACCTCGGTGACCCCATTGTGATGGGAATCCCGCTTGAGGCCGAAAATCTTGTGAACGGAGGGTCTGCGCAGATCAAGATCGATGAGCAGGGTGCGTTTCCCCTGTTGGGCGGCGGCGAGGGCGAAGTTGCTGGATACCAGGGTTTTCCCTTCCCCGGGCAGGGCACTGCTGAAGAGGGTGACCTTGCGCTTTTTTTCATCGCCCAACAGCGAAACGGAAGCACGAAGCACGCGGAACATCTCGGCGAAGGTGGTGGTGGTGAGGCCCTCGCGGAAGATCAGCATAGGGTGCCAGCGCGAACAGGCTTCCGGCTCGCTTGATTCCTTGGAACTCCGGCGACCGGCGGGATCGAGGTTCTTGAGCTGGATATCGGCGATGGCGGCGAGGGCGGGCAGGCCGGTTTCACGTTCGACCTGGGAGACCGTGTGAATCTTGTTGTCGAGCCGGATGAACACCATCGCAAGCAGGACGCCGAAACCGAGGCCGCCCATCGAGGCCATGCCGAGGATCTTGGAAGCCACCGGGGAGATCGGACCGCCGGGCAACTGGGCGAGGCTGCTGATGTCCATCTCGGATTCCACCTGCTGCTGGTTGATATCCGCCTCGTGGATGCGGGTGAGGATGCTGTTGAAAACGCTGGCCTGGCTGGCAATCTCGCTCTCGAGCACGTTGCCGCGGGCAAGCAACAGACGACGGGCGGCAGCGAGCTTGCTAGTCTCATCGTCCATCGAGTTTTTCCACTCGGCGGCGTTGCTATCCCAGTATTGTCGGTCGACCGGTGAGTTGCGGGCGGCGTCGAACTCTCCGAGGAAATGCTGCTGGGTGGCGGATTTTTCAGCGAGAGCGGAGACCATGCGCGGGTGCTTCGGGAGGTAGCGGCGGGAAAGATCGGACACGGCATTTTCGCGAACTTCGAGGTCTTTCAGGGTGGCAAGCGCGCGCTGATAGTTGGCCAGGGCGTTCTGCGCGGCTTGCAGGCGTTTTCTGGCAGCCTCGGATTCCTCGACGAGGATTTGCAACGAGGAGCTGCGGCTGCCACTACGCGCGCCAGTGAGTTCTGCCTGGTATACGGTGGCGATCGTGTCGGCGATGGCCTTCGCGACTTCCGGGCTCTGGTGGGTGACGACGATGTCCAACAGGCGGGTGCCGCGGCGCACGGAAATTTTCGTCCATGAGGAGATCGCTCCACCTAGCGCGGCGGGAGATGGGACGCCGGCGTTCTCAGAATCCGAGGACTTTTCCTCGCCTTTGCCGAACCATTTTTCCGCCCACTCGGGCAGCCAGACGGCGGGCTTCGCCATCAGTCCCGGCAAGGCGCGGATCTCGGGGCGGGAGGCGACCTTCTGCATCATTTCCGGGCGGGTGATGCGCTCGGCCACAGTGTTCATCGCTTCCAGCGAGCGGAGGTCCATTTCATCGACCTGATCGCGGGACATGACCGACGAGGTCTGTTGCTTGATGAGCAGGGTTGAGCGGGTCTGATAGGTTTTGGGAGCTTTTGACAGATAGTAGTAGCCGCCGAGCACGCCGAGAATCAGGCCGAAGGCAATCCAATGCCAGCGCCCGACCAAATCGAGCATGAGCTGTTTGGTTTTTTCACGCCCGACCTGGCGTTGCATGCCACCGTCCATGAGATCGTCTTCTTCAAACTCTTCCAAATCAGCGGATGGGCGGCGGGAACGGGGCGACGGGGGCATGCGGTGGCGGACTTGGAGATTGAAAAAAACAGGGAAATGGGCGGGAATCAGAAGAGGCGTTCGGCGACGGTAATCACGTCGTCAGGTTGGAGCAGGAAGGGGCGGTCGCCGCGTTTCGAAATTTCCCGGTAGTCGAGAACCGTGACGGTGCCTCTGCGGTTGACGGTGACTTTTTTGGGATTGGCGAGTTCGGTGAGGCCACCGGCAAATGCGACGGCGTTGACCAAATCGAGACGGCCGTTCAACGGAAAGGGAAGCGGACCGGGTTTTCCGACCTGGCCTAACACGGTAACTGTTTTCCCGACAAAAACGCTCTGGTTGACGATCACACGATCACCAGGCTCGAGCTTGATACGACCGGACGTGCTGCTGATGGAATCCATGGTGAAGGTGGAGGTGGTGCCTGAAGCGCGGACCAGTTGGATGCTGTTTGCATCAGCGGTTTCGGCAAGACCCCCGGCAGTGGCCATGGCAGAGGCGAGGTCGAGATTCCCTGAAACCGGCATTGGGATCTGACCGGGGTTTTTCACCGCACCGATCACGGAGATGAACTCGGTGGCGTATTCATCGACGGTGAGGGTGAGTTTGGGATCGACGAGATAATCCTTCGCGTAGAGGTCGCGAATTTTTTTCGCTGCTGCTGACACCGTGATGCCGCCGACATCCACGGAGCCGACCAAGGGAAACGATGCCTGACCGGTCTTGAGGATGCGCACCTGGACAGAAAGATCGGGTTCCTCGTAAACCGCGACACGGATGGTGTCGTTGGGCCTCAGGACGTAAGTCCCGTCTTCGGGTGCCGCGTGGGTGAGCCCCAGCAGAAAAATCGAGAAAAGCACGAGGTGCCGGACGAGGGGAGCGATCATGGCGAGGATTGAAATCATGCAGAATTGGCCGGACGAGATGGGGGAAACGGTGGTTAGATCTCCACGCACCCACCAGTGAATAAGACCATCCGCAGGATGCATAAGGGTTTCAGCGCGGATGTTCTAGCGAAATTATTGCAGCCGGATTCAGAAGCTCCGGCTTAGACTTACGCCAGTCTGAACGGCGTCAAATGCGTTCGCCCCTCCTCCGCTTTGGTCGCTGTAGCGGATGAAGATGCTGGCAAACGTGGTGTTTTGAAAAATCGTCATGCCGAGCGAACTATCGAAACTCAGGTAATCCCGGTCCGGCTGAGGCGGCGGGATCGGGGTGGTGCCACTCACCACTCCCTCGTAAGCGGGGACCGAGTAGGTGGTGGTTTCATAACTGCAGCCAAGATTCAGCGTGGCCCGGCGGATTTTCCGGTTGTAGCCGATTCGCAGGGCGGTGACTTCGGAATAGCCGCCTGACACGTTGGGATCCGCCTGGGTATCCCGAAAAAGCGATAGATTCATGCCCCAGAGTTTGGATGCCCGGTAGTCGAGGGCCAGCGAAGTGGAAAACGTAGGATCGGCCGAGCCACCGTCTTCGTAGCTAGCAAAGTCGACGCCGAGACGCGAGTTCAGAGAAACCTTGGTGCTCAGCTTGTAGTTTACCGTGATCGTGGGCCCGACCGAAGTGCGGCCGTCTCCGGTGCCGTCCGAGGAGGAGGTGTAGCGGATCCCTGGTCCGAATTCCGTGAGCGGGGAATATCTCCACAACGCGGAGGTGCCCATGCTGAAATTGTTAGTCTCATTGAAGTCGCCGCTCGATGTGGTGAAACTCTGGTTGAGATTTCCTGTGAGGGAGGTTTTCGGACTCATCCGGTATCTGGCGGAAAGAGAGGTGTTGAAGCTAGTTTGGCCGACCACCTCCGAACCGTAATTCCGGTTGCTTCCCTTGTCATAGGCCACTCCGAGGCTCCCGGTGACACTCAGTCGGCCGGCATCGTAGCTTGCCGTTAGACCAGCTCCCTGGTTGAATCCGCTGAAGTCGGTGTTGTTGAAATACTGATTGTAGCTGCCGTTGTAGCTTGCCCCAAACGTCAGCTCGGACGCCTTGGATTGGTAATTTGCGCTCCCTCCCAGCGAGAGGTAAACATCACTCTGCTGGGTTTCTGACGGCGTCACCGCTCCCTGGCTGACATTGGAATCATAAGTCAGCCCCAGCGTGCTCGCAAAAGAGAGCCCATCCAGCACCAGCCCCCCCACCCCACTGGGGCCACCCGTCATGGCAGGACTTCGGTTAAATCCACTGGGGGCCGTGGGAAGCGTGGCAAAGCCAGTGGGAGACGATGGCAGTGGCGCGGTGCTCGCTGCGTGTGCGGACAGGCAGGCGACCCAGCTGCAAATTCCACCGATCCCGATCCTTCTGGCCCCCGCTCGGTGTTTCCCAGACGAATGTTTCCCGCAGATCTTCAATCGCCTGTGTGATGGTGGGATCATTCTCGGGTGAAATGCGCTGGTTGAGGTCAGGTTGATAGTCGGGCGGCAAGGTCACGACAAGGCGATAAATCATGCCTGACTGGTGGTGCGAATTCCCTTCCCGCCGCGACGATTCCCGTGTTAGTCCAAACGCAAAACCCAATGCGCTACGACCGATCTACCGCACCCGACGTTGTTTCACCAGTGGAACGCAGATCCGCAGCGGTGTTTGCAGTGGTGTTGCTGCTGGTGCTGCTCGCGGTGTCGTTTCCCGAAATGCCTCAGCAAGCGCTGCTGGGAATCCTGTGGACGGGCGTGGGGATGCTCATGCTTTTGCTGCCACCGGAAACATCAGTGCCGAAAAGTTGGATCGTTCTGGCCGGCGGATTTGTCGTGATGTCGCTGCTCGGTTTTCTGCCCGGAAACTGGTTTCACACGCCACCATGGAGGAGCGGACTGGAATCACTTGGTCTGGACACCGGTCCCCATGCATTCGTGCAACCGCAACCTGCCGCACAGGCCATGGCAGCCTTCGCCATGACCGCGGCGACCGCCGTCTATCTGCTAGGCCACCGCATCACCACCCGCCTGCATCATCGGTTGGCGATTGCGTTCACGCTCGGAATCGGTCTCTGGACGACCATGGCGTTGTTTTTAAAGCAGCCCGAGGGAGTCTTCGGCTTTTTTCCCAACCGCAACCACACGGCCACCCTGTTGGCGATGGGAGTTTTCGCCGGTCTCGGCAGTTTCACCAAGGCGGTCCGGCTCAAGCATCCTGTGAAAATCGTCCTCTCAGTGGTGCCCACTGCCATCTGTGTCTACGCGCTGATCGTGGCATCGGAAAGCCGGGCCGGTATTGTTCTGCTCGCCGTCGGGTTTGTCGTGTGGACGATTCTAACCGGATTCACTGGCCTTCGGGGTCACACGGGGAAGGCGGTACTTCTGCTGCTGATGGGATTCCTGGGAATGTTCTTGATCGTCGATTCCAGAGTCAAAAGCCGGCTGACGGAGACCATCGAGCGCATTGAAATCCGGAATGATTCGGAAAACGAACCGAAGCTCTCATTCGACGAAGCGCCTTCCGCCCGGGCAGAACCCGAAATGGACGCACGGATCGCCATTTACAAGGACACCTGGAACATGATCTGGCGGGAAGCCTGGACCGGCGTGGGTCCAGGTCAATTTTCCGTGATCTATCCACAATACAGGAATCTCATCAATGCCTCAAATGACGCGAAGTGCCTGCATCCGGAAAGCGATTGGCTCTTGATGCTGGCGGAAAATGGCTGGCCCGCCACCCTCTGCCTGGCGGCGGGAATCGCGCTGGTTTTTCAGGCTGCTCTCAGACGCGCATGGTTCGGCAGGGCAAGATCCCTGCGGATGGGCACGCTGGTGGCGGCGATGATCCTTTGTTTTCACGGTGTTTTCGACGTGCCGGGGCACCGGGTTGGCCTCGCTTGGGCGGCGATCCTTTTACTGGCGATATCGCTTCGTCCCATCACCGCGAAGGGCAGTCGTTCCGCTCCCCGTCCGTCTCCAGTGGCCCGCCTCGGCTGGCGATCCATCGGATTGCTCATCACTTTCGCGGGCGGATATCTGATTCATGCCCAATCCACCGGTGTTCCTGCCCTGCCCTCAGCCCGGGTCCAACAACTGATCAAGGAAACCGAAGCGCTCTATCAGAAGGATCAGGCGGCATATGATGAGGCGAAAGCCGAAGGCCGCGAATATCAGCCGGAAGGCGCTGAGGATCCTTTGGAAAAGGCCCTCGCCAGCGTCGGTGAAGCGATTCAGATCACACCGCTCGCGCCCCACCTGCATTACGTCCGCGGTGCGCTCGCCCTGCATTTCGACGACAAAAACCCGATCGCCAGCCGGAGTTTCCAAATCCAGCGCCTTCTCGAACCCAGCCGGGTCCGGGTGCCGCTGGAACAGGCCAAGGCCTGGCTCATCCAGAACCCCGAACAATCCGGATCTCTGTGGCAGGAGGCCTTGCGGCGCGCGGAGCGGGAGGAGGCCCGTTTTCCCAAGAGCCAGTTCAACGTCGCCAACACCTATCAGAACGTGCTCGGCACTGCGGGAGTCAATGAATTGTTGAGCGTTACGGCGCTGAAAGCAGCCGGGAATGATCCGGTGCTCCCGGTCTTGTGGGCCCGTTCCGCCCCTCCAGGTCTCCTTGACCAAGCGATTCCAAGTATTCTTGCATCGGCAACATTTAAACCTGCGGAAAACAAGGCACTGTTCGAAGTGTGGAAAATCCGAGGTGACAAGGCGGCCGTGCGGGCATTCACAGTTTCGCATCCAGATTTAGGGCTGACCGATAATTAGCGGGCGAAATGGTCTCAATAGGTCGATCCTTAGGAAAATGGAATCATTTCATCACTGAATGATCATTTATATCCTGGCCTCAACTTTCTAATTTTCAAAGACTTTAGAAATATTCCGAAGGGAAATTGATTTATTTGCCCGCCCTCTTGACAAGGCTACCCAATTCGGATCATAAATTTCTCGTGAAGAAAAAGTACATCGTCCTGTTTGTTCTTGGCTTATTTTCTGTGGTTCCTGCACAAGCGGCAAGGACCGGTAGGCCACCGGTAATCATCACGGCACCTCCAGGAGGAGGCACCCCGGTGAGTCCATCCTAGGTTTCCTTTACCATCCGACATAGCGTTCCCTCCCATTTATCCCATGAAGTCCAAAACTTTTCTTCTTCCAAGCCTCCTCGCTGTTGCCCTTGCCAATCATTCAAACGGCTCAGTGTTTATTGAGAATTTTCAAGTGGGTTATTCCACCGGTGACATGACAACAGGCGGCAATGCCGCCAATGGTTGGAGCGTCAATGACAGCACTGCTGATGTGAGTTCCATCATCAACACATCAAACGCGGGTGGAACCTTTGGCAACCGTAGTGCTTCAATTGGATTCGTTGCGCCTATCACTGCCACAACTGCTTATCTAAGCCATGCGGTTAATACCCCTCTTCTCGGCGGTGGGGTGGACGCTTCCTTTTCGACTCAATTTTTCATTTTTGACAGTGATTCGGGTGGGGTTTCAGATGGAGAAGCTAGAGATACTTTTGGCTTCCGGTTTGAAGACGGCATTGGAAATAATATTTTCAGTTTTTTCCTGACGCCTTTCGATCAGGACCCACTTCCGGAGAATGACACCGCCTTCCACACTTTTTCGTGGTCCACAGGCAACAATGCTCCGACCGTAGTTCTGCCAGGATTAGCGGCGCAGGAAGGTCAACCACCCTACACATTTGCTATCAATTTCTCGCCTTCCGGATTGAACGACGTGGCTTTCACTGCCAACGTTGGAGGTTCGCCCTTCTCCGGAACATTGGTCGGTTTGGCAGCGACGACGATCGAAAAGATTGGCGCAACATGGACTCCCTTAAATGGTCCTACCGATCCAGGTTCAAACATCCTGATCTTTGACAACATCAGTTTGGTCCCAGAGCCTTCCTCAGCGCTTCTCGGTTTAATTGGAATTTCCTCCCTCGTAATCCGTCGGCGGCGAGCTTAACTTGCTGAAGCTTTTCAAAAGCCGTTTCCTTCTGGAAACGGCTTTTTTGTGTCAAAGAGACCGCCTCGAAACCATTTGGGAAGCCGTTTCCTTGTCTCAGTTCTGTGCCTTCACCTGCAACAATCTCGCCGCAATGCTGATGGCGATTTCCGCTGGGTCATTGCCGCCGATGGGGAGGCCTAGCGGGCATTCGATTTTTTCGAGGAGAGCCGAGGCGATACCGTCTTCCTTTAGCTCGCGCATGAGAACAGCCCGCTTGGAAAGGCTGCCGATGACTCCGATGAATGGGATCTGTGGGAATCGTCCCAAGGCATTACGAAGCACCGGCCGATCCGATGAATGACCTTGGGTGATGGACAGGATGAAGGAAGACGCGGTGATCAAATCCAATCCGTCCTCGAATCTCATGACCTGATGCAACCGCACCTTTTCGGAGGGGGCGAAGCGGGCCAGCCAGTCGGCGCGGGTATCGAAAACATCGATACGGCAGGCCAAAGTGGCAAGCACCGGCACGAGCGCCTGTGAGACATGGCCGGAACCGAATACCGCTAGGTGCCAGAGGGGTGAGCCGGCGATTCGTTCGAAAAAAAACGACATCTCACCTCCACAAGTCATGCCGACGTCATTCTGGAGATTCCAAGTCACGCCGCTGCCGTTCCCCGCTCCGGTCAGAAGTTCCGAAGCGTGTTCCACCGCCTTCGCTTCCACCTTGCCACCGCCGAGATTTCCGGCGACGAGCCCGTCTTTCGTGACGATCGCTTTCCCCCCTACCTGCCCCGGCACGCTGCCTCGGGCGGCGGTGATGGTGATGACCACGGCATCCGTTCCCTCACGCCTGAGCGCCGCGATTTTTTCCCAGATGTCCATCAGTGTTGAATTCCTTCCGCTGCAAGGCCTTACTTCGGCGAAATGATCGCACTTGCCAACCTCAATGCCGCGCCCGAGCGGGAATTCGTCGCAGTGCTCGGCGGAATCTACGAACATTCCGACTGGGTGCCGGGGCGGGTGGCAAGGCAGCGGCCGTTTGAAAATCCCGATGCCCTGCGACAAGCAATGTGCGCGGCGGTGGATGAGGCGGATGAAGAGGAAAAACTCGCCCTCATTCGAGCCCACCCAGACCTGGCAGGTAAATTGGCCCGCGCCGGGGCACTGACCGAAGCGTCCACCCGCGAGCAAGCCGGCCTTGGCCTCGACCGGCTGAGTGACGCGGAATACGAGCGGTTTTCCCACAGCAACGAGCGCTACCGGGAGAAATTCGGATTTCCCTTCATCATCTGCGCCCGGCTCACGACCAAACAGGGCGTGCTCGATGCGTTCCAAGTCCGGCTTTTGAACTCCAGCGAGCAGGAAATCGTCGAGGCGGTGTCACAAATACATGAAATCGCCAGGCTCCGGTTGATAGATCTCATCGCTTGAGTCAAAAAAACAACCGCAGCGGGTTTCCCCACTGCGGTTGCACACCAGAATAAGTCACACGGAAAATCAGGCTTCAGCAAAGTTACCCATCAGCGGCTTTGGGAGTGGCTTCTCCTTCTTGCGGAGGGCACGGCGCATCTTGGTCAATGCCGAGTTCTGGAGCTGGCGGATGCGCTCCCGGGTCACCCCGAATTCGCGGCCCACTTCTTCCAGCGTCAGCGCCTTGCGGCCATTGAGCCCGAAGCGCTCGTCGATGATGCGCCGCTCGCGTTCATCCAGAACGGAGAGCAAGCCATCCAGCTCGCCGTGGAGGTTCTTGTCGGAAAGCATGTCGAGTGGGTTGACAGCACGATCATCGCTGATCACTTCGCCAAACTCGGTGGCTTCTCCCTCGTTAATCGGTGCATCAAGTGACGTTGGGCGGTAGGAGGCCTGCCTGAGCAAGGCCAGCTTGCGGTGCGGGAGCCCCACTTCGTCCGCCAACTCTTCGTCAGTGGGTTCGCGACCAAGGGCTTCGGTGAGGATCGCGGCAATCCGACGCATTTTGGCAATCTTGTCCACCATGTGGACCGGGAGGCGAATCGTCTTCGATTGGTTTGCCAAGGCACGCTTGATCGATTGTTTGATCCACCAGGCGGCGTAGGTTGAGAGCTTCCCTCCCTTTTCAGGGTCGAAACGCTCCACCGCCTTCATGAGGCCGATGTTTCCTTCGGAAATCAGGTCCGTAACGGGCATGCCGTAATTGGAGTAATCTTGGGCGATTTTCACCACCAGACGGAGATTCGCACGGATCATGTGGGAGCGAGCCTCCGGATCACCATTCTTGATTCGCTCCGCGAGCGCCACTTCCTCTTCGGCGGTGAGGAGAGGGGTTTTGGAAATTTCCCGCAGGTAGAGCTTTAAGCTGCTGTCTGATTCGTAGGCCATAATTTTGTAGGGTTATCTGTTAAACGTCGCAGCGATCTTTTTATTCCTTAATTTTTTAGTCTAAAATAAATTCATTGTGACTACATCGTAGCTACTGAATTTTAACGCCGGACGTGTTCCAAATTCTTCTCCACCGATTTAGCAGTCACCATGCCCGTCCTCCATGAACGTAAGTAACTGAACATCAACGATGATATTTTTGAACGATGTGTCAAATTGCACGACGCGACCAATTCGCCCTTGCAATGTGCCATATTGGCGCACGAGAGGTTCGACAAGGGGCTGTCTTTCGCTCATTTTTTCCCGGTGATTGATGTATTTTATCCCATGGCGCGGGCTGGTCTTTTCCGTCTTGATGCGGAGGTCGCCCACCACTTGAGCATGGCCGCGCTGAGGATGGCAGAAATGACCGGTCTCTTGGGGCTACTTTCGCCTGAAGACGAGCTGATTGGGGCCGTTGAGGTGATGGGGCTAAGGTTTCCAAACCGTGTCGGACTGGCGGCAGGACTGGATAAAGAGGGAAATACCATCGACGCACTCGGTCTTCTCGGATTCGGCTGTATCGAAATCGGCACCATCACCCCAAAACCGCAGGCTGGTAATTCCAAGCCACGCCTCTTCCGCTTGATCCAGGAGGAAGCGATCATCAACCGCATGGGCTTCAACAATCCGGGAATCGACGCCGGAGTGGAAAATGTGCGAAAGGCCAAAGCCTTCAGCGGGGTGGTCGGTTTTAATATTGGAAAAAACAAGGATACCCCGAACGAAAATGCGGCGGATGACTACCTCGCCTGCCTGCGCAAAGCCTATCCAGTGGCAGATTACATCGCGGTAAATCTTTCTTCACCTAACACGCCAGGCCTGCGGGATCTGCAAGGCGCCGAGGCAAGCGCGCGGCTGTTGGAAATCCTCAAGCGCGAGCAACTGAAACTTGCCGCGGAGCATGGAAAACACGTGCCCCTGCTCTTCAAAGTCGCCCCGGATCTGGAAGACTCCCACATCCGGTCTCTCTCGCAGGTGTTTGTGGACGGCGGCCTTGACGGGCTGATCGCCACAAACACAACCCTTGACCGCGAAAAAGTCGCCGGTCATCCGCGGGCAGCGGAAGCAGGCGGTCTATCAGGCCGCCCGGTGTTCGACAAAAGCACGGCCGTGCTGGGTGCCTTCGCCAGTCACCTTGGCGACCGGATACCGATCATCGGCGTAGGCGGCATTTCCTCGCTGGAGGATGCACGCCGGAAAATCCGTGCCGGAGCATCACTGGTGCAGATTTACACTTCCTTCATCTATCAGGGGCCGAAACTCGTGCGGGAACTGGCGGCCTCACTCTGAAGCCCGCAGCCAGATGGCGTGTTGAGAAATTTATTTCACGGTCCATCCGTTGAAAGCCTCGACGGCCCTGCCCCGGCGCGTTGAAATCCCACCAACCCATGAGTAACCTCGAAATCGCGTCTCGCCTGGAAACCACCGTCTGCTCGGTGGTCCGTGGCCAACCGGAGGTGGTCAGACGGGTCCTCGCCTGCATGATCGCCGGCGGCCACGTCCTGCTGGAAGATTTCCCTGGAACCGGGAAAACCACTCTTGCGAAGGCAATCGCCAAAACCATCGGCAACGCGGTCTTCAAGCGTGTCCAGTTCACCCCGGACCTGCTGCCATCCGATATCCTCGGCATTTCCGTGCTCGATCCCCGCACGCAGGAGTTCCGTTTTCACCCCGGTCCGGTGTTCACGGATATCCTGCTCGCTGATGAAATCAATCGTGCCTCGCCACGGACCCAAAGTGCGCTGCTGGAGGCGATGGGCGAGCGCCAGGCTACCATCGAAGGTCAACGACATGATCTGGACGGCTTGTTTTTCGTCATCGCCACTCAGAACCCCGTGGAATTCCGTGGCACCTACCCGCTGCCAGAAGCTCAAATGGATCGTTTCGCCATTCAGTGCACGCTGGGCTATGTCAGCGCCGCAGAGGAGGCGTCAATCCTGGCCGACCAGGCCGAGTCGCATCCGGTGGACACGCTTGCTTCGACGGTCACCCGCGAGGAAATCCTCGACCTCATGGCGGCGGCGCGGCGAGTACGTTTTAGTGACGAACTGAGACACTACGTGGTGGCTCTCGTCGGAGCGACCCGCGGTCATCCGGCAATCCAATTGGCGGCCAGCCCGCGGGCGTCGCTTGCCTTGATGAAAGTTTCCCAAGCGCTGGCCGTTTTCCGCGGAGAGGATTTCGTCTCGCCAGAGCTGATCCAGTCGGTCGCCGGCGATGTGATTGCCCACCGGTTGGTGCTCGCGCCTGAGGCGAAATATTCCGGATCGAGCGCCCGCCAGATCGTCGCAGACCTGATTGAACAAACGCCGGTGCCAGCGTAGCCCCTTCCGTTCATGACCGCACCACCCTCCACCTCCGGCACGAAAGGCAGCGAAGGAAGAGAGCGTTTGGATTACTGGCTGCACCGCATCTACTTCAAGATGGCAGGCGTGCACTATTTCATCGAACGCCGGCTCAGGCCTACCGGGATCGCACTCGGACTGGTACTCATCCTGTCGACTTTTCTTGGAATTGGCCACGACAGCAGTGCCGTCTATCAGGTGTTTTCATTGACGCTTGGCATGGTGCTGATAGGAGCCCCCTGCGCCCTGCTGCGGCGGGCAAGCGTGGAGGCGAAACGCGAACTTCCCCGCTATGCCACCGCCGGCGAACCGCTGCGCTACCCGGTGCAGGTCTGGCAGAATGACAAGGCGTCGCTGCGGCGCGCGTGGCTATCAGACTCACCACCGGACCCACGGCCGAGTCTGGAGGATTTTTCCCGTCTCAAGGAGCCCGGCGAGGAGGAGAGAAATGGCTTTGACCGCACGTTTGCCTATTTCCGCTGGCAATGGTTGTTATTGAGAAACCGGCTGTTCGTCGGAGGCTCATCGGAAGCCTGCCTGGATTTGAAGCGCGGCCAACATGCCCGGATTTTCATCGAGGTCATCCCCTTGCGCCGGGGTGTGATCCGCTTTGACGACCTGCGGGTGTTGCTGCCGGATCCGTTTGGACTGTTTCAACGATGCCGCAGGGTGAAAGCCTCCTCCTCCACGCTGATGGTGCTGCCACGCCGGTTTCCACTGCCGCCGATCGAGCTGCCGGGCGGTGCCGCGTTCAAGATCACCGGCGAGGCAAATACCAACTCGATCGGCAATTCTGGCGAATTCGTCGGTCTCCGCGATTACCGACCCGGAGACCCACTCCGGCAGATCCATTGGAAAAGCTGGGCACGCACGGGTCGCCCGATCGTGAAGGAGCTGGAGGACACGTTCTATCCGCGCTACGGTTTGATCTTGGACACCTTGTCCTGCGACCGCACCGACGTGCAGTTTGAGGAAGCCGTCTCGGTGGCCGCGTCGTTCGCCGCCTCCATCGACACCAGCGAGTCGCTGCTCGACCTCATGTTCATCAAAAACCAGGCGCACATCGTCACCGCAGGCCGTGGTCTCGAGCGGGCTGAAAAACTGTTGGAAGTCCTCGCTGGAGTGACCCCGGAAAGAACCAACAGCTATGCCTCGCTCGCCAGACTGGTCACCCGGCACCGCGACGACCTGACGTCGTGTCTGGTGATTTTAAACGGCTGGGACGACTCCAAAGCCGAATTTCTCGCCTCGCTCGCTGGCCAAGGCATTATTTGCGCCCCGCTGATCATCGGGACCGGTCCGCCTCCACCAGGAGTTCCGGGGCACTGGATCGAGTCCGGCCACATCGCGCGCGATCTCGGGCGGCTTCCCAACAGGCTTCTCACCACTTACTGAATTCCCAAACGCCATCAACAAAGTCCATCCACCTCCCCGGTTCCTTCTCGGTGCGTCACTCCTTTTCTGGGGCGTGATGACAAATCGGCCGGTGATTGGCCTGATGCTGGCCCTGGTGGTGGAGGCAGCGCACTGGACGCGCATCCGATGGGACTTCGACGACGAAGCCTGCGGCCGGGCATGGCAGTTCACCTCCATCGGCATCGGTCTCACCACCGTCCTGATCTGGCTCGACGGAGACCGCTACACCGCGCTTCCCAACCTCCTCACCTGGATGCCACCGCTGTTACTTCCCATGCAGTTCGTTCAAGCCTACGGTTTACGCGCTTCCCTGCCGCTGAATACATTTTCCTTTCTCGCCAAACAACGCCGGAAGCGCAACCGCCGCCTGGGTCTCATCGAAACCGTCATCCACCTCAATTTCGGAAACTGTTATTTCATCGTCACCCTGGTCGCCGCGACATTGGGAAACCGCTCGATCTCTAACACCTGGTTCTTCCTTTCAGGCATCATCATCCTCACCGGGTGGATGCTTGCTTCACTCACCCGCAGCCGTCCGCTGGCGCTGGTGGTGGCGCTGGCGATGGCCGGCTGCATGGCGGTGATCGGGCAGTTAGGTCTTGAGCGCGTGCAGGACTGGATCAGCAGCGGTGGCGCGGCGGGCGAGCCGAAGTTCAACCCGAACTCCGCCCCCACCCTGATCGGCATTCCGGGAGTGGTCCGCCAATCGCCTGACATCATGTGGCGGCTCAAACCTGTTGGAAAAAATCCGATTCCGAAACTGCTGCGGACCGCCTCTTACAACCACTACCGCGCCTCGACGTGGGAGAACCAGAAAGTGGAAAAGCTGGATTTCAAGGACCTCACTTTCGCCGGGCGCGAAGGGGAAGGATACTACATCCTCGAGGAAGAGGCTGACGACGACGCCGCGCGCGAGCAGCGCCTTGAACGGGCGACCAGCCTTTCGCTACCACGCTTCGGACTGCGTGGCTCTGCCGCCGCCGAGACTCCCCTGCCCTTGCCCGGCGACGCCGCCAGCCTGCGGGATTTCGTGCTCGATGGTATCGACCGCAATACGTTCGGCTGCATCCGTGTTTTCCCGAAGGAATCGGTGATCGATGGCATGGTTCTCTGGCAAGGCGGCACCAATCCCGAGTTGCCACCGCTGCCTTTGGAGGATCTGAAAATTCCGGTGGCCGAGCAGAAGGCCGTGCGCCGCATCGCCGCGGAAATCGGTTTGGTGCGCGCGCCGGACGAGGCGGAAAACACCTCGCTGCTCCGCACCTGGTCCGAACCGGTCGCCGTGCAGGAGGAAAGCCTCAGTTTCCGGGAATACGGGCCCACCAACACGAGCCGGCACGAATACATTCCGAAACAAAGCTTGAAGGAAAAACTCTCGCTGATCCGCACCTGGTTCGGGACGAATTTCAAATACACCCGCAGGCTGTCGATCGTGAGCTCCCGCTACGTCCCGTCCGCACCGAGCGGCGTCTCCCAGTTCCTAACAAAAGTCCGGGCGGGGCATTGCGAATATTTCGCCACGGCCACAGCCCTGCTGCTCAGGGAAGCCGGCATCCCCGCGCGTTATGCCACCGGCTATGCCGTAGTGGAGAGGGATTACAAACGGGGCGAATTTGTCATCCGTGGGACCCACGGCCACGCGTGGGTCCGGGTATGGGACCAGTCTAGCGCCGTGTGGGTTGATTTCGATACCACGCCACCCGATTGGACCAACTCATCGACCCCCGCCACCTCCCGCAATCAATGGCTCAATGACGGCCTGAAACGCCTGCGCGAAGACTTCTTCATCTGGCGGAACCGCCCGCAAAACCGCCTGGCGGTCACCCTTGTCATGTCCTCGATCTCCCTCGCCGTGGTGGCATTCCTCACCAAGCGGCTCTGGAAATCGAAACGCAGAATGGAGGGCAAAGTATCAACCGCTCACTACCAAGGACCTGTGGTCCACACGGCGCTGCATGAACTGGAACCGCAGGCTCGGAAGCTTCTCGGTTACCGTCCGCCGGGCAGGCCCTTTGCTGAATGGCTGGACGGTCTGCGGCCTTTTCTATCCGATCCCTCACTGTTGGACGAGGCGATCTCACTCCACCAACAACTCCGCTTCGATCCACAACCGGCCCAACCGGCAGCGAGCGAGCGGCTGAGCGATCTAACCGGACAACTTGCCACCGCCATCAAACGCGGAGGAAAACGCGCCGCCTGAGGAGCGCGTTCATTCTGAACGCTATTTGCCGCGGACATTTTGTCCGCAGCATCATCTTCGGCCGACAGAATGTCGGCGCTCCTCACTTACGGCAACTTCGTTCCATCGGGGATTCCGAACGTTTTATCCTGGAAAGAGAAATCATACCGCAGATGGACGCAGATTCACGCAGACCATTAAAGAGTTGTGTTGATTGGAGCTCTCACGCGGAGGGTTAACAGCCAATTTCCCGGAAGCCCTCTTGAGATCAATGTCCATCTGCGTTCATCTGCGGTTCATTTTCCTCTTTAGGTTCATAACGTGATGAGTTTCCTTTCTCCAACACGACGGAGGACTATGAAACGCCTAACGATTTTGCCAGAAAATCCTGGATTGCACCATTCGCCTTCTCGTCTAACGGCGGCGCGGCGATCCGCAGCCGGAGGATCCGGCCAACTTGGGGATCGTCTTCCCAGCCGATGATTTCACTCTGTCGCGAATTGGGCGTGGTACGGACGCGGGGTTTCATTTCCAGCAGAGCGAAAAAAAGGCCCGGCCGTTCCCGACCGAGCCTTTGTTAGATCAAGTTAGACCGTCCGATTCACTTTGCAGCTGCCACGACGGCATCCTTGGTAATACCAAGTTCCTTAAAGACAACGTCTCCCGGAGCACTCATGCCGAAACGGTCGATGCCGATGGCCTTGCCCTCGGTGCCAATGTATTTCCACCAGAGATCCGTGACGCCGGCCTCGATGGATACACGCTTGGTCACGGCCTTGGGCAACACGCTTTCGCGATACTCCGCGCTCTGGCGGTCGAAGCGCTCGAAGCACGGCATGGAAACAACACGGACGCCGTCACCGAGCTCGGCAGCCGCAGCGACCGCGTATTGCAGCTCGGAACCCGTGGCGAGGAGGATGGTGGTGAGGGTGCCGGTTTCCTGTTTCGCGATGTAGCCGCCGCGGAGCACGCCGTCGCGGCGGGCATCGACGGAAAGCTCGTTCATGAGCGGGATCGCCTGGCGTGTTAGAATGAGGGCGGTCGGGCCGTCCGTGCGGCTGAGCGCGGCAACGAAGGCACCCGCGGTTTCCTCCGCATCGCCCGGGCGGATGACGTCGAGATGAGGAATCACTCGCAAGCCGCTAACCGTTTCCACCGGTTGGTGAGTGGGGCCATCCTCACCGACTCCGACGGAATCGTGCGTGAAAATGTAGGTGACCGGCAGCCCTGATAGAGCCGCCAGGCGGATTGAGCCGCGCAGGTAATCGGCGAAGACCAGGAACGTCGCACCGCTCGCGCGGAACAGGCCGTCATAGGCGATGCCGTTGCAAATCGCTCCCATCGCATGCTCGCGAATGCCAAACCAGATGTTCTTACCGAGGAAACTGGCACCCGAAAAATCACCTGCGTCCTTGATGTAGTTTTTCGTGGATCCGAAAAGGTCGGCACTGCCGGTTAGAAACTGCGGGACCGCCTTGGCGACGGCATTGATCACGGTGGATCCGGCAGAGCGGGTGGCATCCTTGTAGTCCGCAGCGAAGGCGGGAATCTGCGCGCTGAGGTCCAGCGGCACCGACTTCGCGACGCCGGCGGTGAGATCCGCAGCCAGCGCGGGATTGGCCGCTGCCCATGCATCGTAGGTGGCCTGCCATGCTTCGAAGGCGACCTTCGAAGCGCTCTTTTTCTCCTCGAAATAGGCGATCGTTTCGGGGGAAACATAAAAATGCTCTTCTGCGGGAAGACCGAGGCCGGCGCGGGCACTTTCGATGAATTTCGCGCCGCCTTCGCCATGGCCTTTGGCGGTGCCTTGGACCTCAGGGATGCCCTTACCGATCGTCGTTTTGGCGATGATGACTTTCGGCCGGCCGTTGTCGCTGGACTTTGCAGTTTCGATCGCCCCGGCGATGGCTGCGAGATCATGACCATCGATGGTGACGGCATCCCAGCGCTGCGACGTGAAATATTGTTCAGCGTCCTCGCCTTGGGTGAGAACCGCCATGGCATCCAGCGTCACGTCGTTGGAGTCATAGATGAGGATGAGGTTGTCGAGGTGGTTGTGGCCGGCGAAAGCGATCGCCTCTTTGGCCACGCCTTCCTGAAGACAGCCATCACCGAGAATGCCGAATACGTGGTGATCGAATACGGTGTGCTTCTCCGTGTTGTAGAGGGCGGCGGCGCGTTTTCCTGATAGTGCATAGCCCACGGCATTGCCCACGCCCTGACCGAGTGGACCGGTGGTGGCCTCGACGCCGGGCGTCTCCTGAAATTCCGGGTGACCCGGAGTGATCGAATGCAGGCGGCGGAAACTTTTCACGTCCTCGCGGGAGACGGCATAGCCGGCCAGGTGCAGCCACGAGTAGATGAACATCGAACCATGACCCGCAGAGAGCACGAAACGATCGCGGTTGAGCCACTTCGGCGCGTCGGGAAAGTAGCGCAGCTTTTCTCCAAACAGAACGGCACCAATCTCGGCGCAGCCCAGCGGCAGGCCAAGGTGGCCGGAATTGCAGGCGTGGACGGCATCCATGGCGAGGCCACGGGCTTCATTGGCAGCTTGTGCGAGTCGGGTCGTATTCATGTGGTAAAATGGGGAGGAAGCCGCTGCCTTGGTCGGAAGCTGGCGGGCGCAACCCTAGAAATCCTCTCTCGATTGACAAGCCAGCATTCGGTGGAATCTCACGAATGCGGCTCATTTCCATCTTGATCATGAGGGTCCGGATTTTTTCCCCAAAAAAACCTTGCACAGCCCGGCGGTTTGAGTTTCTTTTCCGCCCGCTCTGCGACACACGACCCGTTCGTCTATCGGTTAGGACTCCAGGTTTTCATCCTGGCAAGAAGGGTTCGACTCCCTTACGGGTCGCCATTGAATCCATGCCTCCGCCCCGCGGGGGCATTTTAGTTTCTGAAAGAAAGAGTCATCAACGCTCACGTGACCGCCCTTCAAAAAGCAGATTCCATCAGGACCCGTAAAAACGGGCCCCCCATCGCAGCCCTCACCGCCTACGACTACCCCACCGCACGCCTGCTTGACGAGAGTGGGATCGATGTCCTGCTCGTTGGCGATTCGCTCGGCATGGTCGTACTCGGATTTCCAGACACCACTCATGTCACTCTGGATCACATGCTCCACCACGTGGCCGCAGTCGGACGCGCGAGACCGGGAGCCCTCTTGGTCGCAGATCTGCCGATCCACAGCTACGACACACCTGTCCAAGCCTTGGAAACCGCCAGACGCCTCGTCGCCGCCGGGGCGGAGGCCGTGAAGCTCGAAGGCGGCGTCCGCCAAGCGGAAAAAATCCGCGCCATCACCGCCGCCGGCATCCCGGTGATGGGCCACCTCGGCATGCTGCCCCAGCGCGTAATCGAAGAAGGCGGCTATCGCAAAAAAGGCAAGACCCCGGAGCAGATGGAAGCGCTCCGCGAAGGTGCGCAGGCGATCATTGATGCGGGCGTTTTTGCCATCGTTTTCGAATCGATCGTCCCGGAAACCGCGCGGGCGTTGTCAACATCGCTTTCGGTTCCCACCATCGGCATCGGCTGCGGCACGAAAACCTGCGACGGCGAAGTAGCGGTGGTCACCGATCTGCTAGGTTCCTATCCGTGGTTTGTCCCGCCGTTCGCAAAACCAGAGGCGAACGTTGCAGAAACCACGCGCGAAGCCGTCGCCCGCTATGTGTCGCGGGTGCAATCCTAGTCGTGGACATCAGTCCGCCTTTTGACCGTGAAAGAAGGGACTGAAGTCCTGGACTACTTTACTCCCTTGCTGCTCTACCTCCACATCCCCTTCTGTCACCGCATCTGCCCTTACTGCTCGTTCTACAAGCACACGCCGGGTGCGACTTCCATCGTCAGCTTCGTCGAGGCCCTTGCCGTGGAAACGAAGACCCGGCTCATCGAAGCTCCGCGCACCCTCTACCTTGGCGGCGGCACGCCCAGCATGCTCTCGCCCGGCCATCTATCAAAACTCTTCGCCTCACTGCATGAGAAGATCGATTTCACGAAGCTCGATGAAGTCACGATGGAAGCGAACCCGGCAACCTTCGATGCGGCAAAGGCGAAACTCTTCCACGACCTCGGCGTTACCCGTGTTTCGTTAGGCATCCAGTCCTTCACACCCCATGTGTTGGAAATCCTCGGCCGCGAGCACTCCGTCGCACAGGCCAGCGAATCCGTTAGCATTCTCCGCGACGCGGGTATTTCCTCGATCAACATTGACCTGATGTTTTCCATCCCCGGGCAATCGAAGGATGACTGGCAGCAAACTCTGGAGCACGCCCTTTCGTTAGATCCCGACCATGTCTCCGCTTACAACCTCACTTATGAAGAAGACACCGCCTTCTTCGATTCGCTCCGCCGCGGCGAGATGCGCGAGGATGAGGATCACGACGCCGATTATTTTCACCTCGCGAACGAACTCCTAACCGCCGCCGGTTTCGACCATTATGAAACCTCAAACTACGCCAAACCCGGCCACCATTCGTCCCACAACCAAGGCTATTGGCGCGGCGAAGACTACCTGGGCCTTGGACCGTCCGCCGTCTCCACGCTCAACGGCATCCGCTGGAAAAACGTGGCGGACACCGCCCGCTACGTGGCCCAAGTCCAGTCGATCGGCCACGCCCTGACTGAGTCGGAAACCATCGACGCTGAAGCCTGCCGGCTCGAACGCATCGCCCTCGGGCTGCGCACGAAGGGGGGCATTTCACTCGATCTTCTCAGCCCTGACGCCATCACCCGCGCCCGGAACCTAGCCGATGAAGGCCTCGCCCGCATCGACGGCCGCCAGTTCATCCTCATCCATCACGGCCGCGCCCTCGTCGATCCCATCGCCGCGGAGCTGGTGTGAGCGGAGCGTCGTCATTCTGACGACTGTTTCGCCCGACATCCTGTCGGGCGAAACTGCGTCGCGGCGGACAGAATGTCCGCGGCAAATAGCGTTCAGAATGAACGCGCTCCTCGGCGCGAGGTGATCCTTTCCATTCACTCAGGCCAGGCGATCGTCGGCGCATGATCGTCCCAAATTGGGTGATGCGGGTCCATCAGGTTTCTGCCATTCAGGAAGACGTGACCGTGCTTGTCGATCGGCAGCGATGTGACGCTGTTATCGGCCTTCAGCAAGACGGCCTTGCCGTCGAAGGGTTTTGGATCGAAGCGATCGGTGCCAGGAATCATCGGAGCCACAACAATTGGCCTGCCGGGGTTCCCTGGGATCGTGGCTCCCATGAGATAGGTGAATCCACATTCGCTTTTCTCCAATGCGCGGGCCCCACTGAAAACATTGTCGGGCTTTCGGGATCCTGCGGTTTTCGCGTAGAACATGGCTTCGCTCGCGACAATGTCGGCAGCGATGAGCTGCCTGAAAAAGTCGTTAGAGCTTGTAGTCCCCAATGACAGAAGAGTTCCCGTTTCTTTCCGCACCGCTGGAATGGTGGTCGCGTCAGGAAACTTGCCATATTCAGTTTCGAATTCGAACAACGCCAAACCGATCTGCCGTGCATTGCTGACTGCTTTGGTCTGGTTCGCATTTTTTCCACTTCGAATGGTCCTGGGATTGGCTAGACCCATTAGCAGAAGGAACAGTAATGAGCCGACGCCCACAACCCAAAGCCACTTCCATTTCTTCTGTGACAAAACAGCGGCTTCGGACGGCGGTGGCGCCGGTGCGTCCGGCGGGGGTTGTGGGAGCATGGTCATGGCGGTGGGTTTTGAAAGCCCGCCCTCACTATCGGCTGATCGCTGGTGAAATCAGATAGACGGGCAGTAGCAACAACCCTTAGCCCGCCCGCCGGTGAGTCGCGAGAGATTACTGGTCCTTCACGCCTTTTTCACAGAGGCTTCATCGAGGGAAATTCCCTCATGGAGCAGCGGACTCCGATCCGCTGAGCCAATGAAGTTTCAATGCGTGGAGGCTCGCCGCTGCTCATTGGCTTTCCATTCGCACGGCAGATCGGAATGGTAGCGTAGCGGACATAACCGGAGGCAATCTGCCGCTCCTTGTGGGCATACGGGCCGGTTAGTTTTTTCCCAGAACGTTTGTTAGAAGGGTGATCATCGCCTGTGCGGCTTGTTTCCCGGTTTCCAGGACTTCGTGGTGATCCAGGTGGGCGGCAGTGATTCCGGCGGCCCAGTTGGTGAGACAGGAAAACGCGGCGACAGGGATTCCGAGCGATCGCGCCTGGATGGTTTCCAACACCGTGCTCATCCCCACCGCGTCCGCGCCGAGGGTGCGGAGCATGCGGATTTCCGCTGGGGTTTCGTACTGCGGGCCGCGCAGGCCGGCATAGACGCCTTCGTGCAGCGGCATGCCGGATGCAGCGGCCGCCGCTAGGAAATCGGTGCGCCAGGCGGGATCGTAGGCGGCGGACATGTCGATGAAATCCGCGCCTTCGAGCGGCGACGTGCCTGTGAGGTTGAGATGATCACTCAGCAGCATCCAGTTGCCGGGAGGAAACCCGAGATTGAGCGTGCCGGCAGCGTTGGTGAGGATGAGTTTTTCAATCCCCTGCTCCGCCATCCAGCGCACGCCGGAGGTGACAAGCCGCGGCGCATGGCCTTCGTAAAGATGGACGCGACCTTTCATCAGGACGACGGGGGTTCCGCCCAGTTTTCCAAAGACGAATTTCCCGGCATGACCCGGAACGGATGAAGCAGGCAAGCCAGCCTCCGCAAATGAAACTTCCCTCTCGACGACCACGGCGTCCGCCAGCGGTCCCAATCCTGATCCTAATACGATTCCAATCATGTTGATATGTTGGCAGGTTCAAAGCAGCTATCGAGCCGTATTTGTTCCCTACGCATTCATCAGCAACTCGATTTCGTCCGCCTCGATGGGGATGTTCCGCATGAGATCGAAATTCACGTCTTTTCCGATGACTACATCGTTCTCGATACGCACGCCCAGGTTCTCTTCCCGAATGTAGATGCCGGGCTCGATCGTGAAGACCATGCCTTCCGCAAACGACTCATGCGGCGGGCAGACGTCGTGCACGTCGAGGCCAAGGTGGTGCGAGGTGCCATGCATGAAATACCTTTTCACCAGTGCCTTGTCCGGGCCCTGTTCACGGGCTTCCTTCGCGGAAAAGAGGCCGAGACTAACGAGCTCACGTTCCATCAGTTCGATGACTTGTTTCTGATAGTCCATCGGTGTGTTGCCGGGGCGCAGGATGTTGTTAGCACCGCGGAAGACACGCAGCACGGAATCGTAAACCTCACGCTGGCGTTTGCTGAATTTCCCGTTCACGGGCACGGTGCGCGTCAGGTCGGATGCCCAGCCGGCGTATTCGGCCGCCACGTCCATCAGCAGCATGTCGCCATCCTGACAGATTTTGTCGTTTTCCACATAATGCAGCACGCAGGCGTTTTTCCCGGTGCCGATGATCGGCTGATAGGCAAAACCACGCGACCCGCGGCGGACGAATTCGTGCAGCAGTTCCGCCTCGATCTCCCACTCGCCCACGCCTGGCTTGATGAATCCAAGCGAGCGCCGGAAACCCGCCTCCGTGATGTCGCACGCGCGTTGCAAGATGCGGATCTCTTCCGGGTCCTTCGTGATGCGCAGGCGGTGAAGCAAAGGGGCTAGGCGCTCGTAGCGATGCAGCGGATAGCGCGACTGGCAGTCCTTGATGAATCGCGCGTTGCGGGTCTCCACAACGACGCTGGCGCGGAGGTGCTCATTGGTTGTTAGGTAAACGTGCTCCACCTGTGGGACCATGCGGTGGAGAAACGACTCGAACGAATGCGCCCACTCGACGCGCTCGACGCCGGTGGCGGCGCGTGCCTGTTCTTTGGTGAGTTTTTCCCCTTCCCAGATGGCGATGAGTTCGCTGGTTTCCTTGACGAAAAGGATTTCACGTTCCTTTGGATCGACCGCATCCGGCATCAGGATGAGCATCGTTTCCTCCTGATCGACTCCGGTCAGATAGAACAGGTCGCTGTTCTGTTTGAAAGGCATCGTGCCGTCCGCGTTGGTCGGATAGATGTCGTTCGCATGGAGGATGACCATGCTGTTCGGCTTCAGGAGCGCGCGGAGATTGGCGCGGTTGCGGGTGAAAAACTCTGGAGAAATCGGTTCGTAGCGCACGCCCTGACTTCACGCGATCCGCCGCAACAGGGCAACCCGGATTTTTGCTCAGGCACTCTCCCCACCCGGTTTCAGCCAGTAGAGCACCGCCATTCTAACGGCGATGCCGTTCTCCACCTGGTCGTTGATCAGGCTGCGTTCGTAGTCCATGACCGCGTCGCAGAGTTCGACTCCGCGGTTCACCGGGCCTGGGTGCATGAGGTAGAGCCCGCGGTCGCGGATGTCGGCGAGGCGGGCATCGGTGATGCCGTAGAGGCGGTGGTATTCGCGCAGGCTGGGGAAAAACTGGACGTCCTGGCGTTCCATCTGGACGCGGAGCAGGTAGACGAAATCCGGTTTCCAGGCCATGGCCTCCTTGTAGTCGGTAAAACGGCGGATGTTCTCCGGGCCGGTCTTCGGCACCAGCGATCCGGGGCCGAGGTAGGCGACTTCCACACCGAGCGTTTTCAGGATGGTGCTGGTGGAACGGGCGACGCGGCTGTGCAGGATGTCCCCGATGATGAGCACGCGCTTGCCTGTGGGATCAGGAAATTTCTCCTTGATCGTGAATGCGTCTAGCAGCGCCTGGGTGGGATGGGCGTGCGAGCCATCGCCCGCGTTGATGACGGAGGCTTTCGTCTGGCGGGCGATCATCGCGGGCAGTCCGGATGCCTTGTGGCGGACGATGATGTAGTCCGTGCGCATCGCCTGCAGCGTTTCGATCGTTTCCCTAACAGACTCACCCTTGGTGATGGAGGAATGGGCCACATCAAAGTTCGTGACATCGGCGGAGAGCCTTTTCGCAGCGACTTCGAACGACGAATGGGTGCGCGTGCTTGGTTCGTAAAACAACGTTAGAACGGATTTCCCCTTGAGGGCGGGGACTTTTTTCACGGAGCGGGTAAAGAGTTCCTTGAAGGGGATCGATTGATCGAGGAGGTGTTCGATTTCCGCACGGTCGAGGGAAACGATGTCGAGTAAGTCTTTACGTGCCATACCGGAGTTGGGGAAAATAATGGAGCGCGCCGAACACGATCACAAACAAGGACATCACCGAGATGAATGCCGCATGGTGGCGTGAGAGCGGTTTCCTCAGATAGATGAAAACGGCGATCAGCAGCGCGGTGGCAATGCATCCACCAGTAACATTGATCGATAGCTCGTAATAAAGCATGCACGCCGCAGCAGTGATGATGAGCAGGTAACCAGGGATGATCAGCGCCGGGTGAGCGGCCATTCCGACAAAGGCCGGAGTGACTCCCTGCTGGGTGATCGCAGCCTGCCGACGGAGTTCGTTGAGCTCGCGATCGCTGTGGCGGTGCACCGGCAGTTTTGAATCGGCAGGCGGAGTGTGGATGTCCGCGGGGGTGATCGGAACAAGTTCGGATTTGCGGAGCGAGTGCACGACCTTGCCGGAATGCGGCAAAGGCTCGGGCGCGATCGGCGTGATCCTGACCGGCTCGGGTTCTCCGGTGGGCAGCACGGGAACTCGCTCCGAGCGCTTCAGTGAACGCACCTCGCGCACACCTCGCGAAGACAGCACGGGCGGTGATGCCGAATCCGTCGAAGGCAGGACGACTGGTTTCTCAGGCTCGGGTTCGGGCGTGTCCGGCAGCGGCGGGCTTGGCTTTGGATTTGGCGCCGGGGCTTTTGCGGCTGGCTCCGGCTTGGGAATTTCCGGAATCGGACGGGAAACAATCGCGCTGGCTGGTGCGGTTGTGGGTGCCTCATCCTCAACTACCGCTTGGCCGGGAATACCAAGAGTTTCGCGGAGTTTCGCGATTTCCTCGGCGGATTTCTTGCGCTGCGGCAGGAGGCTCATGGTGTTGTTTTCTCGACGACTCGGACCTGATCGGTGCCGTCCGTTCCTTCGAGGGATACCAATACCTGGTCGAGACGGCGGGTGTCGAGAACGATGCCGACATAATCCGGCTGGATCGGCATTTCGCGGTGGCCGCGGTCAATCAGGACAGCGAGTTCGACCTTGGCCGGGCGACCATAATCGGAAAGCGCGTCGAGCGCGGCTCGGATGGTGCGGCCGGTGAAAAGCACGTCATCGACGAGGATGATGTGCGCGTCATCGACCGGAAATCCAATGTCACTTTCCTGGAGTGACGGATTCGTGTGGAGATGCTCGAAATCGTCCCGATAGAGCGAAATGTCGAGCACGCCGAAATTCAGCTCGCGATCGTCCGACGAAAGCAACGTGAGCACGCGCTCCGCGACTTCATCGCCCCGGCTGCGGATGCCGACTAGGCAGATCGGTTTGTCCGGGTTCTTCTCACGGATGGCGGCGGCGAGTCGTTCCACTCCGGCGGCGATGTCTTCGGCTGTTAGCGTGCGTTCCATGAGGGTGTCAGTCAAAATTGAGGATGCCGATGTCGCGTCGGCGCTGGAGTCCGTCAAAACTCACAAGATCAGCAGCAGAATGGGCTTTTTCCACGGCCTCCATCCGGGTGCTGCCGCCGGAAACGACCGCGAGCACGCGACCTCCGTTGGTTTCCCATTGGCCGTCGGAGGTGGGTTTCGTGCCGGAGTGATAGACGCGGGCGTCAGTGGTATTCTCGATGCCTGATATGCGGTCGCCGTTGCGCGAAGTTTCCGGATAGCCGGAAGATGCTAGAATGACACAGACGCTCCAACCGTCGTCGAAACTGATCAGGTCGTCGCGGAGTTCGCCAGTTGCGCCGGCCAGGCAGAAACCTGCTAGATCGCCTTTTACAAGCGGCATCACCGCCTGGCACTCGGGATCGCCGAAGCGGCAGTTGTATTCGATGACCTGTGGGCCCACCGGCGTGAGCATGATGCCAAAGTAGAGGAATCCCCGATAAGGCAGCGACTCGTTGCGAAGACCGGCGACGGTGGGTTTCACGATTTCATTTTCGATCTGCTGGATAATTTCCTGCGAAACCAGACGCCTGCTGGCCACCGCGCCCATGCCCCCGGTGTTAGGGCCGAGGTCGCCATCGAAGGCGCGCTTGTAGTCGCGGGCCGGGGTGAATATCAAATACTGGTCATCGATAATCGCCGCGAACACCGAAACTTCAGGACCCGTCAGACATTGCTCCACCAGCACCCTCCCATCACCGAAACGGCGGTGGGTGAAAACCTCATGCAAAAACCCAAGCGCTGACTCCTGGTCCGGACATACCGCGACGCCCTTGCCTGCCGCGAGTCCGTCGAATTTGAGCACGGTCGGGTATTCCCCTGCGATGGCCGCCATCGCCTCATCCAGCGAATCCGTCGCCGTGGCCCGCGCCGTGGGAATTCCGTTTCGAACGAGAAACTCCTTTGCAAACTCCTTGCTCGCCTCTAACTGCGCGGATTCTTTCGGCGGCCCCCAGCAGGGAATGCCGATTTTCGCGCAGAGATTCGCAAGCCCCTCCCCTTTCACCAGGTAACTTTCCTCACCGGCCACGCATAGATCGATGGCATTCGCTTTCATCCATTCCACCAGCGACTCCAACCCATCGGCCTCTACCGGTTCGGCGAGTTGGAAAATCGCCTCGCTCCCGGGGAAACAGAACACCATGGGACGTCCCGGCGATTCCGCCAACGCCCTCACCAGCGCATGCTCGCGCCCGCCTTTACCTACAACCAAAATTCTCATCCGGCGTGGTTTTCGCGGAATCCGACGCCGGACTCAACCCTGAATCGCACCTACCCCGCCCGGTGCTTCATTTGTAAGATGAAATCGGCCAATCGCGTTTAGAAAACCCACCGGAATCAACCCCATCCGGACGACGCTCATGAAATCATTGCTCCCCACCGGAATCCTCGGCGCCCTCGCCCTATCCGCCGCCGCCCAATCACCGAAACCCGAAACGCCACCCGCTGGCGCGCTCGAAAAAATCACCGAAGCGCTGCCGGACAAGGCTTACGCCAAACCCTCGAAACCACGCAAAGTCCTCGTCTTCTCTAAAACCAACGGCTTTCGCCACGGCTCCATCGCCACCGGCAAGGTCACCCTCACCGAATTGGGGAAAAAAACCGGCGCTTTCGAGACTGTCATCAGCGATGACCTCGCCAATTTCGAAGCCGACCAACTCAAGACCTTCGACGCCGTCTGTTTTCTCAGCACCACCCTGAACGTTTTCTCACCTAACAAGGACGAACTCGCAAAACTGACCGATTCCGAAAAAGAAGCCGCCACCAAACGTGACGCGCTCCTCAAGGAAAACCTGATGGCTTACATCAAATCCGGTGGTGGATTCATCGGCATTCATGCCGCGACCGACACCTGTTATGAATGGCCGGAATACGGCAAGATGGTGAACGGCTATTTCGACGGCCATCCGTGGAACGCAAACGTGAAGGTGAGCGTGAAGGTCGAGCCCGGCGAGGAAAAGCACCCGCTGGTCGCCATGTTCGAGGGGCAGAACGTCGAGTTCCCCGAGGAAATCTATCAATTCAAGTCTCCCTACGATTCCAAGGCCGTGCACATGCTGCTGCGGCTGGACACCGAGAAGACCGACATGACGCTCAAAGGCATCAAGCGAACCGACGGCGACTTCGGCATCTCATGGGCGCGCCACTGGGACAAGGGCCGCGTCTTCTATTCCTCGCTCGGCCACAACCACGAGATCTACTGGAATCCCAAAGTCGTGCGTCACTATCTGGCAGGAATCCAGTGGGCGCTCGGCGACTATCAGGTCGAGGTCAGGAAGTGACCGGCCGTTCGCAAGGCTTCTCAGTTTGTAAAAAAACCGGGGCCTGCAAAGCTCTCGAAATTTTTCCTAACTCCATTCCACACATGCCATGAAAAGCCAGCTTGTTCTCACCGCACTCACGTTTGCTTTCGCTTCGATGTCCGCCACGCCTGTCGCCACCGCGGCGACTTACGAGGCTAACTGGGAATCGCTCAACAAGCGGCCCATGCCTGCGTGGTTCCAGGATGCCAAGTTTGGCGTTTTCATCCACTGGGGAGTTTATTCCGTGCCGGCATGGGGAGCGAAGGAACAATATGCCGAGTGGTATTGGAAAAACATGGCCGACAAGAAACCGGACAACCCGTGGTGGCAGTTCCATCAGAAAAACTACGGCGCGGACTTCAACTATCAGGACTTCGCACCCAGGTTCACCGCCGAGCTTTTCGATGCCGGTCAATGGACTGATCTGTTCGCCCGCGCTGGCATCAAGTATGTCGTGCCGACTTCCAAGCACCACGAGGGCTTCGCTCTCTGGCCCAGCGCCGAGGCCAGCAAAACCTGGCAGCGCCCGTGGAACTCCATGGAAATCGGCCCGAAACGAGACCTGATGGGTGAACTCGCAGAGGCCACCCGCGCCCGCGGCATGAAGTTCGGCTTCTATTACTCGCTCTACGAATGGTATAACCCGCTCTGGCTAACGGACAAGGTCCGCTATGTGGATGAACACATGACCCCGCAGTTCAAGGACGTGGTCACCCGCTACCAGCCCTCTATCATTTTCAGCGATGGCGAGTGGGACATGCCGTCCAAGGACTGGAAGAGCGAGTCGCTGCTCGCATGGCTCTTCAACGACTCACCCTGCAAGGATGAAGTCGTCGTCAACGACCGCTGGGGCAAGGATTGCCGCCACAAGAACGGCGGCTACTGGACTACGGAATACGCCGCCGGCATGCAGGACGACTCGCACCCGTGGGAAGAAAGCCGCGGCATGGGATTTTCCTATGGTCTGAACCGTGCCGAACGGATCGGTGACTACAAGACTGGCCGCGAGCTCATCCTGGTGCTCTGCGACCTCGTCAGCCGAGGTGGCAATCTGCTGCTCGACATCGGCCCGGATGCGGATGGCACCATCCCGCCGATCATGGAGCAACGGCTACTGGAAATGGGCGATTGGCTCATGGTCAACGGGGAGGCGATCTATGGCAGCCGGTTTGCCGGGAAATCCTGCCAGTGGACGGAAGGAACCCAGCCCAAGCAGGAATTCGGCGAATACATGGTCAAATACAATCTGATCGATCAAGTCGGCCAGAAGCCTAACAAGGGAATGGCGGTGAAACAGGTGTTCTACACGAAAAAGCCGGATGCACTTTATGCCATCTCCATCGGATGGCCGGGTAAAACGCTTGAACTTCGCGGCCTCGATGTTTCCGAAAACCCCACGGTCACGATGCTTGGCATGACAGGAAACTTGAAAACGTCTCTAGCCGGGAGCACCCTCACCATCACCACTCCCGATCTCGCGCCGGATGCCGCACCCTGCCAGCACGCCTACACTTTCAAGATCGAAGGTGCCCGGATGAAGAACTAAAATCCCGGGCGACGGAGCCTATTTTCGGTCCAGAATATCGTAGCCGAGGCCGCCGTTTGATTCCGGTGTTCCGCCCGAGCGCCCGAGTTCCACAGCAGTCGGCAGCGCCGTGCGGAATTCATCAGTCCGCAGGCCGATGCGCTCGACCGGGATCACCGTGAAACCCGGCAGGTCCTTCAACAACTTCGCATCCGGAGCCAGCCGGAAATCCAACGCGGTGGATCCAGCAAAACCCTCCTGACCCTGATAGATCACGTTCCGCCCGGTGGAGAAGTCCTCGCTCGGCACGAGTTTTCCGTTTTTGATCTCGCTCCACTTCATCGGCGTCTGGCAGTCCACGGCCACGTTGTTTTCGATTTTTCCCTGGTGAGGCAGCAGGCTCACGAACTCATAACCAAACTTGCAGTCCACTGCGATGTTTCCGACACAATCAAAGGGCTGTGTCTTGCCATCCTTGGGCATGTCACCCTGTTTGAAGAGGTAGCCGGTGCCACGCGTGCCAGTGCTGCCCAGGGAAACGATGTTGCCGATGACCTTCATGTCCGGATGATCGTGGTCGAAGTAAACTCCGTCGCCCAGCGGCGAGCTATGGATGAAATTGTGTCGGAATGTGAGGTTGCCGAAATTCCGCTTCCCATAGTCATAGGAATAGAAACCACCCATGTCGTTAGAGACCAGGCAGAACCGGTAAACCTCGTTGTATTCGAAGACGCTGTCCATGCTGCCGCAGAGTACGCCGACGTGGGGCGTATCGTGGATGACGTTGTGGGCCACATACATGCCAACCGCCGGATGGTGGCCGCCGCCACCGCCGCCGGTGAAGCCGCAGTTGATCCCTGCGGCATAGACCGGCTCGATTTCGCCGAAGTGATGGATGTGGTTGTTCACCGCCCTGTGCCCGGCCGGGATGCGTGGGCGGGCTGCTTCATCACCACCGCCGAGCCAGATGCCACCGGCCCCGAGGTGATGCAGGTCGTTGCTCTGCGCGGTGTGGTTTTTACCACCGTCGAGAACGATCGCGTAGTGGTTGACGTTTCTCACCGTGCAACCCGCGATCAGGTTCCCCTCGCCTTCGCTGACATGGATGCCATCGCCGAAATTGAATTCAACAGTTAGATCGCGCAGTTTAATGTGGGACGCTCCCTTCAGGCTGACCACCGGTGCTTCACGATCCACCAGGATGATCTGTGACGAATCGAGCGGCGCGGGTGGATAGAAATAGATCATCTGATCCTTGAAATCGAGGCACCACTCGCCGGGTTCGTCCACTTCCTCCAGCAGGTTGATGAGTTGATAGGCCTCACGTCCATTGCCCTTGGGCCGGTTGTATTTGTTGCCGATGCCGTTCGGGATCGGCTTGGCGAAGGCGGCGGTGCGGGCGGAATCATCGATGTCGAGCACGCGCAAGGCGGAGTTTTCCCAAGCCACACGCCAGTAGCCGCGGAACCAGACGCCGCGGTCGAGCTGCTTTTTCCACAGCGCGTGTTTGTCATGGAACTCATCGCGGTATTCGAAGATGCCACCGGGCGAGCCGGGAGGTACTTTCTGGAAGGTCGCAGGATCGTTCCAACCTTCTCCCTGCGGTCCGCCGGCGGTGTGGATGACGGATTTGAAGGTCATCCAGCCGTCGTTAGGGAACCGGGAAAGCGTCATGCGTTTGCCGTTGCAGAACAGATCGACGATGCCGCCAGCATCGGTGAAGACATCCGGATAGGGCTTGGAATGGGTGACTCCGTGAGCCTTGAGATCGAGGGTGACGACCTTGCCGCGCGCTGGCCCGGCGATGCGGGCAAGGGTTACAGCATCGGTGACGGGCTGGAAAGAGGAGGACGTGAGTTGCTTGCCACCCAGCAAACGAGGAGACTGGCCCTCCATCGCCCGATAGACGATGGGATGCTCTGCGGTGCCCGAGTCCTCCTTGCCGAGTTCGAAAGGCTTTTCGAAATGATAGTCACCACCAGCGAGCCAGACGGTCACCGGTTTTTCGGTCGCAGTGCGGGCGGCGGCTTTAGCGCGTTCCAGCGTCGCGAATGGATGGGATTTCGAGCCCACCGCCGCATCGTCCCCGGAAGGTGAAACGTGGAAGTTCGTGCCTTTCTGGCAGCTACTCAGACTGATGACTGCAATGGCGAGGCCGGCTAGGAGATTGCAATGATTTTCGCTCATGTAAAAAAATGGTCGGTGGGAGATAAAGAGGCCGGCCAATTAGTTCTTAACGCGTGCCCGGTAGAAGCCACGGCTCTCCCCGGGAGCAGGCGTGACGGTGATCTCGATACTGGTGCCGGTGGTGGTTAGATCATCCGCGACGAGGGTCCAGGCAGCCGAGGCCGGATCAGCACCACGTTCCACCTGATAGATCTTGCCGGGAATGGCGGTGAAGCTGAGCTGGAAGCCACCGCTTGCGGGGGTGAGTCCGAGCATCTTGAAAACACTGCCGGAATCCGTCGGCACGGTGCCTGCTAGAAACTCATGCTGGTTGGTGCAGCCATCTCCGTCCGGGTCGTCGTCCAGCCCGGAGACACCCGGAATGTCGGCGAGTCCGTCACCGAAATACTGCACGCGCCACGATCCGAACGTGCCATCACTGATGCCCGCCGACACGATGATTTCCACCGTGGCGTAGTCGGACGAACCCGCACTTCCGACACACCGGACGCGGTAATTGTAACCCGTGGACACCTGCACGGTTTCGTCAGTAAATGTCGTGGTGTTCGCGGGGAGTGTGCTGGCGACACTCTGCCAGTTCTGTTTGCCTGCCAGGGTCCGTTCGATCACATAGGCGCTCTCACCGGTTGCGTTGTCGATCCAAGTGAGTCTGATTTGCGGGCCGGAGAGCCTGGTGGCATTGAGCGAGGTGGGCGCTGCGGGTGGAACATCGAGGACTCCTGCGGGACCACGAACGGCGGTGGGTTCGATCTGGTTTCGATAGTCGAGCAGAGTGGTGCCGCCGCGGCTGAGTGTGAATTCGTTCATCGTCACGTTTTGTCCGCCGACGTTGGCAGTGCGTGGAGCGAACGAGAAGGTGTCGCTCTGGCTGCCCAGGCTGACGGTTAGAGAGTTCCCATTGAAGTCCGAGGTCGGGAGGGCATCACCATTCCGGAACGGGAACAACAGGATGCGGAAATCCGGAGCGACGACGTTGGCACGCTCGATGACGAGGCGTTTCCAGCTCTCGCTCGTGGCGGTGTTGGAGACCGTTTGGGTGTAGGCGAACTCGCTTCCTTCCACGGGGTTGCTGAAATTGAGCACTTTGCCCGGGTTCGGGTTGATCGAATAGGCCGCGCCGAGGGCGGGAGTGCCGGAGGCGTTCAGGATCCGCACGAGCAGGCGGCGGTTGCCGGTGATCGCGGGTTCCTGAAGGACCACATCCGTGGCGGGATTTGCTCCGGCAGGAAGCGACGTCCCGCTAACAAGAATCAGGTCCTTGGGAATCGAGGCCACCCAACGGTAGGAGTGCGTGGCGTCGTCCTTCCTAACATCGTCCACCACCAGCGCGTAGGGTTTCGCGCCACGGACCAAGCCGATCGTCCGATAGACCTGCCGCATCGGGTTGTAGGACTTCGCCTGGATGCCTTCAAACTGGCCCGGAGCCTCCCAGTGCGGGAAGGAAACGAAGGGCGCGTTGCCAAAGGCTTCGGGGATCTTGTTACCGGCGCGGCGAAAGTGATTGTGCGAATTACGATCCGCCACGAATCCGCTTTTGAGCGTGGTGCTTCCGGTGGTGTAGGCGTTCCACCACCATTCCTGGCTGTAAGCGTAGGTGG
>JANODE010000087.1:0-3897 GCA_031412525.1 Akkermansiaceae bacterium | reverse complement strand
TATTTTCCCTCGAACGACCGCGCATGACGCCGGGCATGTCCGTGCAAGACCAGCGCCAGCAAACCTAACACCTCCGGCTCATCCGGCAGCAAATGGGCGAGCACGCGGGCAAACCAAACGCATTCCGCCGAGTCCCAGCCGGTCGTGTAAGCCGCGTAAACCGCATCCAGCACGAACTCCAGCCGCTCGGGCCACTCCTCACGGGCGGGAACGGCAAAGGGAATCCCGGCGTCGCGGATTTTCACCTTTGCCCGCACCAGCCGCTGGCTCATCGCCGCGGGCGAGCAGAGGAACACGCTCGCAATGCGGTCCGCCTCGATGCCCATCACCGTTTGCAGCATCAACGGCGTGCGCGCCGAGGGATCGATCGCCGGGTGGGCGCAGACGAAAAGCAGTTTCAGCCGCTCATCCGGGAAATCATGGCCGCTTTCCATTTCTGATCGTGCGGTTTCCATCGCGTGGCTGATCGAATCGATGGTGTTGATCCGGGTCCGCCCGCGGCGTTGCGCGTCAAGCAGCCGGCGGCGGGCGGCCGTTAGAAGCCACGCCTCCGGTTTTAGTGGCACGCCTTCGACCGGCCATTGCTGCAAGGCAGCGACAAATGCCTCTGACAAGGCGTCCTCCGCTCCCGCAACATCCCCTCCCGCGCGCGCGGCGAGGAAGGAAATGAGACGGGAACGCGATTCACGAGCCGCCGCTTCGACCGATTGATTTGCTAGAGCCTGATGCATTCCATCGATCAGGGCGCTGGCGGTGGTGTCAGGGTCGGTCGCACTTCGACAGAGCCGTAGCTGGCAGCCGGACTGCGCGCCGCCCAATCCAGGGCGACGTCGAGGTCGGGCACGTTGACCACAAAAAAACCGGCTAACATTTCCTTCGATTCGGCATAAGGCCCGTCGTGAATCTGCCGCTTGCCATCGCGGATGCGGAGCGTCGTTGCGGTTTCCGGTGGTTGAAGGCCCGCACCGCAGACCATGATGCCGGATTGGGCGACTGTCCCGGCGTAAGCGCTCCACGCGCCCCAGTAGGCCGGCGCTTTTTCAGAGTCGTTGCGGACCGCGAACTCGGCGGCGGATTCGGTGAATATGAGCATGTATTCCATAATGATGGTGGTTGGTTGTTTAGTTGAACGCGGAGCTTGTCCGCTGCATTTGTGTCGTTCGGGCACGCCATGGTTCGACATTTGGGGGAAACTTTTTTCACCCAGTGCAAGTTTTTCTAATTCCTTCGATGATTCGCTCGATCTGCACGCGGTGGATACCCATGTGTCCGCCTGCCAGCGAGTGCCAGGCATACGCGTCCATCGGACCGAACCATGGATGCCGGTATCGCGTTCTAGTTTTCAGATCCGGCACGGCGGCAATCGCTGTTAGCAGTGCGTCGCACGATGTTTCATAACTTCCAATCACCTCATGTCTCACCTCCGCGCTCGGTTTCACTGCGGCGGTATCAGCCTCATGGTCAGGCAGTTTTCCCTGAGGCAGGCGCTCGAAAACCTCCACGAGCTGCGTGTTGACGATGCGCAGGTGGTCCAGCGTCATCAGCACGGACCAGTAGCGGCTGCTGTCCTCAAGGCCGGGCAGCCGCTTGATCAGAACGCGCTTGCCGAGCGATGCGGGGTCGCACGACTCAACGAGCCGCCGGATAAACTCCCGTTCCCTAACAATTCGCCGATTGAACGAATCCCGGTTTCCCGCGAGCCTCCGAGCGGTAAAGATCATTTTCCCGATCAAACGCTCCAGGAGGGGGATCCCTGCTCCGGGCGCGGCGAGTTGAGGTTCCGGATGAGAATTCATGGCATTGAAATAGGCTCCTTCGCTTGCAAAATGCAAGTCACGCCCGAATGGTGATATAATTTCAAAATGATCTAACTTTGCCCCGGATTTGGCATGCTTTGATCTATGGCTGGCACTCGAATGAATGACCTTGCCGAATTGGCTGATTTCCTTGTATCGCACCCTGCGGTCGCCGAAAAAGCAGGCATTCACCGGGCTTTTGAACCTGCTCTCGAAGTGTCCGGAAACGTCCGCCTCGGCGATGATTGCGCGGCCATTCCGAATCCCGCCGGACACGGCCATCTGTTGTTCGCTGCGGAAGGAATGTTGGAATCGTTCGTGGAAGAGGACCCCTGGTTCGCCGGCTACTCGGCCGTGATGGTGAACCTTTCCGACATCGCAGCGATGGGCGGACGGCCGCTCGCCATCACCGACGTGATATGGACGCCGTCGGACGAGATTTCCTCCAAGATCTGGCAAGGCATCCAGGCCGCTTCGCATTCATATGGAGTGCCCATCGTGGGCGGACATACCACTCATGTGGATTCGGGAAAGGCCACGCTCGCTGCCGCCGTTCTCGGCCACGCGGGTGATCGGCTGATCACTAGTTTTGATGCGAAACCCGGCGACCATCTCGTCATCGCCATTGACATGCACGGTGCCTATCATGGCGGGAAACCGTTCTGGAACGCCAGCACTACGACCCCACCTGAGCGGCTGCGCTCGGACTTGGAGCTGCTGCCGTCACTCGTCGAAAAGGGCCTGTGCCATGCCGGCAAGGACATCAGCAACGGCGGCATCGTCGGCACCCTCGCCATGCTTTGCCACTGCTCGGAAGTCGGCGCGTATCTGGATCTCGAGCGCCTGCCCTGCCCGATGGACACCGAGATCGAACGCTGGCTCGTCACCTTTCCCAGCTACGGCTATCTGTTAGCTATTTCGCCGGAGGACCTTGAGAGCACTCTCATGCACTTCACCGCCACGAAGGTGACCTGTCGGGAAATCGGAATCTTCCGTGCGGGCCCGGGCATCACCATCACCGCTGACGGCGAGAGTGCGGATCTAGTTTTCGGCCAGCCAGGCGTCCATGCCGCCAGCCACGTTTTTCACACGGGTGAATCCATGGTCGAGGAGGAGTTGGACGGCTTTGGCAGAACGGCCGCCGGACTTGCAATGGACGAGGATTTCCCGGTCCGCAGGCAGGCTGGCTAATTGGTCCGGCAGGGTTTTCAGCGGGATGAGCCGCGAGCCTTCGATGTGGGCGATGGCATGCTCGTCCGGTTCGCGGACATCGATGAGCAGGCCTTGGAAATCCCCAGAGAGGATTTGGCGGAGTTCGGAAGTGGTGATGGATTCCATGGCGTCGTTAGGGATTTCGCAGTTAGCGGATGCGGTCGTTTCCAGGTTGGAAACCGATAGAATTTCGGGACTGTCGCCGCAGAGCCTACAGGCAGGATCGCGGCGGAGCGTGAGGGCGCGGAAACTGCTGTTGAGGGCATCGTAGATGGTTAGTTTTCCGAGCGGCACGTGGCCGATGCCGAGAATGAGTTTGAGCGCTTCCATCGCCTGAAGCGATCCGATGATTCCCGGCAAAACACCTAACACCCCGGCTTCCTGACAGGACGGCACGCTGCCCGGCGGCGGCATGTTCGGCAACAGGCAGCGATAGCACGGTCCTCCGAGGTGCGGGGCGAAGACGGCACCTTGTCCTTCGAAACGGTGGATCGCGCCGTAAATCAGCGGCTTTTTCAGAAAAAACGCAGCATCGTTCGTTAGAAATCGTGTGGGGAAATTATCGGAACCATCGACGATGATGTCATAGGAAGCCGCGATCTCAATCGCATTGTCTGGAGTGAAACGCACCGGATGGAGTTCCACGGTGATGTGTGGATTCACCTCCCGCAGACGGTGGGCTGCGCTCTCGAGTTTTGGTTTACCCACCCACGGCTCGCCGTGGAGGATCTGCCGCTGCAAGTTGGACGCGTCCACCACATCCGCATCGACCAGGCCGATCCGGCCGACTCCCGCGGCGGCCAGATAGAGAGCTGATGGAGAACCGAGCGCGCCCGTCCCGATGAGCAGGACGGATGCGTTTTTCAAGCGGAGCTGGCCCTCCATTCCG
>JANODE010000086.1:0-60674 GCA_031412525.1 Akkermansiaceae bacterium | reverse complement strand
CGGTGAAATCAGTTGGCAGTTGGCAGGGAGCCGTTGGCAGCAACGCTTCGCAACCGCCCACCGCCCACCGCCCACCGCCCACCGCCCACCGCCCACCGCCCATGCCTCTCCCCGCGGTCACCTTCCTCCTCCTCAGCCTTGCCTTCATCGAAGGTGCTTCTTACTGGTGGATGCACCCCGCCCCCGCCGGCCTCGGCGAGCCGGTGCTGGTCTATCAACCGCAGTCCGGAAGGCAGTTGGCCTATGGCGGCGGGCAGACGCCGGAATCGGATCCACCGCCAACCGCCAACAGCCAACAGCCCACCACCAACTCTTCTTCTCCGACTGCCGACGGCCAACCGCCCACCGCCAACTCTTCTTCTCCGACCGCCAACAGCCAACCGCCCACCTCTTCCCTCACTCCTCTTTCTCCATCTCATCCAAAATCCAACATTCAAAATCCAACATCTTCCACCACCACCCTCCTCCCCGAAGTCGTCGCGAAAGCGATGCCGATCCTCCGTTGTAGCAACGGCACCGCCGCGCGCATTGAAGAAACCGACGGCACCACGGTCCACCTCGCTTTTTTCGAATGGGACCTCACCGATTCCACCAACGTGCTCGAAGCCTTCAAGCATCTTCCCGACGAGTGCATGGGCTCGATCGGCATGACCCTCATCGAAAAAGCTCCTCCGCGTTCGTATAGGGTCAGAGGGTGGGGGACAGAGGTCGGAGATCAAAGGTCGGAGATCAGTGGACAGGAAGAAAATCAAAAATCACCCATCTCTTCGTCGCCCCCCATTCAAAATCCAAAATCCAAAATCCAAAATTCGCCGCCCAGCGACGAAACCCTCTGGTTCGACCACACCGTCTTCCGCGATCCTTCGGGCACCATCGTCCACGCTTTCAAGGGCACCTGGGTTTCCGGTGCCAGCAGCCTGACAGGCAACACCTTCCGCGGCGGTGCCGATCAATGGCGGCAGATCCGCTGGAAATCCGCCCTTCACCGCTTCCACCCGGCCCACGCCCGCGTCGCCCAAGGTGCCGTCCGCGGCATCCCCAATCCCGACCTCGCCTGGGAAACCTTCGAATCCGCCATGCTCGCTGATCTCAAAATGGAGAGGTGATTTTGGATTCTAGATTTTGGATTTTGAATTCGAATAGAAGATGGCCCAGCGGCAGATTGGCGAATTCCTCTCTTTTTCTCTTCATCAAGAATCACCTCTAGCCGTGACACAGACATTCCTGTCTGTTCTTCCTTCCCCACCCAAAATCCAAAATCATCAACACGTGGTTGTGGCCTCCAGCCGCAGAGTCTACCAACCGCAGATAAACACAGATAAACAGGATTTAAGGAGTTAGATGCAGAATGGAGAATTCATCCCTTGCAATGCAAAACCCATTCCTATCCAACTCTTCAATCATCTGCGTTAATCCATGTTCATCTGCGGTTCGATTCCCTTTCCCTCATCCAACAACCCGTCCCGGCATTAATCAGGGCATTTATCAGGGCATAGCCGTAAGGAGACGACCGATAGCCGCAAGGCGACGACCGCTAGCCAAAGGCGGCGACGGATCCAAAAACTCGTCCCGGCAAAGCATCGCGGCGACAGATCCAAAAAACTTGTCCCGGCGAAATAGGTCGAAGCCCGATCCAAAATCCAAAATCCATCATTCAAAATCCAAAATCATCTTTCCCCTTTCCCCTGTCCGCCTTTTCTCCTACCCTTCCCGTACGGAAACAAAAAACCGCCGGTCCCCGTAAAGGGAACCGACGGCCGTGTTTTCCTCAGCTAGCGACGTTGCTTGGTCCCGAATCAGCTTCCTAGGGCCTCGGAATCAAGCAGCGTTCGCGTCCGCGGAGTTCTTCGCCTTGCGGGTAAGACCGCTCTTGCGATCGCTTTTCCGGACATAGCCGAACGCCCGATACGCCTGGCTGTCCGCACCGAATCCCGGAGTTCCCCGGACCGAGTTGATCACCAGCTCGAGCACGGTTTCAGCCGCGGCATCCGCATCCGATCTTTCGGCCAACTTCGCCTTCAACTGCCGTTCCATTTCGGTGATGTCCCTGCGGATCGTAACCGGATCGGCAACAGCGGTTTTGAACTCGGTCAGCGTCATCCCGGCGAACACAGCATCAGGTGCCACTTTTCCCCAGGCGGCGATGAACACCGCGATGCGTTTCACTGTATTTCGATTTGTTTTAGCCATTTTGTTTTGTCTTTCGTTGGTGTCCTTCAGCGGGGGACTCCTGCGCAGGGTTGACCACCCGGCCATCTGCGCCTCATCCGATCGACCCACTTCTGGAATCACGGCAGAGAAACTAGCGGATCGATGCGAATACCGTCAATATCATGAGATGTGAATAACATCTCAACAACAGAGAGTAACGCTCTAAACGCCTCACGACCAGTGGATTGTATTCGTTAATTTATCCTTACAAAAAACGACCATTGCCTGTTCATCCGACCTCAATTTAGCCCGAAACCCTATCAAACATGATTCGGCCAATACAGATTTGTAAGGACGAAGCCCGATTTGGCCACATCACCTCATGGGGCATCGCCTCTTGCGCAAGGTTCCACCGCTTCGCTTCCATATACCAAAGCGGAAGTTCCCAGTGCGGGAACCTCGGTTTCACGGAACATCCGCCTAGGTTCCAAGACCCATCGCTCCGGTTCCATGCGACAGGTGTATTGGCTTCATGTTCAACCGCCCCGGTTCCAAGAGCAGCAGCCTAGGTCCGGCGCAGCGCAGGCCCGTTGAATCTGCCACTTCCCTTCGAAGTCCGATGTTGGGCGTTCGATGTTCATCTTCTCTTCCCATCCAGAATCTTTCCTCTCCCGCTTCCGTTCGCTTTTTTGCGGCTAGAATCCAGATGTTGAATTTCAGCTCTTCAGCGCTTCGCTCAAGGCCCACATCCTCTGACCTCTGACCTCTGACCTCTGACCTCTAGTCATCTAGTCATCTAGTCATCTAGTCATCTCTCTTTCAGCCTTCGCCCAATGGCATCCCTCCAATACCGTCCAGCCATTGATGGTCTCCGAGCTTTCGCGGTCCTTTCGGTGTTCATTTTCCATCTCAACCACTCCTGGTTGCCGGGCGGTTTTGTCGGAGTGGACGTGTTTTTTGTCATATCCGGCTACCTGATCACCTCAATCATTCTCAAGGATTGCGAATCCGGTTCGTTCAGCCTAGCAAATTTCTACCAACGCCGGATCGCCCGCATCTTTCCCGCCTTTTTCACAGTGGCGCTGGCGACCCTGGCAGGGGCGGCCATCGTCTATTCTCCTCAGGATCTCGCGTCGGCGGGAGCCAATCTGGCCTTCACTTCGTTGTCGCTCGCCAACGTGAAGTTCATGCTTCAGGGAGACTATTTTCAGATTTCTTCGGATGCCCAACCGTTCCTCCACTACTGGTCGCTATCGGTCGAAGAGCAGTTTTATCTGGTCTTCCCGCTGTTCTTCATAAGCGCCTTCAAATACGTAAGACGCCATCTTGTGGCGATTTTGAGCGTGCTGGGGATTTGCAGTTTGATTGCCTGCATTTTTCTCACCCAGTCCAATCCCGTATGGGCGTTTTACCTTCTGCCAACGCGCGCTTGGGAGCTATGCGCCGGAAGCTTGCTTGCGGTTGTGGGCGCGCGATCCATGCCCGGATGCGGAGTTGGGAGGGCCTCATGGTTGCAGATCGCAGGAATTTTGATGATCGGGCTATCCATGCTGCTGGTCCACGAAGGGCCACTCTTTCCAGGATGGCGGGCGATTTTCCCTGTCATTGGGACTCTTGCCGTTCTCAGCCCTCTTGCGGCAGCAAATCAAACGGTTGAGAGATGGTTATCGATCCCGTTGTTGGTCCTGATCGGCCGGATGTCCTATTCCCTGTATCTGTGGCACTGGCCGGTATTTTCCCTGATTGATTATCGCTTCTATCTTGCGTCCGACGGGACCCGTTTGATGCTTAAAATCGCGCTGAGCCTGCTGGTTGCTGCGTGTAGTTACTACTTCATCGAAAATCCCGCCCGTAACTTCCTCAATCAGCGCAGGATTCGTGTCGGAGCGTTTGCCTCCATCATTGCCACACTCGCCATTTGCATTCCTTTAGGCGTTTCCATTCGCAGAAGCAACTACGTGAATGCCGAACTCGCGGACGTGGCCAAGGGCGGCATTGTTTTCAAGGGAAAAGCCGGCGCTTCATCGGTCGTCCTGATGGGGGATAGCAACGGGTCGATGTATGGGAAGGTCATGAAAGAGATCTGTGCGGATCTGGGTTACAAGCTGACGGTCATCAGTGTGGCTGCCGGGGATCCGCTCCCGTCCTCGACTGGAAACCAAAGCCAACTTTGGCTGGATTCTCTCGCCATCATCCAAAAGGAAAAGCCGGACTACCTGGTGCTCGCATGCCGCTGGGAAAGCAAACTGAAGGATGACAATAGCCGACTCGCTGATGCCGTCCGGGCGTTGGAACCGTCTGCCGGGAAAATTGTCATTCTCAACCAACCGCCTGTTTTGCCTGAGTCCGCCACACGCGAGTGTGTCAGAAATGGCATGCGACCTCCATTTATCGAAGAACATTCAACCGGAACGCTGAGAGCAGCAGCCAACCAATTGGTCCTCAATCTGAAGTCTCCGAAAACCTCTGTCGCCGACATCGCCGGACACTTCGAATTACCCGACGGTGAAGCTCGATTTCTCGATCAAAGCGGACGGCAGCTCTATCACGACAGTTCTCACCTCTCCGGCTACGGCGCTGAACTGATTCGGCCTGTCATTCAAGCGGAACTGGTCCTAAATCTGAACTGATCGTTTCATCCTGCGCAGACACCTAGTACGGTCTCTTCTAGGATTTTCCATCCCCACTTCGAAGTTCCTTTTGGAGCTTACGATGCTATTCCTCCTTTTTTCCATGCGAACCATCCTCGAACCCGGCCGTGCCGAAAAAAACTACTGGCGCGATCTCTGGCGCTACCGCGAACTCTTCCAGGTCCTTGCCTGGCGCGATGTCTCCGTCCGTTACAAACAAACCGTCATCGGCGTCGCCTGGGCGCTGATCCGGCCCTTCCTCACCATGGTTGTATTCACCGTTATTTTCGGTGCCGTGGCCAAGCTTCCCAGCGAAGGAACCGCCCCCTACGCCCTGATGGTTTTCGCCGGCATGCTGCCGTGGTCGTTTTTCTCCACCGCCCTGTCTGAGGCCTCAGGCAGTTTGGTTTCCAATTCGAACCTCATCTCCAAGGTCTATTTCCCCCGGCTGATCGTCCCCACTGCCACGGTGGTGGTCGCCTTCATCGACTTTCTGATCAGTTTCGCCATCCTGGTGGCGATGATGGTCTGGTATCAGTTCCTGCCCGGCTGGCAGATTCTGCTGCTGCCGGTGTTCATCGTCCTTGCCTTTTTCGCCTCCCTCGGCCCGGGCCTGTGGATCACCGCCCTCAACGTCAAATACCGCGACTTCCGATACGTCATCCCGTTCATCGTCCAGTTCGGCCTCTACATATCTCCGGTAGGCTTCTCAAGCTCCGTCATCCCGGAGAAATGGCGGCTGCTCTACTCGCTCAACCCCATGGTCGGCGTCATTGACGGCTTCCGCTGGTGCCTCCTTGGCGGAGAAACCCCCATCGACTGGCGCGCCTTCGGCCTCAGCATGGCGGTCACGGCGTTTTTCCTCTGGCTCGGCATCCGCAAGTTCCGCAAGACCGAGAAGAGCTTCGCGGACCTTATCTGAAAAAGGGAATAGGAGACGGAAATCAGGGGACAGGAAACGAAAATGGCAGTCCAATCCGTAAAAGAGCTCACCGTGTATTCCAAGGCATATGACCTTGCGATGCGTATTTTCGAAGTCAGCAAGAACTTTCCTGCGGAGGAACGTTATGCGCTAACTGGTCAGATCCGGAGATCGTCCCGATCCGTTTCCATGAACCTCCGGGAAGCTTGGGCGAAACGCCGATATGAAGCTCATTTCATCTCCAAGCTTACCGATTGTGACGGTGAATCCAATGAGACCGACACCTCCTTGGACTTCGCAAAAGACTGCGGCTACATCACTGTCGAACAGCATGTGAGTCTCACCGAGTTGAATCGCGAAGTTGGGCGCATGCTCGGAAGCATAATTCGCGATCCCAAACCGTTCCTACTGTCTCCCGCCTCCTGATTCCTGTTCCCATCTTCTATTCCTGTCACCTGTCTCCTGACACCTGCCCCCTTTTTCTCCTCCTCCATGTCCGACGTCGTCATCTCAGTCGAAATCCTCTCCAAATCCCACCTCATCGGCCACGACGGGCCGCAAGAACGGAAGTTACCCCGCGCATTGACCTCTGACCTCTGACCTCTCATCTTCCCCACCGATGAATTCACCGGAATCACTCATCCTTTCCATTCGAAGCCTCGCCGTCGAACTTGGCGCATTCGGCGTGAAAGAACTTTGGCTGTTTGGATCCGCCGCACGGGGTGAAGCTCAAGCGCACGATCTCGATTTCCTCGTCGATTTCAGCTTGCCGCCCACTCTCACCGGTTTCATGAACCTGAAATTTTTCCTCGAGGATCGCCTCGGATTGCCGGTCGATCTCCACAGCAAGGGATCCTGCCCGGCCCGCTTCCTCCAACGCATCCAACCCGACCTCCTGCATGTCGCGTGATCCGGCACTTCGGCTGGAGGACATCCTCGAGGCGGCTTCCGCTGTCGAGAGCTACGTTTCCGGCTTTGACTACGGTTCCTTTGTGGCCGACCGCCGCACCGTCGATGCGGTCACAAGAAATCTGGAAATTATCGGAGAGGCGGTAAAACATTTGCCCTCCGAACTCACCGATCCCGTCACGGAGATTCCATGGCGCGCCATCGCCGGATTTCGTGACATCCTCGCCCACGGCTATTTTCGAACTGAGGATTCCATCATCTGGGATGCTGCGACCATCCACAATCCCGCGCTGATCAAGACGGTCCAGGAACTTCTCAAACGCTTTTGATTCACACCCGCTTTGCACCGGTAGTGTCCGCCCACTTGTCGCCATCGGCACGCGAAGCCACACAGCCGGCTGTCATCTCTATCACCCTTCACCTTGGGAAAAGAAATGGACTTAAACAGGAGGACACGGAGGTTGCCAAATGGAGGGATTTTCAAACCTTGCTTTCGCATCACTTCAATCAAAATGAACCGTGATGGTAGCGCCAGAGGCCCCTCAGTTACCTACGTTTGCTCCTGTTGATCTATTTTTTCTTGATCCTCTCTTCCTCTTCCATGTCCGACGTCGTCATCTCAGTCGAAAACTTGTCCAAATCCTACCTCATCGGTCACGATGGGCCGCAGGAACGCTATCACTCGCTGCGCGACACCATCGTCCGCCATGGCAAGAACTACGTCCGCAAGGCCGTGGACATGGCGCGTGGCCGTCAGATTATCCAAGGCGACAGCGTCGAGGAATTCTGGGCGCTCAAGGATGTCTCCTTTGAAGTGAAACGCGGCGAGGTGCTCGGCATCATCGGTCGCAATGGGGCAGGGAAGAGCACTTTGCTCAAGATACTCTCCCGTATCACCGAGCCCACCTCCGGTCGCGTGGTCCTCGATGGCCGCGTCGCCTCCCTGTTGGAAGTCGGTACCGGCTTCCACCCGGAGCTCACTGGCCGGGAGAACATCTTCCTTAATGGTGCCATCCTTGGCATGTCCAAGGTCGAGATCCGGCAAAAGTTCGATGAGATCGTGGAATTCGCCGGCGTCGAGAAATTCCTCGATACCCCGGTCAAGCGATACAGTTCCGGCATGTATGTGCGCCTCGCCTTCGCTGTGGCAGCTCACCTTGAACCGGAAATCCTCATCATCGACGAAGTGCTCGCGGTGGGCGATGCAGAGTTCCAGAAGAAGTGTCTGGGAAAAATGCAGGAGGTCGCCAAAGGAGGGAGGACCGTGCTGTTCGTAAGTCATAACTTGGGACAAGTGAGAGCACTTTGCACGAAAGCGGCACTTCTGGATTCGGGGACAATAAAGTTTTTGGGAACTCCGGAGGCGGCATTGAGTCGATATCAGGAAATTCAGACTACAGGAGAAGTCTCTCAAAAACTCGAAGGGCCTCTCGCTGATCAGGTTGTGCTGTTATCAGTGAAAATTGAAAACACAACTACAGGTCCGGCGGTTTGTCTTATTGGAGACAATGCGGTTTTGGCGATCCGAATTCATCTTCGCCGTGCAATTCCGAAGCTCCGGATTACTTTCGCGTTGTTTGCCAACAATATTCGGCTATGCACACTTCATGAATCAGATTCATCGGCTTTCTCACATGCCGATGAAGGCAATCATTTAGTCCGTTGCCAATTGCCCACAAACTTTCTGGTACCTGGCCATTTCAGCCTTGGTTTGGGATTATGCGATGAGCATCCAGCATGTTATGCTTGGAACCCGGACATTTTCGAGTTCGAACTCTTGGAAGATCAGTCGAATCGGGGAGCACGTGAAGACGTCGGGTTGGTTACACTACCGTGGGAAATCCAGCGAAACTCAAAACTGATGGAGAACAGCTAATGGGCGCAGGTTACCAGAAACGTTTATTGATCGTTGGTGCTGGCTTCTCGGGGACAGTTCTCGCCCGCGAACTGGCGGAAAAAGGGGACCTGCGAAGTTTGGTCATCGACGCTCGTGATCACATCGCAGGCAACTGCCATACCGATAGGGAATCCGGAACCGGAGTGATGGTGCACCGCTACGGCCCGCATATTTTCCACACCAGCAATCCGGTTGTGTGGGATTATGTGCAGCGCTTCAGCGAGTGGGTGCCGTTCATCAACCGGGTGAAAGCCTCCATTCCGAGGGGAGTGTTTGGTTTGCCAATCAACCTGCACACCATCAACCAGTTTTTTGGCAAGTGCTTCGGCCCCGCCGATGCAAAAGCGTTCGTGCAAAGCCTGGGGGATCATTCGATCAGGGAACCTGCCAATTTCGAAGAGCAGGCGCTCAAATTTCTGGGTAAAGATCTCTACGAAGCGTTCTTCTTCGGCTATACTAAAAAACAGTGGGGCTGTGATCCGAAGGATCTTCCCGCATCCATTCTCCAACGACTGCCCGTCCGTTTCAATTACGAAGACAGCTATTACAACAGCCGCTGGCAGGTCATGCCAAAGCATGGATACACCGAGGTCATTCGCAATATCCTCAACCATCCGCTCATCGAGGTGAAGCTCTCCACACCATGGGAACCGGCAATGAAAGAGGAGTTCGAGCATGTGATCTTCACGGGACCAATTGATCAATACTATGATTATTCCGAAGGACGTTTGGGTTACCGGACGGTCTTCTGGGACCAGACAGAGGCTTTGGGGGACTTCCAGGGAAATGCGGTGATCAACTACCCGGACCTTGGAGTCGCACACACCCGTATTCACGAACACAAGCACTTCGCTCCCTGGGAAAATCACGAACGGACTTGTGTGTTCACCGAATTCAGCAAGGAAACCGAACCAGGCGACATTCCCTACTATCCAAAACGCCTGAATGGGGATCGATCCATTCTCTCCCGTTACGAAGCGTTGGCAAACGAGGAGACCAAAGTTTCATTCTTAGGTCGCCTAGCCACCTATCGTTATCTGGACATGCACCAAGTGATTGCCGAGGCCTTGGAGTTTTCAGGTGGTTTCCTTGCAGCTAATAAAAAAACCTCCTGCTGATCGCTCCGGTAGATGAAATTTATGGAAAATGTAATGGTTGTCTTTCCGTTTGAAGGAAGGGCGAATGTCGGTGGTCCCGAGGGATTCATCACTCAGTTGTTGCGGCCGTATCGGCATACCGATTTCGCGGTTACCCCTCCTGTCAACATCCCACCGAAGCCGAGGTGGCGACGGATTCTTGAGCGGGCGGGTTTGTTATGTCATCCCCGATGGACTCGCCAGGTCCTTACAAACCCGGCCTTTGCAGTGAATGAAGAGGTATTCCGCCAGGCAGGAATGGACCGGGTGAAATACCTCTGGTTCATGGATCACAATGTTTTCAGCCTTTATGAGCCATTCATCAAAGACGGGCAAATCGTGATTTACCAACCTCATTGCCCGGAATTGCCGTGGCAGGAATTGCCCGAAGGACAACGAGCACAAGCGGAAGGATCAGTCAGGCGATTGATGGCAAAAGCACAAATTCTCGTGTTTCCAAATCCCGGCGCAGGTGCCATCTACGCGCCGATTGTCGAACACCGTCACTACATCCACTATATCCAATCCGGCGCAGCATGCCCGGAGGAGGTTGGAACTTTTCCCTTGGACCCGGCATTGACTTACTTCCTCTACATTGGCCGTCGCTTGCCAATCAAAGGGTTTGATCTGGTGAGGGAGGCCTTCCACTTGGCTCATCAGAAGCGCAAAGACATCCGACTGGTGATTTGCGGCGGTGGTGATGCCATCAGTGATCCCGGGGTGATCGACGTCGGGTTCAGCTCACGAATCCATAACTGGATCGCTTCAGTCGATTTCGTGATAAATGCCAACCGTCAGAGCTATTTAGATCTCAGTGTTATGGAAACTCTCGCTATCGGCACCCCAATCATCATGACGGCAACACATGGTCATGAGATCTTCCAAGAGTGGGCGTCGTCGGGAATTCAATGTTTGAAATCCGCGACAGTTGCCGATCTTTCCTCAGTGCTCGTTGATGCGTCATGCGTGAAATCAAGAGATCCTGCGGTCCGGGTTGCCAATCGTTCCCTCTACGATAGGGAGTTTTCCCCTGACTGCTATCACCTGCGATTGGATCAATTTATTGAAATGGTTTTACGCTAAATGACCGGCTACAAGCAGATGCCTACAACCGTGCAAAACTCGAAATTCAAAATCTCCGTCATTCTATGCGCTCATAATCCGAGGTTTCATCATTTCGCCGCGACGCTTGATGGCCTCAGACAGCAGAACCTTGCGTTGGAAGAATGGGAGTTACTTGTCATCGACAACGCCTCTTCTCCTCCATTAGAGGCGAGCTGGGATATATCCTGGCATCCGAACGGAAGGATAGTGGTGGAAACCGAACTGGGTTTGGCAAAAGCGAGGCGACGGGGATATCAAGAGTCTGCTGGAGAGTTGATTGTCCATTCGGATGACGATAACATCCTTGCCTTGGACTATCTCACCGAGGCGTGGAAAATCTACGAGATCGCCCCATACGTTGGATCGTTTGGTGGGCAGTGGATTCCGCAGTTTGATGAGCCGCCGAAATCTGAGCGTGAGCGGACTTTTGGTGGGGAGCGGGTTTTCAAGGCTGCGATCTGGTCCAACATTCCCGATGACAACCGGACCATGCCCTTTGGAGCGGGGATGTGCCTGCGCAGGGAGGTGATGGAAGAATACCTCCGGCAAATTGATAGGGATCCCAGACGCTTGATACTGGGAAGAACAGGCAATCGTTTCATCACGGGTGAGGACATTGATCTGAATTTTGTGGCGACCGGTATGGGCTTGGGTACGGGGCTTTTTCCCAGTCTTTCACTTATCCACATGATGCCCAAAGAGCGGATCAATGAGCCGCACATGATCCGTTACGCGGCCGGAAACGCCTATTCCATGGTCATCCTCCATTGGCTGCACTTCGGTGAAATTAAAGTCCCACGGCATTCCAAAATCGGAGCTTTGGCCTACTGCCTGCGGATCGGACTGCGAATGGATTCGTTTACCCGCCGCATGGAACTGGCGCAGATCAAGGGCCGCCGTGATGCCGTTCACGATATGACGAAGTGGGGATGGCTTACGATTTAATCTGTTGTCTGAAGCATAAACTGATTGCTTGGGATGTATTCCAAGAGTTTTGTCCTATGCCCAATAAAAATATCGTCTTTTGCCGTAATTCTATATGAAAATTTTCCGCTCTATTCGCTCTTTCCTCGGGCGAGAGTTCCGCTTCTGGTCATTACGTCGAATTTACAAGCGTTTCCAAAATTACACAATGATTCCCGAGGATCTTTACGTCGATAATTTGGTGCTCGCAAAACGGATTACTAACACTCCTGGTTGTATTATTGAGTGTGGTGTCTGGAGGGGCGGAATGAGTGCAGGGATCGCAGAAGTCCTCGGAGCTGGAAGAACATATTTTTTGTTCGATAGTTTCGAAGGCTTGCCGCCTGCTGAGGCAATTGATGGTGAGGCTGCACTTGAGTGGCAGCGTCGAACTGATGATCCTGGATATCATGATAATTGCACCGCTGCCGATACGTTCGCCATGCAGGCAATGGTGATGGCGAAATGCCATGACTTTCATCTCGTAAAGGGATGGTTCGACAAGACAGTGACTGGCTTCAAATCTCCCTGTCCGATAGCACTTCTTCGCTTGGATGGGGATTGGTATGATTCCACTATGGTTTGCCTGGAGTCGCTCTTTGATCAAGTTGTTCCAGGGGGGATAGTCATTCTCGACGACTATTACGCATGGGATGGGTGCAGTCGAGCGTTACATGACTTTCTTAGCAGGCGAGGTTCAAAAGAGAGAATTCGTAGTTTTTCAGAAATTTGTTTTGTGATCAAATGCGCGCCCAAGTAAGCGGTAGCTTCTGAAATGTGAATTTTGGATTTCATGCGTTCATATAAATAGCCACATAAAAATAAATATGATCTATTTTTTTATTGGGGAACATGAAAGCTACAACGATGTTGCTATACATTTAGCCGAGGGGTTGAGTGAGATAGGGATACCGTTTGTTGCGAACCGAGACTTCTGGCAGGTCGAACCAGATCAACCCGACTTCCTTTTTAGGAACGATCCTAGTGTTCGGCCTCAGGATTGTGCGATTGTGGTATTCACCACACTGTGGTTTCACTACATGGAACCTGAGACATTCGAGATCAAATGCCTGGACATGCCTCCTAGGCTCCTAGAGTTAGGAAGGAAACATAAGATCGTTTTGCTAGATGCTGAAGATGGATACAAAACCACAAGTTTCCAACCCCTTTTTCGTAAGTTTGATGTGGTCTTTAGGACCAAGATGAATCGCCGCACTTACAACTATCCGAACATGACTCCCTGGGTACTAGGCTTTGGATGGCGGATAATTAGGGCGACATCGAACGCGCCATCTTTTTCCTGCAGGGAACACTGTATTGTCCAGAACTTCGGCTATACGCACAAATTCATTCATGGTGTGCGGCGGGTAGCAATAGATCGGTTTATGAATCAAGTTGAGAATCAAGTTCCAGTTGATTCTCAAGTTACTCCTCATAAGGAAGTTCCGCAGCAGCCATGGGATCTGCTTATGTGGTGTCAGACTGTTGGAAAACACAACCCGAGCTACTATAGTCAGATAGCCTCAGCTCAATGCGTCGCCTGCTTTTGCGGGGACTTTGTTCCGGGACTGCCTTTGGATCCATCCGGTCTGCTCGTTGGTGGAGGAAGATCCCGTCTACGGAGCAAGTTTTTTTCAATTTTATGTAGGCTTCTCCGGTTAAGAGATAGAATCATTCAGTGGGATAGTTGGCGGTTTTGGGAAACTCTACTATCCGGAAGTGTGGCAATACATGTTGATCTCTATAAATATGGTGTTTGCCTTCCCGTAATGCCAGAGAACTGGAGGCATTACATCGGACTGGATTTTGAGGATATCGAACGTGACATCCAGCGCTTTCTAAAGTTGGATGCGGGGGAACTTTCTTTAATCGCATCCAGCGGTCGAGATTGGGCGCTTGAGCACTATTCCCCGGCTTCATCGGCGCAGAGATTTTTAATATTTAATGGAAAAGTAGAAAGCTCGAATACAAATGCCTGAGAGAATTATTCCAACTGATGCCGCTTGGTGGCCAGATTACGGATGGGAGCACCTGCAACGCTATGCGTTCGCTTCTCAATACTGCAGACTTGGTTTTGGGCTCGACTTCGGTTGTGGTGTAGGATTCGGAACGGAGATTTTGGCCCGCTCGGGTGCGTTGGGTTTAACTGGTCTTGATATCGACAAGGAAGCCATCCAGATTGCGGTGGGGCGCCCTGTTCCATCCAATATTTCTTTTTGTACCAGTTTGGGGGCGGCAACGTCTTTGCGCCCGGCTGGCTATGATTTCGCAGTCATGTTTGAAGTGATCGAGCATCTGCCAGAGCCCCGGGAGATGTTGAGAGAAATCGCGGCGCTATTGAAGCCAGGCGCAATATTTGTTGTGAGTGCTCCGAATCGCCTCCAGTTCTCTGGAGCAAAAAATCCGATCAATAACGACTATCATCTTAGCGAGCCCACTTATGAGGACTTGGTTGATTGGTTGGACTCTACATTCGAGATTCTAGAAGAATTTGAACAAAGTGAACTCCAGATCATAGGTCAGGATTATGCTATAGCCACTTTGCAGCAGTCTTGGCTCTTGCGTGGCGAGCGCTTGTTTCGTCGAATCATTGGAAGGGAAATCAAGATTTCAGGGAAGAGTAATTTGCTGAGAAGGACCGACATTTTTCCTCTTATTTTCGAGCGCAGAAAGTTGTGTCAACAGTTTCTGTTTGTCTTAAAAAAGCTGTAGTATGAACCGAGTTGAAATCTCTGTGATCGTCTGCACTCACAATCCAGACGTTGAACGCCTCCAAAGGGTTATTGCTGCACTCAAGGGACAGATATTGGACCGCTCTCAGTGGGAGATTGTCGTGGTCGACAATGCTTCATCGAATCCCATTGCTGGGAGGATTGATCTCGAATGGCACGGATATGGAAGAATTGTTCGAGAAGAGCGAATCGGACTTACATGGGCTCGTCTTCGGGGTCTTGCTGAAACGACTGGGAGCATTCTAGTATATGTCGATGACGACAACGTGCTTGCGCCCGATTACTTAGATGTCGTCACCCGACTGGCAACCGCTTGGCCACAATTGGGTGTCTGGGGTGGTGAGATACTTCCAGATTATGAGGAGGTTCCTGCAAACGAGCTCAAACCCTTTACCGGTCTTCTTGCGCTTCTCGAAGTTAAACGTGATATTTGGTGCAATTTTCGGAATGCGAATTGCATACCACGTGGGGCAGGTTTGGTAGTACGGCGTGATGTGGCGATAGCGTACAAGATAAGAACTCAAGGCAATCAGCTTCGGCATCTGCTTGAAAGGCAGGGCGAAAGCCTTGCATCCTGTGGTGATTCCGATCTTTGTTTTACCGCTACCGATCTAGGCTTTGGACTTGGCGTTTTTAAGGATTTAAAGTTGATTCATATCATTCCCAAGGAACGTGTAAGAAAGGAATATCTGCTGCGACTGGAAGACTCAATGAGCTACTCATGGACTATATTAAATTTTCTTTATGACGGGAATGCAGCAATTGCTCCCCGAAACGTTCTGAGGCAGTGTTTGGATTTCTTTCGCGCCCTCATGCTGAAAGGCGTTGCTAAGGAATTCCAGAGGGCGTCTTCGAGAGGTCGGAGGCGGGCTTTGTCTCAATTGAAAGCAATTTCTTCCGCACTATAGTGACTCGATCACCCCGGCTCCTCTTCATTACGAACGAACCGCCCCACACGGCGGCTGCGGGATCGATCTATTTTCACCGCTTCTTCAGCGATTATCCGGCGGAGCGCATGCGGGTGATCAGCAACCGTGCTCTGCCACGTCCCGGTCAGCGGCTGGGTTGTGATTATTTCACACACCGGATCTTGGCGGACCGACTGCAACAGACGCGCTTCTGGAAATGGCGGACCGCAGCGCGGGTGCTGGGTGGGGCGGATTTTTTACCACTGTCCTCGTTGGATCGCTTGGTCGGTGATTTTCGACCGGATGCGGTGGTCACTCTGATGCAGGATTCGTGGTATTACGAACTGGCGGCCCGATATGCGCGCAAGAAAAAGCTACCGCTGATCCTGTTCATTCACGATCTTCCTCATGGCTTCGAGCCGGTGGCACCGTGTCTTTTGAAGCGCCAGCTACAGCGGGATCGGGCAATCTATGAGCAAGCGGCTGTGCGCTTCTGTGTAAGCCCCGGCATGGAGGCGTGGTTCCGCCGGGAGTTTGACTTGCCGGGCGATGTGCTATTGCCTCCCCGCTCGCCGAGTCCTCCCTCGCAGGACCCGGAGTTGTGCAGGAAGCTCAAGACTCCCGGGCGATTGACTTTGGGATATGCAGGAGGATTGCATTATGGCTACGGCGAGCAGATCGCGGCCATGATTCCGGCGCTTCGCGCCACCCATACGCATCTTGAAATCTTTGGTCCGGCCCTCTCAGGGGCACTGGTCGGACTCAAAGACGCGGCTGATGTAATCACATTCCATGGCTACGCGCCAACCCCGGAGGACGCTTGGTCTGGACTACTGGCACGTTGCGACGCGGTGCTTTTGCCTTACCTAAATCCGCCTGGAGTACACCATCTGCAATACCAAACTCACTTTCCCAGTAAACTCGGCGACATGTTGTCGCTTGGACTGCCCTTGATAGTGACTGGGCCGTCGGAGGCCAGTGGGGTGATCTGGTGTCGGGAGCATGGCTTATCGACAGGGGTTGTGACAGAAGAGGGAGGAAGTGCACTCCTGGAGATACTCACAAGCTTATCAGCTTGTTCCAACTTGCGTGTTAGCCTTGCGATTTGCGCCCTCGAGATGGCCTCCACATTTGATTTGGGTGTCGTCTTTGGTGAATTAGAATCAAGACTCCAAGATATTTTTTGATCTATGCGTGCTCTTAAGGATTACCAAAAAATTAGAAGGCTTGTAGGATGGTTACGACGGAATCGCCCGGGACAATCAAACGCGCCGCATCTTCAAGTCATCGAATATCTCAATTCCGGCTGTGGGCCACAGGTCATCGCCGACTTCGTTAATCTCGACTACCGATGGGTGCCGGGAGTGGATTTGGTTTGGGATTCGATGCGTTCCTTGCCGTTTCCCGAAAATAGGTTTAAAGGAATTTTCTCGGAGCATTGCCTAGAGCATTTCACCTTGGTCGAACTGGATCGGGTTTTGCGTGATTTTCACCGGGTTTTGAAGCCAGGTGGCTGTTTGCGTATTGTTGTGCCATCGTTGGAGTTGCATGCACACTACTATGCGGCTTCAGTCGCCGGGGAGAGTGAGAATCTTCCTAAAGCGTATTTGGCTCTCAATTCGCCTGCGCAAGGACTCAATGGAATATTCTATTGCGGACATGACAATATGCAGGGGAGTCGCTGGAACCATGACGGACATCATTTCATTCACGATTTCTTGTCGATCAAGGCGAGCCTGCGCAAGGCCGGGTTTTCAGAGGTGTTCAAGGTTTCCTTTGGGCAAGGGCGAGATCCCCACCTTCTGGTCGACCGTGAGGACCGTGCATGGGAGAGTCTTTATGTGGAGGCTTTAAAATGAATCCCTCAGTACCGTTCATGATATTCTGCAGCTGTCTTTCGAAGAACGAAGCTGCAATAACTGAGCAAATGCTGCCCAAAGCGGCAAGATGGCGCCACCGGTTCTCGCAAATTTCGCCCTCCAAGACATGAACCGTCTTCCGTCTCTTGATGGGGTGCGCGGAATTGCCATTCTGACGGTCCTTGGGAGTCATTTGAGCCATTCTGAAGGATTTCCGATTGAGTGGGAGCCTGCCTGGGGCTACGTGTTCAACGGTTCAGTCGGAGTTCTTGTGTTTTTTGTCCTGTCTGGCTTCCTGATTACACACCTGCTTTTGCGTGAGGAAGCGTCTACGGGGGCGATCTCGATTAGGACTTTCTATGTCCGCCGTGCTCTTCGAATTCTCCCGGTCTATCTTGCGTTTTTGATCGTCCTAGCTGTTATAGCAAAGTTTACGGCCATAGACATTCCAGCTAGTGGTTGGGTTTCCTCGCTTACTTTCACCAAGAACTTCTGGGGGGGGCAGTGGATTGATGGTCATCTCTGGTCATTGGCAGTCGAGGAGCAATTTTATCTGGTTTGGCCTGTGGTCTTCAAATTCATGTCGAAAAGAGGACGAATGCTCTTCGCGATTACTCTCATTTGCTCTGCTCCCGTTTTTCGTGTAATGCTCTATTCCTCACGCTCGAACGGGCTTTACGACTTTTCATTTTTTGCCAACATGGACACTCTAATGCTGGGAGCATTCGGAGCGATGGTGATGAATGAAGACATTAGCCGTCTGCGGCAGATTGCTGACAGATTCATTTATCCTGCAAGAGTATTCCTGATCCTAGCTATTTATGGGGTTTGGATGATGCAAAAGCATCATATGTTTGGCATATTCACCGTGCCTTTTGGAACGACTTTCCAGAGTATGGCCGTTCTTCTTCTAATAGTGAGTTCTGTGCTTACTAATCGCGGTTGGATGTATAAGTTCCTAAATCTTAGGCTGATTTCCAGTATTGGGTTGATTTCCTACGGGGCGTATATCTGGCAGCAACCATTGATGATGACAGGCAGTGCATACGGGTTTTCTGGATTTCCTGCGATTCTTTGGTTCCCATGGGTCGTGGGAACCGCTCTATTCGTAGCTTGGATCTCCTATCAATTACTTGAGAAGCCGTTTTTCCGCCTTCGGGAGAGGTTTCGCTAGAAATTTGCATTCCTAGCCTTTGGATCATGAAGTGGTCTGACTTTAAACTTACTGCCGGCTCATGAAGATTTTTGGCAACTGCCTTGTGAAAAACGAGGCCGACATGATTGAGGAAACGCTGCGCAGCGCAGCTCGCTGGTGCGACCGGATCTTTGTGTTCGACAATGGCAGCACGGATGGGACATGGGAAAAGGTTCAGGCTTTGGCCCAAGAGATGCCGGATGTGCTGGTCCCTTTTAGATCCGATGGTGTGCGATTCAGTAATGCGCTGAGAAAGCATGCCTTCGAACACTTCCGCCATGAATCAAACAACGGCGATTGGTGGTGTGTATTGGATGCGGATGAGATCTATATTGATGATCCGAGATCCTTTCTTGCCTCCGTTCCGATGCGCCACCATGTCGTTTGGGGAGTCTATTTCCAGCATTATTTCACCGAGGTGGATGCCACGCTGTATAATTCCAACCCAATGGCCTATCCTCCTTATGCGCCAGCTGAGACCGCGTTGTTGTATTATCGCTGCGACTACTCGGAGATGCGATTTTTCCGGTATCGGAAAGGTCTCGTTTGGGATTATGGATCTGCTCCCAGACATCTAGGAGTAGTTCACCCCCAAAGAATCCGATTCAAACATTATCAGTATCGCAGCCCCAGCCAGATTCAAATCCGACTTGAGACACGACAACTTGCCATGCAGCAAGGATGCGAAAATTTTTCGGAATATTGCTCCGAAACCGACTGGCAACAGAAGATAGTCCCAGCCTCCAGTTGTCACTGCATCGACGAGCCCGATCCATTCAGGATAGAAGAAGACAAGCTTCCGCGACACATGGAGCCGTCGCGGCAGCGGTTAGCGAAGCTACTCATGCACGGTGCGGGTATTTGGCCTTGAGTTGCGCGTGCCGCATTGCATATGAACTGCAGATCATCCCATTTCCCGACCTGTTCGGTGGTCATTGCGACCTTGGATCGGGTGCCGTCTTTACTAAAGGTATTGGATTGTCTGGAGCGTCAGACCCTTCCGCCTAATGAAGTGATTTTGTGTGTGGCAGGAAAGGTCACCGAGTTGGAAGAGGCCCTGGCGGCAAAATCGAGCAGATTGCCGATAGTCGTGTTGCAGAGTGAGTTAAAGAGTTCCGCGCGCCAGCGGAATCAGGCGGCTGCCCAAACGATTGGCGAGGTGGTCGTATTTTTGGACGACGATATTGAATTTCAGAGCGACTTGTTCGAACGGGTGTTAGAATATTTCGCGACAATGCGCCCAAACGAGATGGGTGGGCTGAGCCCCCGGATTGCCAACCAGGAACGCAATTGTCCTGGACGTCTCACTCTGGCCTATTTCAGGCTACAGGCGGGATATCGTGATGCGGATTACGGCGGGCGTCTTTTTGGTCCGGCGATCAACTGCTTTCCGATCTTTAAAGAGGATGGACCGCAAATGGTTGCTGTGGAATGGTTGCCTTCGACCTGCCTGTTTCTCCGGGCGGATTGCTTTCACCGCCAGCAGTTTCCCGAATTTGACGGTTACAGCTATGCTGAGGACGTTCACTTGACGGCACGCGTTGCGCGAGAAAATCCAATTTATTTTCTGAGCCAACCGTCAATTCTTCATCATTCCCAAACAAGTGAGTTCAAGAACGACCTAGCGGCCTTGACAGCAGGAAAGCTCCATAACATGGCTGTGATTGCCCGTGAGGTAATGAACGTGCCGGGGTTTCGTTGGAGATGGGAGTTACACAGAATCTTTCTTTCAGTCGCCTTGCTCTTGCGACGCCCGAAGCAATGGAGCGAGGAGCTCAAAGGGGTATGGAGGGCAAGACCATAAACATGCTTTCACCACCGCCCAATGTCCTGATCGGAATCACGACGCATAACCGGTGCGATATCCTCCCCAAGGCTCTCGCATCCGCTAACGAACAGGAATATCCGAACAAGCAGACCATGGTGATGGACGACGCGTCCACGGACGGCACCGCGGAGCTTCGCGATTCCTATCCAAGCGTTGGATGGATCCGGCATGATCCGCCCCGCGGTTATCGGGAGAATCGGAACGAGATGATGCAATTTCCCGGCTTGGATTATTATGTGAGCCTGGATGATGACGCATGGTTTTTACAGACCGATGAGATCGCGCTTGCGGTTGCTAGAATGGAAGCGGATCCCAAGATCGGAGCGATTGCCTTCGATATATTATCTCCCACAGAACCGGACGTGAAAGAGCGGAGGCTCGCCCAAGAGGCATTCACCTACATCGGCTGCGGGCATCTTTTGCGGATCAGCGCGGTGCGTGAGGCTGGTTGGTACGAGGCCAGCCCCGGACCCTATGGCGCGGAAGAAAAAGATCTTTGCATCCGGTTGATGGATCTGGGTTACCGCGTCGAACTTTTGCCCGGTGTCCACGTTTGGCACGACAAGGAGTGGACCGGGCGGGACTGGTATCCGCTTCACAAGTCGGGAGTTTGCAACGATCTGGTGATGGCCGGGCGTCGTTGTCCGTTTCCCGATGTGCTTGCGGTCGTGCCGTACAAGATTCTGAGCCATCTTAGATTCGTGGCGAAAAAAAGAGAACTGCTGAGAGCCGGATTAGCCGGGATCCTGATGTTTTTCCGTCACCTTCCGGATGTGTTGGGATCGCGGAAGCCAGTAAGCCGGGCAACCTTCTGGAAGGCGACCGGTCGTTGATGAGCCTTTTGTTTCATCGTTTCGGGATCATTGTTGTAAGCCTGCAATTGGAGCCTCCCATTATACAAAATCCTACGTCAGTCGACTATACCGTGTCCGTCGGGAATGCGACTTAGCACCACACCTATATGAAAGTGCTACTTACGCATCCGGGCACACAGCACTCGCATCACCTTGCGCGACAGTTGGAAAGGCACCAGATGCTAGATCGCTTCTGGACCGGCTTGGGCTTTGCCGAAAATAGCGCTGGTGCCACCGCCGCGCGATGGACGCAACTTCTGCCCGGCTTAGGAGGACTGGGCTCTCGCGTCGTGCGAGGGGTTCCACGCGGGAGGATCCGCACGACACCATTTACCGAATTGCGTGCCCTCTGGCAGCTTAGACGGGGTGGTGATCCGGTCAGTGTTCTTCACGATCGCAACGCCGCGTTTCAGGCTGCCATTCCCGACGCGGCGATCGCGGACAGCGACGCGGTGATTGGTTTCGACACCTCTTCATGGCAGCTCGCTGAGCACTGCTCCCGGATGGGAAAGCCATTCTACTTAGACCGGACCATTGCCCACCCGGCGGTGCTGCAGCAGCTCATGAGTGACCTGGCTAGCAAATATCCACAATGGACGGGCCCACTCACACCACGCCTGGCAGGCGTGGTTGAGGCTGAGAAGATCGAACATGCGATCGCGCGGCGGATCGTGGTTGGAGGCTCGTTTGCACGCGAGACACTCATGGCAGAGGGGATCGCCTCTGAGCGAATTATCGTAAATCCCTACGGAGTCGACTGGAGACGGTTTTCTGCAGGTGACGCAGCTCCGGCAAAGCGCCCCTTCCGTTTCCTCTATGTTGGTTCCGTCATCGCCCGCAAGGGAGTTCCCATGTTGCTCGATGCATGGCGCGCGCTCGCGCCGAAAAATGTGGAACTCTGGATTGCGGGAGGGATTGGAGCACGGGAGCGCAGCTTGATTCCAGACCTGCCCGGGTTGCGGTTGTTGGGGCAAGTCGCGCATTCCGACATGGCCGCCATTTATGCCAGCTGTGATGTGTTTGTGCTACCCAGTTTGTTCGAGGGTTTCGGCTTGGTCATTCTTGAGGCGCTTGCTTCGGGTTTGCCGGTGATTTCGACTCCACATACGGGAGCCGTTGAAGCCGTGACTGAAGATCTACTTGGCCGGTTGGTGCCAGTCGCGTCGGTTGACGCATTGATTGAAGCGATGCGCCATTATCTAAGCTCGCCTCCTGATCGTGCAAAGGTTGCGGCCGCCGCATCGGCACTGCGGCAACGATTCAGTTGGGAAGCCTACGGCGATCGCTGGGCTACCCTGCTCGGCGAAAGTTGATGTTATGTTGGCTATTCTCACCAGTCACCCGATTCAATACCAGGCACCGCTATGGCGGGCGCTTGCGGAGGATGGTAGTGTTCCCTTCGAAGTGTGGTTTCTGACGGACCATGCGGTGAAGCCGACGCATGACCGCGAGTTCGGGAAAAGTTTTGCGTGGGACCGTGATTTGCTGGAAGGCTATCCGCATCGCTTCCTGCCGGTGCGGGCTGGGTGGCGGATGGATCGCTTTCGAGGGATTCAGGTCGTCGAGTCGTGGTCGAAATTGTTCAAGGAACATGGCGTGACCCGGCTGTGGGTCGAGGGTTGGCGGTTTTCGGAGAATTGGGCGGCGATATTCGCGGCGCGGAGGGCCGGAATCGAAGTTTGGATGCGGGGCGAGACCAATGATTTGCGGCCACGGTCCGGGTGGAAGGAGGTCGTTCGCCGTCTTCTTCTGCGGCAACTTTTCGCGCGGGTTAGCCGGTTTCTGTGCATCGGCACGGCCAACCGTCGGTTCTATCAGAGCTTCGGCATTGAGGACGAGCGCCTGCTATCGGCTCCCTATTGTGTCGATAATGCATGGTTTTCGGCGCAGGCGGAAGAGATCAGGGGGCAGAGGTCAGGCATCAGGCGTCAGTGGGGGATTCCTGAAGATTCATTCTGCCTGTTGTTCTGTGGCAAGTTCATCCCCAAGAAGCGACCGCTGGACTTGGTGAACGCTGCCCGAGAAGTGATCGGGAGGTCACCGGGTAGATCGATCCATCTTCTTTTCGTAGGCTCGGGAGCTTTGGGAGGCGAGTTGCGAGGGGCGTGCCAGGTCGTGTACGACGAGGAGATCGACGCCAAAACAACCCTCAACCATTTATCCCGGCAAAGCGAGGCGACGCCGGATTCATCCCGGCAAAGCAAGGCGACGCCGGATCAACTCCCTCCCGCGACGTTCGCCGGGTTCCTGAACCAAGGAGAAATCGTTCGTGCTTACGTGGCGGCTGATTGTTTGGTGCTGGCCAGCGACACCGGTGAGACTTGGGGCCTAGTAGTAAACGAGGCGATGGCCACCGGGCTTCCTTGCATCGCTTCCGACCAGTGCGGCAGCGCCGAGGATTTAGTGCGTCCGCTCTCCAGCGCCGCGGTTTTTCCGATGGGCGATGTGGCGGCCTTGGCGCGTGCGATCGAATACCAGATCGCCGATCCGGTTCCTCCTAAGGTGGTGAGGCAGCAAGTCGCTTTGTTTTGTTTCGACCGAACGGTGGCCACTGTTGTTGCGCTCAGTTGAAGAGGAAGAGAGGAGCGCGTTCATTCTGAACGCTCGGTGCCTCGGACATTCGGCCATCTCCTGGTTCCATAAATTCACAAAGAAGCAATTGAAGTCGCTGACAACTCATCCTCCGTTCCCTCCGTTTGCTCCTGTAGTATTCTTCATTCGTTAAGATTTTGAACAGGAGGAAACGGAGGTAACAGAGAGTTCTTCTGGCTCAGATGTTCACTTGGAAGCAACCGATGTTGTTGATAACTCATCCTCTGGTCCTTCTGCTAGATCCTGCTCAGTTCATTCCTGCTTCATGGTGAAACCTTTCTCGAATCAATGCTGATGAAAGTCCTACCCGATTCCTTCATCGACCAACCGGACGCTGCGCGTCGCCGGGTGGCTGGGCCTATGGCGCGCCGTCGCCGCCGGGCCATAGAGGAATTGACGATCGGTGAGATCACCAGCCGGAACAGGCAGATGTACTTTCAGGCCATCATCGGACTTGGAGTAGTGCTTCTGGCCGGCCTGGTAAGTGTGGTGAAAATGGATCCGGCGATGGCATGGCCCTACGCGGTGATCGCCGCGACTTCGTTGGTGCCCCTTTGGATTTGGGCCGCCCAAGGGCGAAAGGGCGTGCCGGTCTTACCCACGTTCGTGGTCCAGCAGTTGCTCGTCTATCTGATGCCGATTTTCGTTCAGAACGAATCGATCCAAGGCTATGGCTCAGCCGTGATGTATGAGTCGGCGATGTCGGTCGGGGTGTTTTTCCTGCTGCTGCCGCTGGGTTGGAAGTGGGGCCGGAAACTGATTGCATCGCATCCCTCGCGATGGATCTTGGATCTGCGCGGCCGGGGCGGGGCGGGGGCTGTCACCCAGCAGATCGCTTTGATCTTTCTGGGGGTAAGTATTGCCTTTGAAGTTTTTTCCAAGTTGGGGCTAACGGGGTGGATTCCACTGGGGTTGATGCCGGTGGTCAGGGCCATTCTGGGAGCGTTGGCTGCCTTTGGGGCATTTCTCGGCGGCTTCGTGATTGCCGGTCGCCGCGAGGCCGGTGGCAAAACGTACTACTGGGTGGCGTTCTATCTATTGTTTTTTTTCACTGCCTCGGGATTGCTTCTATCAGGAGTGACGCTGATGGTAGTTGCCGCAGGCATGGGCTTGGGACTGGGAGGCGCGCGCGTGCCATGGCGGTTCCTCATTGGGGTGAGCGCCATCCTTGCCTTTCTCAACATCGGCAAGTTCGACATGCGGGCGAAGTATTGGGACGAGGGCGGCATCAATACGAGTTTGGCGCACACGCCATCGCTTTATGCCGAATGGGCTATGCTCAGTTTCGACAAGTTGATGAACCGGAGCGAATTGGGGCGGAGTTCCGCTGACTCGGTCGAGATCAAGGGTCAATCGCTGCTAGAGCGGATGAACAACCTACAGAACATGGCCTTCGTGGTGAATGCCCAACAGGTGCTGCACGTCAATCCGCTGTGGGGAAAGACGTATACTTTGATTCCGCCGCTCTTTGTACCGCGGTTCTTGTGGGCGGACAAGCCTAGAACGCACGAGGGTCAGATCATGCTCAATTTGCATTTCGGACGTCAGGGTTCGGTTGAAGATACGGAAAAAACTTACATAGCCTGGGGATTTCTCCCGGAGGCGGTGGGGAACTTCGGGCCGCTTGGTGGTGCTATTTTTTTGGGGCCGGTTCTTGGTTTGTTACTTGGCATGTTGGAAAGCTGGTCTGCAAGAAAGCGTCTTTTCTCGATTGAAGGACTCGTGATCGTCGGACTTCTTCTCCAGATCCTGATCTCGTTTGAAATGGTGGCTTCGGTATTCCTGACTTCTACGTTCCAGATGTTGATTGTGCTGATAGTTGGGGGAGCGGCAATGCGCTACTTGGTGCAGTCTCCGGTTGCTCCACGAGGCCTTGGGTCGAGTGGAAGATTCCGAGGTCGAAAAAGAATGTCGGGAGGAAGGACATGAAGTTGCCAATGCCCCCCAGAGTGAGACAGGTTGGATTTTCGAGGCCGGCGATTTGGAGGAGTTGGAGAAAGTTTTGATTGAGGCATTGTCGGACCCGGAGCGACTGAAATCCATGGGCCTGCGGGCACGGGATCACATCGCCAACTATTCTTATGAGCGAGCAACAGATGCGCTGCTGAAAGTACTGCACGAAACTCGGTAGGGCGTGACCGCCGGGCCCACCGCCGACCCATTCACCCGCCGAGTGGCACAATAAAACCAAAGAAAAAAGGAAGAAATGGAAGGCTGCAAGGTTGGTCAATGGGCAGCTTAAAAAGCCTTCAATTGACCGACTTCATTTGCTGCCTTTTATCTGGCTTGAAATGAAGAGTTATTACAGGAGGAAACAGAGACAACTGAGGAGCTTTGCGCCACTCATTCAACGGGCAATTAGAATTCTGCTATGGTAAAGGCAGGCCAATGATCGGCTTGAAAAGCCCTCCAATTGTCTTCCTCCGTTATCTCCTGTTCAAAACTTATTCGATTTTATGGCTCTGCTCTATCGAGCGGCTCCACTAAGACGGGAGAGTCAAGGTCCGCACCTACTGTTGCCTCCTCCAATCCAAAATCCACAATCCAACATCCAAAATCACTCCCCCCAACATTGCCCTCCGTCATCCACCACCAGCGGCTTCCCGATCACGGGCACGTCAGCATCGAGCGCCTGTTCGATGGGATACGCCATGAGTTCGGCGATGAATGGCAAGTGAGGCCGAGCGTTAGCCCGTTCTCTAGCCAAGGCCTTCTGCCACGGTTGCAAAATCTGAAAGCGGCTGGAGCGTTGGAGGCCGCTGTGCATCACATCGTGGGCGACGTGCATTACCTGGCACTCAACCTACCGGGAGAGCGTCTGGTTCTGACGATCCACGACTGTGCCGCTTTGGAACGACTCAAGGGCTGGCGACGTGAGTTGCTCAGGCAGTTATGGTTTGTGCAACCGATGCGCCGTGCGGCGGTGGTGACGACGATTTCCGAAACGACCAAAGAGGAACTGAAGCGTTGGGTGGGCAAGCTGGCGGAGAAGGTGATCGTAATTCCAAATTGCGTGCGATCGGAATTCCAGCCGTTTGCAAAATGTTTCGATGAGGGGTATCCGGTGGTGCTGCAGGTCGGCACCGGATGGAACAAGAATCTGGTTAGTGTGGCTCGTGGTTTGTTAGGGATTCCGTGCCGGTTGGAGATCGTCGGTCAGCTCGATGATTTCCAGCACGCAGCGCTGCAGGCGAGCCATCTCGATTACCACGAGCTCGGCAGGATTTCCGATGAGGAATTGCTGGAAGCTTACCGGCGTTGCGACCTGGTGGTGTTCGCCTCGCATTACGAGGGCTTCGGCCTGCCGATTCTGGAGGCGCAGGCGATCGGCCGTCCGGTGGTGACCAGCAATCTCAGCTCGATGCCGGAAGCGGCGGGAAAAGGAGCGCTGCTGGTGGATCCCGCCGACCCGCAAGCGATTCATCGTGCAGTGAAAAACATCATTGATGACTGCAGTCTGCGTGAGGGTCTAATCCGAGATGGATTCGAAAATGTCGCCCGCTTCCGGCCGGAAGCCGTGGCCCGGCGTTATGAGGCAGTGTACTCGCAGTTATTGAACGATCGGAGGTAGAGACTGTCTTGATATGGGAGCGCCGGTCTTTGGTCCGCCTGCTGAGAATCGATCATGCCGGGGAATGCGAAGATTTTGGCCCCGCCAATCAAGCAAATCTTACGAATTTTTTAGTAACTCTTCAGGAGTGGATTCGAATTCTTCGGGGAGCATCTGCGCCCTCGCAGGTGGTTTTCGGCGCCCTCGCCGGAAACAGCGCTGATGGTCCTTCAACGCCTATCTTCGGCGTGGGCGCCAAAGATGACACGCGGGGCGCGTGTGCTCCCCTTCAGAAAATCATCCCGCATCTTCCTGGATCGTTACATTTTTGATTCTTACGACTCTTTGAAATAGATCTGATATGATCAGGCCTCACTTCCGATGCAGTGGCATGCGCGAGGCGAGATGCCTCCGCAACGGCCTGCTGCGAGACGCGTCAGCCACCTGTCCTTCTATCTCTAACTTCCGATTTTTACTTCCACCGCAGGCACGCTCGACATCGGGTCTATACACGCTAGCTTCATGGCATGAAATTCTCCCTGTCCCATTGCTCGCAAATTCGTGAGGAGGTGCTGCGTGACCGCCGTTATCCCGTCCATACCATCGCCGATCAACTGCGTCCCTACCTCCAGGTTCTCGTCGAACAGTTTCATCCGGATCAAATCATCCTGTTTGGTTCCTATGCATACGGAGAGCCTACAGCCGACAGCGATGTTGATTTGCTGATCGTCAAGTCGATCCAGGAAGGCCGGGTGAAGGATAAGGTGGCGATCCGACGGGCCTGGTGGCCGTTGCTCGTTGGTAGATTCCCCTTGTCGTTTGACCTCCTGCTGGTGACACCCCCGGAGTTCGCCGCGATCCGCCCGCAGGCACCGGGTTACCATGCGGAGATTGTCCGCAAAGGGCTGCGAGTGGTATGATCACCGATCCCAACAACTCCTCGCATTGGTTGCTCCTTGCCCGGGACCGGCTTGGAAAAAACCGACGCGTTGTTTTCCCGGTTTGGCAACTCCTGGTCCGGCGTGGAATTGCTGCAAGAGGCCGCCGAACGCTATTTGAAAGGGTATTTGGTCCACCACGGCTGGCAATTGGTGAAAACCCATGACCTCAGCCTGCTGATCGCCCAAGCGTGCAAGTTCGATCCTCAATTCGCCATCTTCGCCGAAACCTCACGGATTCTGACCGAACAGTTCTGGGAACAGCACTATCCGGGTGGCGATCTCGATGAAGTCGGACAGGACTATTCTGCTTTGCGCCAATCCCTCGGTGAAATGGTCGCTCTGATAGAGTCGGCGCTGGCGCCCACTGCCTGATGTTGGCGTCGATAGCGAATGGTGTCCACCGACGGCTTGGCGGGCGCGTCCCGCGCCAGTCCGTGGTCCAGGCGAGTGGCTGTCGCGTCCCGCGACAGTCCGTTGTCCGGACGTCTCGCCTGGACCAGTGACTTGAGTGAGGAGAGACGCCTCCGCAACGGCCTGCCGCGAGACGCGACAGCCACTTTTCCATTCTGAGCTTAGGGCGCTTTCTCCCCTAACTATCTCCCCTATGTGTGGCATTGCCGGTTTTTTCGGCGGACCCCCGTCCGCGTATTTCATGGAATCCGCGTTGCGCTGTCTGGCTTCCCGCGGCCCGGACGGCAGCGGCAGTTGGACGAATACCGATGGAAGTGTCGGCTTGGTCCACACCCGCCTGGCGATCCTCGATCTGAGCGAAGCAGGTCACCAGCCGATGGAGTTTGAAAACAGCGAACAGGTGGAGGACTCTTCTCATCCAGCATCCAAAATTCAAAATCCAAAATCATCTTCCTCGGTCCTCGTCTTCAACGGTGAGATCTACAACTACCGGGAACTGCGCCGGGAGCTTGAGACCGATGGAGAGGTTTTTGCCAGTGACGGTGACACCGAAGTACTGCTGCGCTTGTTAGTCCGGGAGGGCGCTGCCTGCCTGCCCAGGCTGGCGGGCATGTTTGCTTTTGCCTTCTGGAATCAATCCACAGGCGAGGCGCTGCTCGCCCGTGATCCGTTAGGGATCAAACCACTTTACTATCGGAATGAGGGAGGATCACTTGCCTTCGCCTCCGAGGTCCGGGTGCTGCGCTTTGAAGGCGATGCGATCGATTCCACGGCATTGAGGGATTATTGCCTTTGGGGCAGTGTGCCGGATCCGCAGACGCTGCAGGTGCTGGTCCGGCAATTGCCCGCGGGTCACATCCTGCGTTGGAAGGACGGTGCGGTATCAATCGAACGCTGGCATCAAGCGCATCGGACCGAAGGCGGCATTGATACCTCCAGTTTCCGGGTACTTTGGCAGGATCTGTCGGCTCCGGCGGTCATCACCCGGGTGGCCTTGGAAGAGAGCATGCAGCGACACCTGGTGAGTGACGTACCGGTGGGCATCTTCCTCAGCGGAGGAATTGATTCAACGGTGTTGCTGGCCTTGGCGCGCCAGGCGCTCGGACCGACGGCTGACATCCGGACCTTTTCGATCGGCTTCGATGATCCGGAGTTTGATGAATCCGGCATCGCCCGCCGGACCGCCGAACACTTTGGTGCCCTTCACACGGAATGGAAGATGACCACCGAAGAAGGAGCGGCGGAAATTCCGCTGTTCCTGGAAGCGATGGACCAACCGGGCATTGATGGTTTCAACACGTGGTGCGTCAGCAAGCTGGCGCGGCGCGAGGGAATGAAGGTGGTGCTATCGGGGCTTGGCGGTGACGAGTTGTTCGCCGGCTATGGAACATTCGAAAGGGTGCCGCAATACCACCGTTGGCATAAAAGACTTGGAGCCTTGCGCCCGGTTGTCGCGGGAATGTTGGAGTCGAAGCCGGTGGCATCGCCCTTCAGGCGACTCGGTGCCTATTTGCGTGGGGAGGGGGGATGGCTGGAGGCCTATCATGTCCAGCGCGGGATTTTCACCCTTCAGGAAGCCGGAGAGATCGCACGACATCTGGCAACCGCGCCTACGGAGGCGGACTGGGGAATTCCGGATCTGCCGGAGGATCCACGGGATGTGGTGGGCGTGCTGGAACTCACCCGTTACATGCGGCATCAGCTTCTGCGCGACAGCGACGTGTATTCGATGGCGCATGGATTGGAACTGCGCGTGCCGTTTGTCGATGTGCGGTTGGTCGAGTCGATCCTGGGAATTCCCGCCGCCGTTCGATTGCGGCAGGGCAAGCAGCTTCTAGTGGAAGCTGTTCCTGAGATTCCGGAGTGGGTCAGAAATCAGCCGAAGCGGGGATTCCGTTTCCCGTTCCAGTCCTGGATGGAAAGCGGCTTCAGCGACATTTTGGATGAAGCCAATCGCGAGTCCCCGGTGCCGCTCAAGGCTTGGTATCGCACTTGGGCAGTGGCCGCGGCCGTCCGGGCGATCAAAGGCAAAGCCGGTTAACAAAAGGTAGGGCGTGATCCGCCGGGCGCGCCGACACTCCAATCTTCCGCCGGACTCGTCCCGGAATAGAAGAGCGAAGCCGGAGGCTATCTCTTTGATTTGATCCGTCCTATCAGCCGGACCCGCCAAGGCGGGATGAAGTGGGTCGGCCGAGGCCGTCCGCCCCTACCCAACTCGTGATGCGAATCCTCCACACCGTGGCCAGTCTGCGCCCAGAAACAGGTGGCCCCGCGCGCTCGGTGCCGGGTTTGGCAAAAGCATCAGGCGAACAAGGGCTTGAGATTCACGTTTGGTCACCGGAAATACCCGCCGGTTATCTGGATATGGCTGGATTCCATCTTCACCGAGGAACACTGGAAGATGCCTTGGATGAGATGGCAAATCCGGACCTGATCCATGATCACGGGCTGTGGCTTCCAGTAAACCACCGGGTCGCGCGGGTGGCCCAACAGCGCAGCATCAAACGCCTCATCAGCCCGCGGGGCATGCTCGAACCATGGGCATTGGATCACAAAAAGTGGAAGAAGCGCGCCGCCTGGTGGCTCTATCAACGAAGGGATCTGCAGGACGCCTGCATGCTCCATGCCACCGCCGATAGTGAAGCCCGGCAGTTTCAACGGCTGGGACTAACAAATCCGGTGATCGTCATTCCTAATGGAGTGGACTTGCCAACGCCAACCGCCCACCGCCAACCGCATGCCGGACCGCGGACCGCCTTATTCCTCAGCCGCATCCACGCCAAGAAGGGGCTGCCGTTGCTGGTCGATGCGTGGGCAAAGGTGAGGCCTGCCGGCTGGCGGATGGTGGTGGCCGGACCGGATGAAGACGGGCACCGAAGGGAAATAGAAACAATGGTTGCAGAAGCGGGTTTATCCGCTTCTTGGGAGTTTACCGGCCCGCTCGAAGGAGGAGAAAAACATCGGATCTATCAGCAGGCAGCTCTGTTTATCCTTCCCACCTACAGTGAAAATTTCGGAATCGCCGTGGCGGAGGCGCTTTCCTACCGGATCCCTGTCATCACGACCACAGGGGCGCCTTGGCAGGGACTGGTAGACCAACAATGCGGTTGGTGGGTGGAGCCGCAGGCCAGTACGATCGCGGTTGCACTCGCCAAGGCGACCTCGACAGAGCCGGTGGAGCTGGAGGCAATGGGCGATCGTGGATTCGAATGGGTGAAGAGCGAATTCGCATGGGCCGGCATTTCCAAGCGAATGGCAGACGCGTATGAAAGCCTCCCGACGCGCTGACTTCATTTCTCTCTTCAGAAATTTCTCATGGATATCGAGCGAAACCGAGCGGATCGCAAATGGTCCCGCAAAGAATTGGTGGGCCGTCTTCTCTGGGCGACCTGCGGCCCACTTTTCCGCTTCAGTCCCCGCGTGTTTTGGGGCTGGCGGCGTTGGATGTTGCGGTCGTTCGGAGCAATGGTGGGCCGCGAAGTGCACATTCATCCGTCGGCCCGGATTTTCATACCTTGGAATCTAAGCATCGGCGATTGGTCGTCGGTCGGTTTCGACGCGCTGCTCTACAATCTCGGTCCCTTGGAGATCGGCGAGAAAGTCACCATTTCCCAACGAGCCCACCTCTGCGGCGGCAGTCATGATTTCCGTGACCCCGCGATGACCCTGCTCAAGCTTCCGGTTACCGTCGGCGACGGGGCATGGATTTGTGCGGATGTATTTGTTGGGCCCGGAGTGAATGTCGGCCCGGGCGCGGTGATCGCGGCAGGAGCGGTGGTGGTGAAGGATGTGGAAGCGGCGAGTGTTGTGGGAGGGAACCCCGCAAAGGTGATAGGGAAGAGGTGACGCATTCGAGGGGAAACCTGCTTGTGGCTGTCGGATGACTACTGGCTTGCTGGATGAGACGGGAGACAGTAAGCTGTTTGCATGAAATTGGAAATCGAGGTTCCGGAATCGGCCTTGTCCGCATTGCGCCAAGCCCCCAAAGAGTTTTCCGCGTGTCTGCGCCTGATGGCAGCGGCGAAGTTGTATGAGGTGGGCGATCTGAGCCAGGAAAGGGCTGCGGAATTAGCCGGACAGTCGAGGCAGGATTTCCTAGTCAGCCTCTCCCGTTTGCAGGTCAGCCCGTTTCAAGGGTTGGTTGATGATTTTGCGTTCGTGGATTGCTGCCCGTGATACTGGTTTTCAACGCGTCTCCTGTAATCGTTCTCGCCAAGGCGGGCCTTCTTGAAAAGTTCGTCAGGCTCGGGGAACCGTCAATCGTTCCCCAAGTGGTGATGGAGGAGATTCTCAGGGCGGCGGACCCAATGGATCCCGCGCGATTGTGGTTTGCAGATTCAAATTCAATGATGGAGGTGGTTCCGTCCGTCCCGATGTCGCCCTTTCTTGCAGGCTGGGATCTTGGATCGGGGGAAAGCGCGGTGATTTCCACGGTGACGGAGCGACCCGGCGCGGTGGCGGTGCTTGATGATCTGGCTGCACGTCGCTGCGCTCAGGCGCATGGCATTCCTATGACAGGGACGCTGGGATTGATTCTCCTGGCAAAAAAGCGGGGCCTGATTCCAGAGGTTGGAACGTCGCTAGAGGCAATCGTGAATGCTGGACTCTATGTTTCGGCCAGGACTTTGGCTGATGTCCGCGCAAAAGCAGGCGAGTGATCAAGTGGACATAACCGATTTTCGACTAATCATCAAATGCTCCCCATCACCGTATGCATTCCAGTTCGCAACGAGGAGCAGAACCTACCCGGATGTCTTCATGCGTTAGGGAACGATTTTGGGGAGATCGTCGTGGTGGATTCCGGCAGCACCGACCGCACGAAGGCCATTGCGGCGGAGGCGGGAGCACTGGTACTGGACTTCGTATGGGATGGAAAATTTCCGAAGAAGCGGAACTGGGCGCTGAGAAAGCATGAATTCACAACGCCATGGGTGTTGTTCCTGGATGCGGACGAGCGGGTGACTCCGGAGTTTGTGAACGAGCTGCGCGATACGTTAGCTGACACGCCGCATGTGGGGTTTTGGATCTCGTTAACCAACTGGTTTATGGGGACGCCCCTGCATCATGGCGACGTGTTTCACAAGCTGGCAATGTTCCGTGTCGGAGCGGGTGAGTATGAGTGTTTTCCGGAAGACAGTTGGAGTCATCTGGACATGGAGGTGCACGAGCATCCGGTGTTGGAGGGAAGTATCGGTGAGATTCACGCCAGATTGGAGCACCATGACTTCCGGGGACTGAAGCACTATATCGCCAAGCACAACGAGTATTCGACGTGGGAAGCCAATCGTTTTCTCTGGTTGAAATCAGCGGGGCCCGAGGAGTGGGCGAAGTTGAACCGCCGGCAGAGGTTCAAGTATCAGCATCTCGACAAGTGGTGGCTCGGTTGGCTATATTGGGCCGTGGCTTATGGACTGAAGAAGGGCTTTCTTGATGGTCGCGCGGGCTGGACGTTCAATCGTTTGAAGAGGAGATATTTCGACGAGATCCGTCTGAAAATCCTCGAAAACAGATAGGGCACGATCCGGCTTGATAGGTGGCTGCGGCGTCTCGCCGCTGGGTGAATGGGGAGGGAAACGCGGTGTCTGAGGATGCCGTTTCGTCTGAAATCAGTCTCACCTTTCGCGTCTCATTCACACTGCGGCTGCAAGCCGCAGCTCCATAATCACAACCACCGCCCACCGCCACGTGCATCTCGTTTTCCTCAACCAATACTATCCGCCGGACGTGGCTCCGACGGGAGTGATGCTGGAGGCGGTGGTGGAACAGTTGGTGGAGCAAGGCCATGTGGTGACTGTGATTTGTGCCGAAGGAGGGTACGCGGGAGCCGCAAGGAACATCGAACATCGAACATCGAACATTGAACATCGAAGTGAAAAATTTAGTCGCGGTGCGACTGCGAACGCCGGTGGGCCGATGGACCAGCCAGTGGAAAGCGCGAAAGCCCGACCGCCAACCGCCAACCGCCAACAGCCAACCGTCCTTCGTCTTTGCGCGTCGCGTTTCGGACGCGGGACCTTTGTTGGGAAACTCGCGGACTATGCTTCCTATTACTTTGGAGTGGCATGGAAACTCCTGGTGCTGCATCCCCGGCCTGACCGGATCATCGCGCTGACTACGCCGCCCTATCTATCAGTGCTCGCGCGATTGATTTCAAAGCTCCGCGGCGGGGATCACGCGCACTGGGTGATGGATCTCTATCCGGATGTGATGCTCGCCCACGGGATGCTGGCGGAGGGCGGTTGGAAACACCGGTTGCTGACAGGGATGGCGCGGTGGGGATTGGGTGGTAGTCGATGTGCCGCCATTGTAACGTTAGGTCCGGACATGGCGGAGAGGGTTTCGAACATCGGACGTCGAACATCGAACATCGAACGTCGAAGTGAAGAGGAATGTGGCGGCGCGTCGGCGACCGTCGCTGCTGGTCCCTCCCGAATCCAAAATCAAAAATCATCAATCTCCCATCCAATGGGTGCCGTTGTGGGGAAGTGAGGGTCGGAGGGCAGTTGGCGGAGGGCGGTGGGTGGAGGGCAGTGCCAAGGTAGGGGTGGACCGCCGGGCCGGCCCTGTTGTCGCCAACGGCGTGGGTAGTGAAGGAGACGAGGTTCGGTGGGCAGTTGGCGGAGGGCGGTTGGTGAACGGTGATACGCCTAGCGTCCCCATTCAGAATCCAGAATCCAAAATTCAAAATTCAAAATCGACGCTTCGCGTCAAACGCGGCTGGCGGAACGATGAACTGATCGTGATGTATTCGGGAAACATGGGGCTGGGTCATCGTTTCGGTGAGATTTTGGAAGCGGCGAGGCGGTTGAACATCGAACATCGAACATCCAACATCGAACGTAGAAGTGAAGAAGCTTGTAGCAGCGCTTCAGAGATCGAAACAAACCTCATCCAAAATCCAGAATCCAAAATTCAAAATCATCCTTCTCCCAGCTTCCGCTTCGTTTTCTACGGCGCGGGCAAGCGGCGGCGGGAGATCGAAGCTTTTGTGCGCGAACACTCCGGCGCGGCGGTGGAATTACATGACTATGCCCCGGCGGAGGAATTAGAGGCGCACCTTCTATCAGCCGATGTCCATCTAGTGTCGCTCGATGCGGCATGGACCGGGACCATGGTGCCCAGCAAACTGCAGGGGATCTTCGCGGTGGGCAGACCGGTGATTTTTGTGGGATCGGGGGAGTCCAGCATTGGGCGATGGGTATTGGAAAGCGGAGGCGGTTGGGTGGTGGAGCCGGAGGATGTGAATGGTTTGTTAGCCGCATTGGAGGAGGCGCGTGATCCGGCTGTGCGGGCGAGCAAAGGAAACGCTGCCGGAGAGTTCGCGAAGCTGCATTTCGACAGGCAGACGAACGCCGCCCGGGTGGCGGAAATGTTTACCCGGTAGGGCGTGTGGTTGTTGCGTCTCGCTGCAACGAATGAGTAGTTTGTAGGGAACTGAAAATCGCTGCGGCGAGACGCCGCAACCACGTTGTCACGTGATCGGTAAAAGTTCCTTGTCTCAGTGGGGCATCTCCTCTATCAAATCCTAGCAGGTGTCGAACCGTCTCCATTCCCCCCATGTACGTTGAAATCCTGACAAGCTTCCTGCTGGCGCTCGCTCTTTCTCTGGTGCTGACCCGGGTGATGCTTGCGGTGGCCCCGCGGCTGGGACTGATGGATCAACCGGGGGAGCGGCGCATCCACTCGACGGCAATCCCGCGGGCGGGCGGATTGGCGATCTGGCTCACGTTCATGGTGGTCATGACCATCGGAATGGCGACGCCGCTGATGGCCGATGGGGGCAACCTGTCCTGGCATTGGCTCGGGGCTTTTATGGCGGGTTCGCTGGTGCTGGTGGTGGCTGGCATCGTCGATGACAGGAAAGGCCTTCCGCCGCTAATGAAACTGGGTGCACATGTGTTGGCCCCGGTGTTGTTCTTTTGGATCAGGCCGATGAGCAGCGGGTTTTTCCCGGCAGACTGGCCCTTTGTTTTCGACCTCGCGCTCTTCGTGACCTGGTCGGTGGTGTTGATCAATGCGTTCAATCTAATCGATGGACTCGATGGGCTTTGCGGCGGGCTGGCGGCGTTGGCCACGGGCGCGCTGGGACTGTTATGTCTGGTGAACCAGCGCTATGATTCCGCAGTTCTGTTATTTGTGATGGGCGGGGCGATCCTTGGTTTCCTGAAATACAATTTCAATCCCGCACGAATCTTCCTTGGTGATGTGGGTTCCATGGTGATTGGATTTTTCCTTGCGACGGCCGCGACCGATGCCGTGGGGAGAAAGGCAGTCGTAGGGGTGATCCTGCTGCCCATCGCCGTGGCGGGTGTTCCATTGTTAGATGTGCTGCTCGCGATCTGGCGGAGGGGCGCGCGGCGAATGGTTGCAAAACTGAGGGGAGAAAAAGTGGATGGCGGAATTTTTTCCGCCGACAGCGACCACCTTCACCACCGGCTGCTGCGTGCGGGCGGCTCCCAACGCAAGGTGGCGGCGACGCTGCAGGTCATTTCGATCGTGCTGGCGGTGCTCGCATTTTTGCCGATGTTTCTGGGGGATCGTTTGTTAGGCCTGTCTCTCGTGGGTTTCCTGATCGTGGCCCTAGTGGGTATGCGGAACCTGATGCGGGTGGAAATGGAGCACACCGGCAATGCGATCCACCTTGCGATCAAGCTTCCGGGTCACCGGCGGCGGGTGGCGGCGGCGCTGTTTGTCTATGATCTGGTGGTGCTGTGCCTTGCCGGAGTGGGCGCGGTGATGATGGAAACCAACCTGCTGATGCGCGGCGCAGATCCCGCGCAACTGGCGAAATTCATCCTAATCTTCGTGACGCTGGGCAGCGTGGTTCTGCTGGTGGCGCGCGTGCACCAGCGGCTGTGGGTGCGCGCGACGATGCGCGACATTCTCTCACTGCAGTTCTGGCTGATGGTCGCGGCGCTGGCGTCGTTCACCTTGTTCAGCTTGGTGTATTCGAAGCTGGAATGGAGTGGATTGCGGCTGGCGGTGATTGCCTTTGTTTTCGCCTGTGTCGGTGTATGTCTGCCACGTGTTCTGCTGGAACTTCTGCGTGAGCTGGCACTTGAGGCGCGACATCGGAGTCCACAGGGAAATCTAGCGGAGGGCGACTATGGACCGGTGGTGATCTTCGGTGCCGGTGATTTGGGAACGCTTTTCCTCGATCACCTCAAGGCGAGCTCGCACGATCTCTATCCGAAAATGCGGGTGCTCGGTTTTGTCGACGAATCGCGGGTGATGCACGGTCGGCAACTGCGGGCTTTCCGGATTCTGGGAGGGCTTTCCGTCATTCCCCGCCTGGTGGAGGAGGAGCATCTGAAGGGGATCGTGCTCGCGATGAAAAAACCCAGCGAAGCGATGCTGACCCAAATCGAAGCGCTGTCTGACCAATACAACCTGAAGGTCTATCGGTGGAATGTGGATCTCGCTGAAGCGTGATTTTCCAGCAGATTGTTAGGGTGTGATCGGCTGCGCGCACCAATAGATTTTCCAAGAAGTTTGAACCACGGATGAACGCAGATGGCCGTTAATGATCTGGAGACAGAAAACGTTGCAGTGGTGGGCTGCGGAGCGTCGATATTCTATCGACTGTTTCTTGCCGACATGTTGTCGGCTGAAATGACGATGAACAGCGGACAGAATATCCGCTGCAAATAGCGTTCAGAATGAACGCGCTCCTTTCCTTCATGAACTCAACCTTATCCCCACGCTGGCTCCCATTGGCGGTGGTGATGGCAGTCTGGGTGCCACCGATGATGGCGGCGTCGTATGAATGGGGGCATGGTGAATACTATGATTACGGTTGGTTTGTTCCACCGGCGGCGGTTTGGTTGATGGTCAGGAGGTGGCATGAAACGCCCGGGACGGTGGTCATGCCGTCGCCATCATGGTGGTGGCTGCTCGTATTGTTAGTGCCTTGGTTCACGGCGCTGCGCATTCTCGGATACGCGGATCCATCATGGCGTCTGCCGATGGGACTATCAGGTGTGACGGCGGCCGCGGTCGGGCATATTTGGATCGCCAAAGCCCGCGGTGGGCGGAGCTCGGCAGACTTCCTGTGGATCACGCTGTTGATGCTTTCAGCGCTCCCGTGGCCAAGTGTCGTGGAATCCGGAATCGTGCGGCACCTGACGCAGGCCGTGGTGGCAGTGGTTTCAGAAATTTTCCAGCTCAGCGGCAAGCCCGTCGAGGTTCTGGGCGACCGCCTGCGACTCCATGCTCTAACCGTCGAGGTCACGGACGGCTGCAGCGGTGTTCGTTCGTTCCAGAGCTTTGTGATGGCCACGTGGTTTTTCGCTGAGCTCCAGCGCCTGCGTGCGTCGCGGACGATGGTCCTGTTGTTTTGCGCCTGCGGGGTGGCGTTTGTGATCAACGTCGCGCGGACTTACGCCCTTGCTGACATTCGTTTCGTCAAGGGCGAGGAGGCCTTTCACCGCGCCCACGACCTGCTTGGGCTGTTAGCATTTCTGGTGAGCGGGGTGCTCTTTTACTGGATTTCCGGAAGGCTTTCAGAAGCACCCCGCAGAAAGCTGGTAAAGACCGTGAAGGGCGCATAGGTTCACGTCTCATCGAAATGCTTCGAACCTTCATCAATGCCACCTGGGACCGATGGGCCAACCTGCATCCGTTTGTCAGGTTCCTGATCGGCGCCGGGCTGGTCGGGTTGGGAGCTTTCCTGTTTTTAAAACCCAGTTACCGGGCGTTCAAGGGATGGCGCTTGGAAAAGAACCTCGTTGCCGCAGAAAAAGCGGTGAAGGAGGTGCGCATGGACGAGGCGCGCGACCTTTCTCTAACGGTCCTGCGGGCCGGCGACCCGCGCATCGAGGCTTTCCGCATTCTGGAGAAATCCACCGCCTCTCTGCGTGATCCGATGCATGGCGACATCGCTCGCGCGCTGATGAGCCATCCGGAGGGGTCCGAAGAGGACCGCCTGAACGGATTCCGCGGAATGGCTCCCAACGCGCCGCTTGGAGTGCTGGGCCAGGCGTGGGCGAGTTTGCCCGAAAAGTCGCGTCAGGATCCGGCGTTCGCTACGGTATTTGCCACTCGTCTGATCGCCGGCAATCGTTACGGCGAGGCCGCGTCCGTCTTGCTGGCGGTTCCCGAGGCGGTGCGTAACGCTGAGGTCAATCAAGACCTTGTCAGGGTTCTGCTCGGGAGTGGGAAAAAGGAAGGGTTCGACGAAGCACAACGCTGGGTCGCTGCGAAGTGGCCTGCCGGGGAAAGCGGAATTTCCGGCTGGCTCGATGTGTTCGAGGAAATCCCGGTGGCCAGTCTGCGACCGGATCTGTTGGAGCCAGTGCGCAAGGCACTCGAAACGCCGGGCGGGCTGAACAATGCGCGCAGTGCCTTGGCGGTTTCCCGGCTCGATTATGCGGCAAATTTTGGTGGACGTGCCGCGGTGCTGGAAAAGGCGATCGAGCGCTGGAAGGCCGAATCTCCGGAAGCCCTTGCGCAGTTCCTGCACGACATCGGCACCCACCGGTTGCTGATGGAATCGTTTCCGATCGGGCGGATTTCAGATCATCCGGGGATCCTGCCCTATCTGTTGGAGTCCATGGAGAATTGCGGTGCGTGGGATCAGGTGAAACTTCTGTTGGAAACCCATGGTGACAAGCTCCCGAAAACCGAACTGCTCGCCCGGCGCGCCGTCATGGCCGCCAGGACCGACGACACGCCGGCACTGGTGCAGGCATGGAATGAAGCGATGGGAGAGGCCCGGACCGGCACGACCCCGGACGCCTTCCTGACACTCTATCAGATCGCCTCGTCTGCCGGGCTCGAAGAGCAGGCGGCGCTGGCAATGCTGGAAGCGATCCGTCAGGGAAGGGGACCTTTGCCGCTCTATGCCGATCTCAAATTTCTCCTGAACCTCCTCGCCGGTCAGGGCCGGGAAAACGAGTTGCTGCAAATCTGTGCGATTTATCTGCCCTTCGAGCCCGGCAATCCGGTCCTGCTCACCCAGTATGCCTACCTTGCCTGCCTCAACGGCCTGGCCGACGCAAAAACCATTCTCAAGGCCGTGAAACCCATGGCCGATGCTTTTCCCGACGCGCTGCCGATCCAATGTGTGCTTGCCACCGCCTACCTCAGCGACGACCAACCGGCAGCCGCGGTGGAAACCCTCGATCGCCTCAAGGTGGAGCCTGAAAAACTCGCACCCGGCTATCGCGCCGCATTCCTAACAAGCCAGGTTCTCGCCAAGCGCATCCCGAAAGATGATCCGCGGATTACCGATTTCCCATGGAAATCGCTGTTGCCCTCCGAGCGGCGGAGATTCGGTGAGTGGATTCGTTCGGCAAAAAAATGACAGGGATTCTGGTTTGTGGATTTGCAGTCTGCAAGCGGCTAGTGGCTGCGGCGTCTCGCCGCTGGGTGAATGAGGTGAGAAAGATAGGTCTGGGTTTGCCGTGTCGTCTTGAATCAGTCTAACCTTTCACGTTTCATTCGCTCTGCGGCGAGACGCCACAGCCACGCGGCGCAAGGGCTGCCTTTCTGCAGCTTCATTGCTTTGCGACACTGCTGCATGACGGAAAAAAAGCGGGCCTAACGGGCCCGCTTTTTTATTTCCCTCCAGCGCACCGGCGGCGGCGCATGATGCCAGCGGCGATAAGGAAAGCAGCCAGCGCGCTGCTGGGCTCGGGAACGGCGGTGAATGCCGACCAAGTGAGCGTGTTCCCGCTGAGATTGAAGTTTCCCTGGCTGCTCGGAGTGGCGAGCGCAGTTCCGCTGGTGTTGTAGAATTCGAAGCCCCCGCTGAATGTCGCAGCCCAACTCGCGATCACCGCAGTCCCGTTAGAAGTGAAGATGTTGGCCCACGTGCGGTTCGTGTCCCAGAAACTGTTGGAAAAATCGCTGTCACCGATAACAATGCGGAAAATGGACCCCGCTCCGCCGAGGGTGCTGGCGATGTTGGCGGCGTCATAGCCAATGCCACGGGTCTGCGTCTGGGTTCGGTCGATTTCCCATGAGAAGATCGATCCGTCCTGATAGGTGAGACTATTGGAAAACGTCTGGATGCCAACACCATTGCCCGACGCATGAACGCCACCGTTATGGATCGTGGTGGCACCGCTGATGGTGCCGTTGCCGCCGAGGGTGGCGCCGGATGCGACGGTGACGGAGCCGGTGCCCGTTCCGCTGCCGGTCGTGTTGTTGACCAGCAGTTTTCCCGTCCTGACGAGGGTGCCACCACTAAATGTATTCGCGCCTGATAGGATGAAGGTGCCGCTGTCGGTTTTTGTCAGGCTGCCCGCGCCACTGACCACGCCGGTCACGCTCAATGTGTTGGATCCGGTGACGGCAATGGTGCCGCCGTTTTCAGCGAGGGTGACGGCGCGGTTGTTGGTGCCGGCTGAACCATTGAAAAGACCGAACGTCGCGGTCGCCTCGAGTGTCCCGCCGTCAAGGTTGAGTGTGGCCCCGGTGGCGGGCGCTCCCAGCTGGCTGTTGGCGGAAATGCTCAGTGTTCCCTGGTTCAGATAGGTCTGGCCGGTGTAGGTGTTGGCTGCGGTGAGAATCAGCTTGCCGCCACCGGATTTCGTGAGTGCGGTGGCCGTGCCGTTGTTGGCAATGATCGAGCCGATGGTGAAAGTGCCGCTGCCGTAGTGATTCACGATGAGATCCCGGCCGCTGGCACCTGCGATCGTCCCGCCAGTGATGCTTTGGTTGTTGGTTCCAGAGGCCGCGCCGACCAGGAGGCCGCCGGTGGCGAGAGTGAGTGTGTTGCCGGCATTGAGGCTGAGGGTGGAGACTGACGGTGTGTTGAATCGCAGGCTGTTGATCGTCTGGCTGTTCCACGCGGCAGTGTTAGAGGCTTGGAAATTGACGTTCGCCGTGGTGCCCGGCGTGGTGGTGGCCGCCACGGAATTGGTGTAGGCCGTGAAAGCGGCGATCGCTCCGTTGGTGCCGTTGGTGGAATTTTCCGCCCAATCAACTCCGCCGATGGTCGCCCAGCCACCAAGAATGCCATTGCTGTCGCGGGAGTCGGAATCAGCGATATTGCCCGTGGAGAAATTCAGGGTGCCGCCGATGTTGCGGGTGATCCCGTTCAGCCGCAGGATTGTGGTGCCGCCATTGCGTGAAATGTTAGAGGCTCCGGCAGTGATGGTCGAGGACGTGACGGTTTCCACGTAACTGCTCGCCGCTCCGGCTACGATCAGCGAACCGCCGCTCAGATTCAGGGTGGATTGAAGTTTGTTGGAGTTGTTGGCGATGTAATCGAGAGTGAGCGTGCCTGCATTGAGGGTCGTGAGGCTGTTTGATTTGTCATAGATGCCGCTGATCGTAAGCGAGCCGCCGTTGATGATGGTGCCGCCGTCGTAGCCGTAGGTCCCTGTTAGAATGAGTGCTCCGCTGCCGGTTTTGGTGATGCTCTGGGTGGCCCCTCCGTCGTCGATGGCCCCGCTGACCGTGAGGGACCCACTGCCGTTAATGTCCCAAACCCCGCTGGCGCCGAGTGTAACGGCGCTGGAAACAAGCTGAGTGCCGGAGGACGTTGCCGACCGTGTGATCCTTCCTGAAGTCAGCGTGAGAGTGCTGCTGGCGAGGGCGAAATTGGTGGATGAGTCGATCGTCAGGCTGTTCGCCGTGCGGTTGCCATTCAGGTTGATGGTCGTTCCTGAGGTGAAGGCCGTGGCAAAAGTGAGGTCATCCGTGCTTGCCGCCACCGTGTTGCCGTCCCAATTCGCAGCAGTCGCCCAATTGCCGTCAGTTCCACCGCCGTCCCAGATGCGGGACGCCGCGTGGAGAGTGCCAAATGGCCAGGCTACAAGTGTGATGGCAAGGCAAAGCCCTGATAAAAGGTCGCGTGATTTCACGAAGGGACGAGGCGAGCATCACCGCACCACCGCGCTGAGGGGGCGCGGCGGTGCCGGAGTGGCTCATTGGTTCTGCCGGGGGAGGCGGTTGTTTTTTGTCAAAGTTTTTTTGAACGTCGACGGCGTAAGAGTGTCAAAGTTTGCTTAATTTTCAACAACTATTAGGACATCTTGACTATAAATTAGACGATTAGACCAAGAAGGCCCTCAAAAGCAGTGAGTTGGAAGCCTGCGCGGACAGTGTCGCGGAAATGGGTATTTTTAAAATTACCCGTCTATTCTCTGCTTCTTGCTACGACCAAGTGTGAGCAAAATCCCACTTTTTTCAGCCGATTACCCCTTTGACCGCCTCACCGGTGCAAGGCGATGGCAGCAGGAAATCCCCACTAATTTCAAACGCCTGAACCGCATCCCGGATCGCCTCACGAACGGAAATCGCCAACATCAGTGGCGGCTCGCCGACCGCTTTGCTGCCGTGAATGGTGTTCGGTTGTTTAGCCTCGTCGAGAAGGGTGACCCTGAAGTCCCGAGGAGCGTCGCTGAAGGCGGGGATGGCGTAAGTGCTCGCGCTGTGGGTCAGCAGTTTTCCATCCGCATTCCATTTCAACTCCTCGGACGTGAGCCAGCCCATGCCCTGCACGAAGCCGCCTTCGATCTGGCCGCGGTCGATCGCGGGGTTCAGAGAATCGCCGACGTCATGTAGAATATCCACGCGCCGCACGTGGTTCATGCCGGTGAAACCATCGATCTCCACCTCGCTAACTGCCGCGCCGAACGCAAAGTAGTGGAATGGCTTGCCCTTGCCGACCGCCCAATCCCATTCGAGATCTGGTGTGGCGTAAAACCCGGCGGCTGATAGCTGGATGCGGCGGGTGTAAGCGACAGACGCGAGGTTTTGAAAGGTGATCGACTGGCCGGCGAGCGAATGCACCTCGCCGCCTCCGAAGCGGACTTCTCCATCAGCGCACCCCAACAGCTCGGCGGCGAGAGGGATGAGCCGGTCGCGGAGCTGGCGGCATGCGTCGGCCACGGCCATGCCGTTCAGGTCCGAGCCCGAGCTGGCGGCGGTGGCAGAAGTGTTAGGCACCTTGTCCGTGCGGGTGTGCATCAGCCGGATGCAGGCGGCAGGGAGGCCGAGCTCGCGCATGGCCACACCGAGGATCTTCGTATGCAGGCCCTGGCCCATTTCAGTGCCGCCGTGGTTCACCTGCACCGATCCGTCGGCGTAGATGAGGACCAGCGCACCGGCCTGGTTGTAGTGTTTCAAGGTAAAACTGATGCCGAATTTCACCGGCGTGATCGCGATGCCCCGCTTGCGGTGCGGGTGGCTTTCATTCCACGAACGGATCGAGGCGCGGCGGTTGACATACTCGGATGACTCCAACAATTCCGTCCAGATCCGGGCGAGGCGGTTGCCTTCAATTTCCTCGCCGTAGTGCGTGGTGTTCGTTTCGCCGCTACCATGATAGAAATTCAGGCGGCGCACTTCCTCCGGCGGGAGATCGAGGCTGTTCGCGATGCGGCCGATGATTTCTTCGATGATCAGCATGCCCTGTGGCCCACCGAAGCCGCGGAACGCAGTGTGCGAGGTGACATTGGTCTTCGCGACCTGTCCTCGGAATCGGACGTGGGGAATGTGATAGGCGTTGTCGAGGTGGAACAGGCCGCGGTCGTTGACAGGAAGTGATAGATCGAGCGACCAACCGCCATCGGAAAAAAGCTGGATGTCCGCTGCATGGAGACGGCCATCCGGATGATAGCCGACCTTGTATTTCGCGAAAAACGGATGGCGCTTGCCGGTGGACTCCATGTCCAGGTCGCGGTCAAGCTGCATGCCAACGGCGGTGCCTGTTTTCAGTGCCGCCAGCGCGCAGATCGCCGCCCACGCGTTGCCTTGCGTTTCCTTGCCACCGAATCCGCCGCCCATGCGCGGGGCCTCGACGACGACGTGGTGTTTGTGAAGGCCGAGGATTTCCGCGACGATGGTTTGCACCTCCGAGGGGTGCTGGGTGGAACTGGATACGTGCACCCCGCCTTCGCCATCGGGCTCAGCCCAGGCGGCCTGGGTTTCCAGATAGAAATGGTACTGCCCGCCGATGTGGAACTCTCCTTCGATGAGGTGCGGACTTTGTGTTAGGCCGGATTCGATATCGCCGCGGACGAGGAAATGAGGATCGGTGTGGAAGGAGTCTTCCGCGATGGCCTGCTCGATGCCGAGGATGGGGACGAGCGGTGCATACTCGATCTCTATCAACTCCGCGGCGAGGCGACAGGCTTCCAACGATTCGCCGATGACGGCGGCGATGAGCTGGCCGTGGAAAAGTATCTCATCGGTCGCGAATAAAGGTTCATCGTGACGGACCGGGCCGGTGTTGTTGAGGCCGGGAATGTCGACCGCCGTTAGGACGGTTCTAACACCAGAAGCGGTGAGGGCTTTGGAAACATCGACGCCCAGCAGGCGGGCGCGGGCGTGGGTGGAGCGAACCGGCCAGACTTCGAGTGTTCCCCGGCGGAGCGCGGTGTCGTGAACGTAGAGCGCCCGGCCGGTGACGTGTCCGGTGGCGCTCTCATGAACCATGTCCTTCTCCGAATGGCTCGGAAAACGCGATTCGCCGAAGGTGGGAATCGCAGTGGGCGATTCTCCGGTCACGAATTTGCGAAACAGATCCCGGATCAAAATGCGGCGGTATTCCGCGGTGCCGCGGAGGTCGGTGAGCGGGCTGAATTCGGAATCCAACAGTTCGAGAATCTGGTGGGTGGCGGCTAGCGGCTTGCCGACGAGGGCGGCCTCGGTCTTGAACGCGCGTGCGGGAGTGGCGGCGACACCGCCGAAAGCCATGCGGGCATCCGTGATGATTCCTTTTGAATCGGTGACGATCCGGAATGCCGCGGACACGGTGGAAATGTCCATCTCCCTGCGTTTTGAGACTTTGAAAAATTCACAGCGCCCTGGGAGATCCAGCGGGATGAGAATCGAGGTCATCATTTCATCATCCCGCAGCACGGTCTTGCGATAGCCGGTGAAAAACTCTGATAGCGGTAGCGTGCGTTCGCCTGTTAGCGAGGTGAGCACCACTGATGCATCCAGCGCAAGCAGCACCGGCGGAGTGTCGCCGATCGGCGAGGCGGTGACGAGATTGCCACCGAGCGTGGCGCGGTGACGGATCTGCCGCGAAGCGAATTGACGCAGCATCTGATCAAGCGCCGGATAGGCCCCTTCAAGTTTTTCCTCAACGTCGTTGAGGTTTGCCGAAGCGCCTACTTGCCAGTGGGTATCGGTTTTTGAGATTTGGCGAAGCGAGGCGATGCTATCGAGCGAGATCAGCGAGGAATATCGCGTGTGGCGCTTGTTGATCAGCACCGCGAGCTCGGTGGCTCCCGCAATGAAGGCGGCGTCCGGCTGTTGGGATTTGATAGAAAGGGCTTCGTCTACCGTGGTGGGACGGTGCCAGGTGCAATCGGCTGCAGTGGTGGTGGCGGGCGCCGCGGTGACCATGCAGGCGATGGGTGGTGCCACAAAAGGTTCATCGAGCGCTTCGAGCATCGCCTCGCGGATCGGCCGGTAGCCGGTGCAGCGGCAGAGGTTTCCGCAGAGTTGGTCGGCGATGGTGTCACGGTCGGGCGCTTTTTCACCATGATAGGCCTCGGCCATCGAGCAGATGAAGCCGGGCGTACAATAGCCGCATTGGGAGCCGTTGCAGCCGACCATCGTTTTCTGAACGGGATGCAGCGTGCCGTCTTTTTCCAGTCCCTCCGCCGTGATGATTTCCTTGCCGACGAGCGAAGCAACCAGGGCGAGACAGCCATTGATCGCACGGGGAGCGTGGTCCTTTTCCATCAATAGCAGGGTGCACGCCCCGCAATCGCCTTCGTTGCAGCCGACCTTTGATCCCGTGCGGCCGGTGGCCCGCAGGAAGCCGAGGATGTTCTCATGAATCGGCACTCCCGAGACGTCCACCGGGGTGCCGTTGATGACGATGATGTTAGGGAAGGCGATGGACATCTTTGTAGTAGAGGTAACTGGCAGGTTCGTCCCCCATGGCGACGAACCATTGCGAACAATAAGGTGCCATCCAGATCACGTCGCCCGCGGTGACCGGATAGTAGGACTCCTCGAGCCGATAGACGCCCTGGCCGGAAAGCATCAGCAGGCCGTGCTCCATGATGTGCGTCTCAACAAACGGCAGCGTGGCACCTGGCTGATAGGTGAAGATGTTGACCGCCATGTCGTAGCGCGGATCGACAGGCAGCAGCGTCTGGAGCAGGGCGCGTGGATTGCCCAGAAACGGCTCGCCTGAAACTTCGGACGCCGTGCCGTAAACCATCGGCGGGGGCTCGAATCCGGCTTGAAACTCGAACACCTTGCGGAAAAGGGTGACTTTCGTCTCATCGTTGCCCGTGATGGCGAAGGTGGTGTGCCACGGCAGGAATATGAAACCGCCGTCGGTTAGAGAGATGGATTCGTCAGCCAGTTCGATTTCACATTCACCGGCTTCGACATACACAACGTGTTCGTGTTCGTCCCCCGGGAAACCGGCGCTGCCTCCGACGACGTCGAATACGACGCGGATCTGTGATAGTTCCGCACCCATTGCGGGGGAGATGAGGACGAAGGCAGTCGCGTTTCTCCAACCGGGAAAGGTGGAAGGAACATGGCCGTCGGGTGCAATCAAGGCATGGCGCGAGGAAACGACGGTGCGGGTGTGGCCGAATAGAGGCATGAGATTTGAGATGAGAAATTGGGGATTGGTTTTTTTCCATCAACTATCAGCTTCTCTCAGGTGAGAGAAACTTGCCGCGGGTTTGGTGGGTGACTTTTTGGCCGCGGAGGTAGGTGGCGAGGGTGTAGTCGGAGGTCATGCCGAGGTAGGGGGAGATGGGGTGGCGGGTGAGGAGTTCCTCGCGGGTGGCGGTGAAGGGTTGGTTTCGGAGAACAATGAAATCCGCGTCGTGGCCGGGAGCGAGTGAGCCTTTTTGAGCAAGCCGGAAACGTCGGGCGACATTGCAGGAAAGCTGTGGAATGTAATCGCGATTCCGGCTGAGCAAGAGGGGAAGTGCGTGCTGGATGCCGGCGATGCCACCCCACATGGCGAAGATATCATCACCTTGTTTGAGATCGAGTGGTGAGGGCGAGTGGTCGGAGCCGATGGTGTCGATTTCCCCTGACAATAGTTTCCGCCAGAGTGCTTCAACGGTTTGCCGCGAGCGGATGGGTGGGGCGCACTTGGCTGCGGGGCCGATGGTGATGGCCGATTCGTCATCCAACAGAAGGTAGTGCGGGCAGGTTTCGACGGTGACGCGCACGCCGCATTGTTTCGCTGCGGTAACGAGATCGATGCCTTCGGGGCAGGTGACGTGGACAATGTGGAGCTCACAACCGGTTTCACCCGCTAGATCGATGGCGATGCGGATGGCGGAAAGCTCGGCTTCAATCGGGCGCGAGTCGAGCCACGCCCGCATGTCAGTGGCGGCGGGTGGATGGGCGAGCTGGTGCTTTTTGATGACTTCCGGGTCTTCCGCATGGACGCCGACCGGAAGACCGACGCGGGCAGCGATTTCCATGCCCTTGCGGAGGGTGGAGGGATTCGCGTCCTGGAATTCATCGAGTCCGGACGGGCACATGAACGCTTTGAAACCGATGGCTCCAGCGTCGGCCATGGCTTCCATGTGATCGAGCGAATCGGGTGTCAGGCCGCCCCACAGAGCGAAATCGAGGCAGGATTTCTCCTCGGCGATGCGGCGCTTTTCCTCGAAGGCGGTGCGGGTGATGACGGGCGGGCTGGAGTTCAGCGGCATGTCGAAAAACGTGGTGCCGCCACCTGCTGCTAGAGCACGTGAACCGGAGGTGATGCCTTCCCAATCGGCGCGGCCCGGCTCGTTGAAATGGACGTGGGCGTCGATCCAGCCAGGGAGGATCAGCGCATCGCCAAAGTCGATTTCCTCACGGGCGGATCCCGCGACGACCTGGCCGGCGGAGGTGATGACTCCGTCGCTGATAGAAAAAGCGCCCTGGCTGCTGCGGACGATGAGATCGTGCTCGCTCATGGCTTCAGGGCTTTCAGGAACTCGGTAAGGATCGCGATGCCGGTGCCGATGTCTTCGGGCGAGGTATGTTCGTCCGGGTGGTGGCTGAGGCCGTCGCGGCAGCGGATGAAGAGCATGGCGATCGGACAGATCTTCGAAACTGCCACACCGTCGTGTCCGGCACCGCTTGTCAGGCTGCGGCGGGAGCCGGTGGTGGCTGATAGGGATTCCAGCAGGTAATTGGTGAGTTCCGGATCGCAGGGAGTGGCGTCGTTGTCCTGGACGGGCTGCCAGTGGAAGCCGAGCGAACGTTTTTCCGCGATGCTGGCGAATTTTTCACGAAGTTCGTCGAGCGCAAGACGGCGGGCGGCGTTCTCGGGATGGCGGAGGTCGATCGTGAACGTGGTGGTTTGCGGGACGGAGTTGGATGCTCCGGGGTGGATCTGGATTTTTCCGACCGTGATGACGAGCGGCAGTTGTGATTTTGCGAGTGACTCGGCGGCGAGGATGCATTCCGCCGCGCCGGTTAGGGAATCGCGGCGCAGTGGCATGGGCGTGGTGCCCGCATGATCGGCGCGGCCTGTTAGCTTAATGGAGAGCCGGGATTGTCCGGCGATGGTGGAAACGACACAACATGCTTCCTTCGCCTCCTCCAGCACCCGGCCTTGTTCGATGTGGAGTTCGACGTAGCCTCGGCACTCGCCTTTTGCATAGCGGATGATAGACGATCCCTCGTGCCAGCCATGATCTTCGATCGCGGCGGCGATGGTGACGCCGGTGGCATCACGGGTGGCGAGTGAGGCGGTGTCGAGCGGGCCGGTGATGCTGCGGCTGCCGAGATAGGTGGTTTGGAAACGGGTGCCCTCCTCGTCGGAGAACGCGAGCAGATGGACAGGGAAGGGGAGTATGAAATTTTCCTGATAGAGAGTTTCAAGCGAGGCAAGCGCGGCGATGATGCCGAGCGGGCCATCGTATTTTCCGGCATCGATGACGGTGTCGATGTGGGAGCCTAACAAGAGTGGCTTCGCCTTTGGATCGGAGCCGGCGAGGATGCCGCGGACGGTGCCGTCGGCGGCGTGGGAAGTTTCCATGCCGAGTTCCTTCATCCACTCCTGCACCAACTCCGCGGCCTTGCGGTTGGCGGGTGATAGAAAGGTGCGGACGAGGTGGTCCGGGGAGTCCGAAACGAGTCCGAGTTGGTCGAGGCGGGCGAGGGCTTTTTGGAGAGGTGACGGCATTTTCAAGCGGGATTCAGCTGCCACGATAGGTCGAGTAAGCATAAGGCGAGCAGGCAAGGGGAACGTGGTAACTCCGCCCGTCCTCGATGAAGAAGCGGATGGGAATTTCGTTCAGAAATGGAGACACGACCCCTTGTGAGAGGAAGTAGTCACCCATTGAAAAGACGATTTCATACTCGCCGGATTCCGGATTCACGGTCAGCGGCTCATCGCAGCGACCATCGTGATTGGTGGTGGTTTCCTTGATCAATGCACCGCCGTGGTAGAGCCGGATGCGGACGCCTTGGGCCGGATTTCCGGAAGCGGTGTCGAGGACGTGCGTGGTGAGTTTTCCCATCGGCTGAAGTTCAGCAGATGGCGGGCCGGGTTGCAAGGTTCGTGCGGTGGCAGCAAGGTGGGGAAAATGTCGAATAAACATTCCCGTGCGCTGCGGATTCGTGCAGAAGGGGGCTCCACCCGTTCCATATCAAAATTTTCCGCAATGCCCCCTCCACAAAAAGGCTACAAGACCATCAATCACCGCGACGTCCAATACCGCTGGATCATGCAAAACCGGCGGGGCGTGAATGAGCTGGTGATTGAGGCCAGCGCTCCTGTAAACGGGCAGAACCTGATCGCCGAATTGCCACGGATTGTCAGCTATGACATGGTCACGGCGGCAATTGATTTCGGAAATGCGAACGGCTGGAAACCAAATGAATCCGGTTTGCCGTTCCGCTGCAAATGGGAGCGAAAGGCATTTCAGCTCACGGCTCAGTAATTCGGCCGCTGGCGGTTGAGTTCCTCGCCCTGCGCGGCGGCGATGGCTTCGAGGTCGGCGATGCGCTGTTTCACTTTTGACGCCTGCTGGCCATGAATGGCAAAACCCACGGCAAAAAGCAGCGTTCCAAGCCCCGACAAGCCGGTTGAGAGGGCAATCGAAACACCCGGCCCATAACTGTGCGATGAGATTCCCGCCATCATCAGTCCGATGAAAAGGGTGGAAACGATCGAGCCAAAGGTCGTGCAACAAATTCCGGAAAACATGCACCACCACGCACCGTTGCGCTCCCTTTTCCCCAAACCCAGAATGCCGACCCACTGAGCAATCAACACGGGTAGCGAGATGAGAAGGAAGCCGAAACCCATGAAACTGGTGCTCATGAACCAGTTCCCTAACGAGCGGCGCTCTTTGTGTCAATGGGCAAGCGATCCGTAGGCGCTGCGTCTAGCACCAACGTCGCTTTGTGGCGAGACGCTACACCAAGCTTGCCGGACCACGGTTCAAGCGTTAACGAGACGCCATGACCGGACTCACCACGATCATCCTCCTCACGCTTTCGAATGTGTTCATGACCTTCGCCTGGTATGCCCATCTGCGGGATCTCAGGGACAAGACCTGGCTGATTGCCGCGATGATCTCGTGGGGCATTGCGTTTTTCGAATACATGCTGCAGGTGCCGGCCAATCGGATAGGGTCGCAGGTTTTCACGCTGCCGCAGCTGAAGATCATCCAGGAGGTCATTACTCTATCCGTTTTCGTGCCCTTCGCGGTGTTTTTCATGAAGGAAAAACTCACTTGGAACTATGGTGGAGCAGCGGTCTGCCTGGCGGGCGCGGTGTTTTTCATTTTCAGGAAATAGGCGTCATGGTCATCGCGTTCCACAAGCCATACGGCGTCCTCTGCCAGTTCACGCCGGACCAGCCGGGTCAACGCACACTCGCGGAGTTTGCATTCCCCGCCGGCGTCTATCCGGTTGGGCGGCTTGATCTCGATTCGGAAGGACTGCTGTTGCTCAGTGACGAGGCGGGCTTCAACAACCGGCTGCTCGATCCGAAAACCGCCCACCCGCGGATCTATCTGGTGCAGGTGGAAGGCATTCCCACGCCGGAATCTGTTAGTCGATTGGCAAAAGGCGGGCTCTCCATCCAAGGCCACCGCACGCTGCCATGCCGCGCGCGGTTGCTGGATACGGAGCCGGACGTGGCACCCCGCGATCCTCCGGTGCGGTTCCGCCAGTCAATCCCGACCTCGTGGCTGGAAATGCAGCTCACCGAGGGAAAAAACCGCCAGGTGAGGCGGATGACTGCGGCGGTAGGATTTCCAACCTTGCGGCTGATCCGGCGATCCATCGGAAGGCTCGACGCCAGCGACATCGGACGAGGCGAATGGCGTGCGCTGACGCCGGGCGAGATTCATCGAATCTGGGAGAGATAGAGGGCGCTAAAGGTTTCTTCCCACTGCCACCCCGATCGCCGGGCGATCGGGGTGGCCACACACACTATGCTGGGGGGAGCCCCACGGTCCGAGGCCTCAGAGCAACGGAAGGGGGCGGGAAAAGCGATGGACAGATCAAAGCACGAAAACCGGCCATAAACAACCCACGTGATCGCGGCATTCAACCTAACGGAAATTACCAGTCCGAATGATTCGACGGCTCGTGCAGGTTGCTCGCGGAGAGCGTGCACTTCATGTAAAGCTCGCCTATCGGAGGGATGGTATTGACGCCGTAGGAAGTGCCGAAGCTGTAAACCCCATTGCCCGGGCAAGTGGGAGTGGTTTCGATGAAACGTCCGAGCCCGATGACCTGCGTCTGGAGATTCGGAGAGTTGGCTCCCTCAGCGTAGCCATAAAGGTTTGCGTAACTGCGCACGCCTTTTTGCACATTCTGGAGATTGATGATACAGAGGGCGCGGTCCGATCCGCGCTTCCAGGCCTGGGCTCCGAAAAACAGAACCGTGATCAGCGAGAGCAAGACCAGGATCACCACGGTCATTTCCAAAAGCGTCATGCCGGATTCAGCATGCCCGTGCAATCGGCGCCGGATTTCGTGACTCTGCGGGGGCTCGATGGAAATCCAAATCATGTCTTCAACTTTGCTAGACCATCAAGAACGCTAAAAAGTGTATTTTTTCAACGAATTTTTTAAAAACTTGATCCCGAAATCGGCCATAAGACCCTCGACACAGTGATTTCCGCCCGACTTATGAAAATTTTCGAGGAAAGAGTTTCCTGGGAAAACGTCAGGGTTTGCCGCTTCCCACTTGTTTCTGGAACTCGACGAACAAGGGACGGAGATCATCCGCTGCCGCGGGGCCACCGAGTTTTTGCAGGCGCTCAAGCGCGGTCTTGTTGAGAAATTCTCGACCGCGGGAGGCAAACAGATCGATTTCAATGAGGATTCGCAGACCCTTCGGCGTGCGGATCACCGGATAGAACGGGTAGGTGGTTTTTCCGCCTTGCTGGATTTCCACCCCGACGCCGGTCCAGATTTCTCCCTGATAGATCCCGGTCACTTGGGAAGTTACTCCGGCCCGGCGGGCGCTGCTGATCTCGTGACCGAGATTCCTGAGGACGGCCGCGCCACCCTTGGGATCTGCGAGCCTCGCGGTCAGGAGGAGCGATGCCTTCACATCAGCGGCGCGGGTCGTCTGGATCCAGGATTCCACGGCGGTCCGGGCTTCTTCCTGAGTGGGCGCGCTGGACCCGTTGATTTCGATGAGTTCGTAGCTGTCGGCGAGAAGGGTTTTCTGCCAGTGGCCGGTCCACTGTTTGATGGCGGGGGAAAGCTGCGTGGCCAGTTTCTCGCGGGTTTCCGCAGGTGGTTCGGGAGTCCAGAGCCAGCCGTTGGCGGATTTTTCAAAATAAAGCGCCTTGAGCTCGGTCCTGTCCGGTTCCCTTGCCGAGAAAAACTGATAGAGTCCCGCCGCCACGCGTTCCTGCTCGTGAAAGGCGAGAGGCATCGCATGGTGGACGATGCCGGGACCATGCAAGGTCCACCAGATTTGCGCCGCCGTGGTGCAGGCCTTGCGGGCGGCGGCGGGATCTTCGTCCAGACGGGCGAGCCTGAGCAGTGAGGGAAGATCGCCACTCTGAAGGGCGGTGCTGGCAGCCTGATAGAGCAGTGATGCCTCGGCCTGCGGAGCGGCAGGATGGGATTCCTGCCATTTCAAAGGAAAAGCGTCCAACAGGTCGGCGTCGGATTCCTGGTCGGGTTCTTCGGCGACCTCTTCCTCGTCATGGCGAAGAAAGGCGTCCGGGGGATCGATCTTCCAGAAATCATCGTCGGTTTTCGAAATCTCGAAATGGACCACCTCGATGCGGGGAGCGGCCGCGCCGGTGCCGCCGCTGGCCGGGTCCAGACAGGCGACGGAAAAAAGCCCGTGGTCGTCCTCGGTCTCCTGATGGACGAGAACCCGCAGGACTTCCGGGGACATCAGCAGGCGCCAGGGACGTTTCACCTGCAACCCGGCGGACATGGCCGCATCGGCCGACTTGAGACGGGCAGGCCAATCGTCCGGAAGCGTCGTGGAAAGCCCGCCTAACATCCCGAGCACCGTCGGCAGGTCCTGCTGGGCGCAGGCTTGCAGGAAACGTTGCACGGCTTCACTGGTGTCGAATCCCCGCAGTTCCTCGTTGCTCAGACGGCCCTCGATTTTCTGGCGCATGCGGGCAGCCGATTGCTCGCGGAGTTTCTCCAGATCCACGACCTGCTCGCGGAGCATCCAGTTTTCAAGCGCATCGAGGCGTTTCCGCAAGGTGATGGCGTATCCGGTGCCGGCATTTTCAAATGATGCTGGAAGGGGAGCTGCGGACCATTCCGTGCCACGTTTGACCAATGCCACCGAAAAAACCTGCAGGCGGCTGGGATCGAAGCCGCCCACTTTTCGGACGAGCACGGCGGCATAATCCTCGTCAGTTCTAACCGCGCCGAGTTCGAGTGGATCGCTGCCCAGATCGCGGGCCATGCGTTCGAGACGTTTGGCAATCTCCCGCTTCTTTTCGTCCGCCGTCTGTGGAGAAAGTGCGGTATCGCCGCCGGGCGTGAGGTCGATTTTACCAAGCCGGACTTTTTCGAGAAAATTAATAGCCTCCTTGCCGGGGTCAATTGAAGCGCCGGGCGCGAACAGGGTGGTAGCCAGCAGGACGGGAATCAGTTTCACTGTTCCGGATCATAACTCATTCGTGCGTTGGCGAAAGCGCGGATTTCCGAGGGTCTTTGGGCGAAATAGTTTCATCACGATGTCACAAACAGCCACCTTCAGATCAATAGATGGTGAAAGACCATGAAACCGCTCGCCATCGCCTATCCCTCGCCCGACATGGACCGTGCCCGATTTTCCGAACTGATCCGTGACCACCACCAGCCACTGCTCGCCTATGCCCGCGTGCTGGCCGGACATCCGGAAAGGGCTCGCGAGCTGGTGCAGGACGCATTCGTGGCCGCCTGGCAGACGATTGGCCGCTTCGACATCACCCGCGATTTCGGCTCGTGGCTGCGAGGCATCGTGAGGAACAAGTGGCGTGAGGATTGCCGGAAAAACAAACGTGAGGTGGTGGTGGGTGATCCCGAATTGGTTAGACTGGAAGAGGCCGTCCGCGCCTGGAGCACCCGCGATGGCGAGGCGGGTCTGATGGACCGCCTAACTGACTGCCGGTCGAAACTGCCGGAAACCCTCTCGCTCGCCGTCCACGCCTACTACGATGAAAACCGCGACGGTGATAGCGCGGCCGAAGCGCTCGGCATTCCGCCCGCCACTTTCCGGAAACGACTCGAACGCGCGCGCACCGCGCTGCGGCAGTGCCTTGAAACCACCGTCTAAATCCTAACAATTTCCATCATGAACTCTCCATCTCCCGATTCTCCCGAGAACCGCCTGCTTGATGAACTGCTCCGCGAGCAGACTCGCGGCACCGACGAAGCATTTCTCCAACAGATCGAAAATGCGGTGGATGCCGCGCCTGCGATTGTTGTTAAACTTCCGGCCCGCCGCCGCTACGGACGCCTCGCCATGGCGGCCGGCGTCGGACTCGCTGCCGGGATTACCTTTTTCTTTCATCTGCAAAGCAAGGATGCTGAGAAAGCGGTGGTTGCTCGAAATGAAGCGGCAGCACAAAAGGATCGAGCGGTTTTGGAAGCGCAGCAACTCAGCAAGGCGATCCGTGATCAGGAAGATAAAGTTGAAGAACGCCGCAAGGTCTTGGCGACCATCGTTAGAACCAAGGGTGTCATCTACAAGGGACAGGACTCGTTCTATGCAGAATCTGGAAATCAAAATGACGCCTTGAAATCCGGGCTGGATGCCCAGGACTTCGGCGATGCTAAAAGAGATCTAGCCATCGATGAACAACGCCTGCGGCAAATGAAAGGTAGCGTTGAAATGCCTGCGAGCGAAGTTCAGTTTCCCGATGGAGAGGTTCTTCTTCCTCCACTTGCAGCGAATTCTGCTGGAGGAGAAACAGGCGGAAGGGCAGCGGGTTTGGGCACCGGAAGAGGGAAAGGCGCGGGATATGGTGCTACTCGAAACAGTATGCCAACGGTCAGCGACGCCGCGATGAGATTACAGCAATACCCGATCGATGGAAATTCAGGCGACCGCTACGGCAGTTTCATCGAACAACCCTGGAAATCGCCCGACCGCGAACCGCTATCCACGTTTTCCATCGATGTCGATACCGCATCCTACGGCAACGTCCGGCGGATGATTCGGGAAGGCCGCGCGGTTCCAAAAGATGCGGTGCGCATCGAGGAGTTCATCAATGCGTTCAGTTATGATTATGCGCAGCCGAAAGGAGAGGGGCCCTTTGCGGTAGGAGCCACCATCGCGGCCTGTCCATGGGCGCCGGGTCATCAGCTTGTTAGGGTGGCGATCAAAGGGCGGGAAATCGATACTAACAAACGACCGGCATCCAACCTGGTTTTTCTCGTCGATGTTTCCGGCTCGATGCAGAGCCCTGATCGACTGCCGCTGCTGAAGCGATCGATGGAGCTGCTAGTCGAGCAGCTCGATGAGCGCGACCGCGTGGCCATCGTGGTTTATGCAGGGAAAGAAGGCGTCGCGCTACCGTCTACCCGGCTGGATGAGGAAGGACGCGCCGCTGTGCTCAGGGCGCTTTCCCGGCTGGATGCAGGCGGCTCAACCAATGGCGGCGCCGGCATCAAGCTGGCCTACGAACTCGCGATGAAGCAAAAAATCGAAGGCGGCGTAAACCGCGTGATCCTCGCGACGGATGGGGATTTCAACGTGGGCGTCACGGGTCAGGAATCGCTCGTGGAACTCGTCAAGGATCGTGCGAAGGGTGGAGTGTTTCTAACGGTCGCCGGTTTCGGCACGGGCAATTTGAACGACGCGATGATGGATGCCATCACCCGCGACGGAAACGGCAACTATTTCTACATCGACTCCGAACGCGAGGGTCGGAAGGTGTTTATGAAAAACCTGACCGGCACGCTCGTCACCATCGCGAAGGACGTGAAGATCCAGGTCGAGTTCAATCCGGCAAAGGTGGGTAGCTATCGGCTCATCGGCTATGCGAACCGTGTGCTGCGCAACGAGGATTTCAACAATGACAAAGTCGATGCCGGCGACATCGGCGCGGGTCATACTGTCACTGCATTCTACGAGCTAACACCTCCAGATACTGCTGCCGGGAATAATTTGAAATATCAATCCACTACGGAAACACCTGCTGCTTCGGCCGAATGGCTGACTGTGAAGCTTCGCCACAAGCACCCGGAAGGTGACGAGAGCAGCAAGATCGAGTTTGCGCTAACGGGTGACGCTCCTGACATCGAAAAGGCCGACTCCGACTTCCAATTCGCCACCGCCGCCGCCCTCTTCGGCATGAAACTCCGCGGCATGGAGGAAGTGCAAAACACGCCATGGGAAAAGGTGTTAGGGCTCGCGAATGCCAGCCTAGCCGATGACACCCGCGAAGATCGCGCGGAGTTTGTGGAGATGGTGAAGAAGCTCGGTAAGACAAGCCAGTCTGAATTTGTGGATAGCCAGAATGTTCGGACCTTTCATCACAAGGATGGTTCACGTTCGGTGTTTGTCCGCAGTTCCGATGCGAAGACTCTCGTCAAAACCATGTTTTCCAAAGCGGGAGTTCTGGTCACCAAGGCCACCTACGGGATCGATGCACAAGGAAGAACTGTTGGAGGCAAAATATTTGACGGGATGGATCACGAGTTGTTCAAGGTGAGGTATGGCTATCAGAAGAACAGTGGAAGACTTGTTGAAGTGCAGATGTTTGACTCGCGCGAGAAAACAATCAGCCCTGAATCCGGAATTGAAGTCCCTGTGCAGAAAATTTTTTACTCCTACGACCAGCAAGGTAACCGCCTTGAGCCAGTGATCTCCAATGCTCAGCAGGCCAAATACGTCGAGGAATTATTTGGGATCAATGTCACGAAACTGGATGAAAACCCATTTTCTGAGCAAGCCGTTCCTGCCCCTGCGGAAATTGCCCCCGAAAACCGCCGATAGGATCAAGGAAAGGCGGATCGGAGTCCACCTCTCCATCGTGAAGATCACTCTTCCACCGCGAGAAACTCTGGCAAGCTGCCTGGCACTCCCGCGAGCCGGGGATTAGCTTCCCATTCTTCACGACGGCCGATGATTCGTGCGGCCAATCGGCTGAGGGTATCGCTGGTGTTGCGCCATTGCTCGTTGATCTGCCGCAACCGGTCGCCCTTCGATTCCAGATCCAGGACCCACGAAACCGAAAGTCGGCTGTCCACCATGCCTTTTTTATCGCCCCAGTTCCGGGCTTCGGCATGACGGAGATCGCCGAGCCAACCGCCCTTGGCGTTGGGGCGGGCGAGCCACCAGCCGTCGGTGATGCGGGCGAGCGTTTTGATTTCGCGAGTGCCCGTCACGCTGGCTAGTGCGGATTTTCCCTGCGGATAGATGGTCCAGCGCACCGGGGTTTCGTGCGATTCGAAAACCGTGCGATACCCGACCCAGAATTCATCACCGCGATCCAACACGGATCGCCACAGGAAAATGTTAGTCATCGTGGGAGCTTCCATTCGCCGCTGCCAGGTGGTTCCGCGGCGTTTTAGATCCGCTTCGAAACCCGCAGATGCGAGAAATTTAATGCCCACGGCCAACAGCAGGTAACCCGCGCTCAGGCCGATCCCCCAATGGCAGATCCGTAACCGCTTGGACGGGGGAGGCAGCTTTTTAGAGCGCGATTTTTTTACCACGTCGGCGGGGAGAAGTGCCAGCCAGACCGCCGCGACCACGAGGGGTCCGCTGATTAGGAAATCGACGGGGAAAACGCAGTTAAACGCGATGTTCGCCGGGGAGAACGGCCACAGCACGGAAGCCCCGCCCACCGACAGGCATTCCAGCAGCAAGTGCCCGCAGAAGACGGCAAAAACGAATCCGCCCGCTCGGGCCTTGGTGATCATTTCCTTTTTCCAAACTTTCTCCAGCCAGTGCGCCAGCCCATAGGCAAGAAGGCTCAAAAACCACACCGAGTGGCTCATCCCATGGTGGAACGCAAGCCGGTGTGCGGTGTCGAAAAACAGCGAGAGCACTCCATCGAAACACGGCAGAACGCCGAAAAATGCGCCCCAAGCCAGCGCCGGTTTTCCAAGGCGCCTGCCCATCATCCACTCTCCCATCGCCGCTCCCAGCGCTGCCTGCGTAATCAACTCCACCACGCGACGATGCTGGAAAATCTCAAATCTGAAATCCCAAATCTGAAATTCTTCATTCCCGAATAATGTGGCCGGACAGAAGAAATTCCTGTTATGTCGCAGCATTGCATTTCCTGAACCCACTGGTTTTCATGACGACCCTTAAGCCTTGCTCCTCAACCTGCTCACTCCGGAGCGGACAACATCCAGCAAGCGGCAACTTGCGCCGCGGTATGGCGTCATTCATCGTCCTTTTCTTCGTCATCCCGCTGCAAGCGGCACCGCTCTCCGGCACCAGGACAATCGGCCCTACTGGTGATTACGCCTCCATCACGGCGGCCATCGCGGATGTGCAGGTGCAGACGCTCGGCGGTGCGCTCATCCTCGAACTCGATTCCAGCTACGTCAGCACCGTTGAGGTCTTTCCGATCACCATCCCCGCTCTAAACGGTGCCAGCGCGGTCAACACGCTCACCCTACGGCCGCAAGCCGGGGCCAGCAATCTCTTCATCACCAGTGCGAACTCCACGACGGCCACGGTGGACTTGTCTGGCGCGCAGTTTTTCGCCATAGACGGGCGGGCCGGCGGGACGGGAACGGGGAAACA